>MWDJ01000017.1 GCA_002070505.1 Bacteroidetes bacterium ADurb.Bin145 | reverse complement strand
AAAGTGATATGTGAACATATCTTTTTCTCCATCTGAAATCGTGAAAGTAAACTCCCTGAAATTATCAATTGATCCGTCTGAGTATTCAGATTGATATGATTTTTCAAAATATACTTTCTTTGAAGAAATTAAAGTATCTACATATTGAAAGTGACAATATTGGCATATATCATAAGATAGTGTATCGTCTATATCAACCAGGCCAACGGCACACATCTGTTCAGGCAAATCTGGCCGGTAAAATCTTTCCCTGCCCTCACACTGAAGGATTATCAATGCTACAAATACTATCAGAGAAACATATGACCGCCGCTTAATTACGGCCATTTGTGATTTGGTTTGCTTCAGTAAATTTAGGAAAAAATCCTGCACCTTGCAAAACACCATTTATGAGCCCTGAAAGGGCATTATGTGAATAACCCCCAGTCAATCTGGGGGTGTAGGCACCACTCCACGACTGTTCAGCTCTACAGGAGCTGAATACGTGTCCTATGGAAAATATCTTTCATCTATCCTGATTCCCGATTCCAGAAGAAGTTTTCTGTATTCCTCTTTAAATGTCTTTTTATTGAGACGGTCATGCTAGCCCATTATATGCTCGATCAGATCCAACATATTAAACCCCTTCAGGGTTTATAGTTTGTGGTGGCTCCTTACCCCCAGATTGACTGGGGGTTATTCATATCCGGCCGCCTGTCAGCGGCCTTATGCGGGATGTAAAAGAAATAGTGCTATTTCCTGACACTAACTATGGGATTATGCTATATATGTCGAAAAATGTCTCACTACTCACCACTCACTACTCATACCTATTCTTTCTCTGCCTAAAAGAACGGATCATACATACTTCCAGTCTGGTTTATGTCTATTTTCAGGTCCTTACTTCTGGAAAGACCGATAACACCATTACCCCCTGCAACATTACCATTTATATTTATTAATTCCCCAAATGGATCATCCCGTTCCATCTTGTAAGTATAAAGGCTCTTATAGAAAAGATAGGCTTCTTTTGGAATAGACATTATTCTGACCCGGAGATACTTTACGAATGATGGTATATATTTTACATTATCCCACTGTGCTAATATTTTTATCGTACAAGTCCCACCGGGTATTTTACTTCCATCAATAAAATATGTGCGTAAAGTATCTGTCATGCATCCAGTAGTATAACAATTCTCAGTAAGATCTAATCGGAAATGCTGAATTGTTATACCTCCTTTATATGTATAAAAAAAACCTTCGGTGTTCGTCTCAAGTACTCCATAATTTAAAAAATTAGATTGCCATATTCCACGTGCATCTTCATCCAACTGTATACCATAATGAGGAGTTCCAATCAGGAAAAAGGTATAGTAGGATTCCGGGTTATTATTTGCAAAAGAAAACTCAATCTCAGCAAATCTTCTTGTATAGGTAGTGGTATCTTCCTTCCATGGCTTATAGAAACCATATAGATCCGAATAGAAGTAACGTTTATCATCCTTAGGCAGATCCAGAATATTAATCCCTGTCTTCAGTGATACTAACCAAGGTTCCGGAGGTAATGCTGGGATTGTGCACACAGCCGAAATATCTTCTGCATCTCTCTCACTTGCCGAAAAATAATACTTTTTACCAGGCTCAAAAATAAAATCAGCCGGTATACTAATAAATGGATTCCAGACAGATTCATTTTCCTTATAAACGTATATATCATTATTGCCATCTGAAATCTTAAATTCAAAATCTATGAACACATCCGTTGATCCATCCGAGTATTCAGTCTGATATGATTTTTCAAAGAAAATTTTTCGTGTCGAAACTAAGCTATCAATCAGACACGTAGGACAGTAATGAGGATAGATTGGGTTACTACGCCAATCTGGATTACTACATACTCCATAGGCAACCGTATCATCAATGTCAATCAGTCCTATTGCACAGATCTGTTCCGGTAGATCAGACCGGTAAAATCTTTCATTGCCCCCACACTGAAGGATTATCGATGCAACAAATATTATCACAGAGACATATGACCGCCGCTTAATTACGGCCATTTGTGATTTGGTTTGCTTCAGTAAATTTAGGAAAAAATCCTGCACCTTGCAAAACACCATTTATGAGCCCTGAAAGGGCATTATGTGAATAACCCCCAGTCAATCTGGGGGTGTAGGCACCACTCCACGACTGTTCAGCTCTACAGGAGCTGAATACGTGTCCTATGGAAAATATCTTTCATCTATCCTGATTCCCGATTCCAGAAGAAGTTTTCTGTATTCCTCTTTAAATGTCTTTTTATTGAGACGGTCATGCTAGCCCATTATATGCTCGATCAGATCCAACATATTAAACCCCTTCAGGGTTTATAGTTTGTGGTGGCTCCTTACCCCCAGATTGACTGGGGGTTATTCATATCCGGCCGCCTGTCAGCGGCTCACGCAGAATGCAGGATAAATGGTGCTATTTCTCCGTCATAGCTATGAGATTATACTTATATATGCCGAATGACTCATGAATCACCGCTTACTCAAAGCTCATCGCTCACCTCTCATCGCTCATCGCTCGCCTTCCGCCTAAAAGAACGGATCAAATCTACCACCAGTTTGACCTGTATAAACGATCAGATCCCTGCTTCGACATAAAGCAATTATGCCATTTCCTCCGACGACATTCCCATTAATATTTATCAATTCTCCGAAAGGATCATCACGCTCCATTTTGTAAGTGTAAAGACTTTTATAGAAGAGATAGGCTTCTTTAGGTATGGACATGAGTCGTACCCTGAAATACTCTATAAATGATGGTATATACTTGATGTTGTCCCAATAAGTAGACATTTTAATAATGCATTTTCCACCAGGTATTTTGCTGCCATCAAAAAAGTACGCATTTAATGTATCAGAATTGCAGCTAGTCCTCTCACTATAAACAGATAAGGATTGACAGTAATGCTGAATTGTTAAACCACCCTTGAAGGTGTAAAAAAAACCGTTTGCGTTGGTTTCCGTCATACCATAGTTCATAAAGTTCGGAGCTCCCAATCCAATGCCTTGTATATCATTTCGATAATACTTTGGTGACCCAATAAGAAAAAGGGCATAGTAAGATTCAGGATCAGTATTATTAAAGGCAAATTCAATCTCAGCGTATCTTCTGGTATAAGTAGATTCATGTATTCCGGTGGAAGGATTCAAGTTGAAGCACTCATCTTTTGGGTAAAAGTCCAGGATATCAAACCAGGTCTTGAGGGATACTAATGAAAGTTCGGGAGGAAGGTCCGGTACTACGCATTCCGCCGAAATATCCGGAGAGGCTCTTTCACCTGCATAGAAAAAAAATTTCCTGGCGGATTCAGCTTTTAAGTCAGCAGGGATTTCAATTTCAGGATATAGTATCGGTTCATCAATGTGATAAGTTAACAAATCTTCCTTACCATCTGAAAACCTGAATGAGAAGCCTCCCAGAGAATCTGGGCTGGAAGAGAGGTCAGATTGAAATGACTTCTCAAAGAATATCTTTTTCGATGAAGCTTTAATAGATGAATCACAGATAGCATAATTCAGAGTATCATCTATATCAATCAGGCCAATTGCACATAATTGTTCAGGCATATCAGGCCGGTAAAACTTTTCCCTGCCTTCACACTGAAGGATTATCAATGCTACAAATGTTATCACAGAGACATATGACCGCTGCTTGATTACAGCCATTTGTGATTTGGTTTGCTTCAGTAAATTTAGGAAAAAAAACTGCACTATGCAACATGCAAAAACATCCCCCTAGCCCCCTTCAAAGGGGGAATTAAGAACCATGTACCATGCATCCTGCATCCTTTCCGCTGACGCGGAATCTCCGCTCCACTTCGTTTCGCTTCGAGCACCGTGCACCCTGCATCTTGCAAAACCATTATCCTCTTCCTCTTAACCGGTGAAAGATGGGAGTGCTATCTTCGCTTCGCTGCGATAGCGATCCCTGGCGGGGAATGTCAAACAGAAAAAGCCTTTCATTCGCTTCGCTCATTTAAGGTCTTTGTTTTTCACCTGCTTATGAAAACGGGTTTTCAACGCAATTGAAAAACAAAGCCCTTCCCCGCTGGCACGGGGAAAGGCTTTTTCTGTTTGGGTGGAAGATGGGATTCGAACCCACGACCCTCGGAACCACAATCCGGTACTCTAACCAGCTGAGCTACATCCACCGTTTCAGGAATGCAAAAGTAAGCCCAAAAATTTTATTCACAAAATTTTAAAATTATTTTCTGCTGCTTACGTTCAAATGTTATCTTTGACCGGCTGTTCAACAGCCATATGAAGGCCAGAGATCTTTAGTCTTTCAAAAAATGTAAAAAGACAAGAATGAAAGTAAGACGGCTACGATTCATCGACAACATTTCCGGGCTTCAGATTTTCCAGCTGCTCAAATTCACAGTCTTCCTTATCGTAAGTATTGTATTTACAAAAAGTCATCTCACACGCGCAGAGATAGGATCGTGGGAGATGTTCCTTTTTATTTCAGGATTGATCACGTTCTTCTGGGTCACAGGGATAATACAATCGCTCCTCCCTCTTTATCACAGGAATAAAACTTTCAGGAGATTTGGTGAAACAAAAAAAAGAAAATCGCCTGAGATATTCAATGCTTTCCTGCTAATCTGCTTCTTCAGCCTGCTTTTCTTCGCTCTCGGCCATTCAATAAAAAACAGTGTCTCAGTTTTCCGTTTCAGCGGTAATGTCCCCTATATCAACCTGCTCCTGCTCTATATTATGCTCAGCAGTCCGGTTTGCCTTATCGAATATATTTATCTTCTCAATAACAGGGCTTACAGGATACTTCAGTATGCCCTTTATACATTCAGTGCACAACTGGCGCTGATAATTTTACCCGTTCTGCTGGGGAAGGACATTATCTGGTCAATTTACGGCTTGCTGGCTATAACATTCGTGAGATGGGTCTGGCTGATAATACTGTTGAGGAGATATACAGAGATAAGAGTCTCCTGGGAATTCATGAAAGAGCATCTTTACCTGGGGATGCCCTTGATAATAACAACCCTTATCAGCGGCTCAGCTCAGTATGTTGACGGTATAATTGTATCGTCTGTCTACCAGGACCCTGCCATTTTTGCCTGGTTCAGATATGGCGCGAAAGAGTTCCCGCTGGTATTGCTGCTTGCCAACGGACTCAGTAATGCCATGCTGCCGGAATTTTCCACAAGATCGATGATGAAGGAATCACTCGCCAAGATAAAACTGAAATCGAAAAAGCTTATGCACCTCCTTTTTCCAATGATAATGGTCATAATGCTCTTCGCGAGATGGTTCTATCCACGTCTCTTCAATCCCGAATTCCATAAAAGTGCCGGCATTTTCATGGTATATTCACTGCTTATAATACCTCGTCTCGTTTTTCCCCAGACAATAGTGGTTGGAAGGAAAAAAACAAATGTCACCCTTATTGCCGCCCTGATCGAGATCGCAATAAATGTCCCGCTCAGCCTCCTGATGATAAAATGGGGCTACGGAATTGTCGGGGTCGCCCTTTCTACTTTCATAGTCTACTGTATCGGTAAAATGATACTTGTCGGATATGTATGGGTGAAGATGAAGATCAAACCAACAGAATATATACCTCTTAAGATCTTCACGATCTATTCTATTCTCCTGACGATTATCTTTATCCTTGTCGACAAGGGAATCATTAATATCAGGTAATGTACCCGTTTCGGGAACTGTGTTTTTCAGATATCCTGTTTGAAAAAACTGTTTATATTTGCAGAAGGGTAGGGTGGAAAATTTCAATCAAACTTTATAAATCAGTTAGTTATCTGATGGTTATATCTGAAGTAAAAACAGGAAAAGACCGGACGGAATTCCTGGATTTTCCAAAATGGTTATACAGGAGCGATCCTGACTGGGTCTGTCCGCCTGATGATGAGATTGAAGGTATTTTTGATCCTGCACGGAACCATTCCTTTGAACGCGGTACGGCAATACGCTGGATACTAAATGATAACAGCGGCAGAACAATAGGTCGTGTAGCTGCATTTATTGACAATCAGCGGTCAGCAGCCAATAAACAGCCGACTGGCGGTTTTGGCTTTTTCGAAGTGATAGAAGATAAGGACGCAGCATTCCTTCTGTTTGATACGGTTAAAGATTGGCTTTCTGCTCAGGGAATGGAAGCGATGGATGGCCCGATCAACTTCGGGGAGAATTATAACTTCTGGGGATTACTCGTTGATGGCTTCATGCAGCAATCTTACGGCATGCCTTACAATAAAAGGTATTACAGGGATTTCTTCGAATCATACGGGTTCCTTAACTATTTTGAACAGTATTCACACCACAGGACCATCAGAGGTTCGACAAATGAGATCGAGACTTTCCCGGAAAGAATGATGAGAATAGCTGAAAGGATCTCTCAACGCCAGGGTTACAGCTTCCGGCACTTTGAATTCCGGAACAGCCGGAAATTTATTGATGATATCTGTGAGATCTACAATTCCACATGGACACTGCTAAAGGAGGATTTTACCCCTCTTAACCCTGAAATACTGAATGAATCGCTGCAAAAGGCGAAAATTTTTATAGACGAGGAACTCATATGGTTCGCCTACTCGAAAGAAAAGCCTATCGGATTTTTCATCCTTTTCCCCGATCTGAACCAGATATTGAGACATCTGGATGGGAAAATGGATCTTTGGAGCAAGCTTAAGTTTCTGTACTACAAAAATACAAATGAGATCAGCAGGGTAAGGGGTGTTGTGGGTGGTGTTCATTATGCATACCAGAATTCGGGAGTTGAATCTGCAATATTTTTAAAGCTATACCAGGTATTCAGGCAAAAAAAATGGATAAAGGAAATGGAACTTTCTTGGGTTGCCGATTATAACCCTAAAATGATAGCTATCTATGAAGCTTTAGGCGCAAAAAGGGCAAAAACCCATATTACATATCGTTATATGATAAATGACAAACTCCTGTTCAGGAGATATAAAGATGAAGTTATTGATAAACAGCAGGTTAAGTAGAAAATAGGAAGGAGGATCAATTATTTGGTGATTTATTATTGGAATTTAACGGGAGTTCATTAATTTTGCAGTCCTTAAATAACAGAATTTTAGAGGGAGTCATTTTTAAAGTAAACAGCAATGAAAAAAGGAATACATCCGGAGAATTACAGGTTTGTTGTATTTCAGGATATGTCGAATGGTTATACTTTCATGAGCAAGTCAACTGCTCCGTCGAAAGAGACTATCAAGTGGGAGGACGGCAAGGAGTACCCTCTTATCAAGCTTGAAATTTCAAATACCTCTCATCCCTTTTATACAGGTAAGATGAAACTTGTCGATACAGCAGGAAGGGTTGATAAATATATGAACAGGTATAAGGATCATGTAGGGAAAAAGAAAACCGCTGCAAAAGAGGAGAAAAATCAATAATCGGGAATTTTTGTCATAAAATATCGGTAGGGGCGTTGCATGCAACGCCCCTATCTTATATTATACGTATAATTTTCATTTATGGCACGAAGATTGAGCATATTCCCGGCACCTGCAAATAGAAAATATTAAGTAATTTTGACACTAATTCGGGAGAATGAACACTTATGGAGAAGAAATACAGGAGACCTATTAACGAGATATTGCTGCCGGAAATGATGGATGGAGAGGGCGATATAGTCCCTATTATAGCTGACGGAGATGACAGTGATCTTGAAAACGTTGAGGTTCCGGAAGTTATCCCGGTCCTTTCACTCCGTAATACTGTGCTCTTCCCCGGAGTTGTCCTGCCTATCTCAATTGGCAGGCCGCGTTCTATCCAGCTGATAAAGGATGCATACAGGAATGACAAGATTGTCGGGACCGTTGCCCAGAAAGATCCTGACACCGAGAATCCCGGATTTGAGGATCTCCACCCCGTCGGTACTATAGGCCAGATTGTAAAGCTTCTTGAAATGCCTGACGGTTCGACTACTGCAATTATCCAGGGAAGAAAAAGGATGGTGCTAAGCGATCTTGTCTCAAGCGATCCTTACTTCATGGCAAAGGTAAAACCTATGCCAGAAAGAAAACCTGAACCGACAAGCAAGGATTTTGATGCTATAGTCGGATCACTTAAGGACCTTTCATTAAAGATAATCAAGATCAACCCTAATATTAGTCCCGAAGCATCCTTCGCTATCAAGAACATTGAGAACAATACTTACCTGATAAACTTCATATGCTCAAATACCGACATTAAAGTCCAGGACAAGCAGAAACTGCTCGAAATAAACAGTATCCGCGACAGAGGCTATGCACTCCTTGAATATCTTGTCCAGGAAATACAGGTTCTTGAGCTTAAAAACGAGCTGCAGTCGAAGGTCAAAAGTGACCTCGACCAGCAGCAGAGGGAGTTCCTCCTGCATCAGCAGATGAAAACGATTCAGAACGAACTTGGAGGCAATCCTCTTGAGAAGGAGATAGAAGAATACAGGAAAAAAGCTGAGAAAAAGAAGTGGACCGAAGATGTTAGTAAAACCTTCAATAAGGAACTTGACAAGCTTACCCGCCTGAATCCTGCTGCTGCGGAGTATTCAGTCCAGGTAAACTATATCCAGACACTGCTGGATCTTCCGTGGGGCGAATACACACCCGATAATCTTGACCTGAATTATGCCAGGCAGGTACTCGATAACGACCATTTTGGCCTTGATGATGTGAAGGAAAGGATACTTGAACACCTTGCAGTGCTTAAGCTGAAGGGCGACCTGAAATCTCCGATACTCTGTCTTTACGGACCTCCCGGAGTAGGTAAAACATCGCTCGGCAAATCCGTAGCTAAGGCCCTGGGAAGAAAATATGTAAGAATGTCGCTCGGAGGTCTTCATGACGAAGCAGAGATAAGGGGACACAGGAAAACATATATAGGAGCTATGCCCGGAAGGATAATCCAGAATATAAAAAGGGCCGGATCATCAAATCCGGTATTTATTCTTGATGAAGTTGATAAAGTCGGACAGGATTTCAGGGGTGATCCTTCATCCGCACTTCTTGAGGTCCTTGATCCTGAGCAGAACAGCACTTTCTTTGATAATTTCCTGGAGATGGAATATGACCTGTCAAAAGTACTGTTCATTGCCACTGCAAACACCTTATCGACAATAAGTGCCGCTCTCCGCGACAGGATGGAGACAATCGAGATAACCGGCTATCTTGTTGAGGAAAAGCTTGAGATCGCACAGAGACATCTTCTTCCTAAACAGCTCGAAAATCATGGAGTTAAGACGAAGCAACTGATTATCGGGAATAATGTGATGGAAAAGATCATCGAGAAATATACCCGTGAATCGGGTGTAAGAGAACTTGATAAGAAGCTGGCAAAGATCGTCAGGGTCACTGCAAAGAATATCGCTTCTGAGACGGACTACAATCCGACGCTTTCCGAAAAAATGCTTGGCGAAATACTCGGACCGCCGAAATATATCCGTGACATCTATGCAGGCAATGACCAGGCAGGAGTAGTTACCGGCTTAGCCTGGACAGCAGCAGGAGGAGAGATACTTTTCGTTGAGACCAGCCTGAGCAAGGGAACCGGAAAACTGACACTGACCGGGAATCTTGGAGAGGTAATGAAAGAATCAGCGATAATTGCACTGGAATACCTAAAGTCAAATGCCAGTCTGCTTGATCTCCCTGATGATTTCTCTGATAAATGGAACATCCATATTCATATCCCTGAGGGGGCTATCCCCAAAGACGGGCCATCGGCGGGTATTACAATGGCAACATCAATTGCTTCGGCATTTACACAGAGAAAGGTCAGAAAATATCTTGCAATGACAGGCGAGATTACCCTGAGGGGAAAGGTACTGCCGGTTGGAGGTATAAAGGAAAAGATCCTTGCAGCAAAGAGAGCAAGCATTAAGGAGATCATTCTATCTGCGGAAAACAAAAAAGATGTTGAGGATATCAAGGATATCTATATACGGGGATTGAAATTCCATTATGTGGATACAATAATGGAAGTGCTTGATCTCGCCCTGCTCAAGCAAAAAGTAAGTAATGCCAGAAAAATAACGTTCGGATGAAAAAAATAGCAGTCTTTCCCGGATCCTTCGATCCTTTTACAATCGGACATGAAGGTATAGTAAGAAGAGCGCTTGGACTTTTTGATGAAATAATAATTGCTGTCGGTGCCAACGCTTTGAAAAAAAGCTATTTTCCCCTTGAGACCAGAAAAGAGATGATCGCAAAAGTGTTCAGCGATGAGCCAAGGGTGAAAGTTGATCATTATGAAGGGCTGACTGTCGACTATTGTATTAATAAGGGTGCAAAATATATTCTCCGGGGTTTGAGGACTGCAGCTGATTTTGAATTTGAACGGGCTATCGCGCAGGTCAATAAGGCCTTAAAATCGGATGTCGAATCGGTATTCTTACTGACGGTTCCTGAACACACTCCGATCAATTCAACAATAGTACGCGATATAATACGCAGCGGGGGAGATGCCTCTAAATTTGTTCCGGCTGCAATAGACCTCAAACGTTATAAGGGAGGTGAGGATTAAAGATAGATTCGTTGATAAGATCCATCAGTGAAAGCCACGCACTACCTTTAATTTTACTTATTTCCTCGGGAAGCAGCCATTCAACCCTGGTGATCCCTTCCTTGACCTGCGGCTCATTTACCATTTCACCATTATATTCCATCAGAAACCAGTTTGTCTTCTTCAGGTATGAAATGCCTTCCCAGGTGTAAGTGTGGTAACTGGGTAAAAGAGGCTTTACAATTTTGTGCCCCTCTATCCCGCATTCTTCCTGTACTTCCCTGATGGCACACACCGAAGCTTCCTCTCCCGGTTCCATATGCCCTTTTGGCAGATCCAGCTTCCCCTTCTTTTCAATAAACAGATAACGGCCTGAAGTGTGCTTAACAAGACCTCCGGCAGCTCCGACTTCGGTAAAATATATCCTGAAAATCTTCCAGATATGCTTGATATTGGGACCATAGATATTTATTGCCTGAACTGTCGGATTTTCCTGGAATTCAGAAATAATTCTATAAAGTTCCTTTGTATCATAGAATTTATGGAATAACCCGTATTTTTGTAAGCGGTCAGGTTCAGGACTTATCAGGATGAATCTGTTTTCGAAATGAACTTTATACATATTCTATGGAGAATAATGCAAAAAAAATAGCCGAATATCTGTTACAAATTAAAGCAATTAAATTGCAACCATCAAATCCTTTTACATGGGCATCCGGATGGAAATCTCCTATATACTGCGATAACCGGAAAACTCTGTCTTTTCCGGAGGTAAGATCATACATACGTGATTCATTTGCTTCTCTGGTAAATTCCTTATATCCAGGGGCTGAACTGATCGCAGGAGTAGCTACCGGTGCAATATCTCACGGTGCCCTCGTTGCGGATAAGCTGGAACTGCCTTTTATCTATGTCAGATCAGGAGCCAAGGAACATGGCCTCGGTAACCAGATCGAGGGCTATTATACAAAAGGCCAGAAAGTTGTTGTTATTGAGGACCTTATATCTACCGGTGGCAGCAGCCTCAATGCCGTGAAAGCCCTGAGGGAAGCAGGATGCCAAGTATTGGGCATGGCCGCTATCTTTACATATGAATTTAAAAAAGCATCAGACGCCTTTGCTGCAGAAAATGTGCCGCTGAATACTTTGTGCAATTATTCGGTTCTTATAGAAACTGCATTGAATACCGGATATATAAGCAGTGCAGATCTTGAGACCCTGAAGTTATGGAGGGTCGATCCTTCCACCTGGGGTCTGTGATCTGATCATACTTAATTTTAAAAAATATGAGCATCTCAACATATGAAAGCCGCCAGGGTAAAGTTGACTTTGGTGCAGCAGATATTTATAATTTTGTGACTGACATCAGGAATTTCGAAAGATTTATCCCGCCGGATACATTCACCGACATTAAGATCGACAGGGACACATGCAGCTTCAGGGTTGGCATGCTTGGAGAGGTAACTATAAGGCTTAAGGAGAAGTTCTACCCGGACAAGGTAATTTTTTCAGGATATGCAAGGCAGGTTAATGATTTCTCCCTGATTCTGAATATAATCAGTCAGGAAGCTGATAAGTCGGAAGTCAAAGTTGACCTCTCAGCCGATATGAATCCCTTTTTAAAGATGGTTGCTGATGAACCCGTAAGATATTTTCTCGCAAAGCTTATTGAAGAGATGGAGAACTTCAAAGGATGGAAAGAGACATATCAGGACAGATAGTCTACCTCCTTGAATGAAAAAGTCATCATTTTACCCCCGTGGTTTTCAATTATGAGATGCCCTTCATCCGAAATATTTGTTATCCTGCCTTTAAAAGCTGATCCGGCTGAACGATATCTGCTCCATTCATTCAGCCTGTAGAGCTTTGAGATATATTCCCGCCTGATACTTTCTCTGTCGCCATACAGCATGAGCTTGTATCTTTTATCCAGTTCAGAAAGAAGTTCTTTTAACAGAACTTCAGTATCAAATTCCTTTCCGGTGATCTGTTTCAGTGATCCGGCATTTGGGATATTTGGAGGAAAATTTACCTGATTGATATTAAGACCGATTCCCGCAACGGAACTTTTTAGAATTGAACCAGATATGGAATTCTCAATTAGTATACCGGCTATTTTCTTATCGTTGAGGTAAATATCATTAGGCCATTTAATTTTGCAGCCGGGATGATATTTATCGATTAGATCGGATATCCCCAGTGAGATAGTCATTGAGATAATAAACTGGTTCTCAGGAGATACTGACTCGGGATATAAGATTATACTTAGTAACAGGTTTTTGCCTTTTTCACTTTCCCACGTATTGCCTGCCTGTCCTCTGCCGGCAGTCTGGAAACCGGTAAAGACGACAGTACCTTCAGGAATATCCTCATTTCTTATCAGCATTAGGGCTTTCGTATTTGTCGATTGTATGCTGTCGAACCGGAGAAGATTTGAACCTATGATCATGGAAGCAAATATTTTATCGTTCAGTATTTATTTGATAATCATGCACTGATTTCAAAATTAGGCTGCAGTGACAAAAATACAGATAAAAGTTTGTACTTTTGCAGGTTGATATCTAACTGATAATTATTGATGAAGCAGAGATCTGACGGTACAAAGGTTCTTTTAAAAAGTGTTGTTAAAGGTATTTTCAATAAAAAGGGACTAAACGTCCTTAAGATTGATCTGCGCAAATTCGAGAACAGTATAGCCGATTATTTTGTTATATGTCATGCTAATTCTGTTACACAGGTAGATGCAATATGTGATTCAGTTGAAGATACCGTCAGGATTGATACAGGAGAAAAACCTTTTCATGTTGAAGGCCTTGAGAACTGTTACTGGGTGCTGCTTGATTACGGGGATGTTGTCGTCCATATCTTTCTTGAGGAATACAGGAATTTTTACAGTCTGGAGACACTCTGGGCTGATGCTAATTTTGAGGAGATGACTGATAAAATTAAGTAAGCTGGTGATTTATGGCAGAAAAAAGTAATAAGAATATTCCGGATAAGAATAAGAACAATAACGGGAAGCCAAAGTTTAACTCTAACTGGATCTTTGCCATCCTTGCTGTTTCGATCATCCTTTTTGAGGTTCTGTTCAGCGGAAAATCGTCGCAGAAGGCTACGACAAGCATGTTAAAGGATATGATCATCAACCGGGATATCGAGAACCTGGTCGTTGTAAATAAGGAGCAGGCTGAGATATATCTTAAAAGTACCGCGATAGAATCCGGAAGGTATGAGAACCTTCCAAAACCCGGAGGCGGAGTCGGATTACAGGTGCCCAAACCGCAGTTTGTATATAATATCGGAGACATAAGCAACTTCGAACCGTTTATCCTGGAAACACAGAAAAATGCCGGTTATAAGGATAATGAGCTGATCTATCCGGAATATGTCACTAGGAAAAATTATTTTGCTGACATTCTTGGCTGGCTCATACTTCCGATCCTTCTAATAGTTGTATGGCTGTTTATGATGCGTCGTATGGCCGGTGGTGGAGCTGGCGGAGCCGGAGGGATATTCAGTGTCGGGAAATCAAGGGCTCAGATCTTTGATAAGGATACAAATGTAAAGATAAATTTCAACGATGTGGCCGGTCTTGAAGAAGCTAAAACAGAGGTTATGGAGATCGTTGATTTCCTGAAGAACCCTAAGAAATATACACAGCTTGGAGGCAAGATTCCTAAAGGGGCGCTGCTGATAGGCCCTCCGGGTACCGGAAAAACCCTTCTGGCAAAGGCTGTTGCTGGTGAAGCTAATGTGCCATTTTTCTCAATCTCAGGATCGGATTTCGTTGAAATGTTCGTTGGTGTAGGAGCTTCAAGAGTGCGTGATCTGTTCAAGCAGGCTAAGGAAAAGGCACCCTGTATTGTCTTTATCGATGAAATAGATGCAGTAGGGAGGGCGCGGGGCAGGAATGTCAATTTCGGTTCCAATGATGAACGTGAGAATACTCTGAACCAGCTTCTTACCGAGATGGATGGCTTCGGAACAAATATGGGAGTCATAATCCTCGCTGCAACAAACAGGGCCGATATACTGGACAGGGCGTTGCTCAGAGCCGGAAGATTTGACAGGCAGATACATGTCGAGCTGCCCGACCTGACTGAAAGGGAAGCGATTTTTAAAGTTCATCTGCGACCAATAAAACTTGCAAAGAATTTTGACGTCGGATTCCTGGCAAAACAGACTCCGGGATTCTCTGGCGCTGATATTGCCAACGTCTGTAATGAAGCAGCGCTGATAGCTGCAAGAAAAAACAAGACTGTTGTTGAAAAGCAGGATTTCCTTGATGCTATTGACCGTATTGTAGGAGGCCTCGAAAGAAAGAATAAGATCATTTCATTTGAAGAGAAAAAGACGATAGCTTATCACGAAGCCGGTCATGCTACAGTGAGCTGGCTCCTGGAACATGCAAGCCCGCTTGTCAAGGTCACGATAATCCCACGCGGGAGAGCTCTGGGAGCTGCCTGGTACCTGCCTGAAGAGAGGCAGATCACAACACGTGAGCAGTTGCTTGATGAGATGGCTTATGCCCTTGGAGGCCGGGCTTCTGAAGAACTTATTTTCGGCAAAGTCTCGACAGGCGCACTCAGCGATCTTGAGAAGATCACGAAACAGGCATACGCAATGGTATCATTCTTCGGGATGAGCGATAAAATAGGGAACATAAGTTTCTATGATTCAACCGGACAGTCAGATTTCGGTTTCACTAAACCCTATAGCGAGAAGACAGCCGAACTTATCGATAATGAAGTAAAACAGATCATTGAAGAATCGTATGAAAGAGCTAAATCAGTTCTGAAGCAAAACCTGAAAGGACTGACTGAACTCGCCGAGCTGCTCCTTGAAAAAGAGGTAATATTCAGTGAAGATCTGGAGAGGATCTTCGGAAAAAGAAAGGCAGATCTTCTTAAAGAGATCAGGGAAGCCGCGGAAAAGAATGAGCAGGCCACAACAACGGTTAATACAGAAACTGTTAATGAACCTGTCATTCAGGATCCGGTTAATAATGAAGAACCGCTGCAAAAAAAGCGAAGAAAAAATACCACAAAACAGGAAAAGCTTTTTCCTGATGAAGCTGTCGATCCGGAAAGATCTTCAAAGCAGCCTACAGAATAAACTACTGGAGAATTGAATAATCTTTTCAGAAGGACGTTAACCGGTGTGTGGATCGTAATATTCACACTAGGAGGTTTCTGGCTCCATCCTATATCGTTTTTTCTGACAGGGCTTGTAATTCTGTCAGGAACGATGTACGAGTATTATTCAATAATTAAAACCTCAGGCATCAGGCCACAGCTTATAACCGGAATATTAACCGGTATAACAGGATATACGATAGCAACACTTACAGCCGCTGGTATACTAGAAGCAGGCTCCCTGCTTATTCTCATCCCTCTGATGCTGCTAATCCCGATGATTGAACTTTACAGAAAGCAGGACAGGCCATTTGATTCGCTTGCTCATACATTCTTCCCTCTCTTTTATATAGGAGTGCCTTTTTCTTTATTCCCTTTTTCAGCTTTTGGACACCACGGATTAAGCACCTTTCTCAATCATTCACAGGTGATATTTTCACCCGGAATAGTGATCGGTTTTTTTCTGATGCAATGGGCATATGATACGGGAGCTTATCTTACAGGTATATCATTCGGGCGTAACAGGATCATGGAGCGGATATCTCCAAAAAAGTCGTGGGAGGGATTCTTTGGAGGGATGATTATCACCGCAATAGTCGCCTGGTTCCTGGGAGGCTGGCTTGGAATTGTAGCCAGGCCGCTCTGGTTAGTGATGGCTGTTATTATTTCAATATCAGGGACATATGGAGATCTCGTTGAATCAATGCTGAAGAGGAGCCTGGGGGTCAAGGATTCAGGGACAATCATGCCTGGTCACGGAGGATTCCTCGACCGCTTTGATAGTACGATAGTTGCATTTCCTCTTATGTTTCTTTTTATTTTACTTTTTGGATGATTGAATGGTCTTAATTAGTTTTGTGCAAATTTTTTTCGGATGAGCATTCACAGAGAGGGATATAAAATACTGATCTTGGGATTCATTATACTTCTGGTATTCAATATTCTTGATGCTATCCTGCTGCCTGACAAAACAACCCTGAAATGGATACTGGGTTTAGGATCTACATCTCTCTATATTTTCCTTTTATTTTTTTTCCGTTGGCCTGAGAGGGAACTTGAACCGGACCCCAGGCTTGTTTATGCGCCTGCAGATGGGAAAGTGGTGGTTATTGAAGAGACTGTAGAAAAGGAATATTTTAAGGACCAGCGTCTTCAGATATCAATTTTTATGTCTCCTTTCAATGTTCACAGTAACAGGTATCCTGTGTCGGGTCGCGTTAAATATGTTGATTATCACCCTGGTCATTATATGGTTGCATGGCATCCCAAATCGTCTGAGCTCAACGAGAGAAGTACGATAGTAATTGAGACAGGCATGGGGAAAGAGATCCTTGTAAGGCAGATAGCCGGAGCAGTGGCAAGAAGAATTGTAACGTACGCAAAAAAGGACCAGATTGTCAAACAGGGCGATGAACTTGGATTCATTAAGTTCGGCTCAAGGGTAGATATATTTCTACCGATCGGAACTGAAATTGAAATACCAATACTTCAACAGGTAAGGGCAAACAAAAGCATAATTGCCAAAATCTGAAAACTATCATTTTTATGGAAAAGAAAGATGACAGAATAATTGACATCACTGATGATGTAAAATGGATTGGCATCCTGGATTATGATATCAGAACCTTCGATATTGTAATGACAACTGAATTCGGCACAACCTATAATTCTTACTTCATCAATGCGGATAAGAAAGCTCTCATTGAAGTAGCAAAGGAGAAATTCAGCGGACAATATTTTAGTAAGCTCAGCAAGGTCACAAATCCGGCTGAGATCAGTTATATCATACTTGACCACACTGAACCTGATCATAGCGGCAGCCTGAAGCAATTGCTTAAGGCGGCTCCTTCCGCAACTGTTGTGGGAAGCGGCAACGCAATACGGTACCTTGAGGATCAGCTTAATATTCCCTTCAGATCGTTAGTCGTTAAGGATAATGATACTCTGGATCTGGGGAATAAGAGACTGAGATTCATATCTGCCCCCAATCTTCATTGGCCGGATTCAATATATACCTGGCTTGAAGAGGACAGGATACTGTTTCCCTGTGATTCTTTCGGAGCTCATTATTGCAGGTATGAGATGACGGATGATATTAACGATGATTATCTGAAGGCATTTAAGTACTATTTTGACGTGATCCTTCAGCCATTCAGCAGGTTTATGGTCAAGGCTGTTGAAAGGATCAAGCCGCTGGATATAAAATATATATGTCCGGGTCATGGACCGATCCTGTCAAAGAACTATAAATATTTTGTCGAACTGACAGAGAAATATGCTTCTGATTATCTGAAAGCCACAACTGAAAAAGCAAAACGAAGCATACTTATTGCATATGTATCTGCTTACGGATATACAAAAGAAGCTGCTGAAATAATTAAGTCGGGAATTCTTGAAGGTGGCGATTTCAGGGTTGAGATGGCAGACATAGAGAACATAGATCTGAATGAACTTGGTTCACTCTTAGCTACAACTGACGCATTGCTTGTGGGTTCTCCGACAATAAACCAGAATACCCTGCTTCCTGTTTATAGAATGTTTGCTTTGATAAACCCGATTCGCGACAGGGGTAAGCTGGCGGGTGCATTCGGATCATACGGCTGGAGCGGTGAAGCTGTTAAAATAATAAGTGAGACGCTCAGAAATCTTAAGCTGAAAGTATTTGAAGAGACGTCTGAATTTAAATTCCGGCCCTCAGGATCCAAAGAAGAGAATCTTAAGGAATTCGGCAGAAAATTCGCCGAAAAATTTGAAGAGGAATGTCAGAAAAAATAAGGGTGCCCTTATGGGACACCCTCCTCAGACCCTCATTAAAAAAACAACTTATGAGATCTTTACCTGTCTGGAGATTTTGTTCTTTTCTTCTTCCTGTTTAGGAAGCTCAACAGTCAGTATTCCATCCTTGTATGAAGCTGCGATCTTCTCTTTATTCACATTTTCAGGGATGTAAAAGCTCCTGCAGAATGATGAATAACTGAATTCCTTTCTCTTGTATCCGTTCTTTTCTTCTTCATTCTCAGTTTTCGACTCCGATGATATAACTATAACATCTTCGTTAATGTCGATCTTGAGATCTTTTTTATCCATGCCCGGTACAGCAAGCTCAAGAGTGTAGTTCTTTTCACTTTCCTTGATATTAACAGCCGGCATTGAACCATTCCTTCTGTTCATTACAGGGAAGAAATCATCATCGAAAAGATCCGATAAAAAGGGACTGAAAGTTCTGCGTGAAATCATTGGTAACATAGTTTTGTCCTCCATTATTTTAAGTTTTACATTAATTTTAATCTTTACATATCTATCTTTTCAACTTCTGTTCCAAAACACAAAATGTGTCAATATGTCATAGTAAATGACAAATTAGCAGACAAAATGACAGGTTATGTAAATCGGAAAAAAAAAGTTAGGTTTGTATAAGGAAAACCGGATATGAAAGCAACCTTCAGGAATATACTAATTGTTGCGGGAGTTCTTCTGCTTCTCGCATGTGCATGGTATTTCAGGAATATTGTTGTTTATATTCTTGTCTCAGGCGTCCTTTCAATTGTAGGACGTCCGCTTGTAGATCTCTTTTCAAAGATCAGGATTGGTAAATTCTCATTTCCTGTACCGTTAAGTGCATTGCTTGCTCTGCTTGTCTTGTGGGGCGTCATAATCCTGTTCTTTGTCATTTTCGTCCCTTTGCTGACAAAGCAGATCTCATATTTTTCCACAATTGATAGTTCTAAAGTAGTTCAGCTGATTGAGGATCCCCTGAACAGGATAGAGAGTATCTTCCGGGCACTGAACAAGGATCTGCCTCAGGATATGTCGCTAAAGGATTATTTTTCAGGGAAGGTTGCAGAAGTTCTTAATATTAACGTTATCCAGAACTTCCTGGGTTCGGTGTTCGCAGTGCTTGGTAATTTCGCTGTTGCGATATTCTCGATCTCATTTATTACCTTTTTCTTCCTTAAGGACCAGCATCTTTTCTTTGAATCGATCTTAATGTGGGTACCCGATAAATATACCGACAACTTTACCAGGGCACTGTATTCAATAAAAAACCTTCTTACAAGATATTTCATCGGGATACTTATTGAGAGCACATGTGTTATGATCCTTATAGATATTGGAATGATAATAATAGGGATCGATTTCCAGCAGGCTCTTGTACTCGGACTGATAATAGGCATACTGAATATTATACCCTATGTCGGTCCATGGCTGGGATTTTTTATTGCAGTCACTATGGGTGTTGCATCGCATATCAATATGGATTTCAAGACGGTAGTTATTCCATTGATATACTATATGTCTATAGTTGTGGCAATAACCCAGTTGATTGACAACATGATTTTACAGCCAGCCATTTTTTCAAACAGTGTCAGGGCTCATCCCCTGGAGGTTTTTGTAGTTGTTCTTGCAGCAGGTTTTGCAGCAGGTATCCCGGGGATGATACTTGGAATTCCCGGCTATACAGTTATCCGTGTTTTTGCCCGGGAGTTCTTCTACAACTTTAAAGCTGTCCAGAAAATTACCTCCGGGCTGACACCGGCTGATATCGGAGCAACTATCTCAGCCTCAAATGAAGAGGAAGATATTGGACACTCCGGGAAGGAGGGGAATGGCTCTCTTTCAGGAGAAAGAGAATAACCGGACAGAAAGGATCGTACTTTTTAATTGAATGTTAGTAATATTACTTCCGACTTGGATGGACAGGATTTTCCGGAAAATCAGGAGCGTGTACAGGTTCTATTATGACGGCTTCAGGGACATGTCGTGGTGGGGAAGAAGAGTGTGGATCATTATTATTATTAAAATCGTTATTATTTTTATTGTCCTGAGAATATTCTTTTTCCCTGATTTTCTCAAGAAGAACTTTAAAGATGATGCCCGTCGAAGCGATTATGTACTTGATCAGATAACCTCCATAAATAATATATATGATTGAAAATTTAGATCTGTCATTAGTTGACTGGTCACGTGCTCAATTTGCCCTAACCGCCATCTATCACTGGTTCTTTGTCCCTCTTACACTTGGTTTGTCATTCATAATTGCCATAATGGAGACTCTTTATGTGAAGACGGGACGTGAGGAATGGAAGAGGGCAACAAAATTCTGGATGACCCTTTTCGGGATAAACTTCGCGATTGGGGTAGCAACAGGTATCATCCTGGAATTTGAATTCGGTACAAACTGGTCGAACTATTCCTGGTTTGTCGGAGATATATTTGGTGCGCCCCTGGCCATAGAAGGGATTCTGGCATTTTTCCTTGAATCGACTTTCGTTGCAGTTATGTTCTTCGGATGGAACAAGGTAAGCAGGAGATTCCATCTAATTTCAACCTGGCTTGTTGCAATAGGTGCAAATCTTTCGGCTTTATGGATCCTCGTGGCAAATGCATGGATGCAGAATCCTGTTGGTATGGTGTTCAATCCGGAGACCGCCAGAAATGAAATGGTTGATTTCTGGGCCATCCTCTTTAACCCGGTTGCTGTGGATAAATTCATGCACACAATAACTTCGGGCTTCCTGCTTGCATCAATTTTCGTTATCGGAGTCAGTTCCTGGTACCTTATAAAGAAAAGAGAAGAATGGCTAGCAAAAAGAAGCATCCTTATTGCAGGAATATTCGGCTTCCTGTCATCGCTCGCTGTTGCCCTGACAGGTGATTCATCAGCCCGGACACTGGCAAAAGTGCAACCTGTCAAATTTGCTGCATTCGAAGCCCTTTATGAGGGGAAGAGCAATGCCGGACTGGTAGCCATCGGACTGCTGAAAAAATC
Source organism: Bacteroidetes bacterium ADurb.Bin145 (assembly GCA_002070505.1). Classification (GTDB taxonomy): domain Bacteria; phylum Bacteroidota; class Bacteroidia; order Bacteroidales; family VadinHA17; genus LD21. Next base: position 41,624 of record MWDJ01000017.1, on the reverse strand, counting down.
AGATGAAACGATAGGAGAAAAAAAAGTCAGGGATTTTGTAATGAAGATTGAAATACCCGGATTTCTTTCTGTTATGACTGGTGGAGACAAAGACACTTATGTGCCGGGGATTAAGGATCTTGTCCTTGGCTCATCGCAGGACAGGCAGTTTATCAGCGTGGAACAGAAAATGATAAGAGGGAGATATGCAAGGGACCTTCTGAATGAATACAAGGAAGCTAAAAAGAATAATAATCATGCCAGGGCAGATGAGATAAAAAATATCTTCAGCGGGAAGGATTTCATAAATGATTATTTCAGCTACTTCGGGTATGCATTTCTGAAATCTCCTGAGGATGCCATCCCCAACGTTCCTGTGGCATTCTATTCGTTCCACCTGATGGTTATGCTGGGATTCTTTTTCATAGCACTCTGCGCGCTTTCTGTTTTCCTGGTACTGAGGGACAATCTTCATAAGAACAGGTGGTTCCTGTGGGTGGCTCTGCTATCAATACCTCTTGTATATCTTACAAGTGAACTGGGATGGGTTCTTGCTGAAATGGGAAGACAGCCGTGGATTATCCAGGATCTGATGCCGGTTTCAGCTGCCGTTTCGCAGATCAAAGCCGGGTCAGTGATAACGACTTTCATACTCTTTGCGGTTCTTTTCACAGCCCTTCTGACTGCAGAGGTATCGATTATGCTGAAGCAGATCAAATCAGGGCCAAAACATCAGGAGGAAATAAAATGACAACAATGATATCATATCTTTTTCTTCAGCATTATTGGTGGGTTATTATATCCCTTCTTGCAAGTCTGCTTGTATTCCTGATGTTTGTTCAGGGTGGCCAGTCATTTATTTTTTCTCTTCCCGCCGGCGAAACACAAAAAACAATGATTATAAATGCCCTGGGAAGAAAATGGGAGTTCACCTTTACTACTCTTGTTACCTTCGGAGGGGCTTTCTTTGCCTCATTTCCTCTTTTTTATGCTTCAAGCTTCGGAGGTGCTTACTGGGTTTGGATGACAATACTTTTCAGCTTCATCATTCAGGCAATAGCCTATGAGTACAGGTCCAAGCCTTCTAATGTTTTCGGGGGAAAAACATTCGATATATTTCTCTTCATTAACGGTGCGTTAGGTCCGTTCCTGATCGGAACAGCAGTAGGAACTTTCTTTACAGGTTCACAATTCAGCCTTAACAATATGAACCAGGTTTCCTGGGCTAACCACTGGCACGGACTCGAGGCCTTGCTCGATGCAAGAAATCTTTCCCTGGGGCTCTCAGTTCTCTTCCTGACAAGGATGAATGGATTATTATACCTTGTCAACTCAGTTGAAGATGAAGACCTTTATGAAAGATCACTAAGAAAGCTTATAACCAATTCAGTATCTTTTCTCGTTTTCTTTCTGTTCTTTCTTACGACATTACTGATTTCGGATGGATTCCAGGTTAATGGGGAGTTCGGGATAGTTTCTACTCAGAAGTTCAAGTATCTTATTAATTTCCTTGAAATGCCATTAGTGATGATAATTTTTCTTACAGGAGTGACCGCTGTCCTTTATGGGATCGGAGTGACAATATTCAGGCATTCAAGGAAGGGGATATGGTTTACGGGTTCGGGAACAATAATGGCAGTTTTTGCACTGTTCCTGATAGCCGGATTCAACGGGACTGCATTTTACCCTTCGTCATTCGATCCGGCAAGTTCTCTTACTATAAGGAACGCTTCATCCAGTTTCTTCACCCTGAAAACCATGATGTATGTTTCCTTTATTATACCGTTTGTGATTGCATATATCTGGTATGCATGGAAAGAGATAAACAGAAAAAAGATCACACATACAGAACTGAAAGAAGAGGAGCATCTTTATTGATTATAAGACAGGTCTGAAGTTAAATTATCAGGAAATTAAAGAAGAAAAATGTATATATCAGAGATTCTAAAATATCTTTTATGGCCGGCCCTGATTCTTATCAGCTGGTTTGCAGTAAGTATCGCTCTTGCCTGGTATGAAAAAAGGTACAAAGAAAAAAAATGATCCCCCTTCTCTTAATTAGGTCTGACTGAAAAATATTGAGATCATCGAAACAGCGGGGAGATAATTGAAACAATTAAATAAAAGGGGATTATAAGGGTTATTGCTCCGATCCCGAGGAAAACAAATGCTGCCGCGACAAGGATGATCAGCAGATATCTTCCTTCGTTGCCTTTCAGTTTCAGATTTGCAATCTTCAATGAGATAAGGGGTATCCTGCTAACCATTAATAGGGAAAGAGCGACGGTGAGCATCAGCAGCACGGGTGTGGATTCAAGAATATTTTTGAATACTATTCTGTCGGAATAGTGAGCGGCAATAACAAGTGAAATAACAGCAAGAGCATTTGCAGGAGTCGGAAGGCCTTTGAACGACTTGACCTGTGATTCATCTGTATTGAAGACAGCAAGCCGCAAAACAGCACAGACACACATTATCACCGGAGAAAAAAGGATCAGCTTATCGCCGGCCCCGCTGGCATTAGTAATCATGGGCCAGGTGAGTGATAGTGAAGAGCCAAGAAAATGGTACATAATCAATGCCGGTGCAATACCGAAACTAACCGCATCAGCCAGGGAATCAAGTTCTTTTCCTATGTCCGAATATGCTTTCAGAAGGCGGGCGGAGAAACCGTCAAACCAGTCAAAGATCATTGCGGCAATGATAAGCCATGATGCAGTTACCACATCTCCGTTGACAGCAAAAACAAGCGATATGAAACCAGCTGCGAGGTTAAGACATGTAATGAAATTTGGAATATGCTTCATTTTGAATGAAAATGTCGGAAGGATAGCAAAATTAAGATAAATTTCAGTAATAATGCCATTTTGGTTAAATTTGGCCTCTCATAGAAACAGCCGATGACTGATCTTACAAATATAAAAATCGCAGTAGATTTTGATGGTACAATAGTTGAGCACATGTACCCGGAGATCGGGAAAGAAAAATTATTTGCTTTCCAGACACTCAGGGAGCTCGAGAAAAAAGGCGCTAAGCTGATATTATGGACTTTCCGTACGGGGAAAGAGCTTGAGGATGCTGTTGAATATTGCAGGAAGAACGGTATTGAATTCTATGCAGTGAACAAGAACTATCCTGAAGAAATAGTCGATGAGACTGTAAGCCGGAAGATCGACGCGGATATTTATATTGATGATAAGAATATCGGAGGCTTTCCTGGATGGAGCGAGGCTTGGCAGATACTGTTCCCCTATGAACTGCTCCAGATCGAGACTGAAAAACGGATCGCAGCAGCAAGGATTAACAAAATAAAAAGGTTCTTCTTCGGGAAAAAACGAAAAAATGAAAAATAATTATATGAGATACCTGCTATCACTATTTACGATATTGCTTATTATCTGGACTATTTCCTGCTCGGGTCGTCCCGGACAAAAAACCGGACAGGAAATTAACCCGGATCCTATAAGTCCGGGTGATGAGGAAGTTCAGCTGATAAGCATTATTTCCCCCTCGGAAAATTCAGAATTCAGACTGGGAAGCCAGATCCAGGTGGTTATAACTCCGAGGGGCAGCGGCAATTTACCTGATTCTGTAGTGATATTCTTCAATGGATCAAGAGCAGGATCAGTCAAATCATCTCCATGGGAATTTCCGGTTGCTCCCCTGCTAAATACAACAACCGGGAGGAAGTCATTAAGGGTTATTGCCTATAGGAACGGAAAGGCACGGACAACTGTTACTCGTTCTGTATTAATCCTTTCGAACATTGTACCGAAAAGAAATGGATACAGGATAATCAATACTTTTCCTCACGACCGTAACGCATTTACCCAGGGTCTTTTTTATTATGACGGCCTTTTATATGAAGGGACTGGTGAGACGGGTTCAAACCTGCGTGAAGTTGAACTTTCAACAGGAAGGATACTGAGGCAGCTGAACCTTGACCCTTCTCTTTTCGGTGAGGGGATAACATTGTACCAGGATCGTATTTATCAGGTAACCTGGACATCCCAGGTCGGCTTTGTATATGACAGGTCAACATTCAGGCAGATCAACAAGATCTATTATCAGACACAGGGGTGGGGACTGACCACTCTGGACGACAAGATCGTAATGAGTGACGGGACAAATACTTTATATTTCATCGACCCTGAAATGTTCAATGTTGTTTCAAGGAGAGAGGTCTATGATAATGAGAAGAAAGTTGATCAGCTCAATGAGCTTGAATATATCAATGGCGAGATCTGGGCAAACATCTGGAACACAGATCTTATCGCCAGGATAGATCCCGGTTCGGGGAAAGTGATAGCCTATATTGATCTTCAGGGTATTCTTAATGATCCGCAGGTAGACACAAGGGAAAATGTTCTGAACGGAATAGCTTACGATAAAGACAATAAAAGGATATTCGTTACAGGCAAGAACTGGCCCAGGCTTTTCGAGATAAAGATCACGGAATGATCTTCATGCCATAAACCACATTCACAGCTGCAGGGATAATACTGAACTCGACAGGAGTATGTCCAAGTGATTCACCATCAGCTTCAGCATAGAGAATAGCTTCAGATGTAACTTTCAGGTTTTTACTGCGGTATCCGTCAACTTTAGGGTGACTGAGGATTGTACCGTCATACAGGATCTTAAGATTCTTGATAATTTCTATTCTCCCCATTTCCCTTATAACTGTAATATCAAGAAGACCGTCATCAGGAAGGGCCTCCGGTGTCTGCCTCATGCCTCCTCCGCAATATCTGCCGTTCCCGACGTTTATTGAAAATATCTTTGCTGAATATTGCCTGCCGTCGATTTCCAGAGCCACATTTGTTTTCTTATAGGCAATAAGACTTGTCAGAAGATTAAAGAAATAAATTGTCTGGTTGCTTCTTCCCCTGTCTTTCTGTCTGTTGGTCTTTCTTACAACGAGAGCTTCAAATCCAAGGCCTGCAATATTTATGAAATATCTTTTATTCTGTTCGCTGCCATTGTGGTAGGTTAATACGCCAATATCGTGGAGCAGAAGCTTATTTTGCTTTATTACATCAACGGCAGCTTCATAAACCAGCGGGATACCGAACATTCTTCCCCAGTCGTTACCTGTACCTACAGGTATCATACCTACTGAAATATCTTTCCCGGGGCAGTATTCCTGACTGAAAATCCCGTTTATCACTTCATTCAGTGTACCGTCACCTCCGACAGCGATTATTTTTCTGAATCCGTCACCAATTGCATCCCTTGCAAACTCGATAGCCTGCAGTTTCTTTTCAGTGAACTTTGGAACAACCGGGATACCTTTGTTTTCAAAAAGTCCTGCTATCCTGTTCCAGTCCTTTTTCCCCTTGCCATTACCCGCATTCGGATTGACAATTGTAAACCATTCAGGACGAACTTTATCAGATGCCATTTAAATAAATTTTAACGCTGATATAAAGATGAGAATAAATCATGAATCCGGAACCTCTGTTTTAATCAGAAATATTAGAATAAGAACTTATTAACTATTAGTCGTCATGTATTATATGTATCTATAAATCAGCACAATACAGAGATTGTTAATTTGAGGTGATGTTAATAAAGTGTTGAAAACCACAAACGAAATGTTTACAATTACATCTTCGGGTTTCCCGGGCCATGGAGCTATTAATAGTAAATTTGAAGCTCAAAAGCAATTAAAAAAGCGAGGTAAAGAAATGGGAAGGATAATAGCTATTGCTAATCAAAAAGGTGGAGTAGGGAAGACCACAACGGCGATTAATCTGGCCGCAAGCCTGGCAGCACTCGAGAAGAAGGTACTTATAGTAGATGCCGATCCGCAGGCAAACGCTACCTCTGGCGTGGGAGTGGATACCCGGAATATTAAATGCACAATTTATGATTGCCTTATCGATGGCAAGGATCCGGAAGAGGCAATACTGAAATGTGAAGTGGAAAACCTGTCTCTGATGCCGTCAAATATTGATCTGGTGGGTGCAGAAATAGAGATGCTTGACAGACCCGAAAGAGAAAAGATCCTGAAGAATCTGCTTTATAAGATCAGGGATAATTACGATTATATCCTTGTCGACTGTTCTCCGTCTCTCGGACTTCTTACTGTGAATGCATTAACAGCATCAAATTCAGTTATCATTCCTGTTCAGTGCGAGTATTTTGCACTTGAAGGGCTCGGGAAACTCTTAAATACGATAAAAATAATACAGGGTAATCTCAATTCTGATCTCGAGATAGAGGGATTCCTGCTTACAATGTATGATAACAGGCTGAGACTTTCAAACCAGGTAGCAGACGAAGTTAATAAACACTTCCAGCAAATGGTATTCAAAACTATTATCCAGAGAAATGTCAAGCTTTCAGAAGCTCCAAGCTTCGGACAGCCGGCAATACTATATGACGCTGATTCAAGAGGTACTGTCAACTACCTTAATCTTGCCAGGGAGTTGATAGAGAAAGTCGAAGCAAAAGTAAACGAGGTTTAAAATTATGGATATGGCAAAAAAAAATGCATTGGGAAGAGGACTTGGAGCTCTGATTGATGGTGTTGAAAAAGAAATCCTGGAAAAAAAAGTGGAAGCAAACAAAGATATTTTGATAGATTCAATTGACGGGAATCCTTTTCAGCCAAGGACCACGTTTGATGCACAGTCACTCGAAGAGCTTGCAGCATCAATCAGGAAACTGGGGGTTATTCAACCGCTTACTGTCAGAGAGGCAGCAAACGGCAGATATCAGCTGATAGCAGGTGAGAGGCGCTTGAGAGCAGCCAAGCTTGCAGGACTGACGCATGTCCCTGCATACATAAGAACAGCCGATGATCAGGCAATGCTTGAACTGGCTCTTGTAGAAAACATTCAGAGGGAAGACCTTGATGCAATAGAAGTGGCAATCTGCTTCCAGCGCCTTACGGAAGAGTGCAAGCTTACACAGGAAGAATTGAGTGAAAGAGTGGGGAAACAAAGATCGACTGTAGCCAATTATCTCAGACTTCTGAAATTACCGGCAGAAATTCAGCTTGGTATCCGGAATAAACAGCTTATGATGGGTCACGCCCGGACACTTATTAATATTGAAGATCCTAAAAAGCAGATTAACGTATATTATAAGATAATCGAGGGGGATCTTTCTGTAAGACAGGTCGAAGAACTGGTGAGAGACCTTCAGGCTGAACAATCAAAAGACCCGCATAAAATTGAAAGAAAAAAGAAACTCAATGATGATTTCATACAGCTTACCGAGCACCTCAACAGGATTTTCTCTGCAAAGGTAAGCTTCAGGATAAACGAACAGGGCAAAGGGAAAATAGTGATACCATTCGAAAATCCGGAAGAGATGGAACGCGTTTTGGGTGTGTTTGATCGTCTCAACTCCTGAAAAATATTATCTTTATCGCGCCGTTATCAGAATGCCGGAGTTCTCTCCCGGCAGATATGTGTTTTGAAGGCGTACTGTAAAATATCATTGCTTCTTTTAATACTCCTGGGTTGTTCAGTAAAAAACATCAATGCTCAGGATACTCTGTCTGTTGCCCACGCTGTAAAAAGTGTCTCAAAGAAAGATCCTTTGAGAGCAACAATGCTTGCCCTGGCATTTCCGGGAATGGGACAGATATATAATAAAAAATACTGGAAGGTCCCACTCGTTTATGCTGGGTTTGGAGGGATTATTTATGCAATTCATTATAACTCTACAAATTATAATACTTTTATTAAAGCCTATCAGGATTTCACTGATAAGATACCGGAAACAGATTCATACCGGGCTCTTATTAAAAATGCCGATCCTTCAACATACGACCCCGTATTGCACCCCGATACTTATGATCCATCAAATGCCGAATGGTACAGGGAAAGAATGTTAAGGCAGGTTGATTATTTCAGAAAATACCGCGATCTTTCGTATATTGGCATCGCAGCATGGTTGCTCGTAACCGTCCTCGACGCAAATGTCGATGCTAGTCTGTCGGATTTTGATGTCAGCGATAATCTCAGATTGGCATTAGAACCTGTTCAGATGCCTTTATACGGGCAGTCACTGACGGGCTTTACAGTAAACCTGAAATTTAGTTTTTGATTAATTGAAATTATGATGAAGAAAATAAGAATACTGATGGTACTTTTTTTCCTTGCAACACAGCTTGCAGGTGCTTTTACGGTATCAGACACAATTATCATACAGCAGGATGACATTAATTCCCAAAAGATAAGCACCGACCTTGACAGCCTGGTCAATGACTGGTATGTTAAAAAAGCTCTCGAGAATAATCCATGGATTTTATATGATGATACCACAGGCATACAATATCCCGATTCGGTTTATACAAGCAGAATAGCAAAGATCAATTCAATTATAAAGCTTAACTATAACAATATAATCAGGAACCATATCCATGTTTATACAATAAAGAAACGGCCTCAGTTTAAAGTGATGCTGGGACTGAAAGATTATTATTTCCCTATGATCGAGGATGTCTTTGATTATTATGGACTTCCAGTCGAACTGAAATATATGGCGGTCATTGAATCCGCTCTCAATCCCAATGCAGTAAACAGGAGGTCAGGTGCAACGGGCCTGTGGCAGTTCATTTACAGTACAGGAAGGTCTTACGGACTGACAATCAACTCGATTGTCGATGAGCGCAGGGATCCGGTCAAGGCCACACATGCAGCCGCAAGATATATAAGGGACCTTTATGATATCTACAAAGACTGGATACTTGTCATTGCGGCCTATAACTGCGGCCCCGGCAATGTTAACAAAGCTATCAGGAGATCAGGAAACAGGAAGGATTACTGGCAGATCTACTACAGGCTTCCCCGTGAAACAAGGGGTTACATACCTCAGTTCATTGCAGCTGCTTATGCAATAAATTATTACCCGGAACATAATATCCAGCCTGTACCCATTGACTTCCCTATTGCTACTGATACAATTATGCTGAACAAGGATATTCATCTTACCCAGATATCAGAGGTTATGGGATTGTCACTCGGCGAACTGAGGGCGCTCAATCCTCAATACAGGACCGGCCTTGTACCTGGATCAACTAAACCTTCATCACTTACCCTTCCGCTGAACCATCTGGGCAATTTTATTGATATGAACGATACTATAAGAAGCTATAAATCTGAAATCTATCTTGACAAGGCTACCCTAATAGCTGATCCTGCAAGAGCAGCATTCGTTCCGCCGGATATAAAAGGTAAAACAAAGCTGCTTTATACAGTGAAGGAAGGAGATAATCTTGGATTTATTTCAGAATGGTACCATGTTGGATTATCCGATCTCCGGTACTGGAATAATATTTATCGTAATACAATCAGGATAGGACAGGAGATAGTCATTTATGTCGATCCTGCAAATGCAGAAAATTATTCAAGGATAAATTCAATGTCATTTGCTGAAAAACAGGCCTCTATCGGCAAAACGGCCGTACCTGTCTCTCCGGTTGCACCGGTTCTGACTTCTGAGCCTGATTCAGAATATGTAACACATGTTGTCCGTTCTGGAGACACAATCTGGGATATCGTCAAAATGTACAGCAACGTTACTACCACTGAGGTCCTGACATTGAATAATATTACTGATCCCCAGAAAATAAAGGTCGGACAAGTCCTTAAGATCAAAAAGCGGGTTGATTCATAACTCTATGCAGGTTTTTGTCTGAGGGCATTATTGCCGGCATTTCCAGCTTCGGTATGACCGGGCAGGATAATAATTTTAAGTACCCTTATGAGTTATACATTACCACCTGAGACAGGTCTTGCATAGGCGAGAACGTCGGCTCCCGTAATTTCGTCCCTGCACAATATTATCAGCCTTTCAAGAACATTCCTGAATTCCCTTATGTTACCGGTCCACTGAATCTTCTGAAGTTCTTTTATTGCATCTTTCCTTATTACCTTCTTACCCATGCCGTATTCTTTGCAGATCAATGAGTTAAAATGTTCCGCAAGAAGAGGGATATCTTCTACCCGTTCGTTCAGTGTGGGAACATGAATAAGAATAACGCTGAGGCGGTGGTAAAGATCTTCCCTGAAATTATTAGACTCGATCTCCTTCTTGATGTTCTTGTTTGTGGCTGTCACGACTCTTACATTCACCTGGATGTCCTTGTCGGATCCGACCCGTGTGATACGGTTTTCCTGCAAAGCCCTCAATACTTTAGCCTGTGCTGATAAGCTCATATCTCCTATTTCATCGAGGAAAAGTGTTCCTCCGTCGGCCTGCTCAAATTTTCCTATCCGCTGTTTTATTGCTGAGGTGAACGATCCTTTTTCGTGCCCGAATAATTCACTTTCGATCAGTTCAGACGGAATTGCTGCACAGTTAACCTCGACGAAAGGACCTTTTGCCCTGTTGCTTTTTTCGTGTATCTGATGAGCGACGAGTTCTTTCCCGGTTCCATTGGCACCGGTTATCAGCACCCTGGCTTCAGTCGGGGCAACTCTGTCGATCATTTCCCTCACTTTCTTAATAGCATCCGACTCGCCTATTATTTCGTACATCTTACTGACCTTATTCCTCAGAACCTGTGTCTGGGTAATCAGTGATGATTTATCCATTGCATTACGGATTGTGATCAGGAGCCTGTTCAGATCAAGTGGCTTCTCCAGAAAGTCGTAAGCACCTTTCTTGATAGCTTCTACAGCAGTATCGATATTCCCGTGTCCGGATATCATCACAACAGGGGTGATAGTGGAGATCTCCATTATCTTCTGGAGAACCTCTATACCGTCCATCTTCTGCATCTTAATATCACACAGGACTATATCATATTTATTTTCTGAAAAAAGCTCAAGACCGGAAGGGCCGTCTTCAGCAAGGTCAACTTCATACTTCTCATATTCCAGGACATCCTTGAGAGTGTTCCGGATCGCTCTTTCATCATCAATGACCAAAATCTTCGACATTATGGCTCAGGTTTTAATATCGTCAGAAGTTTCCGACAGCTGATACTTTCAATAGTCTATGCACTGTATTTCAGCCATTTCCAGATCTCTTTCCAGGATGTTTTCTTGCCGTACATCAGAATGCCTGTTCTGTACACTTTGGCGGCCATCCAGACAAAAGCCAGAAAAGTAATGATCATCAATCCCATTGATAGTAAAAGCTGCCACAAAGGGACTCCAAAAGGGATCCTTGCGATCATGACTATAGGAGACGTAAGCGGAATTATCGAACACCAGAATGCAATTGAACTTTCCGGATTCTGCATTGTTCCCACGGCTACCATCAGGCCAAGGATGATGGGAATAGTCACAGGCATCATGAACTGCTGAGTCTCTGTCTCATTATCTACTGCAGATCCTATTGCCGCAAAAACTGACGCATACAGCAGGTATCCTGTAATGAAGTAAAAAATGAAAGCCAGGATTATCAGCAGCCATTCCTGGTTCATTGCGCTTTCGAAGATCTTTGAGAATTCAGCCAGCTGAGGGTTTATTTCAGCAGCGCTTGCTTCAGCCGTTGCGCCGGGAAGCTGATTTTCAGTCATTATGCTCTGTGGAATGGTTTGGGGTATCTCAGTAATATCTGTCTTTTTAAGAACTGTGCTTCTTACAAATGTCACAACACCTAAGGTAAGGATGACCCATATCATGAACTGCGTAAGGCCTACAAGTGCAATGCCTATAATTTTCCCCATCATCAGCTGTACGGGCTTAACTGAGGAAACTATCACTTCAACAACCCTGCTTGTTTTTTCTTCAATCACTCCCCTCATCACTTGGGATCCGAACAGGAACACAAGCATATACATCAGGAATCCCCCGATATATGCCATCGCCATTGCAATACCTGTACTAGTTTCCTTTACCTTTCCGGTGTCATCAATCTTGATAGTCTGAACAGAGACCTGGGTATTTATATTTTTGAGGATATCATCAAGGTTCTGTATATTGTAGGCAAGAAGTTTCTGTCGCTCGATCTCTTTTTCAAGTGAACCGGAGATATGATCGATCAGGCCGATAGGGGGTGTTTGTTTGGAGATAAGTTGGATAGCATTGGGTATATTAACAAGTTCAGGTGAGATATATAAAATGCCATAATATCCCTTTGCCTCAAAATTCTTTTTAAGTTCGTTTATATCGGCATTTTCAAGGTACACGTATTCGGCATCCTTTGTATTAGGAATTACGTTCCTGAAAAGATCCGACCCATCTTCAATAACGGCAATTTTCTTGAAGTCCTTGTCCTTGTCACTCATCATGAAGACTGTAGGTAAAATAATTATCGCAGCCATTAGTATCGGGGCCAGGATTGTCATTATAATGAATGATTTTTTCCTTACCCGTGTGATGTATTCTCTCTTTATGATAACAGATATTTTACTCATTTTAAGGGATTTTCAGTTTGGATAAAATTAGTTGCGTGATTCAACAACCCTGATGAATATTTCGTTCATGGATGGAAGAGCCGGATTGAATGCAATTATTTCTCCGGATCTCATAGTAAAATTCAGGATATCATTTGTTGATACCTTATCGGCGGTCTTGATCCTGACTGAGGTTTTCCCATCCTCAGACTTCTGGTCCAACACACTGAAATGATTATTGCCTTGCAGTCTGACATCTCCCTTCAGTGTGAGGTCATATTCATTTCCCGCCCATTGCTTTCTTATTTCATCAACACTTCCTTCAAGGATTGTTTTAGCCTTGTTTATAAGTGTAATATTATCGCATAGTTCTTCAACGGACCCCATGTTATGTGTTGAGAAAATTATAGTGGCACCTCTTTCCCTCAGGAAGAGAATTTCATTTTTGATAGTGTTTGTATTAACCGGGTCAAAACCGGTAAAAGGTTCATCAAAGATTATAAGTAAGGGCTCGTGAAGGATTGTTGTGATGAACTGAACTTTTTGCTGCATGCCTTTTGAAAGTTCCTCCACCTTCTTGCCCCACCAGTCGACTATATCAAGTTTCCTGAACCAGTATTTCAGTCTCTTCATGGCTTCCGTTTTTGATAGTCCCTTAAGCTGGGCCAGGTAGAGAGCCTGTTCTCCGACCTTCATTTTTTTGTACAGGCCTCTTTCTTCAGGAAGGTAACCTATGAACTGAACATCATCAGGCGTAAGTTTCTTCCCATTTATAAAGAGTTCTCCCGAATCAGGGCCGGTGATCTGGTTTATAATCCGGATCAATGTAGTCTTTCCCGCACCATTGGGACCAAGCAGCCCATAGATGCATTGTGCAGGAACAGAAATACTTACGTTATCAAGAGCCGTAAAAGAGCCGAACTGTTTGACAACGTTTTTTGCTTCAAAAAGTGGCATAATTATTTTAGATTTATCTTAAAGATTGGTAAAGATATTAAAAATCTTGTTGTTACTACGAGGTTCTCTATTCAAAATAGCCTTTCATTCTTTCAAAGAATCCCTTGTCGTTTTTATCGGGATTGGGTCTGAATGAGCCGGATTCCTTAAATTTTTCGATAATTCTGGCTTCATCTCTTGTAATGTTTTTTGGTATCCATACATTTACATTTACGAGCAGATCGCCTCTCCCGTAACCGTTTACTTCAGGCAATCCCTTGCCCCTGAGCCTAAGGATCTTGCCGGGTTGGGTCCCGGGTTCAATTTTTATCTTTACATTATTATCTACTGTGGGTACTTCGACATGGGTGCCGAGAATGGCATCAGGTATACTAATGAATAGATTGTATATCAGATCATTACCTTCCCTTATCAGATCCGGATGATCGACTTCGTCAATAACGACAAGGAGGTCGCCATTGACACCTCCTCTCCGGGCCGCATTTCCTTTCCCGCTGACAGTCATCTGCATCCCTTTTCCAACACCCGCAGGAATATTGATCTTGATTATATCTTCTTTTTGAATAATGCCTTCCCCATAGCAGGCGGTGCATTTCTTTGTGATAATCTTCCCTTCACCGTTACAGGCGGGACATGTTGAAGTAGTCTGCATCTGTCCAAGCAGGGTGTTTGTGAGCCGGGTCACATGGCCGGAACCCCTGCATGTTGAACATGTGGAGTAACTGTTTGAATCTGCTGCGCCGGAACCTCCGCATTGGGTGCAGGTATCATATTTATTGACCTTTATTTTCTTTTCAGCACCGTTTGTAATCTCCTGAAGAGTGAGTTTGACTTTAACCCTGAGATTGGAACCTTTGTTAACCCTCCTGCTGCCTCCGCGCCTGCTGCCGCCAAAAGTTCCGAAGCCGCCAAAAGCATCTCCAAAGATATCCCCGAAAGAGGAGAAGATATCTTCCATAGTCATCCCACCGCCACTGTATCCGTTACCCGTACTACCCATCCCTGCATGCCCAAAACGATCATACCTGGCTCTTTTTTCATCATTGCTGAGTACCTCATAAGCCTCAGCTGCCTCTTTGAAATTCTCCTCCGCTTTCTTGTTGCCAGGATTCTTGTCAGGGTGATACTTTAGTGCCTGTTTCCTGTAAGCTTTCTTTATCTCTTCCTTTGTGGCGCTTTTGGATACCCCCAGTACTTCGTAATAATCTCTTTTTTCCATTTATTATCCTATTTGGCTGATGCTTCTGTCAGGCAAGTATCTAGCCTATTCTCCCACTACAACCTTGGAATGTCTGATCACCTTTTCATTAAGGTAATAACCTTTCAATATGACTTCCACATTTTTTCCCTTCTTTTCTTCTTCCTGCACAGGAATTTTTGCAACCGCATCGTGTAATTCAAAATTAAAAGGACAATTAAGAGCATCAACCTCCTTTACACCCTGCTGCTTCAGAAATTCACTGAATTTACTGTAAATAAGATCCAGTCCCTCTTTAACCGCACTACAATCCTGACTTACATCAATATGAGAGAGAGCTCTTTCAAAGTCATCCATCACGGGAAGTATCTTCAGAAGTATCTCTTCAGCAGCATATTTCGTAAGATCTATCTTCTCCCGGAGAGTGCGTTTCCTGTAATTATCGAATTCGGCAGAAAGCCGTAAATATTTATCCTGCATTTCTGCCAGTTTTTCTTCTATTGACTTTTCTTCAGCGACAACTTTGTCAGGAGTTACTGTCTTATCCTCTGCAGATTTATCAGAGAGTTTCCCGGATTTGTCAGTAACAGACTCATCCTTTGTATCGGTGCCAACCTCCTTTTCGCTTTTATTATCCTTATTTTCAGATGTTTCAATGTGTTTATCCTTCACGGCGTCAGCCTCGTCATGAGTTTTCTTTTTAACCATCACCTATAATTAATCGATTGATATCCTCTGAACAGCAAATTACCTGCCAATGAGGAAATATTGACATTTTGACAGAATATAATCTGGTTTAGTGGCATGGATTGTGACCGGAGGACTGGCAGGTGGGTAAGTGCAGAGTTGAAGGGGTTGAAGCGTTGAAGCGTTGAAGAGTGGGAATCTCGATTGTGCTTCTTTCCGCCATTGCGCCCTTGCACCGTTGCGCCGTTTCTAAATTCGCTTTATATCCGCGCCGAGTGCGTTAAGCCTTTTATCGATATCCTGGTAGCCCCTGTCGATTTGTTCTATATTATGGATGATACTCTGACCTTCTGCTGACATTGCCGCTATGAGTAAAGCCACACCGGCACGGATATCCGGAGAAGTCATCACTGTACCACGGAGACGGATCATTTTATCCATTCCAATGACTGTTGCACGGTGCGGATCGCACAGGATAATCTGGGCTCCCATGTCAATCAGTTTATCAACGAAAAAGAGGCGGCTTTCGAACATTTTCTGGTGGATCAGGACTGCGCCTTTCGCCTGGGTTGCCGTGACAAGAAAGATACTGAGCAGGTCGGGAGTAAGGCCGGGCCAGATAGCATCAGCTATGACCATAATAGACCCGTCGATGAATGTCTCAATTTCATAATGTTCCTGGTGCGGGATATAAATATCATCTCCCTTTCTTTCAAGATCTATTCCCAGACGGCGGAATGAATCAGGTATGATTCCCAGGTTCTCGTAAGAGACGTTCTTAATTGTTAATTCCGACCCGGTCATTGCTGCCATACCGATGAAAGAGCCGATTTCGATCATGTCGGGCAGTATTGTATGCGTACACCCTCCAAGTTCTTTTACTCCATGTATATGCAGCAGATTTGATCCTATGCCGTCAATCCTGGCACCCATCATCACGAGCATTTTACACAGCTGCTGTACATAAGGTTCACAGGCTGCATTGTATATTGTTGTAGTTCCTTCTGCAAGAACTGCAGCCATTATTATGTTTGCAGTTCCTGTAACCGAGGCTTCATCAAGATGAATGTATGAGCCTTTCAGGGAGGAGGCTGCAACTTTGTAAAACAGTCCGGGAGCATCAAATTCAAAGACCGCTCCAAGCTTCTGAAAACCTATAAAATGAGTATCAACCCTTCGGCGTCCTATTTTATCTCCTCCTGGTTTGGGGATGAAAGCTATTCCGAATCTTGCCAGCAAGGGCCCGACAACCATTATCGATCCTCTCAGACTCATACTCTGATCCCTGAATTCAGTAGTCTGGAGATAATCGAGGTTTAATTTTCCGGCTTTGAAAGTGATTGTTGATCTTGATTCACGTGTGATTGTGACCCCCATGCACTCAAGAAGCTCCATTATCTTTGCTACATCAGCAATATCGGGGATGTTCCTTATTGTTACCTTATCAGGTGTAAGCAAGGTTGCACAAATGACTTGCAGAGCCTCATTCTTGGCTCCCTGCGGTATAATTTCACCACTGAGACGTTTCCCTCCCTGGACAATAAAGGTTCCCATTAGTGACGGCTGTGTCCCTTCTTTTTGTTGTAATGTTTGTTCTGCTGCTTGTTCTGAGTCTTTCCCTGAGGCTTTTTCTTGGCCTGCGGGAGTAATTCCTTGACTTCAAGGATCTTTACACCTTCTGTTATTTTCAGCTTACCTCCCGAAAGATAATTCAGATCACTTATTATTACCTCATCGGCTACCTGGCTTCTGTTCCATGTAACATATGATTTTTTCATCTGATTGACAATCAAGGTAGTGAGATATTCTTTTTCATCACCGTCCTTGAGTTTTGATGCAGCATCAATCATAAGTTCGACAATCCTTCCATAGTGCAGGAATTTTATATTTCCCTGTTGATATGGTACCTGCCTTGGCTTTTCGACGAACTTTGTAGGCTCAGGTATTGGATAAGGAGAATCAATATCGAGATCAAAATTAGCAATCAGGGCCAAATGATCCCATAATTTATGCTTGAAATCGCCTTCATCACGCAGATGAGGATTGAGATTTCCCATGATCTGAATAATAGTCCGCGCTGCACGGTTCCTTTCATTCCTGTCTCCGATAGTTTTGATATGATCGACCATTTTCTGCACATTCCTGCCATATTCAGGTAATGCCATCCTTTTCCTCTGCGTGTTATAATCGTAAACCATAAATAGATACTTAATTGACAACAAATCTAATAATTATTAATCAAATAGCAGAAAATTGCCCGATATCAGGATTATTTTACAGACCCAGGAACTGAATAGCGAGACCTGACATGAGAATTACAGAACCAGCTATAAGGTGATTGTATTTCTCAAGTGGTTTAATGTTTATTTTGTTCAGTCCCAGCTTGAAAACAAGTACAACAGACATCATTGTTGCAATCGTAACCACTGAAAAGAGAAGAGCAACAAAAACGGTTCCTGAAATATTATTCTGGGCTGCAGGGTACATGAGTATCGGTATCAGCGGTTCACAGGGACCGAAAACAAATATCAGGAACAGTATCCATGGAGTTGTTTTGACAACTTCCCTGTCGTGGATATGGGCATGTTCCTCATGATGATTATGCTCATGGTCGTGTTTTTCTCCCCCGAAGTGAAAATGGGAATGGTGATGTTTCTTGTTCCTGATCAGATTACGTATGCTGATGATCATATAAACAAGTCCAAAGGCAATGAAGAGCCAGGCAGCTATATTTCCTCTGAAAGATTCTATTGCGACAAGCTTCTTAAGTTCAATACCGATCCCTATTCCAAGTAAGCCAAGCACAACTGAGCTCAGTACATGACCTATTCCGCACAGAAAAGTAATGAGCATCGTCTTCCTGACCGTCCATTTCTTAGCTTCACTGAGAACAATGAATGGCAGATAGTGATCAGGCCCCAGGAGAGTATGCAGGAATCCAATTGATACGGCTGTTGCAGAAAGAAGAGTTATAGAATCGTTCATACCTTTTTTAACAATCGTGTGAACTTAAACAAAATGCAATTATATCCATAAAAATTGATATATTACATTTAACACCTGAAATAATTGATGATTTAAATGTTAATCAGTGTTAAAATAGGGAATGAATAATCCTTAATCACTGAGAGTCCACCTGTCTCCCTTAAACAGATATTCATTTACGCTGAGATTCTGTTCCTTAAGAAAACGCCTTGAATCCGTTATGAATTTCTTCATCTGCTGATACTCTTCAGGCTTAGAAAAGAATTCAGGCTTATCCTCAAATTTTGAGCATGGAAGGATATAGAACTTAGTTCTGTAATTTACTACAGGTGTGTAGACCCATGTAAGATAATAGCCTGATTCAGAAACTTTGAATGAACCACCCTGCCTTGTCATTTCTATTCTGACCATTGCTCCCCCATCAGTTTTTGGTTTTCTCTGATTGGATACAAAATTCCCCAGAGAATAGACCAGTGCCTTGCCAGCATGAGTCTCTCCATTTCTGTACCAGACCATCTTCTGAAGTACATGCGGATGAGAGCCGATAATAAGGTCCACACCTTTTGAAAAGAAATAATCTGCCAGAAGAGCCTGTTCCCTGGAGGGTATGGTATCATATTCAGTGCCCCAGTGCAGGGATAATACAATAATATCAGGTTTCTTTAATTTAGCTTTTTCTATATCGCTGGAAATAAGATCTTTGTTCAGCATATTCACAATAGCAGGTTCAGGGATCCTTATACCGTTGGTCCCATAGGTATAATTAAGAAGTGCAAGCGATATTCCGTTACTTTTTAATATCAGGGGCTGGAGGGAATCCCTGGCTGAACTGTTCACAAATGTTCCGGTATGAGGCATTCCAATGCTGTCGAGTCTCATGATAGTCCGGTTGATGCCATCTAAACCCCTGTCGATAGAATGATTGTTGGCAGTAACAAGGCAGTCAACTCCGGCATTCCGGCAGGCAACAGCAAGTGCAGCCGGAGAGCTGAACTGTGGATAGCCTTTATATGGAGGACCGGCCAATGTCACTTCGAGGTTGGCAAAGGAAAGATCTGTTTCGCTTATCTCACTTCTGATGTAGTCAAAGACATCATTATAGTCATACTGCCTGGTTTCCCGGTTTTCAGCAGACCATATCTGCGTGTCATGTCCCATAATGTCCCCAATGAACAATAATGTTATCTTCTCACCATATGAGCCTGTCAGCTGTCCCTGAAGTGTAATCACTTTGAAAAAGAGAAGTATAGCTATATATGTTTTAAATTGCATGTTTTGGTTTTTATCAAGGACATTGAAGCCACAAAGATAAAATATTTATAACTTTGTCGACTTTCCGTAAACCTTTTACATAACAGATGGACTGGAAAACGGGGATTACAGAATCTGATTCTGAAATTAAGAAGTTTTCTCTCATTGGTGCTGTAATTGCGCTTGGGATAGTATTTGGAGACCTTGGCACCAGTCCTCTTTATACTCTAAGGGCTATAATAACAGGGGGAAAGGATAACTTCAACGAGTTATTGATCTACGGAGGCTTGTCCTGTATTTTCTGGACCTTAACTCTTTCAACCACAGTAAAATATGTTATAATAGCGCTAACGGCTGACAATAACGGTGAAGGCGGTATCTTTGCGTTGATAGCTCTGATTAAAGAAAAAAGTTCCTGGGCGGCAATTCTGACAATGATAGGTGCGGCAGCTCTTCTTGCCGATGGAGTAATAACCCCGGCGATCACTGTCACTTCATCAATTGAGGGATTAAAGCTTTATCGCCCTGATATGCCGGTAGTTCCCATCGTACTCTGCATTCTGACGGTTCTTTTTTTCATTCAGCAGTTCGGCACCAATTTCGTCGGGAAATCATTCGGTCCGATAATGATCATATGGTTCCTTACGCTGAGTATCCTGGGATTATCGCAATTGATTTTATACCCTGATATTCTTAAAGCAGCGAATCCGGCCTATGCTTACCGTTTCCTTGCAGAATATCCCGGAGGATTTATCTTACTGGGAGCCGTTTTTCTCTGTACCACGGGTGCAGAAGCATTGTATGCAGATCTTGGCCATTGCGGGAAGACGAACATAAGGGTTACCTGGGGATTTGTAAAAACTGCCCTTCTTCTGAACTATTTCGGACAGGGAGCCTGGCTCATGATGAATTTTGAAACGGGGTTCTATGTAAATCCGTTCTTTGAGATAATGCCAAGGTGGTTCCTGATCCCTGGTGTCATTCTGGCCACGTCAGCAGCTATTATAGCCAGTCAGGCCATAATAACGGGATCTTACACTCTGATAAGCGAGGCAATTTCACTCAATTTCTGGCCCAAGATGAGAGTCCTTTATCCAACATGGGTGAGAGGACAGGTATATCTGCCCGGTGTAAACTGGTTCCTCTGGATCGCCTGCAGCCTTACAGTTTTATTTTTCAAGGAATCATCAAACATGAATGCCGCTTACGGACTGGCAATAAACATAGCTGAAATAATGACCACCCTGCTTCTTTCCTTCTATCTTTTCCAGAAAGGAATCAATCACAGGGTCGTATTGCTGTTGTTTATGATATTCATTACAATTGAGGGAGGATTTCTCATAGCCAATCTTTACAAATTCAAAAACGGAGGCTGGTTCGCCCTTATACTGGCTTCTCTATACTTTCTTGTTATGTACGGATGGTATTACGGGAGGAAGATAAAAAACCGCTACATTACATTTGCAGATCTTGATAAATACCTCGATGCACTCAGAGATCTCAGTAAAGATGAGTCAGTACCCCGTTTTGCAACCAACCTCGTTTATGTCATCCGTGCAAACAGGCACGACCAGGTGGAATCGAAAGTGATATATTCGATTTTTCATAAACAGCCAAAACGGGCCGACACTTACTGGTTCCTGCATGTCAATAAAGTTAATGAGCCAAACAGCTTTAAATATCAGGTTAAGCAGATCATTCCCGGAGTCCTGATAAGAGTCGATTTTCATATTGGTTTTAAAGTAATTCCGAAGATCAACCTTTACTTCAAAGAGGTGCTGGAAGACCTTAAGGCATCGGGCGAGATTTCGCTGCATAGCAGCTATGATTCGCTTAGGAGACATAATTTTGAAGGTGATTTCAAGTTCATCCTGATTGACAGGATTATGTCTCGTGACAATAAACTCTCTAACGCAGAGAGTTTTATACTCTCACTTAACAGCCTTGTGAGAAAACTCAGCATAACTGATCTCAGGACTATGAATCTTGATCCTACAAATACGATTGTAGAGCAGGTACCTATTATAATTGATCAACCAGTCGCTTACAGGATCAAACGCGTAACCTGAAAAACCATTTGAGATTTCATGGTTTAAATATTTTGATTAAAAGTCCCGTAGCGGTTAAGAATGAAAGAACCTGAAAAGAACTCTGATATTAAGAAACTCTCATTTGCCGGATTACTTGTTACTCTGGGAATTGTATATGGTGATATTGGTACCAGTCCTCTTTACACTATCAAAGCTGTTACAGAAGGCTCTGATACTTTCAGTGAGCTTCTGGTCTTTGGAGCCTTATCCTGTGTTTTCTGGACGCTTACTCTCCAGACGACAATAAAATATGTGCTGGTAACCTTAAATGCAGATAATAAGGGAGAGGGTGGTATCTTTGCGCTTTTTGCCCTGATCCGTCATAAAAATGCCTGGGCCGCCTTTTTAACAATGATAGGCGGAGGAGCTTTGCTGGCTGATGGTGTTATCACACCGGCCATAACTGTTACGTCATCAATCGAAGGACTTCAGCTTTTCAATAATGAGATTCCGGTTGTCCCGATTGTTCTGATCATCTTTGCAGTTCTCTTCTTCATCCAGCAATTCGGGACTAATTTTGTCGGAATTTCGTTCGGACCAATAATGGTTTTATGGTTTATGATGCTTGGAATACTGGGTTTCTCCCAGATTATCCATTATCCAAAGATCCTGGCTGCGCTAAACCCTGTGTATGCCTTCCGCTTCCTTACGGAGGTCCCGCAAGGCTTTATCCTGCTTGGTGCTGTATTCCTGTGTACTACAGGAGCTGAAGCCCTGTATTCTGACCTTGGACATTGCGGCAGGACTAATATCCGTATTACATGGATATTTGTTAAAACAGCACTTGTAATCAACTATTTCGGTCAGGGAGCATGGCTGATGCTGCATCATATTCCGGGCTCCTATGCAACTCCTTTTTTCTCAATGATGCCCGGATGGTTCCTGCTGCCGGGAGTGATTATTTCCACAGCAGCAGCAATTATTGCCAGTCAGGCTCTTATAAGCGGATCTTTTACACTGATAAGTGAAGCTGTCTCTCTTAATTTCTGGCCTAACGTAAGAATACTGAATCCGACCCTTGTCAAAGGGCAGGTATATATTCCTTCTGTGAATTATTTTCTTTGGATTTTCTGCAGTCTTGTTGTGATATTCTTCAGAAAATCATCAAACATGGAAGCTGCATATGGACTTGCGATAACAATAACAATGATAATGACCACCCTGCTTTTATCACACTACCTCTATCAGCAGGGGCTTAAGCGCAGGATAGCTATACTGTTCATGGTTGTCTTTCTTACGATCGAAGTCAGCTTTCTCATTGCAAACCTCCATAAATTCGTATATGGCGGGTGGTTCACCCTTCTGCTTGCAGCAGTTTATTTCCTTATAATGTACGGATGGTATTTCGGTCGAAAGATCAAAAACCGTCATATTACATTTATCAATCTCAGTGATTATATGGACTTGTTCAGGGAGCTCCGTGATGACAAAACAGTCCCCAAAATGGCAACCAATCTTGTCTACATTATAAAAGCGAACCGCATTGACCAGGTTGAATCAAAAGTCATCTATTCAATCTTCAGTAAACAGCCAAAGAGAGCAGATACTTACTGGCTTATTCATGTCGACCGTACGAATGATCCCTATCAGTTTGAGTATAAAGTAAATCAGATCATACCCGGGATACTGATAAGGATTGATTTTCATCTGGGTTTTAAGATTGATCCAAAGATCAACCTGTACTTCAGGGAGGTTATAGAAGACCTTGTAAAATCAAAAGAGATCGCTCTTGAGAGCAGTTATACGACTTTAAAGAAATACAATTTCCCGGCTGATTTTAAGTTTGTGCTGATTGACAGAATAATGATAAGGGATTACAAGCTCAGCAAAAATGAAAATGTCATCCTTACTCTGCGAAATCTGGCCCGTCGTCTGAGCCTGCCAGAAGAGAAGTCACTCCAGCTTGACCCTACGAGCACAATTGTTGAAAAAGTTCCGATAATAATCGATCAGCCTGTTGACCAAAGGATAACCAGGATGGAATAACCGCGGGTTATTATCTTTTTCTTAGCACACTCACCGCACAGAGATAGCCTCCGTAAATTGCTCCGGAAAAACCACCACCGCTCTTACCCCAGGCTGAAGCAAAATGAAGATTCTCCGGGATCAAAGCCGGGTCTATCGTTTTTCTTGAAGGAGTCTGGGCAAAGCCGTAGACCGATCCTGCCGGGTTCAGAGTATATCGTTTTATTGTTTTAGAAGTGGCCACTTCGGAATGGCAGATGAAATTGCTAATCCCGGGGATAAATGCCTCAACTCTTGCAATCAGAGCTGAAGCAACCTCTTCTTTCCTCCGGTAATATTCCTGCCTGTCAAGTCCTTCCCAATCTTCGAGGTAGTCGATGCAGCACACCGATCCTACGCTTTTTCCGGCAGGGGCAAGCCCTGAAGGGATCTGACTATAATCGACGAAAATGAAACTGCGACGTGAAAAATCATCCCTGTTATTAATTTTAATATCCCCCTGTGTCCTTACCGAAGTATCGTAAACACAGGTTGAATAATAATTGTTCCCCAGCTCCCTGAGTTCTTTATTGAATCCGAGGTATAATGTAAGAAGAGATGCCCCGTGTTCCATTTCCCTGATCTGGTCCTTCAGGACCGATCCATGATCAGATGGCAACATATCGGCAACGCCTGCAACGGAGTTGTTTGCAATAAGATTGTCAGTTTCTGCTTCAAAGGTAATATTCTGTTTATCGTTTTTCTTCCTGAATTCAATACCGTATATTTTACCGTTCCTTGTTTTAATTCCTGTTACAAGATGATTCAGCATGACTTCACCACCATTATCCCTGATGAAGGCAGCCAGGCAATCGGATAATTTTTGTGAACCCCCCCTTATGTAACACGAACCGCCGGTATAATAGCTTCCCTGGGCAGCAGCGTAATATGCCAGTGATAAAGAATAAGGATCGTCAGCAAAATACCCGAGGTTACCAAGCAATATCACTTTCAGATCCTCGTCAGTGAAAACCGAATCGAGGAATTCACCGATGCTTTTGTCCTGCATCTCATTTTTGTCATTTTTCTTCGGAGGATTCAATAAGAGGTTGAAATACTCTTTTATTCCACCGGTCTCGCCGGGAAATATCTGCGACAATTTCTCTAATGCTTTTTCATGGTTGTTTGGCAGAACAATATCATAACGTCCATTGGTGAACCGGTAAAATTCATCGAGAGGAATGAATTCCACGTGTTTAAATACCTCAAGGTCGTTGAATATCCTTGTTTTCATGTCGCGGGGGGAAAGCCCGTCCATCTCATGCAGTCCGACCTCAAAAGTGAGATCACCCCGGCGAAAAGTTGTCGCGCATCCGCCGGGGCAGCTGTGCTGCTCTATAAGAAGTACCTTTTTACCCTCCTTTGATAATTTAGCTCCGGCCGTCAATCCACCAAGTCCGGCTCCGATTATTATAATATCATATTTCATTTTATATCAGGGATAGGGTATCTCTTAAACTCTTTCGAAGGATCGAAAAGATATCTGTAAGTTATGTATTCTTTTACCGGGACAGAGCCCACTGAGATGAAGATCTTGCGCATTTTTGGATTAAAGTCAGCGACCCAGGAGAATTCTATTTCCGTGTAGTGCGGTTTATTCCTGAAAACATTTACAAGGTTTACAATGAATGCGGACTCGATTCCAAGGCCCTGGAATTTCGGGATAACTCCCATCAGCATGCCTCTTGCCCTTGTCATTGTTTTTCTCTTCTTAAGCCACAGGAATCTTAGCACACTTATCGGATCCAGCTTTCCATTCAAATGTTTAAGTATCTGGTTCAGGTCAGGGAACATAAGGTAAATCGCTATTGGTTTCCCCTCAAAATATGCAAGCCAGATGAATTCCTCTTCCAGTATCGGCCGCGCTTTTCTGAGTGTTTCCCTTATGTATTCGGGTTCGAGAGGTTCGAAATATTGTTTGAATGAGGCCCATGCTTCGTTAAATACAAGGGCAAAATCATTAATATACTTATCAGTTTCTTTCCAGGTGAAATGGTGAAATTCGTAACCAGGTTTTTTCATTACCCTTTCGGCAATTCTGAAGATCCTTTCAGGTATCCCCTTATGGATATCAAGGTGAAATCCTTCCATTTTATAGTACACTCTGAATCCGTATGACTCGAAGAGATCCCTGTAATAAGCATGGTTGTATGCTATATCGAAGGAAGGATGTGTGAAACCATTGACAAGCAGACCCCAGTATTTATCTGTTTCGCCAAAATTGATCGGGCCATCCATTGCTTCCATACCTTGCTCCTGCAACCATTGCTTAGCAGTATCGAAGAGTTTTACGGCAGCATCATTGTCATTTATACATTCGAAGAAACCTATTCCTCCTGTCGGCTGATCATAGCTGTTTGCCATGTTATGATCTATGAATGCAGCGATTCTTCCAATGAGATTATTACTGTCATCAGTCAAGACCCATCGCCGGGCCGTTCCGTGTTTAAAATAAGGGTTCCTTGCCGGGTCGAAAACAGCTTTGATATCATTATCGAGTGGACAAACCCAGATCTTATCATCCCTGTAAATTCTTCTTGCAGTATCAAGGAACATCCTTTCACTGCTTCTGTCGGAAACACTTATTAGCTTCATTGCCGGGTCATTTCATGTAAACCTGATCAATGATCGACTTGTATTTATTATTGATGAAGTGCCGTCTGAGTTTCAGAGTAGGGGAGAGCTCTCCTGTGGCAGGGGTCCATTCATCCTTGACAAGCCGGAATCTGTTTATTCTTTCACTCGGGTTAAGTTTCCTGTTCATCCGTTCTATTTCGGATGAAAAAAGTGTCTGGATTTCAGGCAGGCTTATAAGTTCACCATTATCGGAGAGTGAAAGGTTCCTGGATGTTTTCCACTCATCAAAGAACCTGAAATTTGGCGAAATGAGTGCGCTTGCAAATTTCTCATGCTCGCCAAGTACCATTATCTGGTCTATCATCGGGAGTTCCTTGAACAGGTTTTCAATTATCTGCGGTGCGATGAATTTACCATTGGATAGCTTGAATATCTCTTTTTTCCTGTCGGTCACCATCAGGAATTTACCATCTTCAAAATGTCCTATGTCGCCGGTATGAAACCATCCCTCGCCATCGTATGCTGCTCTTGTCAGTTCAGGATCTTTGTAGTAGCCCGGAGAAACATTGGGCCCTTTGCAAAGGATCTCTCCATCATCAGCAATACGAACTTCAACTCCCGGAATAGACGTCCCTACAGAACCAAGCTTTACCTTCCCCTTTTCGGTTCCGTTTATCGTGATTATAGGTGAGGTTTCTGTAAGTCCGTACATATTGATGATCTTTATCCCGGCAGCCCAGAAGATCCTTTCGAGCCGCGACTGAAGACTTGCTCCCCCGCATCCCACGATCCTTACTCTTCCGCCGAGAGCTTCACGCCATTTACTGAAGATCAGTTTATCAGCAAGCTTAAGCTTCTGATCATAGAACCATCCATTCTCTCCAAAAGGTTTGTATTTAAGCCCCAGTCTGACAGCCCAGAAGAAAAGGGATTTTTTAACTCCCTTAAGCTTGTTGCCCTTTGAAATAATAACATCATAGAATTTCTCAATGACCCTTGGAACTGCATCGAAACCATCTGCCTGTATTTCCTGGAGATTCGAAGCAATTGTTCCCATGCTCTCAGCATAATATATACTTGTTCCGCTGTATTGTGTCTGATAATTTCCGAGCCTGCCTCCTACATGGCATAATGGTAAAATGCTCAGATATTTATCCTCTTGTTTCAGATTAAATATTGATGCTGCTGCAAGAAAATTACTTACCATGTTCCTGTGTGTGAGCTTCACTCCTTTCGGCCTGCCAGTGGTCCCTGAGGTATAAATCAGAGAGGCAAAATCGTCGGGGCGAACGGACCTTTTAATTTCTTCAACAGTTGACCTGTGCCTGGCCGAAGCTGCTTTTCCTGCTTCAATAATTTCTTTCCAGCTTTTTATCTCTTCAATTTCATCAAACGAATACACATCTATCCGGCGCTCTATTCCTGACAATGCAGCTTTTAAAGCCCTGAACAGTTTCCTGTCGGAGACAATAAGCATCCTGGCATCGGAATGGGTTAAAACATAATGGTATTCATCACTGTTGAGTGATGTGAACACAGGTACATGAACTACTCCTATCATAGCCATTCCCATATCGATGAAATTCCACTCCGGGCGATTGTGTGAGACTGTCATTATCTTGTCACCCCTGGAAAATCCCAGTTCAAGCAGACCGAAGCTGAAATTGTATGAATATTCGATATAGTCGGATGTACTGTACTTAATCCATTCGCCATTTTGTTTACAACAAAGAGCATCCTCTTTATTGAAAAGCCCGGCATACCTCTCAAGCAGGTCGAAGGTTCGTTCTACGCTCATAATAAGCTTATTAAGTTTTTATTTTACGCGGAAATTCTATAGAAATATTTCAATGGCAACCTGAATTAATGCTCGCAATATAATAATTAAAACCAGATATTAAGTCATTAATAATACATACAAAACATTATTTTAAATACTGCATTTTATTATGCTGAAAATTTGACATGTTGAACGGAATTCTTTAATTTGTATTAGGAAGATGCCAGTGAATAAGACATCTTAGTTTCCGAATTAAAATACTGATAGATAATGTTTTATGTTCGGATATAAAAACATAATTAATACTAAGGGATAATAAGTGTAAATTTAACACAAAAAACCTGGGCTATGAAAAAGATTCTTGTTTCGCTACTGATCTTCACAGGATTTACAATTATTGCATTTTCCCAGGATTGGAAAATAGCTGGCGATAAAATAAGGACCAGCTGGGCCGACAAGATTGATCCTGCAAAGTGTCTCAATGAATACCCAAGACCTCAGATGGTGAGGGATAAATGGAAAAACCTCAACGGACTATGGGACTACGCCATTACTGCTGACAGTGAAACTCTGCCTCTTAACTACGATGGCAAAATCCTTGTGCCTTTTCCGGTTGAATCTGCACTCTCAGGAGTGAACAAAATTGTAGGACCCGGAAATGTCTTATGGTACAGAACCATGATCACAATACCATCTGAGATGAGAGGAAAGAATATCCTTCTTCATTTCGGAGCAGTCGACTGGCAGAGCGATGTTTTCATTGATGGTGTGAAGATAGGATCTCATCAGGGAGGGTATGATCCGTTTTACTTCGATATCACTGAAGCTGTAAAATCGCGGGGATCGCATAGGCTCGAACTTAGGGTCAAGGATCCTGTTGATAATGGTCCTCAGCCCCGTGGAAAGCAGGTATTGAAACCGGGAGGGATATGGTACACATCAGTAACCGGCATATGGCAGACGGTATGGATCGAACCAGTTCCACTGACATATATCAGATCAACGAAGCAAACTCCTGACATTGATAAGCATTTACTGAAAATTGATGTTTCTGTCGAGAACCCTGGAAGCGGCGATCTGCTACAGGTAACAGCCTGGGACGGCAGCAAAATGATTTCTGAAAGCCGGTCGCAAACCGGAAAGGAGATAGTTATGAATATAACTGATCCAAAACTCTGGTCACCTGATAATCCTTTTCTGTATGACCTTAAGATCTCGGTGATAAGAAACGGAAAGGTCGCTGATGAGGTTAAAAGTTATTTTGCGATGAGAAAGGTAAATCTTAGGGCCGATGAAAAAGGTGTCCTGAGGATCATGCTTAATAATAAATTCATTTTTCAGTATGGAACACTTGACCAGGGCTGGTGGCCCGATGGATTGTACACAGCGCCGGGTGATGAAGCTTTGTATTCCGATATCAGGAAAACAAAGGAAATGGGATTCAATATGATCCGGAAACATGTCAAGGTTGAACCGGCCCGGTGGTATTATCATTGCGACAGGGAGGGTATGCTGGTATGGCAGGATATGCCGAGTGGAGATCTCGGTGGGAACCGGTGGAACAACCGGCCCGGTATGGAAGGAGGTTCAGACAAAATAAGAACTGAAAATTCAGAAAAGATTTACCAGACTGAATGGAATGCCATTATGGACTACCTGCACAATTTCCCCTGTATTATAATGTGGGTCCCTTTCAACGAGGCATGGGGCCAGTTCAAATCACAGGAGATAACTGTCTGGACAATGAAAAAAGATCCTTCACGCCTTGTGAACAGTGCGAGCGGTGGTAATTTCAATGAAGTCGGGCATATACTTGATCTGCATAATTATCCCGGCCCCGTTATGGCAAAGCCCGAGGTTTTCGGGATGAGACAGGCTTTGGTACTTGGTGAATTCGGCGGACTCGGACTTCCGCTTGAGAACCATACCTGGCTCGACAAGAACAACTGGGGTTACAGAACATTCAGTGATGCAGATACGCTTTTCTCGACTTATTCGGGATATCTCGATCAGATGGTACAATTCATCAGCAGAGGCCTTTCGGCAGCAATATATACACAGACAACCGATGTTGAGATTGAGACCAACGGCCTGCTTACATACGACAGAAAAGTGGCCAAGATACCGGAAAAGAAACTTTATGATGCCAGCCGCAGACTGTATGAGGCAGCTGCCATGGTGCGGTTTAAATAGTAAAATTCCGGGCTGTTCAGCCTAAGTATCTGATAGGTCACAGTAAATGGGAGATAAATTAAGTATGATTTAAAATTTGATAATTATGAAAAAGGCACTTTTACTAATCAGTTTAATGACACTGGGTCTGATCAGCTATGGCCAGTCGTCTGTATCGCTTCTTGTTGACGGAGCAAATTCCCAATATACAATAAGCAGGCATATTTATGGCCATTTTTCGGAACACCTCGGAAGATGCATCTATGACGGCTACTGGGTAAGTGAATCAATGCCTGTCCCAAAGAAGGATCGCATCAGGCTGGATGTTGTTGAAGCATTGAAGAAAATAAAGATCCCGAACCTGAGATGGCCGGGCGGCTGTTTTGCTGACGAATATCACTGGCGTGACGGAATAGGTCCGAGAAACCAGCGTCCGACAATGATCAACACAAACTGGGGAAATGTAACTGAGGATAACAGTTTTGGCACCCATGAATTCCTCGAATTATGTGACCTTATCGGTGCAGAACCTTTTATAGTGGGCAACGTGGGAAGCGGTACAGTTGAGGAACTCAGTAAATGGGTCGAATATGTGAATTATGATGGTATAAGCCCAATGACAAATATGAGGAAACAGAACGGAAAGGAGAAACCATGGGGAGTGACATTCTGGGGCATTGGCAATGAGAACTGGGGTTGCGGCGGCAATATGACACCGGAGTATTATTCAACACAGTACAGGCAGTATTCATCGTTCGCAAAGAATTATCCGGGCACTCCTCTCAGCAAGGTAGCATGTGGTCCTAATTCGGGCGATTACAAATGGACTG
This sequence comes from Bacteroidetes bacterium ADurb.Bin145, assembly GCA_002070505.1. GTDB lineage: Bacteria > Bacteroidota > Bacteroidia > Bacteroidales > VadinHA17 > LD21. Next base: position 10,807 of record MWDJ01000017.1, on the reverse strand, counting down.
ATGTCCTGATGCAATCAGTAGCCACAGGAAGAGGTGGCGTATGGGGTATTGATTTTCACTATTATACACGTCCGCCGAGAGGCAATATGGGACAGGGTGCTCCTCAGGGGGCAAGGCCTGCAGGGCAGCAAGGCCAGCAGAATGCTCCCGTACAGAGCCAGGGATCAGCAACAAACTTCACCGAACAGACCTATTTCGCAACAATGCGGAATGCCTTCAGAATGGAGGAATATATCATTAAGCATGATTCCGTAATGACAAAGTATGATCCCCAGAAAAGGGTTGCTCTTGTAGTGGGAGAGTGGGGAATATGGACTGATCCTGAACCCGGAACGAATCCAAGATTCCTGTTCCAGCAGAACAGCCTGCGGGATGCTTTGATCGCCGGTACTCACCTTAATATTTTCAACAATCACTGCGACAGAGTAAAGATGGCTCAGCTGGCTCAGACAATTAATGTCCTTCAGGCAGTAATACTTACAGAAGGAACTAAGATGATCCTTACACCAACCTATCATGTGTTTGATCTTTACAAAGTGCATCATGATGCAAAAATGATACCGGTGAAATTTGTAAGTCCTGATTATATTCTTGACGATCAGAGGCTTCCGGCTCTTAATGTATCAGCTTCTCAGGATTCATCAGGTACTGTGCATATTACACTTGTCAATATTGATCCCAATAAATCGATCACGCTCAGCACAACTTTGAATCAGATCAAATGGTCGACAGTAACCGGAGAAATCCTGACTTCAGCGAAGATCACAGATATCAATACTTTCGACAAACCTGAAACAGTAAAGATTGCCGGATTTAACGGCGCCAGGAAAAACGGTGATCTTCTCAATGTAGTTCTGCCTTCAAAATCAGTTGTTCTGCTGACAATAAAATAGAGATTCCTTTTGAAACAATGACGTCAAGGGAAGCTTCCCGGTCGCTTAGTTCAAAAAGTTGATTATATTTGGTGACTTTATTAGAAAGGATATGGAAATAATTAACAGCGTGGTCGACTGGTACATGGCTAACCTCAATTACTTCACCGTCGCTCTTCTGATGGTGATTGAGAGTTCTTTCATTCCTTTTCCTTCTGAAGTAGTAATACCCTTTGCAGCATACAAGGCGGCCCAGGGGGGCCTTAACGTCTTTGGAGTTTTTCTTGCGGGAACAGCAGGAGCCCTTGTAGGTGCGCTTGTCAACTATTACCTTGCACTCTATCTTGGTCGTCCGATTGTGTACAAATTCGCTGAATCAAGGATAGGGAGAATGCTCCTGCTGTCAGAAGCAAAAATAGTTCATGCCGAAGAATACTTTGTCAGGAACGGGAAAACTTCAACTTTCATCGGCAGACTCGTCCCTGCGGTACGACAACTTATTTCAATACCAGCCGGACTGGCAAGGATGAACATGAAGGACTTTATAGTTTACACAGTAGCCGGAGCAGGGATCTGGAATATAATCCTTGCGGTTATAGGGTACTTCATATATGACATAAGAGAACAGGTATTCCCATATATTGAATATATCCTCTATTTTCTTGGGGCAGTATTTATTATTTACCTGATCTGGCAAACCAGGAAAAGAAAAAAAATAAAGAGTAACGGGAAATAACAACTTTCTTTCTTTTCCTCCGGGCTTCACTTTTTATTCAGTAGTTTAACGATAAGCATCAGCATTATTAATATTGCTGCCAACACAGCCAGGTATACAAATCCCATATTTGTTCCTGTAACAGCCTTTTGTGTTTCACTTGCGATCATGTCATATTCAGGAATGAACCATTTGGCAACATAAGCCTGGATAATTGTTATCACGCTAATCACGAGAAGCAATATCAGACTGTGCTTGATTGTAAAACGAGCCAGTTCAGATTCTTTTCCAACGAGTCCTACAGCAGCGGCTCCGACAGCAAGTGACTGTGGAGAGATCATTTTACCGGTAACCCCGCCGGAGGCATTTGCTCCGACAGATAATACAGGATCAATACCTATTGCTTGTGCAGAAGTATACTGCAGTTTGCAGAATAAAGCATTGGATGATGTATCCGAACCTGTGAGAAATACACCGAGCCATCCCAGTACAGGGGAGAAGAACGGAAATAACACGCCTGTACCGGCCAGTGCCATTGCAATTGTTATTGACATCCCTGAATTGTTGGCTACAAAAGCAAATCCTACTATTGAGGCAATTGTTATTATCGGGAATTTTACCTGATTCAAAGTTGCCGCAAAGCTTTTTAGTCCGTCCTTAAGACTCAAACCGATCAATGGCAGTGAAATAAATGCTGACAATATTGTAGCTGTCCCGGCAGTCGAAAGTATATTGAAGTCATAGGGTTTAATGTCCAGGAAGCCGCTGCTGTCAGGCCTGAGTATAGTTTCTTTTAGTCCCGGGATAAAGAACTTTATATCCAGGACTGAATTCAGAGCCTCCTTTACAGGTTGCATACCCCAGGCCATGATCATAAGTGTCATTATTATGAAAGGTGACCATGCCCTGAATATCTGAGCTGTTGAATATTTAATCTCAGTCGTTATTGTCTGCTGAGCTTCGTCCTTAAATCTCCATATTGATTTTGGTTTCCAGTATTTCAATAAAACAACCAGGCTGACTATTGAAGCAAGTCCTGCAAGTATCCCGGGCAGCATTGGATTAATATAATTCGAGACCATGAACTGAACAAGGGCAAATACAATGCCTGATACAAAAATGGCAGGCAAAACTTCCAGAGATCTTTTAAAGCCTGACATCATCACAGCCAGGTAAAGCGGTACAATTAATCCAAGGAGGGGCAGGGTTCTTCCAACCATCTGTGAAACAGTCATTTCTGGCAGTCCTGCAACCTGTGCCGCAGTTATAACCGGAATACCTACTGATCCGAAAGCGACCGGAGCTGTATTGGCTACAAGGCAAATGCCTGCAGCATACAGGGGGTTGAATCCCAGGCCAACAAGCATTGCCGCGGTTATTGCCACCGGGGCTCCCATTCCTGCAGCGCCTTCAAGGAAGGCACCGAAGGAGAAAGCAACGAGCAAAGCCTGCAACCGCCTGTCAGTAGTGATAGATGCCATGAAATTCTTTATTATCTCGAACTGGCCGCTTTTAACAGTCACGTTATATAGGAACATTGCACCAATTATCACCCAACAAATAGGTAACAGGCCGTACAGTGCACCATGCCATGTTGAAGCCAGCGCCAGTTTCACGGGCATACGGTATACAATTATCGCCAGAATAATAGCAATTAAAACAGTGAAGAGGCTCGCCAGATAACCTTTCATTTTCCTGATTATCAGAGCCCAAAAGATAAAGACAATTGGAATTGCAGCAACAAGGGCCGAAATTACAATACTATTTAAGGGATCAACAACCTGTGTCCAATTCATATTAATGCAATAATTTTATTAATTGACTAAATCTATACTAATTGATCAGTACTATCATTAAATCCATAACATTTGTCTGTGTGGGGCCGGTTATTATGAGACCGCCTTCCTGCCTGAAGAAATTGTTTGAATCACAATCAGAAATGAATTTCTTTATATCAAGGCCAAGAATTTCCGACCGCTTCACTGTTCCCGGATCTGCAATAGCTCCTGCAGCATCTGTTGGTCCATCGGTCCCGTCGGTGCCTCCGGCTAAAAAGATCACTCCCCGCAAATCTTTAAGTTTTTCAGCCATAAGAAGCGCAAGATGTTGATTCCTTCCACCAAGACCGTTCCCGGTTATTTTAATTGTCGGTTCACCGCCAAAAAGCAGACAGGATTTAATCCCTGCATTTTCATTCTTTAATTTTACGAGACTGCTGAAAATAAAATCGGCTGCATCACTGACATCCGAACGGATAGCGTTAGTAATAATCTTCGCGGAATATCCGTATGCTTCAGCTTTCTCTTTTGCCTTCTGTAACGCCAGACTATTATTACCGATCACCAGATTGGTAGTAAGCCTGAAAGCTTCATCAGATTCTTTCAGAGTCTCTTTCCGTTTTTTCAGGATTCCATCATTCAGGATCTCTATGATATTTCCTGGTACATTATCACTTATGCCGTATTTTTCAATAATACCCAGTGCATCCCGGAATGTCGTGGGATCAGGAGCCGTTGGTCCGGATGCAATTACATCGAGAGGATCCCCGATAACGTCCGAAAGGATCAGACTTACAACCCTCGCCGGATATGCAGTATGTGACAACATCCCTCCTTTAACTTTTGACAGATGTTTGCGGATGCAGTTCATCTCATTGATATTTGCCCCGCTTTTAAGAAGCAGATCTGTAAGTGCCTTCAGGTCATTAAGCGAGCAAGCGTCAGGCACATCAGTCAGAAGTGCAGAACCTCCTCCTGATATAACACAGATGACAAGATCATCTTCGGAGGCCCTGCTGACAATCGAAACAATATTTTCGGTGCCTCTTAAGCCGTTCTCATCAGGCACAGGATGACCGGCTTCAGTGACTCCTGCATATTTAAGGGGGACAGAATGGCCATATTTGGTTACTATATGGCCGGCAGTGATCCTTGGTCCCAGTATATTTTCCATAGCCTGCGCCATTAAAGCGCTGGCCTTACCTGCACCGATTAGAAATATGTTCCTGATATCAGCAAGCTGAAACCTGTGTTTCTCAATAATTAATACGTCCTTTTCCAGGGAGACGAAATGAGGGATCAGGACATCAGGCTTGACTATATTGACACCGGCAAGGAAAATCTCTTTGATTATTTTTCTCAGGTCATTCTCCATAACGCTTTACTTACTCAACAATAGTTCAGTATCAATATTTTATCCAAGGATATTTTTAAGGGCGCCAAGAAGCATATTAATATGATTCGGAGTGCAGCTTTCTCCCATTAATCCTATTCTCCAGACTTTCCCGGCAAAATCTCCGAGTCCTGCCCCGATCTCAATATTATATTCATTAAGCAAACGTCCGCGCACAGCAGCATCGTCAACCCCCTGGGGAACCTTAATGGCATTGAGCATAGGGAGCCTGTATTCCGGGGCAACGACAAATTCAAAACCCATATCTTCAAGGCCCTTTCTCAGCTTCATATGGTTGTTCATGTGCCTTTCAAAGCGGGCCTCAAGCCCCTCTTCAAGCACGATCCTTAATGCTTCATGCATCGCGTATACCATCGATATAGGGCCGGTATGATGATAAACCCTTTTGGCACCGGTCCAGTATTTCCTGATCAGAGATATATCCAGATAGAAGCTCTGTACCTTTGATTTCCTGGAATCGATAGCTTCCAATGCCTTTGTATTGAAAGAGACGGGAGATAATCCGGGAGGAGCTGAGATACATTTCTGAGAACCACTGTAAACAGCATCAATGCCCCACTCATCTATTTTAAGCTGGGTACCGCCAAGGGAAGTTACAGCGTCGACAAGAAAAAGAGCTCCGGCATCCCTTACTATTTTGCTTATTTCACCCAGCGGCTGCAATACTCCGGTTGACGTCTCTGCGTGTACTATTGCAACTAATTTTGGCTCACATTGTTCGAGAGCTTCCCTTACCTTTGCCGGATCGATTGGATCACCCCAGCGTGCATCCACTCTTACCACTTTGGCGCCACATCTTTCAGCTATTTCACACATTCTGCCTCCGAATACACCATGTACACAGATGACGGCAGTGTCGCCGGGTTCCAGCAAATTCACCAGGCAAGTCTCCATTCCGGCAGTTCCCGTGGCAGATATTGCTGAAGTAAACTCGTTTTTAGTCTGGAAAACCTGCCGTGTCATATCCATTACCTCGTCCATTATCTGGATGAACTGAGGGTCGAGATGTCCTATCATCGGAGAGGACAGAGCCTGAAGAACTCTGGGATTAACGTCGCTGGGACCGGGTCCCATCAGAAAACGCCTTTTTGGTTTAAGTTCGTTTAACATAGGTAGTTAGGTTTATGATTCTTAATTAGTTATATTTTATTCCGATTTCTCTTAATCATTTTCTACACTTAGATATGGCATTGTAAGAGGACCTTCAGGTAATACACAGATCATTGCCCGGCTTCCCTTTTTCTTTACAAGTTCATCAGTAAGACCGGCAATATCTTCAACCGGATTTAACAGAGCCAGCTTTATCTGATCGTGGCTAAGCTTATCACTGAACATATATACTTCAGCTTTCTTCTGCACCATCGCCTGGAAGAAAATCTGCCACGTATCTTTTAGGTGATCTTCATTTTTTACAATGAACTGCATCAGGGCATCAACACTTCCGACTGATCTGAGAATAGTTTCATAATCGCTTCCTGATGGTATCCCGTCCCAGCACTCGGCAGCCATTATAATTGTTCCGCCTTCCCTGATTATCTCCGAAGCAGCGCTCATCCCCTTGACAGTCTGGTAAACATTAAGATCGAGCGGATATCCTGAATTACTTGTGATCACAATATCGTACAATTTTTTTACAGGAACCATTGCTGATTCCTTTACAAACCTGCAACCGGCTTTATGAGCTGTTCTCAGATCACCTGCAAAAACTCCCGTTATCTCTTTTCTTTTATTAAGGGCCACGTTAAGCAGGAACAAGCCAGGCACCAATTCTGCGGCCTCCATTATCTCCTCCCAGAGAGGATTCCCGTATGTAATGCCCCATCTTGTTTTTTCATGGGACAGGTGGCTAATTGAATGGTTGAATTTAATTGTTTCCACTGACGCCAGCCCGGGTATAAGAGCTTTTCCTCCCCCTGAGAATCCGGCAAAGAAATGGGGTTCGATGAAACCCGTAAGGATCTTAACCCTGCATTCAAGGATCTCTTTATTCAGAAAGATTGAATTGCCGGATTTTGTGTTCCCGACATAAGTATGTTGGTCAGAATTATTTGCATCATTTTGTATGATCCTGAAACCTGACACTACTTTTTCACCGAGTATATTGATTAATTCCTGGTCTGTGGCCAGTCTGTGGGTCCCGTTAGCGCAGAAGAATATTATATTATCCTTTGGTATATGTTTAAGTTCGCCCAGTATTGCCGGGATCATTACATGATAAGGTGTTGCCCTTGTAATATCACTGAAGATAATGCCAACTTTATCTCCGGCATTGGCAATCTCTTTGAGGGATTTGGTTTTGTAAGGATTCCTCAGTGCTTCACAAACAGCACCGGACTGATCAGGCAGACCATCGTTCCATTTTGGTTCAATAAGATCAATATTATAATTGTCAGGTAATTCAATTGAATGACCACTTTTTCCGTATGCCAGGTTGTAAACCATATTTCTGAGGTAATAATAGGTTAATTTTTCCTGTTCTTTAAATGCGCCATTAAATTATATATTACAAATCCGGGTTGTTTGAATCAGAACCTCGCAATGAATTCAAGAGTCAGTTTGTCGGTATGAACCGGCAGATTTCCTCTTAAATAGTTCTCGTAATTCAACCTGATCTCGGAATAGAACTGTCTGGGTTCAAATCCTATGTTTACACCCAGAGTGATCCTGTTCGCATCGATCTCATTATTAAAAACGGAATTCCCTATGAAATCCCATCTGACAGTAGGTGTGATGATATAAAACAATTTATCCTTAAATGTGAAATTATAGTATGAATGAATATAAAGTCCATCGTCATGCTGCCTGACCGAAAGGGTATCGGTCCAGTTCCTTCTTATATACTCCGATTCTATAAAAAATGAACCCGTGGAATACCTTAGTTCACCGCCGAACATGGCGAGTTTTTCTTTGTCCTTCGCTTCACCTAAATAAGAGTTAAAGGCAGCACGGAATCCTTTGTCAGACCCTGCAATTATCCTTCCTACAAAATTCGGTCTGGATATCCATTGAGGGTTATTATTCCCGGTTCCATTCACCGCACCAACCAGCATTTCAAGCGGGAATTCCATATTGAATCTGTAATCGGCATAGAAGCCGATATCCCTCATGCCATCGTTTATATATTTGGTTAAGAATGAGCGGTTGGCAAAAATATTCTCTGCAGGGTTGCGTAAATAATCAGTGCTGAAAGGTATCTTTCTCTGCCCAAGGTAGAAATCCAGATTCCTGAGCGGGGAGAACCTGACGAAAGCGTCAAGCATTTTCATTTTCCCTTCGTCAGAAAGATCGATTTCAGCTTTATACGACATAAAGTCGTTTATTTTTCCCTTTGCACCGAACCGGGCATTCCTTACTTCAAAACGGATCAGGGATCTGTTAAGGTCATACTCCACTTTAGTCTTCAGGATACCATCAATATCAGGAATGTACTCTGAACGTTTTTCACCTGTTTCCTGTCCTGATAGGAGTGTCCCTATTGCAAGAAAACTGAATAACGCCAGTCGTCTTTTATATCCGGTCAGACTTTTTTGCATAACTACAAATCACAAATAAAGGCATTTCTTTTAATTTTCCATGAACTCTGGTCTTTTGTAAGCTTATAAATGTTCTCAGGTCCCGGATATCCTCTTTCGTCACATTGCCATTCATCCAGTGCCACCACACCCTTGGTCTAGCGCTTTCCGGTCGATTTCATCAGGTAGTTTATTTTTTGGTTAGTGAAGCGATAGTTTTATTGAGCCATTTTTCTGCAAGCAGTGGCCAGGTCTCAGCAGCAACATTCCCGGACCTCAGTCCATACCCATGCCCGCCTTCAGAAAGGTAATGCAGCTCGGAATGAAAACCTGCATCTCTCAGAGCTCCTGCCATTACCAGTGCACTGTTCCCGTAGGTGTCATCAGATGTCTGGAATATGAATACTGGAGGGACATTCCCGTTGATTTTCAGTTCAGGAGTAAGAGTTCTGTTCTCACCCTGATCAAGATATGCCGGGTAAATAAGCATCGTATAGTCTGGCCGGCATGAAAGACTGTCTTTACTATCAACAGGCTTATATGTTTCTTTATAATGCAGAATTGAAATTCTTGCACTTAAGCTGCCTCCTGCTGAAAATCCCATTATCCCGACTTTATCCGGATCTGTTTTCCACTCGCTCGCTTTACTGCGGATAACTCTCAAAGCCCTCTGGGCATCCTGAAGTGCTCCATTTTGTTTCTGCGGTACCCGGTACTGGAGAATAAATGCATTAATACCGCACTTATTGAGCCATTCCGCGATTTCCGTGCCTTCCTTGCTGTATGCGATGTACGAATATGCTCCCCCCGGGCATACCACAACTGCGGGATTGCTTTCTTTTCCCGTGGGTGTCAGCCACACTTCTATGGCCGGGTTTGTGATCTCCGAATATCTGAGGACCCCGTCTTTTCTTGTGGTATCGACAACTGGTTCTTTTTTCAGGCTGGTTTCGCCGGGAACCTTATCAGGCCATAAATTGTAAAGCCCCTTGTTCTGTGCACAACAGTGGGAGATTAAAATACTGAAAAGAATAATGAAGAAATATTTCATAAAGATCAGTCAATTATCTCAGCATTGTCAAATTTCTGCGAGTTGATATTTACCCGCGTATGCTGGACCTTTTTTATACCTTTTCCGCCAAAGAAACCCCAGCCGCCGCTTCCGAGAAGGAACCCCAGTGCATATAACCCACCGTTGTTATTCTGGGCATACATTGTGATTTTGTTATTGAAAAGCATACTAATGAAATCGAAAGTGGCAATGAATCCATGCCAAAGCCCGCCGAAGAAACCATAAGTATGACCGGTAAGACATTGACCAACCTCTTCACTTTGTGCACAACCAGACACTATTAAAATAATAGATATTGCCGGAAGGACAAAAAAGTACTTTCCGTAAAATAACTGTTTCATTTATAAATATTTATGTAAGACTTGTCAGAAAAGATCAAGCTCTACCGCTTTGCCGGAAAATTTTCTTTCATGGTTCAACAGCCATTTCTTTCGTTCCAGACCCCCGCCATATCCAACAAGGGAACCATCTGATCCGATTATCCTGTGGCACGGGATCAGTATTGCTATCCTGTTCGAAGAATTAGCCTGTGCTACAGCTCTCGCTGATTTTATACTTTTCAGATTTTTAGCCTGTTCACCATAAGATAAGGTTGTGCCGAAAGGGATCTTTTTAAGGTTTTTCCATACAGCCTGTTGAAAATCGGTCCCAGGAGTGACAAGTGGAACAGAGAACTCTTTTCTTTTCCCCTTGAAATATTCCCTCAGCTGTTTCTTTAGCGATCGGAGATGCTTATTGCTTCCCTCTTTCACTTCTGACCCCAGCATTTTTGCAATTGATTCAAGAAGATCAGAATCAGGTCTCCTGTCCGTGAATTCGAGAAGGCATATCCCATCCTTTGTCGCGGCAGCAACCATCTCGCCAACTGGTGTTTCAATTTTGACTGTTCTGATCATAGCACTGGTACGGATATTATTGATTATTTTCCCTGAACCTTTTTGATGCCGACTTGATGAATTTAATATTCCTGAACCTCATGGCGGCCCAGTCATCATCAACAGCGACCATCCTGACCCCGTGGAATCCGGCATTATTGAGAGTTTTCCATCCTTTATCCCGTTCCGGTCCTGCAACGTATTTCCCCGAAGTTTTCTTCGGATAACAAAACCACAGGATCCCATCGGCAGTGAGATTATGAAGAGCTGCCGGAGCGAGCCTTTCAACGTCTGCAAGTGTCCTGACAAATAATATCATGAACTCATATGGGCAGCGCTGATCAATTTCAAAGTCTGTTATTATATCCTTCAATTCCTCCGAGAAGGCTTTTTTGAAGTCCTCTTCAGCATTAATCAAAGCTATTCTCTTGTATCCTTTATAATTAAGTTTTCTGAGAAGATCTCCCATCCCTGCCAGATTTTAATGTTAAATGCTTAGTACATGACAAAAAATAGTAACTAATTGATTGTTAATATATTATATGATTATTGTTAATAAATACATGTTC
>MWDJ01000016.1 GCA_002070505.1 Bacteroidetes bacterium ADurb.Bin145 | reverse complement strand
AACGGTGACTTCGACAGGTGGTACAGGAGCTGTGACATATACGCTTGATCAGGATCCGGCCAATGTAAGCGGAGCGATAACAGGGGTCTTCACAGGACTTGTAGCAGGAACGTATACGATAACTGTAAAGGATGCCAATAACTGTACAAAGACATCAACAAATATTACTATCAGTAATCCTGCAGTAATAACAGCATCTGCTCTTATCACAAGTAATTATAACGGAAGTCATGTGTCATGTAACGGATCATCAGACGGGGAGATAACAGTGACAGCTTCAGGAGGTACAGGGACACTAAGTTACCTGTTAGTTGAAATACCAGGTAATATAACAGGAGCCGCCACCGGAGTATTCACCGGAGTTCCGGCAGGAACATATACAATAACAATAACCGATGAGAACGGATGTACTCAGACCACAGCTCCGGTGACAATAGTTAATCCGCCGGCAATCACGGCCTCGGCAGCAGTGACTAGCAATTACAACGGAAGTCAGATCTCCTGCTTCGGTGCAAGTGATGGCAGACTAACAGTTACTGCATCAGGAGGTACAGGAATATTGTCATATGCCCTTGTCGAAATACCTGCAAATGTAAGCGGACTTATAACAGGAGTATTCACCAATTTACCGGCTGGAACTTATACCGTCACAGTAACCGACAAGAACTTATGCAGTACTGTAACGGCGCCGGTAACAATAAGCCCTCCGTTAGCAGTGACTGTAAATGCTTTGGTAACAAGCAACTATAACGGCAGTGAACTCAGCTGCTATGGATCATCTGATGGTGTGATCACCGCCACAGCAAATGGAGGAACAGGCACACTTTCATATTCAATAGTACAGATGCCGGGTAATCTTACGGGGACAGTATCAGGGATATTCACCGGAGTTCCGGCAGGAACCTATACTATCAGGGTTACAGATGCAAATGCATGTTTCGGAGTCTCGGCTGATGTTGTCGTTGACAATCCGACAGTAATCACAGCTACAGGTTCGGTAACAAGCAACTATAACGGGAGCCAGGTGAGCTGTTTTGGTGCAGCCGATGGTATTATTACAATAAGTGCAAGCGGAGGCACAGGTACACTCAGTTATGTTCTTGATCAGGATCCTGCTAATGTAAGCGGTGCAGCATCAGGCATTTTCACCGGACTTATTGCAGGCAACTATACAGTGACTGTAACAGACCTTAACGGATGCACAAAGAAAACTCCGGTAATAACAGTCAGCAATCCATCTAATATTGTTGCTGTTGCATCGGTAACAAGCAATTATAACGGCAGCCATATAAGCTGTAATGGTGTGTCCGACGGTGAGATAACAGTAACAGCCACCGGAGGTACAGGCACACTGAATTATGTTCTTGATCAGATACCGGGAAATACTACCGGAGCGACAACAGGAATATTCACCGGATTACCGGCCGGAAGTTACACGGTAACAGTATCAGATGTTAACCTCTGCAATGTCACTACAGTGCCTGTAAATGTCAACGAGCCATCTGTGATCACCGCGACAGCCGCAGTAACGAGCAATTATTACGGAAGCCAGATCTCCTGCAACGGAGCATCAGACGGAAGGATAACAGTTTCTGCAAGTGGCGGCACTGGTGTTCTTTCCTATGCACTTGTAGAGATACCAGGAAACACAAGCGGTGCAATAACCGGCGTCTTCACCGGTCTGCCCGCAGGGACATATACTTTCACTGTGACTGACAAGAACGGATGCAATACTACAACAGCTCCGGTCACCATAACTCCGCCACCGGCATTAACCCTGATCGTCAATGTGACAAGTAATTATAACGGTGAGGATATAAGCTGCTTCGGAGCATCCGATGGCAGGGCTCAGGCAGTAGCAGGAGGCGGAACAGGAGTATATTTCTACAGCTGGTACAGTGATGCAGCGATGACAATTCCAATAGGTCAGCTGACGCCCGATGCGATCAATCTTGCAGCCGGCGATTACTTCGTGAAAGTGATGGATATAAACGGTTGCATGATTACAGGCAGTGTTATACTTACACAACCTGTAGCTCTTGATGCAACAATAACTTCACAAACAAATGTCCTCTGCTACAGTAACTCAACCGGTTCAGTAACTGTCGAAGCTGTTGCCGGAACAGGTACACCACCTTACCAGTACAGCTATAACGGCGGAGCAACCTGGCAGGCAAACGGTACCTTCAGCTCTCTTGCAGCAACAACCTACACAATACTTGTGAGAGATGCCAACAACTGTATAAAACAAGTACTGGTGACAATAACCCAGCCTACGCAGCTTACAGCATCAATTACTTCCATAACAAATGTTTCATGCAACGGAGGCAATAATGGTGTTGTAACGGTTACTGCCACAGCAGGTTCGGGTACTGCTCCTTACACATATAGTATTGACGGAGGAACAACATGGCAGACTGACGGGACATTCTCAGGCCGTACAGCAGGCTCATACAATGTCGTGGTAAGGGATAACAACAACTGTATGGTGACAGTTCCTGTACTAATAACAGAACCCTCGCTGCTGCAACTTACGGCCACACCGGATATGCTCCTTGACTGCTATAACGACAAGGACGGAACAGGTACATTCAATGCTGTCGGAGGCACACTGCCTTATACCTTTACGATTCAGACTAACTCTGCCAATGCAACATTTGCAGCACCAGGGTTCAATTCTTACACTTTCTTCAATGCAGGTGCAGGTGTAATTACTGTCAGGGTCACGGATGCCAACGGATGCTTCAGGGAGGCAACAATCAATCTGACCCAGCCCACGCAGTTATTACCGGGAAGCATACAAACTGACCAGGTTCTCTGCACAGGTGACAGCCCGGCTCCTCTTACACAGGTTACTCCTGCAACAGGCGGTCCCGGAGCAATAACTTACCAGTGGCAGTATGCAACTGATTCACTTGGGATATACTTCAATATTGCCGGCGCTAATGGAACCGGATACACTCCGCCTGCGAATGCAACAAGCACTCTCTTCTACAGGAGAATGGCTACATCAGGTATTTGTCAGCCGGTTTACACCGACACTATAATGATCAAGGTCAATCCGCGGCCGATAGCAATACTGAGCGGCGGTGCTGTAATATGCCCGGGAGATTCTGCAGTGATCAAGGTGAACCTGCCTGTCGGAACACCTCCTTACAATTTGGTAATGGATAATTTCGGACCTGTTACCGGGTACCGAAGTGATGATACAATTTGGGTCAAACCTCTTGTTACGACAACATATACGCTTACAAGTGTGGCAGATTCAAATTCATGCGCAGTAACAGGGCCTCCCAACATAATGGGTTCGGCGACAATAACTGTAAGGGATCTTCCTGTTATAACCCAGAATCCGGATAATGTGATAACCTGTGAATACGGAATAGTAACCTTTGAAGTTAAGGCAACAGGATCAGATCTGACATATCAGTGGTACGTTAACGAAGGCGCAGGACCGGTTGCCATATCGGACGGAGGGATCTATTTCGGAGCCACCACTCCAAAGCTCTATCTGTTCGGTGCAACAAGAGACATGAATGGATTCGTTTACAATGCAGAGGTTACAGGATGTTTGAATACGGAAACTTCTGCAACTGCACTGCTGACTGTTAACACGGTTCCGGAGATAATTCATCAACCAAAGGATACAACTATATGTTCGGGACAGAACGCATCATTCCATGTTTCTGCGACCGGTACGGCAATAAGCTTCCAGTGGCAGAGGAATTCAGGTACGGGATTTGTTAACCTGTCAGACAATATAAACTTCAGCGGTACAAAGGACAGCGTTCTTGTTATCACTAATGCTCCGGGGACCTTCAATAACAATATCTTCCGGGTAATAGTGAACGGGATCTGCGGTGTACCAGTCTATTCAAACATAGTCCCATTGAGAGTTAACGTACCGCCGACTGTGACAATTAACCCGACAAATAAAGCTATATGCGCCGGTGGCGGACCAGTTTACTTCATAGCCAACGGGTCGGGAATGATCGATTCTCTCAGGTGGCAGGTGAATGTCGGCGGTGCTGGTGTATGGACTGATATTCACGATGATGCTAATTACAGTGGAAGTACCACCCAGCAGTTGTCGATAGTGAACATTCCTTTGTCCTTTAACACCAACCAGTACAGGCTTGGTCTGAAGGCATTCTGCGATACAGTTTATACCAACACAGCAACACTTACAGTCAACTCCAATCCTGTTGTGAACTTTGCAAGTGATACGATACCTGCCTGCGGAGGAGTTACAATACCTATTGATCCGGATCCTTCAGGAGGATCAGGCTCATGGTCGCAGCATGTATGGACAGGCGATATAGGAGCTTTGAGCAACTACTTTGTCGAAGTACCTAACTTCAGGTCGCTGATACCCGGTCCTTATAATCTCAACTACAGGGTAAGGGATACTAATGGTTGTTACGGCGAAGGAAGTGTTGTTGTCAGTGTAGACAGTCCGGATGCTACCTTCACCCAGGATCTTAGTATGATGTGTACTCCGGATACAGTTACATTCACGAAGGATATGACTGGCATCGCAAGCTTCACATGGAACTTCGGTGACGGTACACCGGTCAACACTGTTGATGCTAATCCTGTACATATCTTCACCAATACGAATCCGACTGCGATAGAGTACTACAACGTAAGTCTTACTGTAGTCTCGGATGCAGGATGTACAGCAACATTCACTCAGATGACTACCGTATACCCGGCAATTGATGCTACATTCACAGCCAGCACCGATACTGTCTGCAGCGGAAGCACGGTGATATTCACCGCCCTCTCGGGAGCCAACAATTACTTCTGGGATTACGGCGACCTTGCAAGCGGTCCGGGTTCTTATGTCTCAACTCATCTGTACGTCAACACAACAACAGCACCCATAACACGTACAATCACCCTTACAACCACTTCATTCTATGGTTGCATGGATGTCAAGACAGTTGATATAGTAGTGATGCCTGTACCAATACCTCAGTTTAGTGCAGCTCCGACACCGCAGACATTCAATCCTGCAGGTAATGTTGTTAACTTCACTAATCAGACAAATACCGGTACATGGAATTACTTCTGGAGGTTTGGAGACGGTGGCACATCGACACAGGACAATCCGTCACACACCTATACTAATGTAGGTACCTTCAATGTGACACTTATAGTGGATAACATCAACTGCAAAGACAGTGTCACTCACCAGGTCAACATCCTGCCGATACCACCGGTAGCCAACTTCGATTCAATACCTTCGGGTTGCGAACCGTTGTATATCAGTCCGAATAACACTTCACTGAATACTGAAACACCGGGCACCACATACAGGTGGGATTTCGGCGACGGTAACTATTCAACTGTCAAGAACCCGACATATACATATTATAACCCGGGTACTTATAGGATCGAGTTGACGGTTACAGGACCTGGTGGTACATCGGTCAAATCGCAGATCGTGAATGTTTACATATCACCAAGGGCATATTTCGAAGTAACGCCTTCGCTTGTCTTTGTCAATGATGAGCGGGTAAGGTGTTTCAACCTGAGCCAGTTTGCTGATTCTTATCTGTGGGAGTTCGGTGATGGTGATACATCGAAGCAGAAAGAACCGTTCCACAGGTATATGGAAGAGGGAGTCTACGATATCACCTTGTGGGCTTACTCAAACAACGGATGTTCGGATGTATATGTATTATCGCCGGCTGTCACTGTTGAACCGGCAGGAGAGGTCAGGTTCTCGACAGTCTTCACGCCTAATAAGGAAGGACCGATTGAAAGAACTGATCTGCCGACCGGAGGGACAGAGATAGACCAGTTCTTCTTCCCGCCGATAAGGGAGAAAGTGATCAACTACAAGCTGCAGATCTTCAACAGGCTTGGAGTGCTGATTTTTGAAAGTCGTAATATTAACGTCCCATGGAACGGCTACTATAAGGGTCAGCTGTGTCCGCAGGGAGTATATGTATGGTATGTCGAAGGCAAGTACGCCAATGGCGAGCCATTCAAGAAAGTAGGTGATGTGACCTTGCTCCATTAGGAAGAAGCATATAAGCAGGCCTACGGATTATTTCCCCCTCCAGGCGCTACGTCGTTTGGAGGGGGAATTTTTTTATGTAACCCACTCCTATCCCGATAATTATCTGGACCCCCAGGGGGGACTTGAAATTCTGCTGTCAGTGTTACGCTCTATAGTCAGAAACCTTTTTACCTTGAGGTTCTGAAGGAGCCAGATGTGAATGACCCCGGGCCGAAAGCCCGGGGAAAGGGATACCCCATATCGGTTCATCCCTGGAAGGGGTGAACTGTTATATGTGGCGGCCAGCTTATATTCAGCACCTTCGGCGCTGATACATTATATATATAGCCTCCTTCGCCCCGGGTTGTCGACCCGGGGTTATTCAAATATAGCACCTGTCGGTGCCAGTTTACCATAGAAATGAGTTAATAAAAGGTTCTATCTGGTACTGAAATATCCTGAAAAGGAAAATCCAAGAAGAGACACACATCTGCATATGATTATTTCTGCCCGTCACTGAAAGAACTTTATTTGTGTGATGTCCGAAGTGCCAGGGAGTAGGCAGTCTTCCTGACTGCACCGGCTCTGAAGGAGCCAGATGTGAATGACCCCGGGTTGACAACCCGGGGAAATGCATATCTCATGACAGTTCATCCCTGAAAGGGGTGAACTGCGAGTTGCTGATCTCATATTAAATAAATTCACTACAAGTTTAATGGAGTTTATCCCAATGGTAATTATTAACCGGAGATTATTTGATTTTTCTGTTTGCTGAGAGATTTTTTGCCTTTTTTCAGATGGCTTAGCTGTTTTCAAAACCGATATTTTCAAATATTTTTTTCAAAAAATATAGATTTTTCAAAAAATACAGCTTTGTAATTATCACATATTGAAGCTTATATAAAAAATTTAAAAAAAATCGAAAAAAAATTCCAATTTTTTAAAATTCTGGCCCCGGGAGTTTTTATAATTGTTGTAGTGAAAGATCATAGAATCTGTAAATCGAAAGTCAGGTAGAGTTTGTGCTGTTGGTTTTTTGTGAACGGCTTATGTAATAGACAAATTTGTAAGTGCTTAATATTTATATATTTAAGTGGAATTAAATTATTGTCTAACTGCATTAAAATTTGTGTTATGAAAAAACTGACAGTTGTTTTGATGTGCCTTGTTGCACTTTTTGCCTCGTGTACGAAGGATGTAATTCCTGATGTTGAAAAAACCGATCGGGTGATAAGACGTGTACTGACACCTGAAGAGGCTTTACTGAAAGAAAAGCTTGCTGTTGCGGCGCAGGTTGTAAGGGATGTTGTTCTCCGCCAACCTGCTGTTGTTGAAGAAGTTAGTGACCTGATAGGTCTCAAATTGTACCGGGATGACTATATTTATTTCAGGGATCTGTTTGGTTCAGTGAACAGTAATAAAGGTGTTGTCTGCGGAGCTCCTCTCTTTGAAAAGACATTTGACGAAGTAATTGAGAGCAAATCGGGCGATATTAATTTCCCTGATATTAAAGAGTACCTCGTTACTAATAATATCACACTTTATTGTCCTTACCCTGTTGAGGATTATCCTGCTGAAAACCAGCTTCCTTCCTGTACTTCTGATCCGCTGGATAATGATGTAATAAACACCGGCTACCAGCTTGAGAGCGATGGATCATATTCGGTTGTTGACATCACAGAAGAGTACAGTGAAGATTATCCGGTCTGGATTGTTATGCCGGAAGAGGAGGATATCATAACCATGCCTGTTCCTACTAATCCTCTCCCAGGTGTACATCAGTTAAGAGTAGGACATGTAAAATGTACAAAGCAATACGATGGACTTTTTGGTGGAGGTTCTGAATTTAAATTCTGTTTGTTAGGAGGGACAATTACACTCACAACAGCAAGTTCATTTATGGCACTTCAATCTTGTAATCTAACAAGATCCCAGATAAGAAGAAAGGTGTGGGTGAATTTTCAATACGAACTCGATGATGACTGGTATGTATCTTCTGACGGTTCAACTGATGAAGGAGGCAGGCAGTTTGGATTGATCGAGTTTGATAAGAATAAGACAACCTTCACAATTAGCTTTGAACCGAAGGTCAAGATAGATAAAATTGATGTTTCTACAGGGAAAATCGAACTTAAAATTGAATCTGCTGAAGGATGGATAAAATTAGATAATTTTCTAAGTAGGGATACATTTGAAAGGTTCAATAAGGTGGATATGGGTAATGGAATTCAGGATGCCTTTAGAATATATACTGCTGGATGTGTATCCTGGACCTTACCTTTAATTGAGTATTAACAATAATTAAGCTGTTTTAAGGTATATGTACCTTAAAACAGCTTTTTAAATATGTATAATATGAAATCAAAAATAATCCTGGGCATTTTCATTTTATGCATTTATTCTTCTGCAAACTGCCAGAATGAAGAAAGCAAAATAGAACTTAATTCATCTTGTCATTACTCATTATTAGGAACAGGAGATTATTCGGCATTCTATTATAATAATGGTATAAACTACTCAGTTACTCCTTTACTTCAGATCTGCGCATCTCTGGGATTCATATATTCTTCTAATAATGGTGAAAGTAATATCTTTCTATATCATAATAATTCTTATCTGATGGGTAATTTCTATATCAGAATACTGCCAATTAAGACTAAAAGGTTTACCGGATATCTTGGTCTTGGAAGCAGTAACAGGTACAGAGCTGAAATAGTTTTATCTGGTTATAGTAATTATGGTGGCAATATCACTTATGATTATACCGACAATTTTTCTTTTGACACAGGTTACATTGTTTATTTAGGATTCAGTTACAAAATCTCACCAAAAATAAGTATCATCTTAAATGGTGAAATGGATAATTATAAAAATGGTACAGGTGTTTCTTCGATCGGAATGGGCATAAATATAAAAATCTGACTCATGCGGACTTCATTATTCGGATTGGTTATTTTGATGCTATGTGGTAATTTTGTTAGGGCCCAGGTAGATACTATAAACAAATTTCGTCTTACCTGCGGAACTGGATATTTTGGGGACGTAACTCAGTTTCTGAAGCCAGGATTTAATGAACCAGACTATGCCAAAGTCAATCCCGCAGTTCGCGGCAAGATCCATGACGGAATGAATGTCTGGTTCCGCCTGGGCTATAATCTTAAAACCGGTTATATAATCTCCGGCTACTGTTCAATGGCTGCTATTTCTTATAAGATAAATGATCCGCTGGCTCTGTTCTGGGACGAATATCTGACTGATACTTACAAAATCGCTAATGTAATGTTCTCAAAGGAAATCGGTAAAAAGAAAAACCGTTTTTCTCTTGGAACCGGATTAGTATACAGGTCTTATAATCACCAGGATGTTGATTATCCAATCACCCCTGTTTATAACCAGGATAATGAACTTATAGAAGTGCTGATGGGGTTGCCGGAGCCCTATAATTTAAAAATGAATGATCTTGGATTAGTTCTTAATTTGGAATATAGTTACCGTTTCAACAACAGGTTCATGTTGGGCCTCTCCTGTTCGACCAACCTGATATTTGATATAGGCTTTGAGACTATATCAGTATCCCCCTTCATAGGTTGTATTTTTTAGATTGTTACTGAAACAATCCCGGTAGGACCGGGACCGGCCTTAAAAAAATTCTCGCTACGTGGTGGACACTTAGTGCTGAAAGAACCTGCGTACCCTGGGTGAAAACCCAGGGTAGCTGCAGATTCACAGCATGGAAATTTATGGGTTCGGGTTTAATTCATGATAAAGGAACCAGAGCTATCGCTGCATTTTGATCGTGCTATTCAGGGATGTAGTTTCTGGTGAGGGGGTCCCCCCAGGGTGTCTGAAAAGGCACCCTTTCTTTTTTGGTTATGTCACTTTCTTTTGCTCCTCTACAAGAAAGAAACCAAAGAACCGAAGCCCTGAAAGGGCGAGCTCGCATATGTAGTGAGTAAAAATCGACCGTCTCAATAAAGTTTAATAACGGCCTCGCTTCAATACCAGGTTATTGAATGGGGATTCCTTATTTCCAGCCCCCCTATACTTTGAGTGAACGGTAATTAATCCAGATTCAAAGACCTGTTAAGGGCTTAACAAAGCAGTCATTAAATGACTGAATATGAATAACCTCCGGTGCAACCGGAGGTAAGGGCATCTCTCCCGAAGTAAGCCCTGAAGGGGCTTAAGATATCTGCAGACCAAGTACATAATTAATACCTTTCACTTGTCTGATTAGCTCTTCCAGGATAGCTCTCTCCCTTTCACTGAAGCAGAATTGTCTTTTCACTACAACTTCCTCACCGTAACGCCGTAACGCCTTAACGCCGTAACACCTTAACACCTTCTTCCCCTCTTCAACCTTTCAACCGCTTCAACTTCTAAAAGAAGTCCCCGGCAGAGCATAACCCTCCCGGGGACGCACAGGGGTCTCAGGTCAGAACGACCAAAAGGATCATTTTAGCGAGACCTTAAGTACGAGCGGTCGTAAAAAAACCCGTCAATATTAGTTCTCTGTTACATAAGACCCGGCAACCTGACTGAACCTGATCTCATTCCCCTCTTTCCTTATCTCCCCGACAAACCTCTTTACACTCCTTACACTTATATCCAGCCTCAAAGCCAGATCAGCAGGACGTCCGGTACTTCTTAATGCAGCGAGCCTTAATATACGGAACTTGATATCTTCCTTATCTTTCCGTGTCATATCCTTGAAAAAGTCTAAATTGTTACAGACATTGTTACTTTAAAGTTAAACAAATAATGAAATATCTCCAAATATTTCTAAAGGAATTTAGCAAAAATTTATTGAGAAATTGTGATCATTAAAATGCAGGTAACTAATGGCTTAGGCAATAATCGTTATTGCTTTCGATCAGTGCCTTATCAGATACCACAACTTTCCCCACCGAAGCATATAACAGGAAATGATCCCCAGACTGCTTTTACACTTATACCTTCTTTTCATGAAGCCGGGAGTAGGGAAGAGATCTCCTAAAATATAAAGGATCTTCCTGTGGATCCCGGGAATCTCCCTGAAAGTATTATAATAGAACTTTCCTTTATTTTTAGACGGGTTATTCTTCGGGCTCTTAATGAAGAAAACAAAATCATTTATTGATGCAGGATCATAATATTTATCAATGAATTCATTTATCCATTCAGGAAATGTCAATCCCCACAGATCCCTCAATGGTTCAAGTTTAGCTGCAAGCAGCGCATTCAAACCTGCCTTGCCGGCATAACCGATCAGATCGGTCGTAAATATTTCATCTCTGAATTTCTCAGTTAGAAAAACGAGATCTGAATAAAGCCTTAGCTGAGATTCATTATTCATCTCGTGCATGCACAAATGCCGTACCAGATAAAGGAAGAAGATATCTTTTGGAGGGAGGAAAGCTTTTTCCCCATTTATCTCCCTTTCAATGCTTCGCTCATACAGAAGTCCGGTGAGAGAGAAATTATCTTTTCCAAAGAGATCGTGATGAAGCTCCAGCCTCAGGTCATTCTTTACAAGAGTCGGCAGATGCTTGCCTATGTAACCCATTATCGGTTTATGGAAGGCCGACTTGACCGGGTAGGATCTGAACCCGTTCTCCATCAACAGCATCCTTGCATTAAGACAATCCTGACGGGTAAGCAATACATCAAGATCGGTCATCTGCCTCAGTCCCTCATTTCCGTAGACCATCAGTTCAAGGGCGAGACCTTTAAGCAGGATCACCTTCATGTTCTTCGCATTAAGCAGGTGCAGAGCCTCTGCCAGCACCTTAACATTCCTTGTGTTTCTGGTAAGGCTTTTCAGGAGGCAGTTCTTCAGGAAGTTTTTCCCTCCCTCTGGCAGATATTGAAGGAAGTCAAGCCTCTCAAGATTATGATATACCAGTGCAGCAACCCCGTGTTCCGAGGACATAAGGATAAAATGATTCCAGTCTTTAATATTCTCGGCAAGTGCCCGGAGCATTACTTTCAGCTCCGGATTGAAGTAACTTCTGCACAGTCCGAGCAGGAGTATCTCTTCGTCTTTTAGTTCAAGTTCTTTTTTCATCTGTCGAACCTGCTGCTCTGCTTAGAATACATTGTATAATAGAGGCCTTTTCTTTTCATAAGTTCCTCATGGGTGCCCGATTCAACAACTTCACCCTTGTCTATGACAATTATGCGATCGGCAAGACTAATATTCGTGAAACGGTGGCTTATCAATATTGATGTCCGGCCTTTGACTATATCCCTGAAACGGTTGAATATATCATATTCGGTTTCAGCGTCGAGAGCGCTTGACGGTTCATCAAGTATCAGGAGGGGTGCTTCCCTGAAGATGGCTCTGGCAAGCGCTATTTTCTGCCATTCGCCCCAGCTCAGTTCTCGGCTGTCTTCAAACAATGTGCCAATGGCAGTGTTATAACCTTCAGGCAGCTCTCTTATGAGAGCATCAATGCCGGTGACTTTCGCAGCGGCTATGATCTTGTCATCAGGCATTTTCTCATCTATATCACCCATCCTTATATTCTCACCGGCAGCCATATTATAAAGCATGAAATCCTGGAATACTACTGACAGAAGCTTGCGGTATTTCTTAGGGTCGAGATTCTTTATATTGATACCGTCGCATATCACTGATCCCGACTCCGGATCATAAAGCCTGCAGAGAAGTCTTGCCAGCGTACTCTTACCCGCTCCGTTTGGTCCCACAAGGGCAATGATCTCACCTTTTTTTATCTCAAATGAAACGTTGTTTATGGTCCTTGTCTTATTTCCGGGGTAGGTGAAGCAGAGCTTATCAGCAACAATGTTATGTCTGAAATCTTCAAGTTCAGCTTCCGGAGGAAAGGCTTTCACATTCTCTTCAAGTGAAAGGAATTCAAAAACATCACCAACAAAAAGGGAATCTTCGTAGAGGCCTGCAAGTGAACCCAGGAAATCCTTTATATATATCATTCCCTGCCTGAAAGCCAGGACGAACATAGCCATCTGGCCCAGGGTAATGCCACCTGAAACCGTTTTTTCTGCTATTATGACAAGAGTTAACAGAACAGCGGCTGCTTTAACAACATCCGAGATCAGTTCAATGAGAGTCCGCTTTTTAAGGATATCTAATTCTTCTTCCTGGGTCTTAAGGAAGGATTTTCTGAAAAGAGATATAAAGTAATCTCCCAGTCCGAAAAGCCTTATTTCTCTCGAAGGTCTCTCTCCTGTGAGCAGCCAGTTGAAATAGGCGGTTTTTCTGGCTTCAGGTGTCTGCCTGAGGCGGAAACTATAAAGGATGCCGGTATAATGAAGCCTTAGCCAGATACCGGGAATATTTACTGCAAGCAGCAATGCTGCCAGCCACCAGTTGAGAAATGCAAGGACTCCTGCCATAAGCAAAAGGGAAAGTAGTCCCCGGGTCATTGATACAATGTTGTTAAGGATGCTGTTTGGCCTCCAGGGCGCTTCGCGTGAGGCCCTGGAGAGGGCATCGTAATATTCCGATCTTTCAAAATTGATCAGATCAAGCTTCACTGATTTGGAATGAAGAAGTCCGTACATATAATCCTCGAGCTTCATCGATTGTTTCTTCCTGATATATGTATCAAGGCCGGAAGCTGCTTCGTCAAGGAACCAGAAAATAACGACGGCAATTATCAGCCAGAGGACATCAGCCGGTACTGTTCCCTGACCTGATGATGCAACCTTTGTTATTATATCGATAAGCTCTTTAAGGAGCCATATAAGAACGAGGGGAAGGAAGCTGCGCAGGACAGATATAATGATATTTGCCAGCGTCCAGGAAGGAGCGCTTTTCCAGACAAGTCTGATTGATTCCCTGAAATATTTTATCCTGGTTCTCATTTAGGTATCGGGAGTTAATTTCATCCACGCCTGAATTACGAAATGGTATTCAGCAATTTCCGGACTATTAATAAGATCCGCACAAATACTCTGTTATAAAGATAAAAAGGTTTCCTTATAAGATCTTCTCCGGTTATTGTTCTCCCTTTAAGATCTTCAACACGAACGACCTTTCCGACAACCTGATCGGCACCAACAGCTTTATCTTCATTGGCGCAACTGTCTCCTCTTGTAATAAACAGGATGCTGCTTTCATTTTTCAGGATCCTTACCAGGCGGTGGACCACCAGTCCCGATTCCCTTTTCCATGCAACTATCTCACCGGGTAAAGGAGTGATATCTCCGTTGATTGGCTGAATATAGACTGTTGAACCGGGTTTCAGTGACGGGAACATGCTGAACCCGTCTGCCCTGACCTTAATGATCCTGCCTGCATCAAGCAAAGAGAATCCGATATCCCTTATGATTTTATGCTTATCCGGATCCCTATTCATTTTCAAGGATATGATCGATCACCCTGCGGTCGGGTCTGAAATGGAGGGATGCAACCGGTATCACTGAGCACATAATAGATACTGATCCGAGGAAGCGGGCAATAAGCTCCGGATTATAATTATGCTGGATACAGTTCGCAATGACAAGAGAAACAGCTGAGGCTCCGGCTACCGGCACTATTTTATTCTCATTACCATGCTCTATAAGGAAGATCCTGTGGAGAAGGGATTCTGCAGGCTTGTCATCCCTGTAAACAGGGGTGTTATAGATATGATATTCTCCGTTAATACTCCTGATTATCAGTCTGTCGTCATGGATGATCGTTGCCCCTGATTCACCGCAGATCCTGGCAATTGTGGATTTCCCTTTACCTGAAGTACCGCTGAAAAGGTAGCCGCGTCCGGCAATATTTACGCCTGAAGCATGTATCATTATGTCACCGCTGATAACTGTCAGGTAATAAAGGATCAGGCCGTCAAGCGGATATTCAAGAGGATCGGTCGAATTATCTATCCCGTCTATCCACAGCTCCCATTCCCGTATAATCAGGGAGAATTTAAGGACAGCGGTTTTATTATGATTAGCCGGGAAATTGGTAGCCAGGAACATGCCTGACTGATGCCTGTAAACACTCCAGAAATTATCCCGGGTTGTAATTTTCATGTCTTTAACCTCAACCGCATACGGGGCAACAAATAATCTTTCGGAATCTTCAGGGAGAGAATAATATCCGCGATGGACCCTGATAATAACATCAAAATCGTTTGACTGGCAGATATTTCTTTGGAATCTTTCAGCCGGCCACAGATCGGGCCCGTCATCAGAGGCCTCGAGCCTGATATTGTATCCTGCTATTATTAAATTATAGTTCCTCATCGAACCGGGTAACAACTAAATTTATGCGTTTCAGCTCCTCAGGATAAACCGGTAGTGTACTTCCTAAAATTAGTATTTTTATTTCACCATCAGATATTCTTTCATCTTATTTATGAATGAAAGAACATCCGATTCTGCAGTTTCAATATCAATTTTATATTCTTCAGCTAAAGCCTTGATAAGGTCACTGACACTTTTCTTTCCGTCGATCAGCTCCCAGATGAAAGCTCCCGTCTCATTAAGAGTGTAAACACTGTCCATATCGGCGACATTGTCAGATATCGGGACAAGCACATATTCATTTCCGGTCTTTCTTGTGACTACTGATGAAGAGTGAGACAGAACGGATTTAAGATCAATCATGAAACGTCATATTATGATTCAAATTTATGAAATTACTGGTTCATTTTGCTACCTTCGCAAAAACCGAATTTATGAGCAGGAAGGGAAGAGGGAAGAAGAAGGCAGTCATAACACCGGAGTCAGTTAAAGAACAGGTACTTGCAATAATATCTAAAAGTCCAGCGCAGGGCTTTAATTACAAGCAGATCTCCAAACGTCTGAATATAAATGATCCTTCTGAGAGGAAGATGGTCTCGGATATTCTCAGGGAACTTTCAGAGAGTGGTACTATTGAGGAAATCAACAAGGGGAAATACAGGGCTAAGGTCCGCAGGGGGTATATAACCGGGACTGTCGATATGACGCGCATGGGTTACGGCTTTGTTAAATCAGAGGATATTGAAGAGGATGTCTTTGTAGCTGCAAGAAATCTGCGTACTGCGCTTCATGGTGATAAAGTAAAGGTGCTGCTTTTACCCCGCAGAAAAGGTTCCAGACCGGAGGGAGAAGTGGTTGAAATAATCGAAAGATGGCGAAATACATTTGTGGGCACTGTGGAAATAATGCCAAATTTTGCTTTTCTCATTCCCGACAACAGGAATATGCCTTTCGATCTTTTCATTCCCTCCTCAAAGCTGAATGGAGCCAGGCAGGGCCAGAAAGCGGTGGCTAAGATCACTGACTGGAATACCGGATCGAAGAATCCTGTTGCCGAAATCGTTGAAGTGCTGGGAGAACCGGGGCTCCATGAGACCGAAATGCATGCCATCCTGGCGGAATTTGAGCTTCCTTATCGTTTCACTGAAGAGGTTGAAAAAGATGCTGAAACCATAAGATCCGGAATAACGACGGATGAAATAAAAACCCGGCGGGATTTCCGTCAGGTGTTTACCCTTACAATTGATCCGGCCGATGCAAAAGATTTTGATGATGCCCTTTCTTTAAAAAAACTTGACAACGGTAACTGGGAAGTGGGCGTCCACATAGCTGATGTGACATACTATGTTAAGCAGGGATCTCTCACTGAAGAGGAGGCAAAACAGCGCGCAACATCAGTTTACCTGGTCGACAGGGTAGTGCCTATGCTTCCGGAAAGACTTTCAAATAATATCTGTTCACTTAATCCATCAGAGGATAAGCTTACTTACTCAGCTGTATTTGAACTTAATGAGAAGTCAGAAATACTCAATGAATGGTATGGCAGGACGATAATTAATTCCAACCGTAGATTCTCCTATGAGGAAGTCCAGGAAATAATTGATAAGGGAGAGGGTGAATTAAGGGATGAGATCCTGGTCCTTCATAAGCTTGCACAGAACCTTCGGACAAGGCGTTATGCCGGAGGAGCGTTCTCATTTGAAAAAGTTGAGGTGCAGTTTGATCTTGACGATGAAGGGAGGCCTCTCGGGATAAAATTCCGTCAGATGGGAACTGCCAACCAGCTGATAGAGGAATTCATGATCCTTGCCAATCTGAAGGTTGCCGAACTGGTGGGAAAGAAGATGAAGGGAAAAACATTTGTCTACAGGGTGCATGATAAGCCAGACCCGGAGAAGATAAGCGATTTCAGTCATTTTATAACAAGATTCGGGTATAAGCTTATTGATGACGATGTCACATCATTACCCAAATCAATGAACAAGCTACTGGGTTCGATAGCCGGAAAGAAAGAGCAGAATATCATTGAAACGCTTGCATTAAGGGCCATGGCCAAGGCTGTGTATTCAACAGATAATATCGGGCATTATGGACTTGCATTGAAATATTACACGCATTTTACGTCACCGATAAGAAGATATCCCGATATGATGGTCCACCGCCTGCTGACATCTTATCTTGACGGAGGGAAGCCCGAAGAAAAAGGTAAATTCGAAAAGCTGTGCGAACACTCTTCAAAGATGGAAAGGCTTGCAACGGAGGCAGAAAGAGCATCAATTAAATACAAGCAGGTTGAATTCATGAGCGACAAGACAGGGAAGGAATTTGAAGGGATAATCTCTGGTGTCACTGAATGGGGCTTGTATGTTGAAATTATTGAGAACCAGTGTGAAGGGATGATTAATGTAAGGGAACTGGATGATGATTACTACGAATACGACGAGGAAAATTACTGCCTTCGGGGACGTTCAGGCGGCAAGGTCTATACTCTCGGTGATAAAATAACTATTGAGGTAGTAAAGGCTGATCTGCAGAAGAAGCAGCTTGATTACCGGCTTGCCCGTCCTCGTCAATGATCCTGAGCAGCTCTTTAATGGCATCTTTTTCGGGTACATTCTTCATAACAGGAGTCTGTCCTTTGTAAATATGAACTTTCCCTTTTGCGGCTCCTACATAACCGTAATCTGCTCCGGCCATCTCTCCGGGGCCGTTTACTATGCACCCCATAATAGCAATTTTCAGTCCCGTAAGGTGACCAGTCGCTGCTTTTACCTTTCTGACGGCATCCTGTAGGTCGAATTTAGTTCTGCCGCAGGTGGGGCACGATATATACTTGTTTCGTGTGATCCTTGCTTCAGTTGCCTGGAGTATCGAAAATGATAATTCCTTAAGTTTATCGCCCTGGATCTTCCCGCTGTTTGTTATGCAAATACCGTCGGCCTGTTTGAGGATGAAATATCTTCCAAGCAATGCAGCTGAATCAATTACAAGCTTTTCCGGATCATCTTCAGAAAAAACAGGATTCAGAATTATATTACCTTCTTCCTTTCCTGTTATCAATGGAGCTGTCTTATAATTAAATATCAGCATATCACCCTGATAAGAATTACCATCTTCCCTGAGATATCTTCCGTTATTATAAGTGATCACTTCCGGTTTATACAAATTAGTCCGGGTTTGGAACGCAGCAGGTTCAATGGGGTTGGTGACTCTCCCCTTTGAGCCGCAGAGAAAGCGTACTATTTCCTTTGCAACCGGGATTTCGTGTTCGGGATCCTCTGATAAAGATACTCTTATCGTATCGCCGATTCCTTCTGAAAGGAGGGTGCCGATACCTGCTGCTGATCTTATGCGGCCGTCTTCTCCTTCTCCCGCTTCTGTCACACCAAGGTGAATAGGATAGGAGAGCCCGAATTTCTGAAGCATTTTTACAAGAAGCCTGTTTGATTCCACAAGAACTGCAGTGTCAGACGATTTGACCGAGATAATAAGATCACTGAAGTTCTCTGAAAGGAAGATCTTTACAAATTCAATTGCTGAGACTACAATTCCTGTCGGCGTGTTGCCATACCTGTTCATTATACGGTCCGACAGTGATCCGTGATTGATGCCCAGCCTTATCACAGTGCTGTTTTCCCTGCAGATATTTATGAGAGGAAGCAGCCTCTCATGGATCCGTTCAACCTCCAGGTTGTATTCATTATCGGTAAGGTCTGTTTTGATGAATTCAGCTCTCTTATCAGCGTAATTTCCGGGGTTTATCCGGATCTTCTCTACAATACGAGCTGCCACTTCAGCTGCCGCAGGATTGAAATGGATATCAGCAATAAGAGGAGTACTGAAGCCTGCTTTGCGGAGTTCCCTTTTTATATTCTTCAGATTTTCGGCCTCCCTTATCCCCTGGGCTGTCAGTCTTACAAAATCAGCCCCTGCCTCTATTATCCTGATGCATTGTCCGACGGATGCTCGCGTGTCGTTGGTGTCGGTATTGGTCATAGACTGAACGCGAATTGGATGATCCCCGCCAAGAGGAACCGAACCGACAGAGATAACAGACGATCTGTAGAAAGACCCGCTGTGCTCCTTATTGTTCACTCCCGTTCCCATTCAACACCATCCTTTACATCTCTGAGTATTATGCCTGCTTTCTTAAGGTCTTCCCTTATCTTGTCGGAAGTGCTCCATTCCTTTCGGTTCTTTGCTTCCTGCCGGAGATCTATTATAATCTTCATCAGTCCTTCTGTCAGCTTTTCATCTCCTGCATTTATTCCTTCATCGGTCAGTCCGAGAATATCAAATACAAATGTTCTGAATACGTTTCCAAGCAGTTCAATATCGCCTGCTGTCAGTTTTTCTGCACTGTCGTTAACAGAATTTATATATTTTACTCCTTCGAAGAGATTAGACAAAAGGACGGGGCTGTTCAGATCATCGTCCATAGCCTCATAGCATTTTGCCTGCAGATTTTTAATATCTACTGTTGATTCAGACGAAGGCCTGAGGTTCTTCAGGGTGGCAGTTGCCTTAAGAAGTTTTTGCAGACCTTTTTCTGCAGCCTGCAGCGCCTCATTTGAGAAATCAATCGTACTCCTGTAATGAGCCTGAAGAATAAAAAACCTGACAGTCATCGGACTGTATTTCTGCTGAAGCAACGGATGTTCGCCGTTGAAAAGCTGGTCAAGAGTGATGTAATTACCTAAAGAACGGGCCATTTTCTGGCCGTTGATCGTGATCATGTTATTATGGATCCAGTATCTTACCGATTCTTTTCCAAGGGCTGCAGTAGACTGTGCTATCTCACATTCGTGATGAGGGAACTGAAGATCCATGCCTCCCCCGTGAATATCAAATATATTGCCAAGATATTTAGTGCTCATCACAGAGCATTCGAGGTGCCAGCCCGGAAATCCATCGCTCCAGGGTGACGGCCATCTCATAAGATGTTCAGGTGCAGCTTTTTTCCAGAGCGCAAAATCGAAAAGATTCCGTTTTTCATCCTGGCCTTCAAGGTCTCTCACAGTAGCCTGCAATTCCTCGAGAACCCTTCCTGAAAGTTTGCCATAAGGATATTTCTGTGAATATTTCAGAACATCAAAATAGACAGATCCGTTCACCTCGTATGCGTACCCTTTTTCAATAATCGACTTAATAAATTCCTGCTGTTCAATTATATGTCCTGATGCACGTGGTTCAATTGAAGGATGAAGTGTGTTTAGTTTTTCCATATTCTTCAGGAAGTTGTTCAGGTATTTCTGTACCACCTCCATAGGTTCAAGATGTTCAAGCCTGGCTTTCTTCTGGATCTTATCCTCACCTTCATCGGCATCATTCTCCAGATGCCCTACATCTGTTACATTCCTGACATAGCGCACACGGTAGCCAAGATGCATCAGGTAGCGGTAGAGAAGGTCGAAGGTTATAGCAGGGCGTGCGTGTCCAAGGTGGGCGTCGCTGTAAACTGTGGGGCCGCAGACATATAAACCCACGAAAGGCGGATGAAGCGGCTTAAATGGTTCTTTCTTCCTGGAAAGACTGTTGTATAATGCCAGATTGTTCTGCATATGAGATCACTTAGAAAGACAAAAGTATATTAATTATTTTGCTTTTTTGAAAAACGTCTCTATCTTTGGCCCACAAATCAAATATTCCTTCCAATTAAGGGTGTTTGATTTTTATTAAGAAGGGTGGAGAGATTAGGCTCAGGGAAGCCCTGGCAACCAATCCGCAGAAAAGCGGGGAAAGGTGCCAAAACCTAATCCCGGGCAACCGGGAGATGATAAAAATAAACACGGGAACAATGAACCAGATTCAAATGATCCGCGAAAAACACTTCCTCCCATTCATGCCTATGGACATGCGATGGTAATTCTTATTGCGGATATTACCATTTTTACTATTATTAAAAGGATCATTGCATTACAAGGACTACCATAACTGTATGCAATTGTTCCAATAATTATAACGACATGAGAAACTTAAAATTTGAAACATTACAGATACATGCCGGACATCATCCGGACAATGAGACACTCTCCAGGGCAGTGCCTCTTTACCAGACTACATCATATGTCTTTAAAAATGCCAGGCACGCAGCCGATCTGTTCAACCTGACAGAACCCGGGAACATCTATACAAGAATGCAAAATCCTACTACTGACGTGTTTGAGAAGAGAGTTGCGGCCCTCGAAGGAGGCGTGGCAGCCCTGGCTGTTGCTTCAGGTCACGCAGCACAATTCATAACCTTCTCAACTATTGTACAGAAAGGGGAAAACTTTGTCACTTCACCATATCTTTACGGCGGAACACATAATCAGTTCAAGGTCACATTTGCAGGTTTCGGAATTGAAGCAAGATTTGCCAAAGACATTGAACCGGCTTCTTTTGAGGAACTTATCGATGAGAAGACCAGGGCGATATATGTTGAAACAATCGGGAACCCGGGATTCAATATCCCGGATATCGAAGCCTTCGCCAGGCTCTCAGGAAAATATGGGATCCCGCTTGTTGTTGACAATACATTCGGCGGCTGCGGTTATCTTTGCAGACCAATTGAATACGGAGCGAATATAGTGGTTGAATCAGCTACTAAATGGATAGGCGGACACGGTACAAGCATTGGCGGAGTGATAACCGATGCAGCCAATTTCGACTGGAATAACGGAAAATTCGAAATTTTTACAAAACCTTCCGCCGGCTACCACGGACTGATATTCGGAGAGCAATTCTCTGCCTCGTCGCCGTCAGGTAACATTGCTTTTATAGTAAAGGCTCGTGTTGAAGGTCTGAGAGATCTGGGTCCTTGTATAAGTCCCTTCAATTCATTCCTGCTCCTCCAGGGACTTGAAACTCTTTCTTTAAGGATGGAAAGGCATGTCAGCAATGCACTGGCACTTGCAAAATGGCTTAAGTTACAGCCAATGGTTGAAAAAGTCAATTACCCGGGACTGCCTGAAAATCCTAATTATAATATGGTTCAGAAATACCTCCCGAAAGGAGCGGGGGGAGTGCTTAGTTTTGTACTTAAAGCTGAGAAATCAAAGGCGGTGAAGCTTGTTGAACATCTGGAACTGGTAAGTCATCTGGCAAATATAGGAGATGCAAAAACTCTTATAATTCAGCCTTCCACTACAACTCATGCACAGCTCTCAGCTGAGGAACAACTTGCTGCAGGTGTGGAACCTGGATTATTCAGGGTCTCAGCCGGACTGGAGCATATAGATGATATAATTAACGATTTTGATCAGGCATTCAGGCATGTTATCTGAAAAATACTATTGAAATGACACGCGAAAAATTAAAAATAGGAATGTTCGGTTATGGTTGTGTAGGCCAGGGCTTGCACGATGTCCTGAACAGCAGCAAGGGATTTAAAGCCGATATAGTTAAGATCTGTGTTAAAGATCCAAACAAGAAAAGAAGGATCCCGATGTCGAATTTCACATTCGATAAGAACGACATTCTTAATGATCCGTCAATAAACCTCGTTGTCGAACTGATCGATGATCCTGTTGCGGCATTTAATATTGTCACAACTGCCATGAAGAAGGGAAAAAATGTCGTTACTGCAAACAAGGTGATGCTGGCAAAGCATTTCAAACAGCTTGTTGAGATGCAGGATAAGTATAAAGTATCGTTGTTGTACGAAGCATCTGCCGGGGCCAGTATACCGATAATACGCAATCTCGAGGAATACTATGATAATGAGCTTCTGTATTCATTGAGGGGTATACTGAACGGCACAACAAATTATATTCTTACATTGATGCATAATAATGCGATCGACTTCAACATAGCTCTTGAAGAAGCAAGGGCCAAAGGTTTTGCTGAATCTGATCCGACACTTGATATTGAAGGATGGGATGCCAAATACAAGCTATGTATAATAACCGGTCATGCCTATGGGCTTTTCCTTGATCCTGAAGAGGTCTTTCATTATGGCATAAAGACTATTTCAAAGTTCGATATCAGGTATGCCAGGGAGAAGGGTTTTAAGATCAAGCTTGTTCCGTTTGTCGGAAAAACAAATGAAAACACAATAACAAGTTTTGTACTTCCCCGTTTCATCTCATCAGATAAATACCTTTATAATGTCGATTATGAATATAACGGTGTTATAACTGAGGCTGCTTTTGCCGATAAACAGTTCTTCTCAGGGAAAGGGGCCGGAGGCCATGCCACAGGGAGTGCGGTGTTGTCCGATATATCCGCAAATTCATATGGCTACAGATATGAATATAAAAAATACCAGCAGGGAACAGTATCGGATTATACGCGCGATTACAAGCTGGAGGTATATCTCAGGTACAGCAAAGAAAAAGACAGGGATTTGTTTAAATTTGAGGAGATTTCTGAGTTTTTCAGCAGCGCATCGTATAAATATGTGATCGGGATAATTAACCTTCAGACCCTATATGCTCTGAGAAAAAAAATCCAGGGATTGGATGTTTTTATTGTTAATACTGGAAGAAAGGGTATAAACACATGAAATACACTCTCGAAGAGATAATCCGGGAAAAGATCCTGATCCTTGATGGTGCGATGGGAACCATGATCCAGAAGTACAGGCTTCAGGAGAGTGATTTCAGGGGAGATCAGTTCAGGGATCATCCCAAACCTCTTAAAGGAGACAATGACCTGTTGTCACTTACAAGTCCGGCGGTAATCAAAGATATCCATAAGGGCTTCCTTGAAGCCGGTGCAGATATCATAAGTACAAATACTTTCAATGCCAATGCCATATCCCAGTCTGACTATGGCTTGAAGGATCAGGTCTACATGATGAATCTGCGGGCGGCTCAGATCGCCGCGGAGGCTATAACTGATTTTGAGAAAAGCACTGAACCGTCAGAACATTTCATTGCAGGTTCAATGGGACCCACAAACCGTACGGCATCATTATCACCAGATGTAAATGATCCCGGCGCCCGCGCCGTTACATTTGATGAGCTTGTTAAGGCATATTCTGAACAGGCCAGGGGACTTATCGACGGAGGGGCTCATATCCTGCTGATTGAAACTGTATTTGATACACTTAATTGCAAGGCAGCATTGTTTGCTGTCGATTCGGTATTTGAAGAGAAAAATATAACCCTTCCGGTAATGGTATCGGTGACGTTAACTGATATCAGCGGCAGGACACTTACCGGCCAGACTCTTGAGGCATTCTTGATATCTGTATCTCACTTTCCTCTGTTCAGCCTGGGACTTAACTGTTCGCTTGGAGCTGATCAGATCAGACCTTATGTTGAAGAATTGTCAGCAAGGACGGAATTCTATGTCTCTGTTCATCCGAATGCAGGTTTACCAAACCAGTTCGCGGAATACGATCAGACTCCTGAATATATGGCTTCAGTTACCGAAACTTTTATGAAAGCCGGCTGGGTGAATATCATAGGTGGTTGTTGCGGAACTACACCGGAACATATCAGGCTGATAGCAGAAGCTTCCGGGAAATACAAACCCCGGATTC
Source organism: Bacteroidetes bacterium ADurb.Bin145 (assembly GCA_002070505.1). Classification (GTDB taxonomy): domain Bacteria; phylum Bacteroidota; class Bacteroidia; order Bacteroidales; family VadinHA17; genus LD21. Next base: position 38,742 of record MWDJ01000016.1, on the reverse strand, counting down.
GACCTGTAATTAAAAGATACACAAAGCTTAGCGGCCTGGAACCTTTAATAATAACTCCTGATACAAATTTTGTGAATATAGGAGAGAGAACCAATGTGTCGGGTTCGTTGAAATTTGCAAGGCTTATCAGAGAAGAAAAATATGAAGAAGCCCTTTCGGTTGCACGCAGCCAGGTTGAAGGAGGGGCGCAGGTGATTGACATCTGCATGGACGAGGCAATGATCGATTCCGAAAAGGCAATGGTGAGATTTGTGAATCTCATAATGGCCGAGCCGGATATTGCAAAACTGCCGTTAATGATCGACTCATCGAAATGGAACGTCATAGAATCGGCACTGAAATGCATACAGGGGAAGTCGGTTGTCAATTCCATAAGCCTCAAGGAAGGTGAAGGGATTTTTCTTGAACATGCCCGCCTTATAAGAAAATACGGAGCTGCAGCAGTTATAATGCTGTTTGACGAGAACGGACAGGCGGATACTTATGAAAGGAAAACAGAAGTTGCCAGAAGATCGTATAACCTTCTGGTTGACAGGCTCGGATTCAAACCTGAGGACATGATCTTTGATCCGAATGTACTGGCCATAGCAACAGGTATCGAGGAGCATAACAGGTATGCTGTCGATTTCATCAGGGCAACAGAATGGATCAAGAACAATCTTCCATATGCAAAAGTGAGCGGCGGCATCAGCAATCTATCATTTTCATTCAGGGGTTTTGATAAAGTGAGAGAGGCAATGCATTCCGTCTTTCTGTTTCATGCCATAAATGCAGGTCTCGATATGGGTATAGTAAATCCGGGGATGCTTCAGGTTTACACTGAAATACCTTCCGATCTGCTGGAGTTGACTGAAGATGTTGTATTGAACCGAAGAAAGAATGCTACAGAGGAACTGGTCAGATTTGCCCAGGGACTTAAGCAGGGAAACCAGGAAACCGTAAAGGTTGATGAATGGAGTAAAATGCCTGTTGTTGATCGTATCAGACAGGCTTTGATTAAGGGTCTGGATGAACACATAGAGATGGATATTGAAGAAGCCCGTTCACTTTTCCCGAAATCGATCGATATAATTGAAGGTCCTCTGATGGATGGGATGAATGAAGTAGGGAACCTTTTCGGATCCGGTAAGATGTTCCTGCCGCAGGTTGTTAAAAGCGCCAGGGTAATGAAAAAGGCAGTCTCCAGGTTGGCCCCATATCTTGAAGAGGAAAGCAGGGGAGCCAGAAAGCAGAATGCAGGGAAAGTTCTTCTTGCAACAGTAAAGGGAGATGTCCACGATATAGGTAAAAATATCGTCGGTGTTGTGCTTGGCTGTAATAATTATGAGATAATTGATCTGGGGGTAATGGTTCCTTCAGCGAAGATCATCGAAACAGCGATAAGGGAAAAAGCTGATATAATAGGTCTCAGCGGTCTGATCACTCCGTCGCTTGAGGAAATGGTTCATATCGCTTCGGAGATGGAGAGGCAGAAGATAAGATTACCATTGCTGATAGGCGGGGCCACTACTTCAGAGATACACGCTGCAGTCAAAATAGCTCCCGAATATTCCGGTCCGGCAGTTCACGTAAGGGACGCCTCGAAAGCTGCGGGTGTAATCTCCGCACTTCTGAAAAAAGATAATGAGGAATATATCAGAAATATCAAACACAGATACTCGAAGCTTTCAGAAGAACATAATGCGAGGAAGGCGGAGAGGAAGCTTATCACCCTTGATAAGGCCCGCAAGAATGGTTTCAGGACCGGCTGGGACACAATAGAATTACCTAAACCGGTCCAGCCGGGAATTCATGTTATCAAAGGATTCAATATCAGGGAGTTGATTAGGTTCATTGACTGGACATATTTCTTCTTCGCCTGGAAGATAAACGGTAAATACCCTTCAATTTTTGATGATCCGATTAAAGGCAATGAGGCACGGAAGCTTTTCAATGATGCCCAGATATATCTTAATGAGATCATTAATCATGACCTTCTTGAAGCCAATGGTGTTTTCGGGTTGTTCCCGGCTGTATCGTCGGGTGATGATGTGAAAATCCTGGATGAGAGGAATGAAGTGAAAAAGGTTTTGAGATTTCTGAGAAACCAGGAACAGCAGGAGAAGGGAGTCCCGAATCTATCGCTTTCAGATTTTATAGTTCCTGAGTCAGAAGGGAAAATTGATACTATCGGAGTATTTCTGGTTACTGCAGTTCCATCAGAAAAAATAGAAACTAAGTACAGGAATGACGATTATGCCCTGCTTATGATAAGGCTTCTCAGCGACCGTATCGCTGAAGCTGCAACAGAATATCTGCATCTCAGGATAAGGAAAGATTACTGGGGTTACGCAAAAGATGAGGATCTGACAATTGAAGAACTGCTCGGGGTCAAATATACCGGTATAAGGCCCGCACCGGGTTATCCGGCTTGTCCTGATCATACTGAAAAAAGAACAATATTTGATCTTCTGGATGCCGAAAGGGTCACCGGCGCCTGTCTTACTGAGACATTTGCAATGAAACCGGTATCATCGGTATGCGGGTACATATTCGCTCATCCCGGATCGGTTTACTTTAACATCGGAAAAATAGGAGCTGATCAGTTGAGTGATTATGCATCGCGGAAAGATTTCACAATAAAAGAGGCTGAAAGATGGCTATCTCAGAATTTATAAGAGCAATATGAGTGTAATAGAAAAGATTAAGAACGCTAAGGGCCCGCTGTTCACTTTTGAACTGCTTCCACCTTTAAAAGGACACAGTATTGAAAGAGTATACTCGGCTATTGACAGGCTGGTGGAATTTGATCCGGCTTATATAAATTTCACTTCGCACAGAGATGAGATAATATATAGTGAAAGACCCGACGGGTTGCTTGAGAAAAAAATTGTCAGAAAACGACCCGGGACCATAGCCCTGGCCGCGGCTGTCAAGTACAAATATAATCTGACAGTTGTTCCTCATCTGCTTTGCGGAGGATTTTCAAGGGAAGAGACCGAGAACGTTCTCATCGAAATGAATTTTCTCGGGATTGATGATGTGCTTGCTCTGAGAGGTGATCCGCAAAAAGGCAGCAGGACTTTCATTCCGGAAAAAGACGGGCATTCTCATACTTCTGATCTTGTAAAACAGATCATTAACATGAATAATGGCAAATATCTTGAAGAATTGCTTGAAGATACCACACCAACTTCATTTTGTGTGGGGGTTGCCGGTTATCCGGAAAAGCATAATGAGGCTCCGAACAGGCATGTTGACCTTGAAAATCTTAAACTTAAGGTAGATTCCGGTGCGAGCTATATTGTCACACAGATGTTTTTTGATAACTCTAAATTCTTCAGATTCAGGGATGAATGCAAAGCAATTGGAATAAATGTTCCTGTTATTCCCGGAATAAAACCGATTTCAGCACTGAATGATATAAGGATGCTGCCACAGACATTTCATATTGATGTTCCGAACGACCTGGTAAATGCGATAAAAAAATGCACCACCGACAAGGACGCAAGGGAGGTAGGTATTGAATGGGCAATTATGCAGTCAAAAGAGCTTATCAGTAAGGGAGTGCCGGGAATTCATTATTATACTCTCGGCAGATCCGATAATGTTGCCCGGATCGTCAGGGCTTCATTTTAAACTCTTTCCGGATCTTATCAACATAATCAAGCTTTTCCCAGGCAAAGAGCTCGACTTTTTTCTGCCAGGCATTCTTTCCATTGTTGTTTACGGCTTTTGGTGTGCTTCCCGGTACCTCATAGTAGACTTCCTCATTAATAACCTGGCATTCACGACCGAAATGTCCGTACGATGCTGTGCGGATGAAGATGGGATTATTGAGGCCGAATCTTCTTACGATTGCATAGGGCCTCATGTCGAACAGCTTTTCGATTTTTCCGGCAATCTCACTGTCTTTTACTACCCGTCCTTTGCTATCCTTTATTTTAGCTGTTCCGAAAGTGTTCAGGAATAATCCTACCGGCTGAGCAACTCCGATAGCATATGCTACCTGTATAAGAGCTTTATCACAGACACCTGCAGCTACAAGGTTTTTCGCTATATGTCTTGCGGCATAAGCTGCTGATCTGTCAACTTTTGAAGAGTCTTTACCGGAGAAGGCTCCACCACCATGGGCGCCATGGCCACCATATGTATCAACTATAATTTTACGCCCGGTCAATCCTGTATCGCCGTGAGGTCCGCCTATCACAAACTTACCGGTCGGATTGACAAGAAGCTTCATATCATCCGGGAAAAGCCGGCGGATCCTTGGTGATAATGATTTTTTTACCCTTGGTAACAGAACTTTTATGATATCCTCCTTTATTTTTTGCTGCATAGCTTTTTCAGCAGCTTTTTCTGAAGCTTTTGTCCTGTTTTTCGGCAGAATAAATTCATCATGCTGGGTGCTTATAACAATAGTATCTATTCGCAGAGGATTGCTGTCATCATCGTATTCTATCGTTACCTGCGATTTAGCGTCTGGTCTGAGGTATTTCATCAGTTTTCCTTCATGGCGAACGGCAGCCAGTTCGCGGAGGAGAAGGTGTGCCAGCTCTATGCTCAGAGGCATGAAATTATCCATCTCACGGCAGGCATAACCAAACATCATTCCCTGATCTCCTGCCCCCTGGTCCTCTGGTTTGTCACGGACCACACCCTGTCTTATATCCGGCGACTGTTCATGTATAGTTGAAATAACCCCGCAGGAATCGCAATCAAAACGATATTCAGCTTTTGTATAACCAATGTTGCGAAGCACTCTCCTGGCTGTCTCCTGAACATCGACCCACCCGCTTGTCTGAACTTCGCCTCCGCATACTACAAGACCGGTTGTCACAAAAGTTTCGCATGCGACTTTTGAATCAGGATCCCACCTGAGAAATTCATCAAGCAAAGCATCTGATATTTGATCGGCTACCTTATCCGGATGTCCTTCGGATACTGATTCGGAAGTAAAAAAATATCCCATAGTTTTTAAGTTTGGAGTGCCTTAAGTACTTAAAGTACTTAGAGTTAATTATTGTTTTTATTTGAATTTCAGAATACGTAAAAGCTTAATAAGCTTTTTAAAAACTAATTACTTAAACAGTTGAGGGGAAAATTGGTTGATCAGAAAAAGAAAAGAGCTGTAATTTTAGCATTTTTTCCTGTGGTTGCAATCAGCACAAATCTTTCCACCATTCAAACTGGACACAAAGAAAATAAAAAATCCTGAAAAGAAAAATTATCCGGAGGTCAGATGCCTGAATACTTCTTCCAGGCTGCTTTCTTCTTTCTGGAGGGATAGCACTGTAAGGTTGTTTCTTACTGCAAATGAAAAAACAGCAGGCCTGATGTCATCTTTTCCTTCTGCTTCAATAAGCCACTGGTTCTTCTTTATATGGTTGGTTATGATCACATTGGGAATTGTAAGCAGGGCCGGTTCTCCCGGATCCCTGTCAAATTCAACACGGATAATCTGCCTGGGCACCCTTATCTTTGAATAGATATCGTCTTTCTTTTCATCGGCAACTATTACACCTTTATCAATAATGATTATCCTGTCGCACACAGCTTCAGCTTCCTGCATTATATGAGTTGAAAGCATTACAGTTTTTTCCCTTCCTGTTTCACGGATAAGGTTCCGGATTTCGACTACCTGGTTGGGATCAAGGCCAGTGGTGGCCTCATCAAGTATCAGGACGTCAGGATCGTGGATCAAAGCCTGGGCAAGACCGACCCTCTGACGGAATCCTTTTGAAAGTGAACCGATTTTTTTCTTCTGCTCAGGAGCAAGCCCTGTCACTTCAATTATATGATCTATTTTCTTACCCGCAGATTTCCCGGTCTTATATAATGATGCTGCGAACTTCAGATATTCCCTGACATACATTTCAGGATAAAGAGGATTGTTTTCAGGCAGATATCCGATCTTTTTCCTGATCTCAAGGTTATCGGCTGAGGTTTCAATACCGTTAACAATCACACTACCTGAAGAGGCGGGGATATAACCGGTAATTATTTTCATCATAGTCGATTTCCCTGCTCCGTTAGGACCAAGAAATGCCACTATCTCTCCTGTTTTAACCTGAAAAGAAACATTATCGAGGGCCTTCTGTTCCCCGTAATATTTTGTCACGCCACTGACTACAATTGACATTTAGTATGAAATCCGTTTAATATTTCAGATGCTAAAATAGCATTTATTAGTCAACGAAATATGAGTTAAAATATTTGGCGTTTTACCATCTCGTTAATAAATTTGATTTATCACTAAATCCTGAGCCAGATGGGAAGCCAGATCGGAATCATTACAGTAATGGTGGTTTATGTTATTCTGTTAGTCTCCTGGGGGATTTTTCAGGGGAGGAAAGTAAGAACAGGAGATGATTTTGCTATTGCCGGCCGTAAGCTGCCGGGATGGGCTGCAGCACTTTCAGAGAGAGCTACGGGAGAATCATCATGGGCTTTACTTGGACTTCCCGGTGCGGCTTACGCCATGGGGCTCACGGAGATATGGACCGCTTTAGGCTGCGTGGCAGGTATAATTACTGCCTGGGCTCTTATTGCATGGAGATTACGGGATGAAGCTGAGAAATACAAGGTTTCGACCTTTACTCAATATATTTCTGTAAAACACGGTGAATGCGGCAGGATCCTCAGAATAATATCAAGTCTGGCAATTGTGTTTTTTTTCTTTTTCTATGTCGGAGCACAGTTTCTGGGAGGCGGTAAGACATTGCATACTCTTTTCGGACTTAAACCCGGAACAGGGGCTTTGATAACAGCAGCAATAATCATCCCTTACACCGTTTATGGAGGATTCAGGAGTGTCGTCTACACCGATGTGGTTCAGGCAATAATAATGATCATCACACTTATCATCGGTCCGATAGCAGGGATAATTTTTATCCTGAATCATAGCGATCTTTATGCCTCAGGTATAACTGAAGCTCTTGTTAAGGCCGGGGATTCCTACACATCTGTCACCGGCGGTGCAGGTGGTTTTGCCGCAGGGCTTCTTATTGCGGGTGGATTCAGCTGGTTTTTCGGATACCTCGGAGGTCAGCCCCAGCTTAGTGTAAGATTCATGGCCATCAAGGATACCAGACATTCAAGGAAGGCGCGTAATATAGGAATTGCATGGACCCTGATAGCCTATTGCGGTGCCCTCATGCTGGGGTGGATCGGACTCGCAATTTTCGGGCCGACCGGATTAACTGATCCGGAATATGTAATGCCAAGCGTAATACTAAAACTCTTTCCGCCTGCTCTTGCAGGAATACTTATAGCAGGTGCTATTGCTGCCATGATTTCAACAGCCGATTCTCTTCTGATAGTTTCTTCGACAGAACTTTCAGAAAACATCCTGAAGCGGAAGGCAAAAGATAAGGATGGAGGGAGTAAAGAAATAAGCACTTTAAACCGTCATCGTGTGACAACGGCACTGCTGGCTGTTGTAGCTCTTATACTTTCATATCTGTCACCTTCAAAACTGATCTTCACAATTGTCAGTTATGTCTGGGCCGGTATTGGATGCACTTTTTCGGTGGTTATCCTGTTTACTCTTTTCTGGAAGAAATTTCACGGCCGGGCTGCCATTTTAACAATAATAGCCGGATTACTGTTTACAGTGTTCTGGATAAGCGGAGGATTCGAGCAACACTACAGGATAACAAAATCCAGGGCAGAATTTCTTATGAATAATAATGTAATAAGCATTGAAGAGAGCAAAGCACTTCTGGCACTTGAAGGAAAGAAATTTGTAAGCTCTTCAAAGTTTGAAGCTGTCGTAAAAGACAAACTTGGGACAAATCCGGACAATGACAGATATTCTGTTATCTCTTCTTCGTTCACGAAAAAAGGAATACCTGCGAGACTGACCACATTTATTTTTTCAGTGATAGTGGCAATATTCTCCACCTGGCTCGTACCTTCAGCGAAGCCTGTTGCTTCGAAGCAATAAGTCAATAATAATTCCTGAGAACTGGGAGATTAATCACCCCAGCCTCCCATGAACTGTCCGCTCTTGGCAAAAGATGCTTTGGGGTTAACACAACATACCGGTATTTTGGAGCTGTTTGCAATTATATATTGTTCTGAAGCTCCCAGCATATAATCGGCGAAAGTTATGTTCTTAGTTGTCACAATCAGGATAAGGTCGGCATTTATCTTCTGAGCAAAATCAAGAGTCTGCTGAGCGAAATTACCTTTCGGGACCTCGTGTATCTCATAATCTATATTATTCTGAATGAGATATTTAATTGCGAATGAGAGATTTATTTTTGTTTTCTTTACCAGGCTCTGATCGGTAGAAGTTGTAACAAGGATATGCATCTTCGAATCGAAGTATTTCCCCATATAGATGGCCATCTTTGTTTTCTCTTTATTCTCCCTTCTGAAATCGACCGGGAAAACAATATTATGATAGCGGCCCTGATCAGGCGGCGGGTCCTGAACGACTATAAAAGGCACCTTTGATTTAACGATCACCTTTAGGGCCCAGCTGCCGGTCAGCTTCTGCATCCCTTTCATACCATGGGTTCCCATAACCACAAGGCTTGCATCTTTTTCATTGACAAACTCGGCAATTGATGTGAAAATGCTCCCTTTGTAAATCTGAGATGCTATTGACAGATTGTATTTTTTACCATTTTCATCAGCAACATGTTGCAGCAGAATTTTCTTCTCCCCGAGAACACTCGTTTTAATACCCGGATCGACTATATGAAGAAGACATATATCATTCCCTACCATCCGGCTTATTTTAACTGCATGCGCCAGAGCATGTTCTGCAACAGGAGTGAAGTCCCATGGTACCACAATTATTTTCTGATGCTCTTCCATAATTGATATTATTTCAAATTCTAATCAAATGTATTCAGATTTTGATAAATTTCAAACCCTTCATTGGTGGAAAAAAAATTTTAGTGTAAAAGAGAAGCAAAATCGTGTTTTGCACAAAAATGATGCCATCGCGGAACAAAAGAGAGTAAGCGCCCGTTTTCCCATCAACAATTTATTATTTTTGCAGGATTATTTTATTATTCATAAATGGAACGGAAAAAGATTAAAGAATTATTGTCATCTCACAAGACCGGGAAAGAAGTATTTGTTAAAGGATGGGTGAGAACAAAACGCGGAAGTAAAAACATTGTATTCATTGCACTCAATGATGGTTCTACAATTAATAATATTCAGATTGTTGCCGATGCTTCAGTTTTTAAAGAGGATCTGCTTAGGGACATAACCACGGGAGCATGCCTGGCAGTGACCGGTACTCTTATTGAATCAGTGGGGCAGGGGCAAAATGTTGAGATAAAGGCAAATTCTATAGAGCTCTACGGCAAATGCGATGCCGAGACCTATCCTCTTCAGAAAAAGGGGCACTCGATGGAATTCCTCAGGGAGATAGCACATCTGCGCCCCAGGACCAACACTTTCGGAGCCGTCCTGAGGATAAGACATGCAATGGCTTTTGCGATCCATAAATATTTCAACGATAAGGGATTCTTCTATCTTCATACACCTATCATTACAGGAAGTGATGCTGAAGGTGCCGGTGAGATGTTCCATGTTACGACACTTGATCTGACAAATATCCCGCTGAATGAAGACAAAACTGTTAAATTCACTGAAGATTTTTTCGGAAAACCGACAAATCTTACTGTTTCAGGGCAGCTTGAAGGTGAGCTGGGAGCCCTGGCTTTAGGCGAGATCTATACTTTTGGTCCGACATTCCGGGCGGAGAATTCAAATACACCCCGGCATCTTGCGGAATTCTGGATGATAGAACCGGAAATGGCTTTCTATGATCTTAGAGATAACATGGACCTGGCTGAAGATTTCCTGAAATATCTTATCCGCTATGCTCTCGAAAATTGCAGGGAAGATCTTGAATTCCTTGATAAGATGATACAGAAAGGACTCATTGATCGCCTGAATTTCGTCCTCGGGAATGAATTCATCAGAATGACTTACTCAGAAGCTGTCGACATACTGATTAAAGCAGACAGAAAATGGGAGTATCCGATAGCCTGGGGGAAGGATCTGCAGGCAGAACATGAGAGATATCTTGTTGAGGAACATTTCAGGAAACCGGTTATCCTAACCGATTATCCCAAAGCCATTAAGGCATTTTACATGAAACAGAATGATGATGGAAAAACAGTCAGGGCAATGGATGTTCTGTTCCCGGGAATAGGTGAAATAATCGGGGGATCTCAGAGAGAAGAAGATTATGAAAGGCTTCTTGGAAGGATAAAGGAACTGAATTTGCCGGAAAAAGACCTGTGGTGGTATCTTGAAACTAGAAAATTCGGAACTGCCCCCCACAGTGGCTTCGGACTAGGTTTTGAAAGGTTAATTGTGTTCATAACCGGGATGTCGAATATCCGTGATGTGATACCATTTCCAAGAACACCAAAGAATGCTGAATTTTAGGGCATCTGTTTAATGAATAAGATCACCGCAAAGTGGAAATGTTAAAACAAAAACTGCAGCAGAAGCTTTTACAGAAGCTCTCCCCCCAGCAGATACAGATGATCAAGCTGCTTGAAGTCCCCACTTTGCAAATCGAGCAGAGGATCAAAAAAGAACTTGAAGAAAATCCCGCTCTTGAAGAAGGGAACGAAGAGGAAGAAATCCCTGATGAAAACTCTATTAATGAAGAATTTGAAGAAGAAGATAATGATAAGGACCAGGAGGAATTCACTCTCGATGACTATATAGAGGAAGATGAAATTCCTGATTACAGACTTCAGGCAAATAATTACAGCCGTGACGATGAGAAACGGGCCGAAATACCTTTTTCAGCGGGTTCATCTTTTCACGAAAACCTTGAATCACAGTTCGGGCTGAGAGATCTTACTGACAAGCAAAAGATCCTTGGTGAATATATCATCGGAAATATCGATGAAGATGGTTACCTGAGAAGAGAGCTCTCAAGCATAATTGATGACCTGGCCTTTCTCCAGAATGTAACTGCAACTGAAGAGGAACTGGAAGAGGTCCTTAAAATAATCCAGGATCTTGAGCCAGCAGGTGTAGGAGCAAGGAGTCTTAAAGAATCTCTTTTGCTTCAGCTTGAAAAGAAGGACAGATCGCAGAAATCAATAAATCTCGCATATTCCGTTTTAGATCAGCATTTTGACGAGTTCTCCAAAAGGCATTATGATAAGATAATTGCGAAGATGGGTTTAAGTCAGGAGGATCTCAAAGCGGCTGTTGATGAGATTTTAAAACTCAACCCCAAACCCGGCGGCATTTACAGCGATCCTTTCAGTAAAGTGTCTCAGCCGATAATCCCTGATTTTATCCTCGAACATTCAGAAGAAGGCTTCGATCTTCACCTTAACTCACGGAATCTTCCGGAACTGAGGCTTAGTTCTGCTTACAGCAAAATGCTTCAGGCCTACAGCAAGGATAAAAACACAAAAAAGGAGATGAAGGACACTATCCTCTTTGTAAAGCAAAAGATCGAATCTGCAAAATGGTTCATCGATGCAATAAAACAAAGACAGAACACCCTTCTCCTTACAATGAATGCAATTCTTGAATACCAGAAGGAGTATTTCATCGATGGTGATGAAACAAAATTAAGACCAATGATCCTGAAGGATGTGGCAGAAATGACCGGACTTGATATTTCAACAGTATCCAGGGTAGCCAACAGCAAATATATTCAAACTCATTTTGGCATACTGCCCCTTAAGTTCTTCTTTTCAGAGGGCCTTCAGACCGATACCGGCGAAGAAGTCTCAACAAGAGAGATAAAAAGGATACTCCAGGATTGTATAGATAACGAAGAAAAAAGAAGGCCATTGACCGACGAAAGACTTACTGAGATATTGCAGGAAAAAGGATATCAGATCGCACGTCGCACAGTTGCTAAATACCGTGAACAGCTTAACATACCGGTAGCACGATTAAGAAAGGAGATCTGATGAAATCTGAAAGAGTCAGTCAATATCTTACCTTATTGGCTAAAGTTGTATCATTGCTTTTCCATCCCCTGCTGATGCCTCTTTACGGTCTGCTTGTTATCTTCTATGCTCCGACTATCCTCGCGTATCTTCCTTCAGCAGTAAAAAAGATCCTTTTTCTGATAATCCTGATCAACAACGTATTCGTGCCGCTGTCACTAATGCCATACTTTCGCTACAGGAACATCATCACTTCATGGGCCATTGGGGAGAGAAAAGAGAGAATTCTCCCCCTCATCGTGACTTCAGTTCTATATTCCGTTACTGCATATGTAATTTACAGGTTTAAGATTCCGGGTTTTATTAAATCTTACATTCTTGTTTCAGCTTTTCTTGTTATTGCTGTGACAATACTTAATTTCTGGTGGAAGGTGTCGATCCATTCAACGGCGGCAGGAGCTGTCACGGCTCTCATAGCAATTCTTTCAATAATGATGCAGGCCGATCTTAGAGGCCTTCTTGTCATGGCTATACTTATTACTGGAATTATTATGTCAGCAAGACTTTATCTTAATTCACACAAGCCGGCGGAAGTGTGGACCGGCTTATTCATTGGAATGGCAGGATCGGGCCTTACTCTTTTAATCCTCTAGCAATTCATTCAGGGCTCTTTCAAAAAGCAACCGGCTTTGCACTAAAATATCGTCACTCCGGTTAGTTGGCCGGGAACCGCTGAATTTTAATTCATTGGTGATCTCTTTCTGTGATATATAAGAAAACCAGCCCTTGCCGGAAAGATACTCCGACAGATATTCCTGCTCAGTCTGCCCGGGAGTTGGTATGAGCAAAGCGCTTTTTTTCAGACAGATAAGGTCCATGATTGTACTGTATCCGGCCCTGGCAATTATATCTTCACTTTGACCGATCACTGTTTTCATTCCGTTGGTCGGGAGATGATTATAATACATAATATTATCAGATCTCACCAATTCAGCAGATAGCTCAGGCTTTCCGCCAAGAAAAATTGTTACAGGTTGCCTGTCCTTCAGCACCAGGGCAAGCTTCTTACTGAGAATTTCTCTCTGGGGAGACGGCCCGGATATTATGACACAGTTGTACGGGAAATTGAAATTATCCGCTTTTCCCTTAGATTCTGAACCGCTGAATCTGGAAAGGATTCCGATGAAACGGGTATTATCCGGTAATGCAGTTGAGTGAGTAAGTCTGCCTGTGAAATTCACTGCACCCGGCAAGTCAGGGATAAAGCACAAGGAATATCTTCTGATAATTGCTCTATGGAGCTTTATGCCAATGTATTCGAGGAACCTGAATGCTTTCGGAAAAGGTATCACAGGCATGTGTGTGACATAAACTGTTTTGATGTTTTTGTTCCATAGTCCGAATCTGTTATCGCTTATAAGTATATCGATTGAATGATCCCTGATTATCCTTTTCACCTTAAAGTGTTCGTTGATAGTATGATAGATGAGAAGAGGGGTCTTAAGAAGAAGTACAAGGTAAGCAGGCAGGAATCGTGAATATCCGGGTTTAAATCCGGAAAACTTTATAAGGATGGACCCTGGCAATTCACTTTCAAGGAATGCAAGATGTCTCTCTTCAGCTCCAAAGTAAATGCGATGCCCCATTTCTCTCAATCGTAAGGCTACCGGGATCATCCGTCCGGTATGCCCCAGTCCCCAGCCGAGGGGGCAGATAAGGATATTGAGTTTTTTGTTCACTGTCAGCCCGACACCTGTGTTTCGATACCGAGTTCTTTGACCCGCGTTGCAATTTTCCTCAATTCGCGGAGCGGCACTTTTTCAAGTTGCCCCTCAACAGGTGTATCCCTTGAAATCGTATAAATCATCACTTCAGAGGGCCTTATTCTTTTCAGGGCTTCCAGCCAGGCCTCTATTTCTTCAGGCGTGGTATTGTCGATTATCCTGTCTTTAAATTTTCCTCTTACAAAAAGTGTCTGAATAATAAGTCTTCCTTTGAATTGTTTTAAGTTTTCTATAAGCTCTCCGATCTTAAGGTTGACGCGTGGCTGGTTATGGATCCTGACAGTAAGTTCAAATGCTGAATCGAGCTTTAAAATATTTGAATCAACTTTTAATAAAGCTTCCCTTATCGCAGGGTTCCCGATAGAGGAAGAGTTTGACAGGACTGCAATTTTTGCTTCCGGAAAGTATTTGTCGCGTAGTTTAATGCTGTCATCGATGATCCCCGGAAATTCAGGATGCAACGTGGGTTCGCCATTGCCTGCATATGTTATAACATCTATTGCCTGCTTTTTTTGTTTCATTCCTGAAAGCCGTTTTTCAAGAGCTTCATAAACTTCTATGCGTGATGGCAAAGATTCGTTCTGTATAGCTGAACTCATCGTCCAGCCGCACTCACAATAGATACAATTAAAGTTACATATCTTGCGTGTTGAAGGCAAAAGGTTGATTCCCAATGAAATACCGAGTCTCCTGCTTTTTACGGGGCCAAATACTATTTTATCAAAAAGAAATGTTGGCATACCAGATTAAATCGGATTCAAAAATAGCATAATATTTAAAGCAATCTGGTAACAGTTGACGTGGGAAGAAGTTTCAGGTTAACGAGATCAATATCCTGGAGCAGAAGTAAGCCGGGTTTCATTCCCCGTTCAATTTTACCAAAGTGCTGATCTTCCCCGAGAGCTCTGGCACCATTAATTGTTGCCCACCTGACAAGTTCCTCCAGACCCAGCTGCGGGAAATTATCCTGAAGGATCTTAAGCTCTGAGAGGATGCTTAAGGTAGTGTTTGAAGCAAGACTGTCGCTGCCGATCACAATATCGCAGTTCTCATATCTCAGAAGATTGATGGGTGGCAGTTTATTTTCAATGTAAATATTCGATCCGGGGCAGAGGCACCAGAAAAGGTTCTTCCTCTTTTTCAAAGCCCTTACAGTGCTATTGTCTGCAAAAGTGTTGTGAACAAGAATAAGGTTGCCGGAGGGAGTTATCTCCTTGAGTATTGCAGTTACATGATCTTTTACTGTTTTCAGTACACGAGGCATATGCCCTGTAGTCAGATATGAGTCGCTGATACGGCCGGAAAGTCCTTCCAGAAAGGAGACCTCGGAATCAGTCTCCAGGAAGTGAATGGATGTCACCCTGTTTTTCCGGGTGATCTTCTTTATAAGGCGGAAAAGAGGCAGGGATATTGAATAGACTGCATGCGGGATTATCGACCATTCCAATCCGGAATTTGCGGCATCGACTGATAATCTGATTATTTCCTGCATCCTGTGATCTGCTTTCAGAGGGTCGATACCAAATACTTCGAGTAGATTCAGGTATTTGATCCTGCTTGATTTTTTAATCCCGAAAGTTGCGGGAGTATTGCATATATCGGCACAGAGGTTAATTCCTTCATTGAATAGATCCTTATCTGCTGAAGCGGCTGATGAGATGATTGTTTCCTCATCGGTCTCCCTCAGCGTCCTTATCTTTGTTATAAAATCAGCAAGTCCTGTCCCCGCAGGGATTTTTCCCTTAAGATGAGACAATTCAAGATGACAGTGACAGTTAACAAATCCAGGGATGATTATACCATTATAGAATTCAACCATTGGATCCTCTTTAAGGCAACCTTTGGTATCCTCAATGCTTATTATTGTTCCGTCATCATCTGTTCTGATCACGGATCTTTTAAGCAGCGGACCGGAATTTGTCAGAATATAATGGGCTGAAAAGGACCTCATATAGTATCAGAGAATGTTATGAAGTAAAATATCGCTGATCTTTGCATGGGGCTGACCCGGATCGGGGGAATTATCATGTTCAAAGAAAAATACTGACAGAGCGACCGGATATATCTCGTTGACTTTTATTGTCACTGAATAGGTATGTGGATTACCATCCTTGAAGTATTTTAATCCGGGAATGTAATTCCTTCTGCCTGTACCAATGCTGTCAGCATGGCAGGTAAAAGCCGTAAAATGCGGATTGAATGACGGGTCATCGGGGAAAACAGTGGCAGAGAACTTTAAGAAGTACGAGCCGGGAGTTTGTAAAATATGTGTAAAATGTAAATACCTGTTTTTTGTCGTATCGGGAAAATGAAAATCCGTTTTTCCCTGCCAGAGGTTTGTGAACTCATGATCAGGTTGCTGAGCTTTCAGGAGCAGCGATTCCATTTCAGAAAGTTTTCCGATATTCCTGTCATATATTTTCATCAGCTTTTTTGGCTGTTTTAAAAAATAATATCGTAATGTTTTTTCCATTTGCTCTTGAGAGTATCCGTGGCTTTCAATAATATCGAGATAGACCTGCAAAGTGTCACGTTCTGAGAATATACTCCTGACTTCAGGAGCTATCAGAAGGCCGTTCCCCAGATGAATTTCGTACAGGATATCACTGAATGCATCCTCAGGTATTAATCCTTTCTTTTCTGATTTTGTACAACTGATGACCGGCAGAAGCAACAGAAGTATTGCTACAATCAGTAATTCATTTGATAATGCTCTGTTTTCAAACCTTTTTATCATTTTTATCAAGGTATTTTTTGGTAAGATACCTTACCGGATACCAGGCGGCCCAGTAACCGATCGTGAGAACCGTAAGGGGTACGATTATGAAATCCTTAAACTCCATGGAAATTGGATAAGAAGTAAGCAGTAATGAATCGCTCTGCAGTCTTACAAGCCCGTATGTTTGCTGTAACCAGCATATAATGAACCCCAGTATCAACCCTATAACCGCCCCCATAATTGAGATCATCCATCCTTCAAAAATGAAAATCCGGCGTATAAGATCTCTGTCTGCCCCCAGACTTTTAAGTATTTCAATATCTCTCTCCTTCTCGATGATCAGCATTGTCAGCGACCCTATAATATTAAACGAAGCAATAATAAGAATAAGTGTTAGTATCAGAAATATTGCAAACCTTTCGGATTTCATTACCCTGTAAAATATCTCCTGCTGTTCAAACCTGTTCTGAACGACGAAATCATCACCGAAGATATCTGACACTTCCTTCTTAACCCTTTTTTCATCAGCAGTATCCGTGAATTTGATCTCAATTGAGCTTACGCCATTATCATTTCCAATTAGTTCTCTCGCAAAGTCAATAGGAACATAAACATATTTGGAGTCATAAGATTGTTCGACCTGGAATATGCCTGAAGGGTAAATAAATTTCCTGTTAAATGCATCCTCAGGGTTCACGGTGCTGCTGGCTGAAAGTTTTGGCACGTAAATATTAAGGGGAGTTACAAAGGTTATCCCAATTCCCAGGTAATTGGCGATTCCGATACCCGGGATGGCATAGTCCCTTTGTCTGTCGGATTTGAGGATAAACTCGCCATCCCACATTGAGCTGTCAATTCCGGTTACTCTTACATATGTGTCATCAACTCCCTTTATTGTTGCAACGGTCTGCCTGTCGTCGTACCTCAACAAGGCATTTTCTTCAATTGTAAGTGAATAACAGGCAACTCCGTTTACATTTGCCAGCATCTCCAGTTTTGAGCTGTCAGGAATGAATGTCTTACCTAAGGAAGGAGTGATCTTCAGATCAGGATCGAAAGTGTTGAAAATAGACCTGACCATATCTTCAAGTCCGTTAAATACTGACAATATTATGATCAGAGCCATTGTACCTACGGCGACTCCGGTAACCGATACGGCAGAAATAATATTGATCGCATTCCTTGATTTCTTTGCGAACAGGTACCTTTTAGCAATATATACGGAAAGCTTCATTAAATTTTCCTTGCTGTGATTAACAATCCGGTACCTGACTTATGAGTCAGACACAGGTCAAAGATGTTAAATATTAATGATACCGGTAAACAGATTGCATAATAGACTGGAAGGATAAAGAAAAACAGATATGAAATGTTGAGGAGCTTTATAGGGTATTTCATAGTAAGATTCCAGGAAATATTACCCGGTTTTCCATAGGTATATCTGGTTTCTATAT
This sequence comes from Bacteroidetes bacterium ADurb.Bin145, assembly GCA_002070505.1. Classification (GTDB taxonomy): domain Bacteria; phylum Bacteroidota; class Bacteroidia; order Bacteroidales; family VadinHA17; genus LD21. Next base: position 20,900 of record MWDJ01000016.1, on the reverse strand, counting down.
TCCTGAACCCCGTGCTGCTTAGTTTTTCTGTTATTTCCTTAACACTGTAACCGTTCCTTACATGTTCGGCAACAAACGACTTTTCATCTTCCGAATGCACATCTGATCCGCCAAGGTCAGAGGGAGTGGAGATTATCAGAAAACCATTATTCTGTAAGGATCTGAAGAAATTTGAGAAGACCCTTTCATCATCCTTTATATGCTCCATTACATCTACTGAAAGAATTAGGTTGAAGGAATCAGGTTCTGAATATTTCACAAGGTCGGCAGCAATGAAATCCACTCTTTTGGAAAATCCGCTCTTTATAAAGAAATTATTGCAGTCATTTACCTGTTCTTTATCAATATCAACTCCTGTGATGATCCACTCCCTGTTCATTCTGCACATCCTCCAGGAGTACTGGCCTAGTCCGGATCCTGCATCCAGGATCCGTGCATTATAAGGGATGTAACGGCTCACTGATTTTAACGCCCTTTTAACATGCCATGTCCTGAGAAGGACGATGTCAAGAATAAAATAGAACAATTTCCTCATGAAAAGAGGTCCGGAAAAGATCTTTCCAAGTGTTCTCTTTATAGGTTCGTATTGCATTAATATCAGGATTTCAGCAACCTGTCTATTTTTTCAATATAATCGAGGCTGTCATCAATAAAAAAGGCAATATCGGGAACGATCCGGAGCTGGGTCCTGACCTTATGTCCAAGATCAAACCGGATCCTGGTGGAATGATCCTGTACATTCTGCAGAACATCATTAATATTTGTTGATGGGAATATACTTAAATAGATCCTCGCAAAAGACAGATCAGGACTGACTCTGACTTTTGTTATTGAAATAAGTTTCCCTGGAGCATATTCACTCCCCTTCCGCAGGAAAATATCGGCAATTTCTTTCTGAATTAATCTTGAAACCTTTTTTTGTCTTGTTGATTCCACAGCCTTCGATTTTAATTGTCAAAGGTACGAATATTTTACTACAGGCCATTTTAGCAAAAAACCATTAGCTTTGCAAGAAATTTGTTAAACAGGAAATGGAGACAGTTGTCAGTGGTATCAGGTCAACAGGTAATTTACATCTCGGAAATTATTTCGGTGCGGTAAGGAATTTTCTTAAGATGCAGCAGGAAAATCAATGTTATTTCTTTATTGCTGATTATCATGCACTTACTACTCATCCGAAACCCGATGACCTCCATGGGAATATTAAAAAGGTGCTGGCTGAATATCTTGCCTGCGGCATTGATCCTGAGATAGCAACTGTGTTCATTCAAAGCGATGTGCCTGAAGTCATAGAGTTATATCTTTTGCTGAATATGAATGCTTACGTGGGAGAGCTTCAGAGAACAGCATCTTTTAAGGAAAAGATCAGGAACCAGCCTGATAATATAAATGCCGGACTCCTTACTTATCCGGTGCTGATGGCTGCTGATATAATAATACATAAGGCAAATAAAGTGCCGGTCGGTAAGGATCAGGAGCAACACCTGGAGATGACCCGGCGCTTTGCCAGGAGATTCAACACGATGTATGGGGTGAATTATTTCCCTGAACCGGATGCCTATAATTTCGGCAAGAAGCTGATAAAGGTCCCAGGGCTTGATGGTACGGGTAAAATGGGTAAAAGCGAAGGTAACGGGATTTTTCTTGCTGATAGTCCTGAAGATATAAGGAAAAAAGTTATGAGAGCAGTCACTGACGAGGGACCAAAGACTCCGGGAGAGAAACCCTCAGAACCTGTAAAAAACCTGTTCACAATAATGAAGATTGTTTCTGATCACTCTACATACAGCTATTTTATGGAAAAACACGCTTCATGTGAAATCCGTTACGGTGATATGAAAAAGCAACTGGCTGAGGATATTATAAAAGTCACTGACCCAATAAGGAAGAGGATAAATGAGCTTATGGCAGATAATAAATATCTTGCCCGGGTGGTTGCCGGTGGGGCTGAAAAAGCGAGAGCAAGTGCATCGAAAACTATTAAGGAAGTAAGAGAAATCATCGGCTACAGACCTTTCTGAAAAATTAAAGCCAGGCTTGCGGCCTGGCTGAACTTGAAGAATCAAGTATATGATTGAGATTGCCTGTGTAACTATTTAAAAACAAATAACGTGCCAAAAAAGAGGATTTCTGCTATAGCACAGGCTATCAATATGATAAAAAGATAACGCCGGTTAATATCCATTCCGTCAGGAACTGAATTGGTAATCATATATTGCTTATTTTTGAAGTCGGACAAATCTTATTTACTGGGTGGGAAAACGGTTTGCCTTTATTTTAGTAATACTTCTTGTTGCAGGCCTGGCAACAATGGTCTATTTCCTGCACCAGGGGAGGAAAAATTTTCTGACCGATCCATATAAGGCTGTTCAATCTGATGCCTGTTTTATTATTGAAACGATCGATCTGCAGAGTTTTATAAACTCGGTTACGTCGGGGACCGGAATAATGGGAGAGATCGGCAAGGTTAAGGACTTTAAAAGGTTCAATACCAAAGTAAAATTCCTGGCTGATCAGATCAACAAGACGGGTTATCAGAAGATACTGAACGGAAACTCAGCTTTGATTTCATTCCATATCTCTTCTGAAGGGAAAGTCCAGCCTCTGTTATCTATTGCAGTCCTGTCAAATACCAGGTTAAAACACCTGAAAGAAATACTACAGTCATCGGGTATCAGAACAATGAATGACCTTAACATTAATGGAAATAAACTTCTAGGAATCCCATTTATCATTGATAATCAGCAGGATACTGTTTTTATCACAATTAATTCGGGATTGCTGGTCAGTACGACATCCTCAAGTCTTATCAAAGCCTCAATCAGCCACATAACAGGCTCAGATGATATCAGAAGCCTCCCGGGGTTTTCGAGGATAATGCAGGCTTCAGGCAAAAACGAAGATAAAATATTCCTGCTTTCAGATAACCTGAAACCCCTTCTGAAAAAGGGCTTCATGGAAAACTTCTTTTCTACAAGAGGTATTGATAATATTTCGGAATACGCTGTTGCAGATATTTATTTCAATGAAAATGGACTTGTGTTGAGCGGTTACACTGAAAGTACTGATTCAACCCAGGTACTCTATAAATACAATTCAGGTGCTGCTTCAGCATTTGAAACATATAAGATCCTGCCTTCCTCAACAGTGCTTTTTGAGTCGGTTGTACCTTTCCCTGGAGACTATAACAGTAACCAGTACCAGCAGCTCAGTACCGGAACAGTGGAACTGGCTCAAAAAATAAGGGAATATCTCGGTGACGAGATCACAAGGGCTTACATTGATCTGAAAGACGGTTCGTCAGAAGCCGGTTCATCGATAATCTATGAACTTACAAACAGAGTATATGCTGAAAAGATATTTCTGGATTATTTCGGTCAGGAAGAAAACAGGATTGACATCAGCTTTTTTCATCCCGACGATCAGATAAATGTTCCGGTTTATCATACTGCATTTAAAGGTCTTGCAAAAGTCCTTGCACCTGGATTCTCAATAGATTTTGATGATTCCTTCTTTACTTTTTATGATAATTATCTTATTACGGGCAGTTCAGCAAAGGCTCTTTCAAAAATCCTTTATGATAATCTGCTAAAGAAAACATTAGCAAATGATTTGATATACAGGGAGTTTGAAAGCACATTGCCCAGTGTTTCCGGGTATTTCTTCTATTGTGTCCCCTCTCAGATAACAAATTATCTGAGCAGATTTCTCTCAGAGGATATTATCAGGTTAATGAAGTCAAATAAAAGCTCTTTAAGCAAGATACAGGCTGCAGGTTATCAGTTCACTCCGAGCAATAATATGATCTATAACAGCCTGTCAGTCATGTTTAAGGAAGAACCCAGGGAGGAATCTACCACTGAATGGGAAACTCTGCTGGACAGCATAGCAGCAATTAAACCCTTCTTCTTTACGAACCACATAACCGGAGCAAGGGAGATCTTTATACAGGATCTGAAAAACAATGCATATCTTATAAATGCAGCGGGCAGGATCCTTTGGAAAGTGCCTTTGCGGGAAAAAATAACGAGTTCTGTTTTCATGATAGATTACTTCAGGAACGGAAAATACCAGCTTTTGTTCTCAGGTGAAAATTACCTCCATCTCCTTGACCGGAATGGCAATTATGTGGAAAGATACCCTGTAAAACTCCGCTCCCCCGCCACTAATTCACTTGCTTTGTTCGATTATGATAATAACAGGAATTACCGCCTGCTGATCGCAGGACAGGACAAAATGATATATGCCTATGATAAATCAGGCAGCATAGTTAAGGGGTGGAAACCATTCAGGACAAATGGCACAGTTGTATCAGAGATAAGCTGGTTCAGGGTGTCGGGGAAAGATTATCTTGTAATAGCTGATGAGACAAGCCTCTATTTTATTGACCGGCAGGGTAATACACGTCTAACACTTAAGGAGCCTGTAACAAAAGCCCGGGGATCATCAATAAGGCTTACTCCGGGAACTGTACCTTCAATAGTATGCTCAGCCCCTGACGGTACGGTTCAGCATATCTACTTCGACGGCTCAGTAAAGAAATTCAGTAAAAAAACCTTCTCTGTTGACCATTCGTTCGATTTTTTTGATATAAACGGAGATGGTTTTGGTGAATATATTTTTATTGATAGCGGTATATTATATCTTTATGATCATAACAGATCAGAGGTATTCAGCCGGAAATTCGGCTCCAGTAAGCTCGGAGGACCGATAAATTTTATATTTAGTTCATCTGACAGGAAGATAGGGGTTTATGATACAGAGAGGAGACAGATATACCTGATAGATGACAAAGGAAATATAATGAAAGGATTTCCTTTAAGGGGAGCTTCAATGTTCTCGATAGGAAGACTAAATGAAAAGAATGAATGGCATCTGATTGTCGGAGGAACTGATAAATTCATGTATAATTACAAGCTGGATACCCAGGATAAATAAATAGTATATGAATGGCAAGATTAAATTGTTAATTACTGTCGCACTAACAGCAATTTTCGTCAACGCAGCTTCCCAAAACAGCCAGGTTCTTTATTATATGAACCTGCCTCAGAACCACTTGCTCAACCCTGCATTACGACCATCCAATAAAGTTTATATTGGCCTTCCCGTGATATCCGGGGTCAACCTGAACATCAATAATAACATTCTTAATTTCAAGGATATTTTCTTTGAAGGAGAACCTATCGATTCAATTGCAATCATCAACGAGAATTTTGATGTTGACAGATTCCTGTCCGAAAAAAGTGATTATAATTTTCTGAGACCGGAAGCTCTGGTACAGGTATTTGGACTGGGATTTTCAGCGGGGAAGGATCTTTATGTGTTTGCCGACTATAATATAAAGGTAGACGGCAATTTCCTTTTTCCGAAAGATATGTTCCGTATGGCATTTTATGAGCACGAGTCTCTCGCAGGAAACTCGTACGATCTCTCTTCATTACAGGCAGGGATAATGGCATATAATGAAATTGGACTGGGATTTTCCAAAAACATAACCGACAAATTCAGGATTGGTGTAAAGGGGAAAATGTTGCTGGGCATCTATTCAGCTAAAATAAAAACAAAAGAGTTTAATGCTACTATAGAAAATGACTATTCCCAGACATGGAACGCAGATATTCAGATGGATATAAGCGGTCCGGTAGAGATCGAGTGGGATGAGGAGGATAAACCATCGGATATTACAGTGTATGAAGACCGTTTTGAATCAGTAAAAGGTATAGTAAAAGAGATACTTAATACAGGGAACAAAGGATTTGGAGTGGATATCGGAGCGGTTTATGACATAACCCCCAGGTTATCTGTATCGGCAGCCGTGACAGATATTGGATTTATGGACTGGAAAAAGGATATCACAAATGTGAAAGGAGTAAGCCAGTTCACATTTACAGGAGAGAACCTCCAGGATGTTTATGAAGGTTCTACGGATTTTGATGAAATTATCACTGCCTATATGGATTCACTAATAAATTCAGTGACATTCACCGAGACAAGCCAGCCGTTTTCAACAAAGCTTTCTTATGGTATCTCGGCAGGAGTAAACTATAGCCTTGCTAAAAGCTTCTCCTTAGGTTTGTTGTCATATACAAGGTTCATCGACAGCAGGTACCAGGAAGCATTAACCCTTTCGGCAAACCTGAATATCAGGAATCTCTTTTCGACAAGCCTGGCATATACAGCAACAAATTACAGACGTGATAATATAGGCTTCGGTATTGCCTTCCGTCCAGGATGGTTCCAGATATATGCAATGGCTGACAGGATTCCCCTTACGTGGGGGAAGGTACTTAATAATGAATCAAAGAAGATCCCCATACCCGAAATATGGAGCACAGCTCATATCCGCTTAGGGATGAATATGTGCTTTGGCAACAGGGCAATATCGCGGAAGCTTGATAAACCGATGATTGAAATTCAGTAATCTAAATAAGGAGGAATGGTGTATTTGCTCAGAGTTTTTTTAATAATCCTGATAATCATATTGCTTTTCCGTTCATTTACCGGATACAGGATCGTTCAAAATGACGGTGACAGGGAGCCCGAAAATGATAACAGTCGAAAACCTGATAAGAAAAAGATTTCAAAAGATATTGGTGAATATACTGATTACGAGGAAGTGAAATAAATTGTCACTTCGCAATCCCTTTAAGCTGCTTGGCCAGGGAATTGGCAAATACAAAATCATTCAGGGTTTCACAGTCAGAATTAAGGATCTCTTTATTGGTTCCTTCCCAGCATTTCAGACCTTCATGAATGAATACTATCTTTTCGCCGATCTCAATTACAGAATTCATGTCGTGAGTATTCACAATTGTTGTCATTGAATATTCCTCGGTGAGCTCTTTGATAAGTTCATCTATAAGAATGGCAGTCAGGGGGTCTAGTCCTGAATTAGGTTCGTCGCAGAAAAGATATTTTGGATTTAATGAAATAGCCCTTGCAATAGCCACTCTCTTCTTCATGCCTCCCGACAGTTCGGAAGGGAACAGCTTATTGGCATTGATAATATTCACTCTTTTCAGACAAAAATTGACCCTGTCGGTCTTCTCTTCCATTGTTTTGCCAGTGAACATATCAAGAGGGAACCTCACATTCTGTTCAACAGTAAGAGAATCAAAAAGAGCGCTTCCCTGGAACAGCATTCCCATTTCCGCCCGGATTTTTTTCTTGCCTTCAAAGTCGAGCTTGTTAAAAAGGACATCTTCAAACCAGACTTCACCTCTGTCAGGGTCATGGAGTCCGACAATTGACTTGAGAAGCACAGTTTTTCCTGAGCCGCTCCTCCCAATAATAAGATTTGTCTTTCCGGATTCAAAAGTGACAGAGATATTGTCAAGCACCAGTCTGCCATCGAAAACCTTATCTAGGTTGTTCACTTTAATCATGACAGCAGGAGTTGAGTTAGGATTACATTGAATAATAATATAATAAGACTGCTGTAGACGACAGCTTTCGTACTGGCCCGGCCTACTTCCAGGGATCCTCCATCGACATAATATCCCTGAAATGCAGAGACACTCGTTATGATGAATGCAAAAAACAGAGTTTTGATTAACGAATACGTAATATAATAAGGTATGAATGCATACTGTATACCGTAAACAAAATCTTCGGATGTAATTACTCCTGCTGCAGTTCCGGCGATCCATCCTCCTATGATCCCAACGGTTATGCTGATAAGTGTCAGGATAGGATTGAATAGAAGTGTAGCGATAATTTTCGGCAGGACAAGATATGATGCAGAATTGACCCCCATCATCTCGAGGGCATCTATTTGTTCTGTAACTCTCATGGTACCGATCTCTGATGCTATATTTGATCCTACTTTGCCGGCAAGGATCAAAGCGCTGATAGTTGATGAAAATTCCAGAATTATTGAGTCACGGCAACCCAGTCCAATCAGGTATGTCGGATAAATAGGATTCTCAGTGTTATAAGCAGTCTGAAGTGTGATGACAGCTCCCATGAAGAATGAAATAATAGAAATGATACCTACTGAATTCACTCCCAGGTAAACCAGCTCATGCATTGTTTGCTTATAATAAATGTGCGGTTTCTCAGGTTTTGAAAAAACCTTCTGAAGCATCAGAAAATACCGTCCCATTTCTCTAAGAAACCTGATCATACACGGAAAATAATTGAGCCTAAAATTACAAATATTTACCGATTTAAGGGAGGAGAGTTTTAAAACCGTAACCATAATTATATATTTGCAGGGATATTTCACTTTTAATTACAGTGATCATGGATAACAGATTTGTAATAATAATGGCAGGAGGTGTGGGAAGCCGCTTCTGGCCACTTAGCCGTCGCGAAACTCCCAAGCAATTCCTGGATATTCTGGGTACAGGAGAAACACTTCTGCAACAGACATTCAGGCGATTCAGATCAATCTGTCCTGCCTCGAATATTTTTATTGTTACAAATGATGATCATAAGGATCTGGTTGTAAAGCAACTTGATATTAATCCTTCTAATGTTCTTGCAGAGCCTGTCAGACGAAATACCGCCCCCTGCCTTGCATACGGAACATTCAGGATATTGAAGGAAAATCCGGAAGCAGTTATCACTGTTACTCCGGCTGATCACCTTATAACAAAAGAGGAAGAATTCTCCAGGGTCATAGGTAAAAGTATTGATTTTGTAAGCTCTAATAATGCTCTTCTCACTTTAGGTATTAAACCTGACAGACCGGAAACAGGTTACGGTTATATCCAGGCTGATCTTAAGAAAAAGGTTGAGAATCACAGCGATTTGCACAGGGTGAAAACGTTTACTGAGAAACCCGATATTAATCTTGCAACGAAATTTCTTCAGAGTGGTGATTTTTACTGGAATTCAGGGATCTTTTTCTGGAACCTGAAAACAATCCTGGCAGCTTTTGAAAAATATCTGCCTGATATGTATGCAGCATTTGATGAGGGGAAAGCCCGCATCGGGACTGAGGATGAAGAAGTTTTTATACGCAGGACGTATGCAGAATGCCGGAGTATCTCGATCGACTACGGCATAATGGAGAAAGCTGATAATGTATATGTCATGTGTACTGATATAGGCTGGTCAGATCTTGGGACATGGAGTTCCTTATATGAACATTCCAAATCTGATAAGGATGGCAACACAATTATAAGCGGTAATGTATTTTCATATGAAAATAAAGGGAACATTATAAATATTTCAGATGGGAAAGTTGCTGTAATACAGGGACTGGAGAATTATGTAGTTGTTGAGTCGGATGATGTATTGCTTATTGTAAAGAAAGATGAAGAGCAGAATATTAAAAACTACCTTGAAGATGTAAAGAAGGATACAGGTGAAAAATACCTTTAGTCATTTTTAGTCAATTCCATAAAAAAGGGTGCTTTCGGGCACCCTTTTTTCATATTTACTTGAGGAACAGATATTTTAATATTCCCAAAGGTCGTGTTCCAGGTTGAACAGTTCTGTCTTCAGTCGTTCAGCTTCGAAGAGGGAAGCTTTGCCAACGGTATATTCGTTGACTGATCTGTCGTTGAAAACATTTGATTCGCCCCAGATGATACTTCCGAATCTTCTTTGCATGAAAAGATCATCAAATGAGAGCCTTTGTGCATCGTTATTTGAAACAAGAGCTTCATTTTTTGCAAGGATATCCCGGATCTCTTCAAATTTAACCCAGAAGAGAGGTTTCCTCATAGCTCTCTGAAGTTCAGGGTCGTTGCCCATCCAGTAAGGACATATTGCTATTATCCTGACATCCATCTTTGAGAGTTTCTTATCGAAGTACCACTCTTCATAAACAAGGAGTTGTTTAACATCTTCTGGTCTGGCCTGTTCTGTAATAAGAGAATCCCTTGTGTCGCCGGCTGCATTGATCTGGATCTGCTGGATCCTGGTTGTAGCGCCCATATTTGTCTCTATATCCTGATAAGTAGTCGGCACGTTAATATCAAGGACTGAATAAGCATTTATATTACCGGCTTTAATTTCATCAAGCAGGATATTAATGAAGCTTCTTCTTCCATCACGGGTCGGGAGTGTAGGATAGTACAATGGCTGATTGATCTTTTCACGCAGGTCTATCAACCGGTAATATCTGTTTGACCAGATGACGTCAGCTTCTCTAAGAAAGGCATAATTGATTTTCTTAGCATCGGGAATTGATTTCTGGTAAATATCGCCAAACGACTGCACCTGAGCATGAGCTATGCTTCCAAACATCAGAACGATAAATCCAAAAATAATTTTTTTGTTCATAGTTATAAAATGTTTATTACTACTCTATCTGCAAAATAATAGGACTCAGGTCGACAGGTTTTTTATCGGGTCCCAGAGCTTTTATATCTTTTATAGTAAGGTATTTACCTTTTGTTAATCTGCCGAGAAGTTCTTTCTGTCTGGCAGTAAGATTACTACTTGAGCTTTTCTCCTCAAAGTCGCCCATTCTGTCGGAGTAAAGCACAGTAAATCCTGTTACGCTCCATTGCAGGTCGAAGTCAAAATCGGGCAATACGGCAAAGACTCCCTGCTGTGCAACAGCAAGGTTCCTTGATATTGTTCCGGAATTTTTACCACCGAATCTTGCTTCAGGTTTTGGAACAGGTTTAACTCTGAATTCGTAAGGAGCGTATGATATTGTTTTTCCGCTGGCATCTGTAGAGGATACTATGACCTGGACGTTCTGTCTTTCAGCTGAAGGTCTTACTGCCCAGCTTCCACGGAAGTTTTCACCTTTCGAATTTTTAACTCTTTCAGTGCTTATAGTGCCGTTAACCACTCTGATCTTTATTTTGTCAGGGCTGACACCGGGTACTGAGACATCAAGGGGATTGGGTATTCCGTAATACATAACATTCATGGCGGTAGGAGAGCAGATGACATTAGGTTCTCCCACACCATAGGATGCGCTGAAAGGATAAGTTCTTGTTGTTCCGTCAGGGGCTTTAAGAGAAATGACACCTCCCCAGGATTTTGCACCTGTTGTGGAAGGACGCACGGAATAAATTCCTTTTCCGGTTTCGTCAAGAGGCAACTGCTGTTCTCCTACGGTAATTATCGGCTGCTGGGTCGTATCGGTAGCCGAGATGAACACCCTTGCAGTATAATTTGATCCAAGCGTTACATAATTAGCGTCAGGTATAACAATTGCACTCAGTTTGTTGAATTTGAAGGATGAGGCATCGATCTGGCCGTAAAGGTAATTTAGTACTTCAGTTTCAGCATTTCTTACGTCAACCTGAATTTTCGACAATAAGGCAGTAGCGCCAACGACAGGCATAGTCTGGAACATAAGGTTAACCCAGGGTTCCATTTCACCATCCTCATTTTTTGCATCATCGGTATTGAGGGTTTGTCTAAGTGCTTCTTCAGCAGTAGGATTCTTTCCCTCGAGAGTTGAAATAAGGAATTCACGGTAGTCGTTTATAGCAGCTTTCAGTGCATAGCCCTTTCCGGCTTCGTTTGATCCGACGAGGATCTCAGACGGAACATTGTTTTCATCAAATCTCTTTACCTGGGTGATGTCGATCGTTGTTCCGGTAATAGCTGGAGTATTCTCATCTCTTTCCGCAGTTTTGATTATTTCAATTTTGAGGTCCTGGATGAAATTATAAAGTTCATCAGCACGTTCTTTTACGGCAAATGCTTTTGTTTTGTATGGTCCTGCTTTTGTTGGATTTTCAGCAGCGGCTCTGTCAAATGCTTCATAAACCAGGTTATTCTTTTTAACATAGTTATCCACGGTAAGAGTAAGCCCCTTATCGACCTGCATAAATGCTTTCACAGCTTCCTTTGATACGTTGAGTGCAAGCATGGCGGTCAGCACCAGGTACATCATACCGATCATTTTTTGTCGCGGAGATAGCTTTTCGTGAGCCATTTTCTAAGGTAGTTTAGTTTGGTGAAATAAAAGCTCTATTACTTGATATTCATAGCAGCAAGCATATTTCCATAAACGTTGTTAAGAGCCGACAAATTTTCGTTGAGTTTTGTTATCTGTTCGCGGTATTTTGCTGTATCGCCTGCGGAATCAGCAAGGTTTTTCACCAGGCCCTGAAGCCCTTTATAAAGATTATCAGATTCTTTCAGATGATCATCAGCTCCTTTTTTCTGCAGTTCGTATACTGCATTAAGAGCGGAAAGGTTTTTATTCAGTGTCTCAAGTTGTTGTTGATACGATTTGCCACCGAGCTCAATTACGGATAAGGAATCAGCAATATGTTTGTAATTGGAACCAGTCTCATTAATGATTTTTGAAGTATTCTGGTATGAATCAGCCAGTTTGTTCAGAGAGTCATTTGCAATATTCATTGTATTCATGAATTTGGATGATGCGGCCGATATCTCCCCCATTGCAGCGATATTTGCTGTTGACTCTCCAAGTTTTTTCATTCCTACTCCGAGTTTCTGGAACAATTCGGGAGTGATTTCGGCTTTTTCAAGCATCTCATCAAATTTTGCCAGGGCAGCAGAACCGGCGCCACCTCCAACATATCCTCCTCCTCCTCCGATACCGCGGTTTCTGCCTCCATGAGATTGCAGTTCTTCAGCTCCTTCCTCCGGAATTCCTGCAAGTTCAGGATAGACCAGCGACCAGTCTACCTCTTCATGAAGTGGCTCAAAAGCTGAAAAGAAGAAGATGACAGCTTCGGTTAACAGACCAACTGTAAGCATTGTTCCTGCCAGTGGCCAGTGTTGTATTTTAAACAATGCACCAACAATTACGACGGAAGCACCTAAACCATAAAGTTTAGCGATAAAATTCTTCCAACCGCTGCTTTGTACTAATTCTGCTAGGCTCATATACCTGTTATTTTTAGGGTTATTTCAATTGTTAAATTATAATTGTGCTCCAATATAAGATCTTACATTCCGGAATCCTACGTAAGGCTTGGTGGAATCCTGGTATTCAAAATCGCGTGTGCTGGTCTGAAGGAAATATGCAATATCTTTCCAGGAACCTCCGCGGATTACTTTTCTTTTAAGTACTGGCGGATCCTGAGGGGTTGCATTATATTCATAGTTTGGTTGTAAGTCATGCTGGAAGATGTATGCTGACGGGTGGTAAGCACAACGTGTCCATTCAGCGACATTACCTGCCATATCATAAAGCCCGTATTCATTGGGTTCATAGGATCCTACTTTCCCTGCATATACATTTCCGTCGTCAATATAATTACCTCTGAGAGGCTTGAAGTTAGCCAGGAAACATCCTTCATAGTTACGTGTATAAGGGCCGCCCCACGGATACATTGAAAGATCAAGACCGCCTCTTGCTGCATATTCCCATTCAGTTTCGAGCGGCAGCCTGTAAGCCATTACATCCACAACACCATTTTTTCTAAGGGCGTTGTTCATGTAATCAGTTCTCCAGTGACTGAAGGCATTTGCCTGCAACCAGGATACGCCGACTACAGGATAATCGTCGAAGGAAGGATGCCAGAAATAAAGATCTGCCATCGGATCATTGAATGAATATGTGAAATCTCTTATCCAGCAAAGTGTATCGGGATAAATATTGATCACGATGTGCTTGATGAATGAAGAGCGGTCTTTAACATCGGTACGGGAACCATCAAGGTTTGTGACCTGACCCTGGTAGCGACCGGTGTTGTTTTCATAGTCCTGAACGTAATTGACTTTAGCTGCAGACTGGTAGTCAACCCAATAGTATGAGTAGTTCAGCTTACGTACATCTATCTGTTTCTTGCCGTTAAATCTTTCTTCGGGAGGATAGTACATTTCTTCGACGACTTCTTTTGTAGCTTCATCTCTGAGATCGATTTTTTCTTCCCAGTTGATTATGTTTGGTTCCCGAACGTTACCATCATCATCAACGACGAAATATTCACGATCCGGAATCCCTGCATTTCCGAGTTTGGTCCTCAGGATAGAATCCCTTACCCAGTAAACGAACTGACGATATTTATTGTTAGTGATTTCGGTCTGGTCCATCCAGAATGCATCAACAGTCACAGACTTTGAAAGGCTGTTCATTGAAAAGAGAGCATCCTGATCGCTCGGGCCCATCATAAAATTTCCGGCTGGGATAAATGCCATCTCCATCGGTTCAGGTTCAAAGAATTTCTTCCTTCCCAGAACACCCGTCAGCTCTCCGTTATCTGAAGTACGGCACCCGCTTAAAAAAATTACAATTATCAGGACAGACAGGATTACCTTTTTCATAATTCTTTAGAATTTATAATGCAAGTAAGTTATTTTTTTTTAAAAATCATAAAAATCTAACACTTTTGTATCTCATTGGACTCTTGCCAAAACTGAGATCGAAACAATAGTTAACCATAAACTCATGTGATCCGTAAGTGCTCTTCCGGACGTCCGAAAGCGGGAAGTCATAGCTATATCCGATACGGATCCCGTTAAAAAGCTCAATGCCAATCAACCCGATTACCGAATCACCGGCTCTGTATGAAACGCCACCCCATACCTTTTTATTGTATCTCACAAGAGAAGTTACAGTTGCCTGAACTATCTTACCATCGCTGTATGCAAAAACCGATGGCAGTAATTCCAGTGCCGGATCAGGCATCTGTAAAGTATATCCGGCAGTAATGTAGTAATGCCTGCTTATATATGATAAGCCTTTGGTGTATTTAATATCAGGCTGGTTTATATGAGTTACGGAAGCAGCCAGATAGTATTTGTCATTCCTCAGATATACTCCGGCGCCTGCATCAAAAGCAACAACGCTTTCCTTGTTAGTCGGGATAAGCGGATCCTGGTCAGGTGGAGTAAAATGATCGCCATCAGGGATTTCCCAGGAAGGATCAAGAGTCTTATTGACCATGCCCAGGTAAATGCCTATTCCCAGTTTAGATGATCCGAGTTCCATAAGGTAAGAATATGCAGCTGCAAGGTTGATATCTTTGTCAAAGCCGATATTATCGCTTTCCACAACCAGGCCTACACCACTATTGATTTTCGATATCGGGGCGCTTATATTGAAAACGGTGGTAGAAGGTGCACCGTCAAAGCCAAGCCATTGCTGCCTGTTAACAGCTGTGGCACAGATCATCCCTGATGTGCCGGCAGCCCCCGGATTGAAAGTCAGCGTACTGAACATATACTGACTGGTTAGGGGATCCTGCTGTGACAGTCCGGTATAGCTAATTAATCCTAATAAAAGAATTGCAGTGCAAAATCTTTTCATCTCTTTATCATATCAGTCAGACCGATATAATCTTATTGATCGAGTAAAATTACATAAAAATCTATAACGTCAAATTGTATAGAATTATTTATTTATACGCAAATATTATTCACTTTGATTCGTATTTGCTCTAAAAATTTTAATTAGCTGGTTGTGCAGGGTATCTGCAGAGGCCTGGGAAGCGATTCAGGTTTTTAATCTCTCAACCCCGATAATCCAGCGTTCTGGCACTTCGTTACGGTTCGCTTTCAGGTAATCTTCATGTGAACAGGAAATATATACAATATTTTCAGCAGTGCTTCTGAATTCCATCCACCACCTGTCGGTAAGGGTGCTCTTAACAAAGACAAGATCATCGTCAAGATCTGTTACCCTGACATGATATCTTATAAACCTGCCGGAATTTCCATTGCTCAGGGCAGGAGTCTCATATTGCTTTTGAGAGAAGCCTTCAAGGAATAGCCAGAGTATCTGAGCAGCAAGGCCGGATGTCTGGTTCCGGTTGTCAAGATCAGGGTTGACATCAAATAGAGCGAAGGTCTTCAGATTGTCGCTTATTCCGGCGTACCTTGCAAGCAGGCAAATTTCCTCTCCGTAAAATCCATTTGGAGAAGGATAAATTGTCCCTGGAGCATCCGACTGCCTCACAGCGGATATATCAAAAATTGCTACCTCAGAGTCCCTGAAAAGTGGTTCAGTAAGATGAATGGCTTTCCTTACATCACCTATCCTTATTAATTCCGACTTCTGTTTAAGGAAACGGTTCAGGACCTGCTGGTCGTTCAGATAAGTCTGATATCCTAAATTGATAAAATGTCTGAAGCTGCTTTTGTGGTTATGTATAATCCTGTTCAGGTAACTGAAAGAGTCAGGTTCCTTTTTTTCATTTATATAATCTATTCGCGGATCGACAGATATCATGGTGTACCTGATTTTCAGATCCGAAAAAGCATGATCAATCGCAACTGTCAGCGCACTGCTGCCTCCTATGATCACCGGGAATATGCCGTCACTTATAAGACTTGTAAGAATATCGCAGAGACCTGTTAATGTATCATTGAATGTTACACCGCTCTTCATATTACCCAGGTCGATTATCTTTGATTTTCCCGGTATCCTTGATAATTTGTACAGTTCTCCCCTTATCTGGTCAGGTCCTCTTTTGGTTCCGGTACCAGGTGAATTTCTTCCATCGGGAACGCCGAACAGAGCTATCTTGTATTTATTCAGGTCCTTTAAAGACAGGTTCGGGGTATGGACTGTGATATTATGGGGGAATCCTGACTGATCAGCAATCAGATCAAATTCAGGTCTGTCGATACTTACCGGATCAAAATAATCGTTAAAGTCTATCATTGTTCATCATGATTTATTCCGGGTCTTAGAACTTTTCTCAATTATGCTGATACAATCTTCTTTTGTCAGTTTCTCTGTATCTGTTCCTTTGGGTAATCTGTAGTTCTGCTTATCCTTTGAAAGGTAGGGCCCGTATTTGCCGTTCAGAACCAAGATATCACCGAAATCCTTTATTGTTTTTTTCTTTTCGCTTTCATTTTTCTCGGCTATCAGCTCCAATGCCCTCCCGAAAGTAATTGAGTAGGGATCATCCACTCCTTTTTTTAAGGAGAAAAACTTACTCCGGTATCTTATATATGGTCCAAACCGTCCTGTTCCAACTATTATTTCATCACCCTCATGAATGCCCAGGGAACGTGGCAGGCGGAACAGATTCAATGCTTCTTCAAGGGTTATTGTTTCGATGAGCTGGTTTTTCGCCAGGCTTGCAAACCGGGGCTTATTACCCTCTTCGGAGGATCCGATCTGGGCGACAGGGCCAAAGCGTCCCATCCTTACAGAGACCGGTTCTCCAGTTTCAGGATGATTTCCCAGCAACCTTATCCCTTTCTTCCTGTCGGAATTCTCAAGTGTTTTTTCAACTGTTTTATGAAATGGCCCGTAGAAATCCCTGAGCATTGCGGTCCACTTCAGCTTGCCTTCCGCTATATCATCAAATTGCTCCTCGACTTCGGCAGTAAAATGATAATCAACTATCTCGGAGAAGTTTTCAATGAGGAAATCATTTACGATCATCCCTATATCCTGTGGGAAGAGCTTTGATTTCTCTTTTCCTGCCATTTCGGTTTTTCCAACCGCTGTCACTTTCCCTTTTTCAAGGGTTAGTATTTTTACCTGTCTTTTTTCACCGGGGCGATCTTCCCGTGAAATATAACCTCTGTTCTGTATAGTTGATATTGTTGGAGCATATGTTGAAGGGCGTCCTATCCCAAGTTCTTCAAGTTTCTTAACAAGACTGGCTTCTGTATACCGGGGCGGAGGAACTGTGAATTTCTGCGTTGCGGTTATAATATTATATTGTAAAGGCATTCCTTTTTTGACCTGTGGGAGGATATATCTTTCTTCGTCATTGTTCTCCTGGTCACTGGATTCAGAATACACTTTAAGGAACCCGTCAAACCTTATCACTTCACCTGTTGCAGTGAAAGTCACAGGTGAATTGCTCATGTCGATGCCTATAGTCGTTTTTTCAATCTCAGCATCAGCCATCTGAGAGGCAATTGTCCTTTTCCAGATCAGTTCGTACAGCTTTTTCTCATTCTGGTTGCCCTGGATGGACTGGTTATCAAGATATGCGGGACGGATAGCTTCATGTGCCTCCTGGGCTCCTTTCGATTTTGTCTTGAACTGCCTTGTCCTGGAATACTTTTCCCCGAATGAAGAAATAATTACTTCACGCGATTTTGCCAGGGCAAGTTTTGACAGGTTCGTGGAATCGGTTCTCATATATGTTATTTTCCCGGCTTCATAGAGTCTCTGGGCTACGGCCATTGTCTGCGATACCGAAAACCCCAGTTTTCTGTAAGCTTCCTGCTGCAGGGTGGATGTGGTGAAAGGGGGCGCCGGGGATCTTGTTCCTGGCTTGACGGATACATCAGTGACTTTATATGCTGCCGCAGCACATAGTTCCAGAAATTCACCTGCACTCTTTTCATCCGGAAATTTTTTTGAGGCATCAGCCCTGATCAGGGAGCTATTTCCTTCAGTATCCGCTTTGAAGACGGCAGAGACCTTAAATGATGATTCCGGTTTGAAGGCAATTATCTCCCTTTCCCTTTCGACTATCAGTCTCACAGCTACCGACTGCACCCTGCCTGCTGAAAGAGACGGCTGTACTTTTCTCCAGAGGACCGGAGATATCTCGAACCCGACAAGCCTGTCGAGAATACGGCGGGCCTGCTGCGAATTTACAAGATTCATATCAATGGAACGAGGGTTCCGGATTGCTTCAGTGATAGCATCCTTTGTTATCTCATGGAACACTATTCTTTTTGTAGTTGCAGGATCAAGCTTAAGGACTCCCGTAAGATGCCATGCTATTGCTTCTCCTTCACGGTCCTCATCAGAGGCAATCCATATTGTTTTAGCTTCGGCTGCAGCCTTCCGTAACTCATTTACAACCTTTATTTTCTCTTTGGGGATCTCATAATCGGGCTTAAAATCATCTGCGATATCGATACCGAGGTTCTTTTTAGACAGATCTCTAATATGACCAAAACTTGATATGACATGGAATTCCTTACCCAGAAATTTCTCAATTGTTTTAGCTTTTGCAGGCGACTCAACTATTACCAGATTCTCAATCATGCCAGGTGAATTTTTTTTTCTAAAGACACCGCAAAGTAAATCAATTAGGTTTCAAACTTCAAAATAAAGATTTAAGATTCTTTAATTTTGCTATTTTTGGGAGAAATTTCTCAACCCATGACTGGCCTTGGAAAAGAAAAAAAATACATTATCGGCTTCTGGTCACTTGTAGGTGCCCTTTTTATCCTTATTGTTCTCATATTCATTCTGATATCAAAGGGTAAGCTTGGGCCGATGCCTTCATTCAGTGAACTTGAAAACCCCGAATATAACCTGGCAGCTGAAGTTTATTCGGAGGATGAGATCCTTCTTGGCAAGATAGAGATAGAGAACAGGACATGGACCGAATACAAGGATCTTTCGCCCTATCTTGTTTCTGCACTTATTGCAACTGAGGATATAAGATATTACAGGCATTCAGGTATTGATGTACGCGGACTTGCAAGAGCAATTGTCAGGACAATACTTCTCGGGCAGGACACCGGGGGAGGGAGTACAATTACACAACAGCTCGCCAAGCAGCTTTATCCAAGGGATACGACGAAGGTTTCAGCTTTCGTCAGGAAACTGAGGCTCGGAGTGTCAAAATTCAAGGAATGGCAGACAGCGGTAAAGCTCGAAAAGAGTTACACAAAGGAAGAAATCATTGCCATGTACCTCAATAAATATGATTTCAATTACCGGGCAATCGGGATCAAATCGGCGGCGAGGGTATATTTCGATACAACCCCCGATTCGCTGAATATTCAACAGGCTGCTGTTCTGATAGGCATGCTTAAGGCTTCAACCCTCTATAATCCAATGCGTAACTATGAACGCATGTTCAAACGCAGGAACATCGTCATTTCCCAGATGGCAAAATATGGGTACATCACCCAGACTGTAGCTGATTCTGTGATGCAGCTGCCAATTGAAACTCATTTTCAGATTGAAGATCACAATACGGGTCGTGCAACATACCTTAGGGAATATCTGAGGTATATTATGACAAGACCGGAACCTGACAGTATACGGTTCGGAAACAGGTCATCCTATGAGGATGCTCTATGGGAATGGGAGAACAATCCTCTCTGGGGCTGGTGTACCAAGAACAAAAAGCCCGACGGATCGAATTATAATATCTACAGTGACGGTCTGAAGATCTTCACTACGATCGATTCAAGGATGCAACAGTATGCCGAAGAAGCTATCAGGGAGCATCTTTCAAAAGAGATACAACCCGATTTTTACAAAACGGCAAAAGGATTGAAGAACCCTCCTTTCTCAAATGACCTGACAAGGAAACAGATCGATAACCTGATAATGACTTCGCTGAAGCAGAGCGACCGATATATCGCAATGAAACATCTTGGTGTTCCTGAGGATTCTATAATGCTTGCTTTCAATACAAAAGTCAGGATGAGGGTTTTCTCATGGAGGGGTGAGATTGATACAATAATGACACCTCTCGATTCAATTAAATACTACAAGTATTTCATTAGATCTGGATTTGTTGTCGAAGAACCAAGGACAGGACATGTCAAGGCTTATGTGGGGGGGCCGGATTTCAGGTATTTCAAATATGATGCTGTAACTCAGCAGAGAAGGCAGGTAGGAAGTACAATAAAGCCGTTCCTCTATACGATAGCGATGCAAAGCGGTTACTCGCCCTGCCACGAAGTTGAAAATATTCCCAGGTCATTTTACGATCCTTCAATAGATTCTACATGGACACCAAGAAGCTCCGGACCAAAAGCCTACCATGGGAAAATGGTAACCCTGAAATGGGGGCTGGCACAGTCGGAAAATTATATTTCTGCATGGCTGATGGAGCAGTTCAGTCCTACTGCAGTTGTCGACCTTATGTACAAAATGGGAGTAAGGAGTTTTATAGATCCGGTCAATTCGATCTTTCTCGGGACCTCGGATGTAAAGCTTGAAGAAATGGTAGGAGCATACGGGACATTTGCCAATAAGGGAATCTATACTCGTCCGATGTATGTCACCAGGATAGAGGATAAAAACGGGAACGTGCTGGCAAGGTTCAATCCGAAAATTGAAGAAGTGCTGACGGAAGAGACTGCCTATCTGATGGTGAATCTTCTTCAGG
>MWDJ01000015.1 GCA_002070505.1 Bacteroidetes bacterium ADurb.Bin145 | reverse complement strand
AGTTGCTTTCAACTTTGCCAAGCACATCATGTACTTCAGTCTGGATACCCTGACCTGATGCATTAAAGTTGCGATTTTTCGAATACTCAGCAGAATAAGTCCCCATAAGATTAAGATCGTGCCGGCCAAAACGTTTACTATAAGTAAGGGTTTGATCCCAGTTCCAGTCGTACCCCCAGGAGTGACTGTCACTAAGCGTTGTATTTGGAATCTCTTTCGCGCCCATACGGGTCTCCAGACTATGGTTATGTTGATCACTATCCGTACTGATAATTCCAAATGTACTTCTAAAAGTAAGACCGTTGATTATCTCGTACTCACCATAAGCACTTGCCATAAATCTTTTGGAAAAGTTCATGTTTCTAACCCTGTTTAAAAATGCAACAACGTTAGAAGCATCTTGTCCTGTAGGACCTGGAGAGTAATCCGGATTCGTCCAGCCTGCTCCTGCATATCCGCCCGGCTGGTTTCTTTCATCATACACAGGAATATTCGGCACCATATTTATTGCCTGTTGAAAAGCAGTACGACCATCAGGTACTGATTCACTTCTTGTTTTACCATAGGTAAAACTAATATTTTCGCCAAAACTGAATTTTCCGGCTTTCCAGCTTGAGTTCATACGAACCGAATATCTTTCACGCGGCGTTGTAATAAGAATGCCTTCCTGTTTAAATTGCTCTGTTGAGAAATAATAGTTTCCAGCATTAGTACCGCCAGAAATGTTAATTCCATTTTGAGTAATAAGACCCCTCTGGAAAATCTCGTCTTGCCAATCCGTTTCAGGTCCGTCGTATTTACCGCCGTTTTCTTCAATAATCCATTTTGCAAGTGGCGGAGGATCTCCACCTGCAGCTTTATTACTTTCGTAAACAATCGATGCCCATTCTTCAGTATTTGTCAAATCGAGCAATTTCCATGCTTCTTCAAAGCCATAATAGCTGCTAAGGCTTACCTTTGGTTGTCCGATATTTGTGTTTTTACCGCTTTTGGTAGTAATAAGAATTACACCGTTAGCACCACGTGCACCGTAAATAGCTGTTGATGCAGCATCCTTCAAAATCTGCATGGTTTCAATATCCGAAGGGTTAACATTCGAACTGTTTGAAGGAATACCATCAATAACATATAAAGGACTGTTATTACCACTGGTAGTACCTAAACCACGAATTACAATGTCAGGTTCTCCGGTTCGTGTGGCCGTTACATTAACACCCGAGGTAAGCCCCTGAAGCGCGATTCCAATGTTAGCCACAGGCTGTTTTGAAATTTCTTCCGTGCTAACAACCGCAATAGCCGAAGCAAGGTCCTTCTTTTTTTGCGTGCCATAACCGATAACAACAACCTCATCGAGGCTCTCAGTTGATGACTGAAGTACGGCATCAACTACTGATTTGCCGGCAACAGGAACTTTTAGTTCATTATAACCTACAAATGAAAATATAAGTGTGGCATTTGCATTAGGCACAGAAATGGAATATTTACCATTAATATCTGTTATACTTCCAAGTGTCGTTCCTTCAACCCGTATGTTTACACCAGGCATTGGCTGTCCTGCTTCGTCCTTTACAGTACCACTTACTACAATCTGTTGAAAATCGGCTAAAGCAGCTGAATTTGGATCATTGAATTTTGAATTTTTCTTATCTCCTGCACCTGCCGCATTTATCTGGATGGTGCTGAGAAATACTGCGACCAGAATTAACCTGATTATAAAAACAGGTTTATTCGTTCCTGGTACACAGTAAGGAATAAGGTTAGATAGTTTTTGTTTCATAATTAAATGAATTTTTTAGATTAAAACAAGTTTTTCCGAATGATGGTAAAGGAATAATTTGTTTGAAACAATACCCTGATTAATAAATTATCAGGGGGTTTAGGGTTTGCTTTTCTTTTTATGTACCATAGGCTTTCATTTATTTTTAGTTGTTTATGTAAATTAATAAAAAACACAAATTTTCAGAAGACCTGTAAAAAACAGCCTCCTGCTTTACATTTGTTATTATTTATTCACAAGAATAAAAAATTATTTACTAAAAAGTGATCAGTGTTGGTTAGTATCGTCAAATATAATGAAATATTTTAATAAAAGAAAAAAGGTAAATATTTTTAAAATTTAATACATCTAAAAACTCACTTATACTGGGAGGTAATAAACATTGTCGTTGGCTTTGCTGTCATTCGCTTTGCTGTCATTCGCTTTACTGTCATTCGCTTTGCTGTCATTCGCTTTGCTGTCATTCGCTTTGCTGTCATTCGCTTCGCTGTCATTCATAGTCAAACAATCGAATTACAATTGAATTACAATTGAATGACCATGAATGACCATGAATAACCATCGAATGGCCATTGAATTAAAGGAAATCTGACAGGTTAGTTTGTTACCGGAATCGGCTCGGCTGCCGGCAAAAACCCTGAAGCCTTCCCGAATACGGTTAATTCGATGATCCCGAGTGGTGTTGTCCTTGGCCAGTTAGTCATTGTAAGCCTTACAAAACGGCACTGAACAGGCCGGATCTCCTCGAAGATTGTATTTCTCTGGATCTTATTCTGCGTTTGATCAAGTACTGTATTATATGTTTCCCCGTCCATAGACACTTCGAGTTTGTACTGGTATGCATCGGTGACTGGTTTATCTCCGGTTTCCGTTGCAGAGGCCGGTGTTGAAGGCGGCCTGCCGAACATCCTTCTGCCGCCGTTAAACATAAGACGGAGGCCATCAATCGTAAACAATTGCACAACATCAAATTCGGTAGCCGGTGAAAGCTCTATTGTAAGTGAGGGCAGTGTATCAGTGGGTAAAGGTTCCCACCAGGTGCCGCTCGAATTGTCAGCAGCATAGGCAGCATCTCTTCCCGGTTGCTGGGATGAGGCTTTTGAAAGAGAGTTCATGGCATTGAGCTTGTTAATAGTGACCGGTAATGAACCGCTATTACCTTTTTCCGGATCAGTTATAACACCGGGCGCCCACTGAGGTGTGTCTGTAACCTCCACCGACATATTGCCGTTTTTATCAAAAACAACACGGTCCATACCTATACGGCGCCCTCCGGGCGGATTTGAAAGAACAATCGTGTAGAACTGCCACAATTGACCGTCCGGTCCCTCAACTATACTGCCGTGAGCAGGACCGGTCACAAGACCTTCTGTTTTTCGGAGAAGAGGGTTATTGGGGGCATAGGTGAAAGGCCCCATCGGAGACTTTGACGTATAGTACCCTTCAGCGTATGTTTTCCACTGGGTTCCTGAGGCTGAATATTCCAGATAGTAAGTTCCTTTATATTTCTGCATCCAGGGTCCTTCAACCCATGCAACATCCGGATATTCGTTCATCTCGCCGTACCGTTCCCATATGTGGGAATTGTTAAATCCGAAAAGATGTTTGACAGGGCCGGAGAATTTTGTGAGATCTTCAGGATCGAGTTTTACAACAAAGATACCGCTGACACCCCGGCCTGGATAATATAAATAAGGTGTATTGTCATCGTCGATGAAGATTTCCATGTCGAAAGCGCCGTTCCATCCTCCTGCAACATCCGGAGTGTTCTTCCAGTCTCCAAGACTCTCATATGGGCCAAGCGGGTTATCGGCCTTATAAAGAGGTCCATCATTCCCGCACATATAAAAACTACCATTGTATTTAATAACATCAGGAGCAACAGGTACGTGTTCAACCCTCTGGAAGGTCCAGTTCAGCATATCGTCAGAGATCCATGCACCGCCGCCAGTGCAGAACATGTAGTATTTGCTTCCCTCTTTAATGACGGTTACATCACCTGATGCATTTCCACCGGGCCCTATTACCATTGGTAACGGATTACAATAGCGTGCTGCTTTACCGATTTCGGGATTTTGTCCTTTATCAGCTTTATCAGTACTGGAGCAGGCGACAAGAAATAGTATAATTATTCCTGTAAAAGTTAAGCGAAAAACAGACTTTTGGTTCATATCGATCAGGTATTAGAGTTTTTATTCTTTTAAATTTGGTTTAATATCAGTTGAGAATGATTTTTAAATTCTTCATCCAGCTGAATAAAGGCAACATCCATTCTTCGGGTTTCTGGCGAAGAACAAAACCATGTCCGCCTTTAGGAAATATGTGCATTTCCACCGGTACATTATGATGTCTCAATGCTTCAAAAAATAAAATACTATTATCAACATCCACCAGTTTATCATCGGCAGCATGTATTATATAAGTGGGAGGGGTGTTGTCTGAAACCTGCATCTCGTTGGAGAAAAGGTCTATAACTTCCTTTGAAGGACTTGGTCCCAGCAGGTTTGTTCTTGAATCGGGATGCGTGAGATTATCCTGCATACTTATAACAGGATATACAAGGATAAGGAAATCGGGACGCAGATTGATTTTGCCGGGATTATCGATCAGAGATTTTTCAAAATGTGTGGCAGCAGTTGAGGCGAGATGGCCGCCTGCTGAAAATCCCGCTATTCCTACGCGGTTAATATCAATTCCCCATTTCACGGCATTTTCCCTGACTACTTTTATTGCCTGTTGAGCATCCTGGAGGGGTCCTGTCTTTTTATCTTTCATTGTTGCATCATCGGGCAGCCTGTATTTCAGAACAAACGCCGCAATCCCGTTTCTTGCAAATTCCTGTGCTGTCCTTACACCTTCTGCCTGGTAGGTCAGCACTTTGTAACTTCCACCGGGACAAATAATAACAGCTGCTCCGGTAGCTTTCTCCTTTTCCGGAAGATAAATTTCCAGTTCCGGATCAAGTACCAGTGAGATCATGCCAGGTGTTGGCTTAGTGCCCGGGGGTTCTTTAATTGTTGAACCTGTTGAGCCCGGGATGGCTCCGGAATATAACCTGATCAATTCCTGAGCTGATGTGAATACAGAAACGACTGTAAGCGACATTAGAAATAATATGATCCTTTTCATTTTTTAATTTTTTTTACTTCGACTTGTATTTCGAAAAAACTGGACATAATTTTAAAATACTTCTCAACAAATAATCCGGGTCCATGCTGGGCACCCGGCACCAGGAAATACTGGACAGGGACTTTTGCATTTTGCAGAACCTTAAAGAACATTTCACTCTGACAGAATGGGACCAGAGGGTCTTTATCGCCATGGAAGATCAGAAATGGCGGGTCATCAGCATCAACATAAGTCATCGGATTTGCAAGAGCGCATTTATCAGTGTTTTCCTGGATTGGTCCGCCGATAAGGTTTGATTCCGGAGAATCCGCAGGATTATGAGCTTGCTGGCTGCCGCAGGAATCCATTGTCAGGAAGTCAGTGGGCCCAAACCAGTCAACAACTGCATCCACTGAGCTGCTGTAAGCCCCGAATTGTCCTATATCACCCTCCAGATCAGCTGTGGCTGATCGAAGGGTAAATTCTTTTACTGATCCGGAGGTCCCGGTCAGTGATGCAAGGTGCCCTCCCGAAGAACTCCCGGTTATACCTATAAATGAAGTGTCGAAATTATACACCGGGGCATTTCCCCTTACATACCTCACAACAGCCTTGATATCGTTTATCTGAGCCGGGAATTTTGCATCTGTACTTGAACGGTGATTCGGCATCACCACAGCAAATCCCGCATTCAGCAATGCCTTACCAAGGGTATTCAGATCAGTTCCCTTAAGGTTATTGCTGCGCCAGGCGCTGCCGTAGATAACCACTACAACGGGATAGGATGGCTTTTCAATAAGTGGCAGGTAAATATCAAGGAGATGATATGTTTTGTCATCGCCGGCGTAGTTAACATCTTTCCAGCTTTTAGAGAATTGCTGTCCAAAAACCGGAGAAGATATGAAAATCAAGAATAAAAGAAAAGTTGGCTTCATGAGTATTTCTTAATGCTTTTAAAGTCATTCTGGTGTGATATTGACGATTATCCTTTTATATCTTGTAAGTGGCGGATCGCCCTTATCGGTTACCTTTAAAATGAAATGAACGGTTTCTTTCTTATCTACTTCAGGAGCAGTGATGATAACCCTGTAGATATTCTCAACCTGTGAAAAACGGACAGTTTTTTTATAAGTACTGGCTTCGGGATACTGGAACCAGAGATAGCTGAGGTTATCATTGTCAGGATCTGTTGAACTGCTGGCCCGGAGAGTGAAAACATCACCTGATTTAACAGTAATCTGATCGGGTTGCTCAAGCAGCGGGACCGGCGGGTGGTTGGCCTCCCGGTAAGGTTTCGTACACCAGTCAATCCTGGCAGCAAAGTCATTCTGGAACTCATCTCTCCAGCGGAAAAGGGTGGCTTTGTTATTAAAGAATGTGATCGTATCCCTTCTTGTTGCCTGTCCGTATTTGCTAAAGATATAAGGTGTATAACGGTCATTTGCATTGGTCCATATAGGTCTGGTTTCAGGTTCGACCGGCACACCTCCTGTAAATCCTTTTGTATTCAGGGAACTGTAATCAGGCTGGTAGAGCTCATATCTGCCACCCCAGCCGCCCCATTCGGGATGATCAGGATCATTAAGCCCGTTTGGGATCAGGAGCAGGAAAGACGGAGTATCACCTTCCATTCCATAGGCTACATCGGGGTAAATTTGTCCCAGCGGGCCGTGATTCTGCTGTATATTTTTTGCCAGCCAGGTGTTACTGACAGTTTCGTTATCGATCCCCGGGACGAACTGGTTTATTGCTCCCCATGTTGAGGTATCATAACCTCCCGGACTGACAATATAAAATAAGTCAGGGAAATTTTTCCGCATCCAGTTACCGCTGTCATCCTGGTCAGATATAGTATAGACCCTAAGTTTCCTGATCATTTTGTCTGCCTCTGACTTTGACCTTGTTTTTCTGATCTTAAATAATGCCTGGGCAAGAGTATTGGGACCACCCCAGGCGCATACCCAGAGCGGACGGGGATCATTCTCATCAAGGATCTTAATTATCCACTCCGAACCCTCTGAATCTTTTCCCTCTCCGACACCTCCCATTCCATATTCAGGGATACCCTGTTTTACGATACTTAACAGTGACGATGCATCAGGGAAACCTGCTTCATGTTTTAAAAGGTTTGGCTGTACCTTTTCATATGCAAGGATGACCTTCCGGATCGTTTCAGGGTGTACATCACTTTTCATATGAACTGAAGTAGTGGCTATAATCCCCTTGATATCAATCACATTTGAATACAGGACAAGTCTGACAAGAGACTGGGAATCATCGGGTTCATTCTCAACATCGGTAAGGATGATCACCCTGCTTTTCTGAACATCCTGGGCCTGAATGCCGGGAAACGAAGAGATAAGCAGTAACAGCAATATTGAATAATAACTGCGCTTCAAATTCTTATATCCCATTTTTCTGATGATTTAGGTTAGACAGAACAGTAAACCAGCAGATATAGGTTATCACTTATTCTGTACGGGAGGTTTTATAAAAGGGACAAGCTGATCCCTGAATCTGATTATCAGTTCTTTCAGTGCTTTCATGTCGGGTTCACCTTTTCTGAGCATTTCTACTTCCCATGTGGGAGGTATTCTCATCGCGGTAAGCTCTCCTGCTTCAAGAAGGTGGGCTGATGTTTCAGCAATATCAAGTCCATCTTTCCATGTAGCTGCCGGATCTTTAAGCCATTGATCACTGCGGTCAGTTATCCTTGTCACCCAGCCTTCCTGATCGGGAACAGCAGGCATTATGTCTGCTGTACGTTTACGGAAGTATCCCATGATCGCGGCAGCAATTGAGGGATCCCTGACACTCCCGTCTTCATAAAATACACCATGAACAGTCCCCCATCCCTGCTTGACTATCATCAGTTCCCATATATACCATCCCACTTTTGCGTTCATATGTTCCTGGAGAGTAATATCATAAGGATTGGCACGTGCAATACAACCAATCTCTCCATTAATAAGAGGTTTGTTCACTTTTGCCGCAAATTCTTTCGCCCTTGTTATGCTATTCCTTATCTGCTCGCGGGTTTGCAGATAATCATGAAACTGAAGTACATCCACATAATCAGCCATTTCAATCATCCCATCAACCTTTTCCATACCTATTGTCACCGGTGTATTCGGGTCGAGTTCATGAAATACTTTCGACATGAACTTACAGTGCTCAAAATACGTTGGTCTTGGTTCATTCATTACGTCCCACATTGCAAGTCCGGGTTCCTCAGAAATAGCATTAACAAGGAAGCGGGCCCAATTCCTGGCCTGGTAACGCAGTGATGTATCCCTCACCCAGGGTCCGCCCTGGAGAACAGGCATGACTCCTATATTTCTTGCATGACATGTGCGTACAAAATGCCTGAGTTTAGCCGGAAGAGCAGCGCTGTCCTCGGTATAAGCCTGATAAGGGACAAAAACTCTGACCTGATTAAGATTAAGACCTTTGGCAAGATCCATATCAAATTCTACTGTTGCTGAATCGTATTTTACCCAGCAATCCACATGGTGCCGTGGAGCTGCAACGTTGGCAGGAGTATAATTGAATCCCCTGATAAGAGAAGGGTCCCTGGGGCCGGTAAAATCAAATTTTGAGATTTTTGTTTCCGGACCTTTGCATGCTGCCAGAATAAGGCAGCTCAGAAACATTGATTTGAAAACGAGGTTTTTCATGATCCTGGGAATTATTTAATTGATTATCAATGGAATAAATATAATGAACAAGTTCCTGCCAGGATAAATTCCGATTCCCGGATCGATGATTTCATCTTTTTTAATAAAGAGGATATCACTTTTAGCCGAATTTTTCCTATATTTCACATGAAAACCAATACCCTGATCAGCCTATCCGGGGAATGAAAATTTTAATAAAGGTAAAAAATATTTTCAAATAAGTGTAAATTTAAAATTTAAAAAGAATACAGATATTTATAAATATAAATTTTGCAGATTTCGATAAATAAAAACTCAAATAATTCTTCAATAGTTAGTATTAAAATATTAAGGATTAAGTGCCAGCCCGGAATGATTTAAATATAAAAACTGAATATCCTGATAATGAGCTTATAACCAGGCTTCATAAAGATGATATAAGGGCTTTCGAACTCATTTATTCCAGGTATGCCGTTAACCTTTACAGATTTGCACTGAAATATCTCAGATCTGAAGATGAAGCACAGGAGATGGTGCAATCGATATTTGTTAAAATATGGGATTTACGAAAGAAGATAAAAACGGATACTTCATTTAAATCCTTCATTTTCACAATAGCCTATAATAATATGTGTAAACTCTTCAGAAAACGGAAATACAATAAAGAATTTGTAAATGAGATCCTTTATTTAAACCATCCATCTTCCGAAATGGAACGAAGTATTGATTACAAATCATTGATAGACAGCCTGGAAAAGATAATTGAAAAGTTGCCCGAGAAGCAGAAAACTGTTTTTATTAAGAGCAGGTACGAGGGAAAATCGACAAAGGAAATCGCAGAAGATGTTGGTTTATCTCCCGGGACTGTTGATAATTATATATCAGCATCAATTAATTTCATTAAATCAAGACTTAAATTTATCGCTGATGATTTTAATCCTTAAAATGAGCACTTTTATATAATGTTAAAGGATTTTAGTCAAATATTTAATTTTTAAATATGAGAATAATATATCCCAAGGGTATAAGGTCAGATAATTAATACCCGCTAAAGCATATTTTTGATTTTTAATACAGATATTTTGGAAAAAGAGACAAAAACAAAAATTGAAAAATTCATCAGAGGCATTTCAGATGAAAAGGAGAGATCTGAAATGGAATCGTTATTTCTGAACGGCGAGACAAACTCTTTTCTGCGCAGTTCATTGGAAAAGGATTTTAATAAAATCATGGAAGAAGTTCCGGATCATCGAAAATTGGACGGCAACCTGCTTGGAAATATATATCAGATAATAAAGAATAATGAATTTGGCGAAAGCCAGAAACCTGTAAGGAAGATCCTGAGATTTTACATGAAGGCAGCTGCTGTAATGCTTATACCTTTGATAATTGCGGGAGGATTGCTGTACCTAAATAAAAGGAACGCAGCTCCGGCAGTCGCTGAGTCAGTAAGTTCTACTATTTACGCACCCCTGGGATCAAGGATATCTTTCACCCTTCCCGATGGTACCACCGGGATGTTAAACAGCGGTTCCACTATAAGTTATTCGTTCCCATTCAATAATGACCGGCAGATTGAACTTTCAGGAGAAGGCTGGTTTGAAGTAAAATATGATGCAGAGCATCCCTTTATCATTAATGCTTTGAATTCAACAATCAAAGTACTTGGTACATCTTTCAATTTAAGTGCTTACCCTGACGAAAAATATCTTGAAATAATCCTCACACAGGGCGAAGTCGAATTCTTCAATAAAGACAGTGAAGAGAAAATAAGATTAATGCCATCGGAGCGGCTTATACTCCGCAACGGGAACCTCAGTAAATCGGTAATTGATACCTCCAAATATAATGCCTGGACTGAAGGGAAGCTTGTTTTCAGAGGAGACTCCATGGGAGAAGTGGCCAGAAGGATCGCCCGATGGTATAATGTTGATATTGAACTTGTTGACCAGCAACTTGAAAGTTATTCTTTCAGGGGGACTTTCCAGGATGATAAAATTGAAGATATTCTTAAGTTCCTGGCAATGACATCTCCGATTAGTTATGAAATTATTCCGGGAGAAATGCTGCCCGACAGCACCTTTCAGAAACAAAAAATCATAATCCGGATGTTGAAGGATATATCAATAAACTGAATATATCCAATACTTATTGAAATTCAGGATTCTAGAGAACCCCCTTTAGGGGACACTACCCTTTATACACATCCTTCTTTTATTCTCTGCCGAAAGGAGGAGATCCCTCACTCGTTAATCCTTCGTAAACCCTCAGGATTAACTTGTTCGGGATGACACGGTCTCCTTGGGGATAAGGGGGAATGAGGCGGGGCGTTTTGATATAATTTTTTTCTTGAAACAGCCTTCTGGCAAAACGCCCCGCCTCATTCCCCCTACTACACATAAAAACACCGTGTCATTCCGAATGAAGTCACGCCCCAGCGGGACGTAATGAGGAATCTCCAGCTTATAATATAAGTGAATTAAAAGATGTGTATAAAGGGTAGTTAGGGGGCAAGGGGTGGTTTTCAGGCTTTTGAGACACCCTCGTTTCTTCCATTATTTTACTATTTTGCAAATTGTTGCCAGGTTCTTCTGCCGAGATTATTAAATAACCTTAGTTTTTATTTAATTTTGTTTTCATATTAATGTCTGGTTAATCCGGAAATGATGCGGTTTTTGAACTTCAGATCAGACCTGAGACTATATGATAAATTCAACTCCTCTGTTTTTCTATATATCTGACTTAATATATTACAGGATATCTTGGATTTATAAGGTTGAACATAATTCATTAAGGATATGTATTCACATGTGAAGAAATTAATTACCGGGATGCTTCTGATAATGATAACAACCTTATGGTGTTATCCGCAGGAAGCTGGAATTTCTTTAAATTATACAGATACGGAACTCATCAGTATATTTGAAAGGATTGAAAAGGAAACAGGATATTTCTTCCTTTTTAATGAGAAGCTGATTAATACAGCGCAAAAAGTTACGATTAATGCAAAGGATAAGATAATCAGCAATTTGCTTGATGAGTTGTTTAAAAATACCAATATTAAATATTCAATAATCAATAATAAGATAATTCTATCTCCTGATTATCTGGAGTTTAATAAGGTAGTAACAGTATCAGGGATTGCTTCGGATGAATATGGCAATCCATTACCCGGAGTAAATATTCATATAGAAGGAACCAAATTAGGGACCATATCAAATGACAGGGGGAGATATTCACTTAATATAAGTAACCCCGATGCAGTTCTTGTATTTTCGTTTATCGGATATAAACAAATGAAAATTCCCGTAGAAGGAAGGACTTCTGTCAATATATCAATGGAACCTTCCGTATCGAATCTTAAGGAAGTAATAGTTGTCGGATATGGGTCTATCAAGAAATCAGACCTGACAGGGTCTGTCGCGACAGTTTCTGAGGACATATACCTGAACCAGCCGGTTGCACGTGTTGACGATATCCTTCAGGGAAGAGCCGGTGGAGTAAATGTAATAAATGTCTCCGGGGCGCCGGGAGGAACAACCTCTATCAGGATAAGGGGAGCCAATTCAATAACAGGAAGCAATGAACCACTGTACGTAATCGACGGATTCGTAGGTGGGAATATGGAAGATGTCAATCCAACCGATGTCGAAACGATACAGATCCTTAAGGATGCTTCATCAACTGCCATATTATGGCAGCAGGGGAGCTAACGGTGTGGTACTTATAACAACCAAGAGAGGGATCATAGGAAAACCGGGATTTTCAGTAACAGGAAGATATTATGTCAGCAATCCGTTAAAACTATGGCCTTTGCTCAATGCAGGTGAGTTTGCACAGGTATGCAATGAAAGGGCCGATGTGTTAGGTTATGCCCGTCCCTTTACAAATGAGCAGGTTTCCTATTATATCGCCAATGGCGGAACTGACTGGCAGAAAGAGATCTTCAGGACAGCCGGGGGGCAGGAATTACAGATGGATTATTCAGGAGGAAGTGATGCCGTGACTTTCTTTGTTTCAGGTAATTTTCTTGACCAGAAAGGGATTATTATCAATTCTGATTTTAAGAGATATTCTTTAAGGACAAATCTTGATGCGAAAATATCTGAGAGACTCGAATGTGTACTGAAAGTTAATTTTGCCAGAAGAGAGACCAATAATACATCAGGAGATTACACTACAAGCGGAGTGGTAGCCGGCGCAACTGCCTGGGCCCCTACTACTCCGGCATATGACGAAAACGGTATACCTACACTTGCGGATCCAATCTCTTCAATAAAGATCAATCCGATTGAACTTGCAATGAATGACAACATTAATGAATCCAATACATTTAATACAATTGGGAATATAATATTCAGGATAATGAGCGGATTAACGCTCGATCTTGGATTCGGTATGAACTATAATAATACACAGGCAAAGACCTTTGTCCAAAGTCTTATGCCAAAGAATCCGACAGCCTCTCGTTCTTCGAGTGAATCAATATTTCTGCAAAACACAAATATGCTTACTTACAGCAAGACCATTAATAATATACATAAATTTGCTCTGACAGCTGCAGCTGAATTCCAGCTTCAGAGAAATGATTACTATATGGCTGCAGCTGCAGATCTGTTGTTTCCTATTTTAAAATATAACAATATTACTTTAGCTAAAACTTATTCTCTATCAAATGATTTTACGAAATCGACAATAGGATCGTACATAGGGAGAGTAAATTACAGTTTGCACGACAGGTATCTTATCACACTGTCTGTACGGACAGATCGCTCATCAAAGTTCCGGGGAAAAAACCAGACAAGTGTCTTCCCTTCAGTCGGTCTTGGCTGGCGTATTTCAGAAGAATCATTTATGCAGGACTTGCCGCTTATCAGTAATTTAAAATTAAGGGCCAGCTGGGGTCAGACAGGGAGCCAGGCTGTAAATGTTTATGGAACAGTAACTTCATATAATACATCAGCAATACTGGCAGGAACATCCTGGCAGAATGGAACTCTGACATCAGGTATTAATATAGGTAATCCGGGTAATGAGAATCTGAAATGGGAGACCACTTCACAAACAAATATTGGATTCGATCTTGGTCTTTTAAAAGACAGGTTCACCCTCGAAGCTGATTATTTCCTGAAAAACACTACAGACCTTCTTCTGAGCGAACCACTGCCGGGATATGTAGGAGGAGGGAATATTTACAGAAACGTTGGTGCAGTAAGGAATTCCGGTTTTGAGTTTAATTTGAATGCAAGGATAATGGAAAGGAATAATTTTTCATGGAACATGAATTTCAACATGTCGGTCCTGCATAATGAAGTTATGAATCTCGGATACTATCCTTACATTTTAACTTCCGGTGGAGCAGGAGCAGGTATGCTGACAAATCCCGAAATGATTCTTAAACCAGGATATTGCATTTCGAGCTATTATGGATTTAAATCTCTTGGAATCTGGCAGGTGGCAGATGCTGAGCTGGCAGCAAAATATGGAAATCAGCCGGGAGATTACAGGTATGAAGATGTTAACGGCGATTATGCTATTACAGGAAGTGATTTCCAGATCATCGGATCGGGGATGCCAAAGAAAGTTCTCGGACTGAACAGCACCCTCAGGTATAAGAATTTCACCCTTAATGCATTTTTCCAATCAATGTTGGATTACGGGAAATGGGATTTTGCCTATGCCCAGATTATGATATCTGCAGCCGATGCACGTGAATATGTTCACAGGGATATATTAAACAGGTGGTCTCCGGACAATCCCACCTCCAGGGTGGCAGCTTTCAGTAAAACGAATGTTCCGAGGATACAGTCATCGGAATATATAGAAAGTGGGAATTACCTAAGGCTTAAAAACTTAAGTTTGCAGTATG
This sequence comes from Bacteroidetes bacterium ADurb.Bin145, assembly GCA_002070505.1. Taxonomy (GTDB): domain Bacteria; phylum Bacteroidota; class Bacteroidia; order Bacteroidales; family VadinHA17; genus LD21. The sequence continues at coordinate 49,541 of MWDJ01000015.1, read as the reverse complement.
CTTTGCCAAGAAATATATTGAAGTGGGGAGATCTTACGGCCATGGTAAGTGCGCAAAATCTTTTTACTATAACAAAATATAAAGGCATAGACCCTGAAACATATTCAAATCTGGGTTCTGGTGATCAGCGCGGAGGTGACGGGGGTGCATATCCGGGGGCCAAAACATGGACTTTCGGACTGGCTTTAAGCTTTTAATACAGATTTTTTGAAAAATATTCCTGATTTTCTTTGTGAGATTTATCAAAGATAAGGGTATTAGTATTGTCCATTTCGGATGTTTATTATTGCCTTCAGAGGCATGAAGACATATTTATATATACATATCTGATTATTAAACTTAAAGATATGATAATAACAGATAGTTCATAAGATCTTAATTAAAAAATTTGATACCCGACAATCTGTCAGGTAATATTTTAATATTTATTAACCCTAAACCAATTACTTATGAAAAAAACTCCAACAAGGGATGAATTATTTAAGTGCCCACTTAAAATAGTTCTTCTAAGCTTTGTCTTTGCCGGATTTATGTTAACCCTTGGAAATACAAGGGTTTTAGCAGACGATCCGGATAATTTGATGGCGCTTCAGCAGCAGGTAATATCAGGTGTAATTTCTGATGAAATTGGCAGTCCTATGCCGGGCGTTAATATTCAGGTAGAAGGAACGACAATCGGGACTATCTCGGATGCCAGCGGGAAATATTCAATTACAGTAAGCAACCAGAATGCAGTACTTGTATTTTCGTTTGTTGGCTACAATCAACAAAAAATTCCTGTGGCGGGAAAAAGTTCCATTAATGTATCAATGGAACCTTCGGTATCAAGCCTCGAAGAGGTTGTGGTTGTAGGATACGGAACTTCCAAGAAATCAGATCTTACAGGATCTATCGTAGCAGTTACTGAAGATACATACAAGAATCAACCGGTAGTACGCGTTGATGATATACTTCAGGGACGTAGCGCCGGAGTAAATGTAACAAGTGTATCAGGTGCACCCGGAGGTACCACATCCATAAGGATCAGAGGATCGAATTCAATAACCGGGAATAATGAGCCTCTTTATGTAATTGACGGATTTGTCGGGGGGAATATGGCAAATGTCAATCCTACGGATATTGAAACAATACAGGTCCTTAAGGATGCTTCATCAACTGCTATATATGGCAGCAGGGGAGCTAACGGGGTAGTGTTGATAACAACAAAAAAAGGTACTGTCGGGAAACCAAAGCTTTCTGTTACGGGACGCTATTTTGTAAGCAATGTTTTAAAGAAGATACCTCTTTTGAACGCTGGCGAATTTGCTCAGGTCGCTAATGAAAGAGCTGACGTTTTAGGATCTTCACGTCCGTTTACAGACCAGCAGGTAGCCGATTTTATAGCAAACGGAGGATATGACTGGCAGGATATGATCTTCAGAACAGCCGGAGGACAGGAAGTTCAGATGGACTATTCGGGAGGAACAGACGCTGTGACATATTTCATTTCAGGTAATTATTTCGATCAGGATGGGATAATTATAAATTCCGGTTTTAAAAGATACTCATTAAGGACAAACATCGATGCAAAATTATCGGAAAAACTCAGAGGTTCTCTGAAGGTGAATTTTGCCAGAAGAGAAACGAACAATACATCGGGATCCCTTAATACAAACAGTCTTGTAGCAGGAGCAACAGCATGGGCACCTACAACTCCTCCATATGATGCAAACGGGAAACTAACACTTGTGGATCCTGTCAGTTCAATTAAAACGAATCCTATTGAACTTGCAACGAATGATGCTATTAACCAATCAAATACATTCAGCACAAACGGGAATTTTGTTTACCAGATCATTAAAGGATTATCACTTGATGTAGGATTTGGTGTTGATTATAACAATACTCAGGGAAAGAATTTCAATCAGAGTTTACAAACCAATCAGCCATCTGCCTCACGTACTTCCAATGAGACAATATTCCTCCAGAATACAAACATGCTGACATATAACAGAACTTTCAATGATATTCATAATATAATAATAACAGGTGTGGCAGAATACCAGTGGCAGCAGGCCGAAAGTTTTGGGGTTACAGCAAATGTCTTATTATTTCCTTTCCTGAGATACAATAATATAGTACTGGCTAATTCATATGCTACTACTAATAATTACACAAAGTCAACAATCGGCTCATATATCGGCAGGGTCAATTATAACCTGTTGAACCGGTACCTTGTTACAGCATCAATAAGAAGCGACCGCTCATCCAAATTCCGAGGAAAAAACCAGACAAGTGTCTTCCCGTCGGTCGGTATTGGATGGCGTATTTCAGAAGAAGAGTTTATGCAGGGAGTTCCGGTTATCAGCAATTTGAAACTAAGGGCCAGCTGGGGTCAGACAGGAAGCCAGGCTGTCAATGTTTATGGAACAGTGACATCTTATAATACTGCCGCTAATGTAGCTGCAACATCCTGGCTGAATGGCACTCTGACATCAGGTATTAATATAGGTAATCCGGGTAATGAGAATCTGAAATGGGAGACCACCACACAAACAAATGTGGGATTCGATCTGGGCCTCCTGAAAGACAGATTCACCCTTGAAGCTGATTATTTCCTGAAGAACACAACAGACCTTCTTCTGAGCGAACCTCTTCCGGGTTATGTGGGTGGAGGAAGTATTTACAGAAATGTAGGGGCAGTAAGAAATTCCGGATTTGAGTTTAATTTGAATGCAAGGGTAATAGAAAGAAAAAATTTCTCGTGGAACCTGAATTTCAACGTGTCGGTCCTGCATAATGAAGTAACCGATCTCGGAGACAATCCATTCATTTTAACTTCCGGTGGAGCAGGAGCAGGTATGCTGACAAATCCCGAAATGATTCTTAAACCAGGATATTGCATTTCGAGCTATTATGGATTTAAATCTCTTGGAATCTGGCAGGTGGCAGATGCTGAGCTGGCAGCAAAATATGGAAATCAGCCGGGAGATTACAGGTATGAAGATGTTAACGGCGATTATGCTATTACAGGAAGTGATTTCCAGATCATCGGATCGGGGATGCCAAAGAAAGTTCTCGGACTGAACAGCACCCTCAGGTATAAGAATTTCACCCTTAATGCATTTTTCCAATCAATGTTGGATTACGGGAAATGGGATTTTGCCTATGCCCAGATTATGATATCTGCAGCCGATGCACGTGAATATGTTCACAGGGATATATTAAACAGGTGGTCTCCGGACAATCCCACCTCCAGGGTGGCAGCTTTCAGTAAAACGAATGTTCCGAGGATACAGTCATCGGAATATATAGAAAGTGGGAATTACCTAAGGCTTAAAAACTTAAGTTTGCAGTATGCTTTGCCAAGAAATATATTGAAGTGGGGAGATCTTACGGCCATGATAAGTGCACAAAATCTGTTAACTTTCACAAAATATAAATGGATAGACCCTGAAACATATTCAAATCTGGGTTCTGGTGATCAGCGCGGAGGTGACGGCGGTTCATATCCGGGTGCTAAAACATGGACCTTTGGAGTTACTCTGAACTTTTAATTCTAAGCAAATACTATGAACTCTGTATTATCTTAAAAATCAAAATTATTTATATATGAAAAAGATATTGTTTTTACTTATACTTATTTTCATAGGAACTTCATGCAGTGACTTCTATGAAGAAGATCTTTCGAGACTCATTACATCAGACAGTGGTGCGCTTTCTGATGTGACCGGTCTTACTGCAGCATTGGCAGGAGCCTATAAACCGATGGCTCAGGTATGGGCCCAGGGTCTGGGAAATGCTTCCACTGCTGCGATCCTTATGGGAAGTGACGACCTTACAACTCATAAAGCAAGTAATAAGGCTGACTTCAGGGAATTCGACCAGTTTGTTGTCAACAATACAAATCAGCGACTTCCGTTTGTCTGGAAAGGAGCATATAAATCAATTCAGCAGTGCAATAATATAATAGCCGCAATTCCTAATGCAACCGGAGTACAGGCCACACTAAACCAGATTGAAGGAGAGGCCCTCTTTCTGAGAGCTTATAATTACTTCTGGATTGTCAGGCTGTGGGGCAAAGCTCCTTTGGTATTAAATTCACACATTTTTGATGAGGCATTACTCAGCATTAGTTCCTCTTCAATAACAGATATTTATGCACAGATAATTACAGACCTGCAAAAAGCAGAAACACTTGTTGCAAATAAAAAACCAGCGCCCGGAAGGATATGCCTGGGGACTGTCAAAGCTGTTCTGGCTGAAGTATATCTTCAGATGACCGGTTATCCGGTTAATGATGCTACAAAATATGCTCTGGCAGCTGCTAAAGCAAAGGAAGTTATAGATAATCAGGCTACTTATGGACTTGGTCTTATGGACGATTTCGCATCACTATGGGTTAGTGCTACAGTTAATAATGATGGAAACAAGGAAGAAGTTTTTGCACTTAATTTCCAGGGGCAGATGTCCGGAGGAAGCGCCAATGCCTGGGCCGGAATTGCAGCAATTCCTGGAGACCGCGGAGGATGGGATGATTATATGTGTGAATTAAGATTCTTCTATGACTTTCCGGCAGGTTACAGAAAAGATGTCACTTTCGAGGTTGGCTACGATAAAAATGGTGTATGGATCCCGTTTACTCAATATCAGACCAAACGTCCATACTATAAAAAATTACAGGGGAATAAATTAACATTTGTGAATGCAATATCTATGCCTCTTGAAAGAATGGCTGAAACTTATCTGAATTTTGCTGAAGCTAAGATCATGGCAACCGGAAATCCTTCTGATCCTGACGCACTTGAGGCTTTCAACAAAATCAAACGCCGCGGGGCCGGTCTTCCGCTGAATACTCCGAATCCCGCTGTTGATGCAACATCGCTGACACAGAAAGAGATCATCACGGAAAAAGGATGGGAATTTGCAGGAGAATTTTGCCGCTGGTTCGATCTTGTACGTCTTCAGCTTGTACAGGAGACTGTTGACAAGAAAGATCCTGATGAGCTTCAGCCCAAAGGCCCGATTAAATACTTCCTGCCTCTTCCAAACGTAGAAACCGATGTTAATCCAAACCTGCTGGATTAATCTCACAGTTAATTTCAGGTAAATGTTAATATAAGCAGGTAATTTTAGGTGGTGGGTTAAGGGGAGAAGCGATCCTAAACTTCTCCCCTTTAATTTGTTAAAACAAATAGTAACATGATTTCAGAAATTAGTAAATCAGGATGATACATGAAAATTCATTTTTAGTATTATTTTAATTAAAGTAAATTCCATAGATTTGACTAAAAAGCAGTATCTTTTCAGGTAATTAATCCCCCTGAATCTAAAGGCTGGTTATTATAACTTTAAATTGTTGACTATGAGAAATATAAATAAAAGTGTGATTTATACACTAATATTTTTCTTTATTGCTTCATCCGTGATGAGCGGTCAGCCGGGCATGCAGAATTTCATTTCACCTGAAGTGAAGAAAGACAGGACTGTTACTTTCCGTTTCCGTGCGCCAAATGCCAAAGATGTAAAGTTAAGTACGCAGTTTATAAACGGACAACAAGCTATGACAAAGGATGCGAACGGAATATGGAGCATTACCCTGGGCCCCGTTGAACCGGATATTTATCCTTATTGCTTTGTTGTGGACGGCATACAGGTAGCTGATCCGAAAAACACCTGGATCTTTCCCAACGAGGGCTTCCAGAACAGTGTTATTGAAATTCCCGATGCAACGCCAAAGGCATATAGCATCCAGAATATCCCTCATGGAACAGTGTCGTACAGGTATTATTATTCAAATGAGCTCGGGACAAGGCCCTTGGTAATCTATACTCCTCCGGGATATGAAGAGTCTGTAAACGAGAAATACCCCGTGTTCTTCCTGCTGCATGGCTCATCAGACACTGAAGAGACATGGACCAAGGTTGGCAGGGCTAACATTATACTTGACAATCTGATTGCTCAGGGCAAAGCCAAACCGATGATAATCGTCATGCCTTATGGAAGGGCATTCCCTGTGATAACTAAAGAATCCGGCTCTTTAAGAACCTGGGAAAATCTCCAGGAGTTCCAGAAAGATTTTAAAAATTATATAGTCCCTTTTGTGGAAAAGAACTACAGGGTTAAACCGGGACCGGAAAATAAAGCAATTGCAGGTTTCTCAGGCGGCGGAGGCACTTCATTATATATCGGACTCGGCAATCCTGATCTTTTCGCATATGTATGCGGTTATGCGCCGGGGATGGTGCAGGCAGAATTTGAAAGGAACAATGCTGTTCCTTTTGCCGATCCGGCACTGACAAACAAGCGCTTAAAGCTTCTCTATTTTGCTTGCGGAAAAGAAGACCCTACCTATGGAACTTTACAGCAATATATTAAAGTCCTTGATGAGAAAAAAATCAAATATCAGACATTCTTTACCACCGGGGGGCATACATGGATGAATTGTAAGAAGTTCCTCAATGAAACAGCTCCTCTTCTGTTTAAAGATTAAAAAAGTCAAATATACAAAGTATCAAAACTAAAATTAACAGGAGGTTTTAAAATGAGAAAAACACTAAGAATTATTTTACTGACAGTTACGATAGTTGCTGGTATCTGTCTGGTTCAGGCCTGCAAAGGGCCAAAAAAAGATGCGGCTCCATTTACTTTTGAAGCGCATCCTTCACCCTACAATCTCTCAGGGGCACAGTTCCCGCGTATCGAAGCAGATTCCAGGGTAACCTTTCGCTTTAACGCGCCCAACGCGAAGAAAGTTCAGGTTTCTATCTATAACGTTCCTTATGATATGGTAAAAGACAGCAGCGGTGTATGGACCTATACCAGTGAACCGCAGGACGCAGGTTATCATAACTACTGGATGATAGTTGACAGCGCTATTATGCTGGATCCGGCTACCGACGCATTCATAGGTTATAGTCATATGTGCAATGGTTTTGAGATCCCTGATCCTGACGGAGGTTTTTATGAACTTAAAGATGTACCTCACGGCAATGTGTTGATCAAAAATTATTTTTCAAACATTACAAATGGCTGGCGGCATGTTTATATTTACACACCTCCGGATTATGAAACGAACACAACAGCAAAATATCCGGTACTTTATCTTCAGCATGGAGGAGGAGAAGATCAGAGGGTATGGATTGAAATGGGTCGGACAAACCTGATACTTGACAATCTGATAGCAGAAGGAAGAGTTAAACCTTTTATTGTTGTTATGGAAACCAGTGCAGCTTACAAACCTGGAGAAGCTCCCCCTGCAATGCGTCAGGGAGCACCGGGAGTTGCCAGAACAAGAACCCCGGGGGCACAACCCGTTCCTGCAGCAGCACCACCGGCAGCACAACCGGGACAAGCTGCACCGCCGCGTCTTCGTTTTTCATTTAACACTTATGAAGAGGTTATGATCAACGAACTGATACCATGGGTAGACAGTAATTTCCGTACGCTTTCCGATCAGCAGTACCGGGCTATGGCCGGGTTATCAATGGGTAGCGGAGTGACAAGGCAGATCACCCTTGCTCATCCGGATAAATTCTCATATATAGGTATTTTCAGCGGCGGGAGCATTGCGCCTGCTGACATCCCCGAAAACTCGAATTTCAAATTGGTTTTCATGAGTTTCGGAAGCCGTGAAAACGGAGCCGATGGTCTGAAAGCTGCTGCTGATGAATTAAACAAAGCCGGTATTAAAAGTGTATCGTATGTATCTCCACTTACCGCTCATGAGTGGCAGTCATGGAGACGCAGCCTCCGCGAGTTCTCACTTCTTCTTTTCAGGGATTGAAATATCCAGAACAAACTAATAATCTGATATAATTATTTAATCAACAAATACTAATTAAAATGAAAAAAACACTTTCGCTGATTTTATTGATATTAATATCAGCCAGCAGTATCAGCCTGGCCCAGACAGGCCAGCCTTTGGTAAGCTCAAAGCTTGCCGGCACACAGCATATTAATCCTTACAATGTCTATGGAGTTCCTTTTCCGCGCATAGAAGCAGATAACCGGGTTACATTCAGGTTTACAGCTCCTTATGCTGAGAAAGTGCAGGTTTCAATAAATAATGTTGCGAATGATATGGTCAAAGGTTCCGACGGTGTATGGACCTACACAAGTGAACCCCAGGATCTGGGTTACCACAACTACTGGATGATAGTCGATGGGGCTGTCGTTCTGGATCCGGCTACTGACGGATTCATTGGTTACAGCCATATGTGCAATGGTTTTGAGATCCCTGATCCGAATGGTGGTTTTTACGATCTGAAAGATGTACCCCACGGGAATGTGCAAATCGAGAATTATTATTCAACTGTTACTGAATCCTGGCGTCATATTTATGTTTACACACCTCCGGATTACGAAAAGAATACCTCAGCACGTTATCCTGTGCTGTATCTGCAGCATGGTGGTGGCGAGGATCAGAGGGTGTGGATCGAAATGGGAAGGACAAATCTGATACTTGACAACCTGATTGCCGAAGGGAAAGCTAAACCATTTATTGTAGTAATGGAGACCAGCGCTGCTAGAAAACCGGGTGAACCCATACCGCAAATGCGTGCACCGGGAGCCCCGGCTCCGGGTCAGGGTGCCCCGGGCGGACAGCCTGGTCAGGGCGCACCTGGTGCACAACCAGGGCCGGGAGCTCCGGGTCAGGGTGCCCCGGGCGGACAGGCAGCACGTCCACGAATGGGTTTTTCTTTCGACACATATGCCGAGTTAATGATCAAGGACATGATCCCCTATATTGATAAAAACTTCCGTACTCTTTCCGATCAGGCAAATCGTGCAATGTCAGGTCTGTCAATGGGAGCTATGTGTACCAAGGCAGTAACTCTGGCTCACCTTGATACATTTGGATATATAGGTCTCTTCAGCGGTGGCACTATTGCCCCTGCAGAAATAACAGATAAATCTAAGGTTAAACTGGTGTTTATGAGCTATGGAAGCAGGGAAAGAGGTTCTGAAAGTGTCAAGAACGCAGCTGATGCCCTTAACCAGGCAGGCATAAAAGGTGTTTCCTATGTTTCACCACTCACAGCTCATGAGTTCCAGTCGTGGAGAAGAAGCCTTAAAGAATATGCACAGCTTTTATTCAAATAATTAATAATAAACATTATGAAAAGATCATTATTCAGTTCAGTATTACTATTCGCTTTATCAGGTTTTCTCTGCTTGGCACAGACAACTCAACCGCCAATTATTGAAGACTTCAAACCCTCGACAAAGAATCAACCTGGGCAGGAGTATCCCCAGGTCAATTCCCAGGGGTATGCACGGTTCAAGATTGTAGCTCCTCAGGCTCAGAGTGTCGTTGTGAGTCTGGGATTAGGGGGGACCAGGGGAGGGACTCCTCTTGCCAAAACTGAGGATGGTTCATGGATGGGCACTACAGCCGGGCCCCTTGAAGAAGGATTTCATTATTACCACCTGACAATAGACGGGGGAGTATTTAATGATCCAGGTACAAATAATTATTATGGTTCGACCCGTTGGGAAAGCGGTATTGAAATACCTGCACATGATCAGGATATTTATGCACTGAAAAACGTTCCCCACGGTAAAGTGGAACAGATCCTTTTCTGGTCGCCAAGTACAAACACTGTACGCAGGGCATTTGTTTATACTCCACCCAGTTACACAAAGGATGTAAATGTCAGGTACCCGGTACTCTATCTGCAGCACGGCTGGGGAGAAGATGAAACTGCATGGAGTAATCAGGGACATGCAAATCTTATAATGGATAACCTTATTGCAGCAGGCAAGATAAAACCATTCATCATTGTAATGACCTATGGAATGACAAATGAAGGTTTCAGACCTGGTGCAAGTCCTGCCGGTGCTCCTGGTGCTGCTCCTGGTGCCCGCCCTGCCGGTGCTCCGGGTGCTCCCGCTGCGGGTGCTCCTGCTGCCGGTGCTCCTGGTGCTGCTCCTGGTGCCCGCCCTGCCGGTGCTCCGGGTGCTCCCGCTGCGGGTGCTCCTGCTGCCGGTGCTCCTGGTGCTGCCCCTGGTGCCCGCCCTGCCGGCGGAATGGCTGGGATGATGAACAACGGCTTCGAGAAAGTTCTCGTTGATGAACTGATCCCTTATGTAGACGCCAATTTCCGGACAATTGCCAATCAGGCTAACCGCGCAATGGCTGGTCTTTCAATGGGAGGAATGGAAACGCACCAAATTACTCTGGCTCGTCCTGAAGTATTTTCACATTTTGGACTTTTAAGCGGAGGAACCTACAACCCCGATGAGATAAAAAACAAATCGAGTGTAAAACTCATTTTTATGAGCGCCGGTAGTTTTGAAAATCCTGACGGGGTTAGAAATGCAGCTACTAATCTTAAAGCAGCAGGTTTTAATGCTGTTTCTTATGTTTCGGAGGGTACAAGGCATGAGTTCCAGACATGGCGCCGCAGCCTTTATGAAATGGCCCAGCTTCTTTTTAAATAATATTAAATAATACACATAAATCAGGGTTTACTCTCAGGGGAGAAGGACAATCATTGCTTTCTGCCCCTGAGGGAAATTCTGATTAAATTGTTTATACCTTCAGCTAATGAAATACAGGCAATTGATTTTGCTGTCAGTATTAATGACAACAATAGGAGCCTGTCTGGCTCAGTCAACAGTTATTGATGATTTCAAACCGGCCTCATCCAATCAACCGAATAAGCAATATCCTCAGGTTAATTCTGAGCGTCGGGTTAAAGCCGGCATTACAGCTCCCCAGGCACAGAAAGTTCAACTTGATATTGGAGGAAAGAGGTACGACCTTACAAAGGATGAGAAAGGCTTATGGACAGGCATTTCTGATCCTCAGGATGAGGGATTTCACTATTATCAGCTCAATATTGACGGTGCACAGGTGCCTGATCCGGGAAGCCTTTTCTTCTACGGAGCCAGCCGCTGGGGAAGCGGGATAGAGATCCCGGCAAAAGACCAGGATTTCTACGCTCTTAAAAATGTTCCCCATGGCCAGGTCCGGGAACACCTCTATTTCTCAAAATTAACTGAAGCATGGCGGAGATGTTTTGTATATACTCCGCCCGATTACGATAAGAAACCTGGTGTACGCTATCCGGTTCTTTATCTCCAGCACGGCAGCGGAGAGGATGAGACAGGATGGGCCGTTCAGGGTAAAGCTAACCTGATACTTGATAATCTGATTGCTGAGAAAAAAGCTGTTCCAATGATTATTGTAATTGATAAAGGTTATGCAACAATACCTTCACAAGCGGCGGAACAAAAAGCAGGACCTCCTGCCCGTGGTGCCGGAGGTATCTCGGCATTTGAGCAGGTCCTGATCAAAGAGATCATTCCGATGATAGATGCTGAATACCGGACACTTTCTGATCGTGAACACAGGGGTATGGCAGGCCTTTCAATGGGAGCTAATCAGACGATCCAGATTACAATGAATAATCTGGATATATTCTCTTACATAGGCGCATTCAGCGGAACTTCGAATTACCCAAGCACCGACCCCATTGATCCGGCAACATTCTCTAACGGAAAATTTAAAGACGGAGCGGCACTCAACAGGCAGATAAAACTTTTCTGGCTAGGACTGGGGACAAAAGAACCATCTCCTTTTCCCGGTTCTGTCGGGGCATTTCGTAATATGCTGGATAAGGCTGGTGTTAAATATGTATATTATGAATCGCCTGGTACTGCGCATGAATGGTTAACCTGGAGGCGGGACCTTTTTCAATTCGCACAATTGTTATTTAAATAGCTTATATACATTATTATTATGAATAAAACTTCTGTATTTCTCATCGCAGCATTTTTTACAGTAAATGGATCTTTATTTAGTCAGACTGATGAGTTATTTCAAAACTCAAAGCCTGCATCAACAAATATTGTCGGGGCTGAGTACCCTCGTATTGATGCACAACGCAGGGCCATTTTTCGTGTTAGAGCACCGGAAGCTCAAAGCGTTGTGGTTGGACTGGGCAACACTGCACTGACCTTAGGTGATGATGGTTTCTGGACAGGAGTGACTGCACCTCTGGACCCGGGATTCCATTATTATAACCTGAGAATTAATGGTGTGGAGGTTAATGATCCTTCAAGTGAGACCTTTTTTGGATCAGGGCGTGTAATGAGCGGTATTGAAGTTCCTGAAGAAGGAGTAGATTTTTACCTCGTAAAAAAAGTACCCCACGGGCAGATTGTCTCATTCTGGTATTTTGCTGAATCGACAGGTGAGACCAGGCAGGCATATGTCTACCTTCCTCCTGATTATATGAAGAACAATGACAAGAGATATCCGGTCCTTTATCTCCAGCATGGAATGGGAGAAGACAGGCGTGCCTGGGCAAATCAGGGGCGCACAAATTTCATACTTGACAATCTTATTGCTGAAGGTAAAGCTAAACCAATGATTGTTGTTATGGAAGACGGAGGTATTGCAGCGGGCATGGGTGGCGCACGCCGTCCGGCAGGAGCAGGCGCCCAGGGTGCCGGGCCCGGACAAGGACAGGGACAGGGTCAGCAGGCACAAGGTGCAAGACCACAACAAGGACAGGGACAGCCTCCACAGGGTGCAGGACCGGGTCAGGGACAACGCCCTGGCGGTCCGGGACAGGGACCCAGCGGCATGCCTTCCTTCTGGGATGGATTCGGGTCAGTTATTATAAAAGATCTTATTCCGGCAATTGATGCGAACTTCAGAACTCTGGCAAATCGTGAAAACAGAGCAATGGCAGGACTTTCCCTTGGAGGAACCCAGACCTATCAGATCACACAGGCCAATCTTGACAAATTCGCAAATATAGGTATTTTCAGCGCCCCCTTTGGTTTTCCGGGTGTAGAGACAGGCTACAACGGATTGCTCCTAAAACCGGAAGAATTTGCTAAACAGGTTAAAGTTTTCTATATAAGCATGGGTTCGAAAGAGGGTGCAGGTACAGGACGAAGCATTCATGAACAGCTGGAGAAGGCCGGGATTAAACATGTTTACTTTGAAGCGCCGGGCACAGCACATGAATTTCAGACCTGGCGCAAGAGCCTGCATGGATTCACGCAGCTTCTTTTTAAATAATTTTAAACGCCAGTATTACAAAGAACGGAAAGCAGGTTCGGTCTGCAGGGATGGGGTACAAAATTTTTATCAGACTTTCTGACTAAGCAGAAATGATACTTAAATATTAAACTATGTATATTGTCAGTTCTTATCCGCTAGCCGTGATCCTCTGCGTTATTACTATGATATGCTGGGGTTCATGGGCAAATACAATGAACCTGAAACCAAAAACATGGCCGAATCCGCTTTTCTATTGGGATTACTGCCTTGGTATTGTGATTTTTACACTTATTCTCGGATTGACACTCGGGAGTATCGGATCTGAAGGAAGAAGTCTGTTCAAGGACCTTGGCCAGGCCGATATCAAATCTCTTGGTTCCGCATTCCTCGGAGGGGTAGTATTTAATCTTTCAAATCTTCTGTGGGTAGCTGCAGCAGCAGTAGCCGGTATGTCAGTGGCTTTTCCCATTGCAGTGGGCCTGGCATTGGTCATAGGAGTAATTTATAATTATATTTCCGAATCCACAGGTGATCCGGTGTTGCTTTTTGCAGGAGTGGGGCTTGTTGTTGTTGCAATTGTAGTCAATGCAATAGCTTATCAGACTATCCCGTCCAAAGTCAAGGGCGATACACGTAAAGGAGTTATCCTTTCAGTACTTGCAGGTATTATCATGGGATTTTTCTACGGATTTGTTGCTGATAGCATTTCCCTTAACTTCTCCAATCCGGAAGCCGGAAAATTAACTCCATACTCTGCAGTCCTTGTATTCTCGATTGGTTGTTATCTGTCAGGCTTTATCTGGAACACCTATTTTATGTACAGACCTGTAGAAGGAAGGGCCTCAACTTACGGAGAATATTACAAAGAAACTTCTCCTAAGGTACATATAAGCGGCATTATCGGAGGGATGATCTGGGCCATGGGACTCTCGTTCAGTATTATAGCAGCTGAGCAGGCCGGACCTGCAATATCTTACGGGCTTGGACAAGGCTCAACAATGGTCGGAGCTGCATGGGGAGTATTTGTCTGGAAAGAATTCAGGGAAGCTCCAAAAAAGACAAACTGGTTACTTACTATAATGTTCATATGCTTCATTGCAGGACTTGCTTTGATCACTATGGCAAGGAATACATAATTGAAACATGGTAACGAATTATTAACCTCAATCTGAACTAATGAGATACAATATTTTAATATCCATCCTGCTTCTGCTCGGAGCGGGGCTGATAAATGCACAGAATACCGAAGAAGGTATTCCGGCACCGACAAATATTGGGAATGCCCGATATCCGCGTATAATGCCTGATGGCAGCGTCGTCTTCCAGGTAAATGCACCGCAGGCAAAGAATGTACAGGTAGACCTTGGCAAGCTTTATGATATGCAAAAAGATGAAAAGGGAATCTGGAAGGTCACGACCGATCCGCAGGTTCCCGGGTTTCATTATTACTCCCTTGTGATTGACGGGTTCAGGTTTTCGGACCCTGCAAGTGAATCCTTTTATGGAACAGGCAGGATGTCGAGTGCCATTGATATTCCGGAACCTGGTGCTGATTTTTACACAGTTAAGGATGTACCTCACGGGGATATAAGACACAAACTATACTTTTCGAAAGTTACCGGCACATGGAGAAGTTTGAATATTTACACACCACCCGGTTATGACAATTCAGGGAAAGAACAATACCCTGTCCTTTATATTCAGCATGGCGGGGGCGAAGATGAACGAGGCTGGGCAATCCAGGGAAAAACAGATATTATTCTCGATAATCTTATCGCCGAAGGAAAAGCAAAACCAATGATAGTCGTAATTCCCAATGGTAATGTATCCCGCCCCGGCACGCAGGCCGGAGGCTATAATGATGAAGCCATGGCTGTCTTTAAGGATGAACTTATAGATAATATAATCCCCTTCATCGAGAAGAATTACAGGGTAAAATCCGGAGCGCAGAACAGAGCTATATCCGGTTTATCAATGGGTGGCGGTCAGGCTTTTTATACAGGCTTGCGTAATACTGATGTTTTTGCCAATGTAGGGGTATTCAGTACAGGACTCTTTGGCGGCATCGGACAACCAGGTGGAGGAGCCATGGCATTTGATGCCGAAGCCACAATACCAGGACTACTGTCAAATCCTGCCTCGTTCAATAAAAAACTTAAGGTTTTTTATATATCAGTAGGAGAACAGGATCCACGGATAGAGCCAACAAAGAAGCTAATTCAGACATTCAGGGACAAAGGATTAAATGTTACGTTTGCATCCTTTCCCGGAGCACATGAATGGCAGGTCTGGAGAAAATCACTCCATGATTTCGCCCAGAGGATATTTAAATAGGATTTTTTGATCAATTAAAAAACTTCCATTAAATATTGCCACACCAGCAATATTTAATGGAAGTAATTAAAAATCAGGATTGTTTTTTATCCCCACCATTTTTCTCCTTTAACCAGATTCCTGGTGGCTACTTCTTTATTCAGATCCAGTCCAAGGCCGGGTTTGTCTGATAGCTGTATATATCCATCCTGTATGATTTCCCTGTCATATTCAATGAGGGTTTCCCATCCTGCGTGACCATCACGGGAGGTTGATTTGTAATCATAGCTTTCGTGTCCGATAAAATCATAAATTGTTGATGCACAATTCGCTGAGGCGATTGTTGCTACGGGTCCCATTACATTATGTGTGGCTACAGGCATGTAATATGCATTTGCCAGATCGGCAATTTTCTTGGCCTCAAGCAGACCTCCGGCCATTGATATATCAATTTCAACCATATGAACAGCCTGGTTAACGATAAAAGGCAGGAAATCGTGCAATGTATAAAGATTCTCACCACAGAGTATAGGTATTGGTGAAGCAGCTGTAAGTTTCGCCCATGTATCAACATATTCAATTGGCATAGGATCCTCGATCCACCATGGTCTGATGGGTTCAAGTGCTCTGGCAAAACTGATAGCATCCCAGAATCCGAATTCCCAGTGGCAATGTACGATGATCTCAAATTCGTCACCAGCAGCTTCTCTTAAGTTGGTAAATCCGCGAATATTGTTTTTCAGTTCGCTGTAGGAAAGCCGTCGGTTCAATGCTTCACCTCCGGGGCGCCGGGATATCCTGAACGGTTTTGCTGCTGTCCATTTCTGGACCGACTGGTTGACATAATCCATCCATTCCTTGCAGACAGCGGGATCGAGCATATTCCTGGGCTGGCTGGTCAGGTAAGCCCTTACCTTGTCGGTGTAACATCCTCCTCCCAGGATCTTACGCAGCGGCATGCCAAGAAGCTTGCCTACCAGGTCCCACAAGGCTACCTCACAACCGGTAACAGCATGGATGCCAATGCCTCCGTTGCCGCCCAGGTAAGATACCCGGAACTTCATCTGTTCAGTCAGCCGGGCAATGTCGAAAGGATCCTGCTTGACAAGGATCTGTTTGAATGCATTCTCGACTACATCCTTAGCACCCAGGCCTGTGACATCATGGTGACATTCACCGATTCCATATACGCCGGCATCCGTATCTATCCTGACAAGAGGTAACACATGTCCTCTACCATCCATCTGGACCCTCATACATTTCACATCAGTGATCCTTACCTTGCCTGCCTCTGACTCTGCCAGATGGCTTAAATTCGGGACTACTGTAGCGGCCGGAACCGTAGCTGCCATTGTTTTCAGAAAATTGCTTCTGTTCATTTTAACCTCCGTTTTTTTCATTTTCAGATTCACTAAAAGTAAGTCAACAGACTGTGATATTAAAGAAAAACTGAAAGAAAAATTAGCAAACCGGGAATAGAATTATTGAATTAATCATATTTTTATAGACCAGATTTCTGATTGATATTTCTTTAAACACTACCCTATGAAAAGAGCTTATAAAAAATCAGCGGTTTTATTATTTCTTCTTTGTTATCTTTTGGCTTCCTGTTCTGAAAAACAGGTTAACAAATCGCTTCCCAGAAGCACTCCTGAAGCCGAAGGAGTTTCATCAAAGGCGATAATTACGTTTCTTGATTCGGCAGCAGCAAATACCAGGACAGAGTTCCATAGTTTTATGCTTCTCAGGCATGGGAAAGTTATTGCTGAAGGATGGTGGGATCCTTACCGTCCTGATCTTAAACACACTATGTACTCGGCCAGCAAGAGCTTTACCTCAACTGCAGTAGGATTTGCAGTAAAGGAAAAGAAACTCAGTATCGAGGATAAGATCATATCTTTTTTCCCCGATAAGCTGCCTGATTCTATTAGTCCAAACCTTGAGCAGCTCAGGGTAAAACACCTGCTGATGATGTCTGCCGGTCAGAGGCGTGAACCGCCAACGACTACGCAGGACTGGGTTAAATCATACCTGGAGACACCCGTTGAAATTGAACCAGGGACCAGATACAGGTATAGTTCTTTGGCAACGTTTATGCTCTCGGCGATAGTTCAGAAAGTAAGCGGACAAAAGGTGATCGATTATCTCACACCAAGGTTATTTGAACCATTGGGGATTGAAGGGATAGATTGGGAGACAGCGCCCGGAGGCATTAATACCGGAGGTTGGGGACTGAGGGTGAAAACCGAGGATATGGCAAAACTAGGGCAGCTCTATCTCAATAAGGGAAAATGGAACGGCAAGCAACTGCTTCCTGAAAAATGGGTTGAAGAGGCTACCTCTTTAAAAATACAGCAAAGGCCCGAAATAACACAATCGAAGAGAGATTCCTCACTCGATGATGTGCAGGGTTATTGTTACCAGTTCTGGCGCGCACGACATAACTCGTACCAGGCCAATGGCGCTTTCGGACAGTTTATTCTTATTATTCCTGAGAAAGATGCGGTGGTGGTATTCACTGCAAATTCAAATGATATGTGGGGAGAACTTGATATGGTATGGAAATATCTCTATCCGGCGATGGAAGGTGATCCGCTGCCAGCTGACGAAGGTTCAGTCTCATTACTGAAGCAGAGACTGGCTTCTCTTGCTCTGCCCGTACCACCCAAAAGATCCAATGAGGAAATTACATCAAAAATATCGGGGAAAACATTCAAATTGTCAGAAAATAACAGAAACATTCAAAGCCTTACTTTTCAATTCAGGGATGATGTATGCCATCTTAATATGAAGACTGATACAGCTTCTTTTGATCTTGCGTTTGGGTCAGGTAAATGGGCGTTTGGTGAAACACTCAGGCACGGGCCATCTATTTTCTCGACAGCTGTAAACAGTCTGAATGGACTGCCTCCCTTCAAAATAGCAGGTGCCTATACCTGGAAAGAAGATCAGTCACTGGAAATGACTCTCAGATATATAGAAAGTGTTCACAATGAAATAATGAATTTCCGTTTTGAGGATAACAAGGTATTTATCGATTTTCCGGGAACTGCGGGTCCGGGATTCAGAAAGGTACCGCCTATAGAGGGCAGCATTCAGGAATAACCAGCTTAAATAAAATTGCACATTAAGGCAGGGGCAGATTTTTAATGCCCCTGTTTTTGTTTTCCTTAAGAGATCATTATATAACGTATGTTTACGACATATAAGTTATAATGAGAGATAATAGATAATAATTTTAGAATGAAATTATTTTGAAATTATCCGAATTTGTTGTAAATTGTATTAAAATCGACCTTGTGCCCTAAATCTTATCAGGTAGTATTACCGGCATTAAAAAGGCAACTGATTAATGCCGTATTTATAATCATAATCTCTTTTTTCTCAAATTCACTTGGAGCTCAGGATACTTTATCTCTGATTGACCAATCAAGTGATAAAATACGGAGCGATAATGATTCTGTTTTTAGTTTTGAGAGCAACGGAGAAAGGATATTCTACAGAAAATGGGGATCTCCTGTAATAGCAAATAACAGGAAGATCCTGTTGATATTGCACGGTATAGGATTTCACAGTTATCCATACGGGAAGATCACTAAGTATATTGAGAATGACAGTGTCCTTGTTTACGCAATTGATATGCCAGGGCATGGTCTTTCCGGAAATCCCAGGGTGTTATCGAATCAAATAAAAACATCTTAGCATCAATAGACAGTCTGATCTTATTAATTGATGAAGAAAATAAGTACGCTGAAATTTATCTGATGGGAGTAAGCATGGGCAGTGTTTACGCTCTTGCCTCAGCCATGAATGATTCTACTGCTTCACATCTTGCCGGATTAATTCTTATCGGCAGTCCGCTGAGGGTTCATAGATCTCAGATAGTTCATTTTGATAATATCTCATGCATCTTCCCTTTAATATTCAACAGGAAAAGGCCATTTCTTTATCTTGATGGAAGAAGACTTGAATCTTCCGTCAATGATCAGGAATATATTGATGCAAGAAGAAACGACAGCTTGTCTATCCATTATATAAGTATGGATTACCTTCTGAAGGTTCGGAAAATTCAAAGAGAATGCAAGAGAAAGTCCGCGCTTTCGAGTATATCTCTGCCAGTCCTTATCATCCATGGAGGAAATGATAAAATCAGTTCAATACGAGGGGCTTATTTTTTAAACCGGAACCTGGTAAATTCAAGGAGGGAATTGCTTATTTATCCCAACAGCAGGCATTCAGTATTCTGGGATAGTGATTCAGTAAAAGTAGTCAGGGATCTGGTCAACTGGATTTCATCAAAATGATAGGCAGTCAACAAGAATATTGCATAATAAAACATTGATATATAAACGAATTTAAGCATTGTAATAATAATTACTTAAACTTTTTACAGGTAGTTATAAATACCGGGAACAACCATGAACATAAGTCATTTCAGTTTGTTTTAATGAGTATCCGGTTCTTTTTAAAAACAGTTTCTACCAGATTTTTTAGAAGATGTCAATTTTCAGAAATATTTTCAAGCCGGGAGGGAAAACCGATAAGGTAAACCGGAATACTGAGAGCAGGAACTTCCGGATTCCTCTAATAGGGGAAGAGGCACCACCGTTTTATGCTGAATCGACAGCCGGACCTGTAAATTTCCCCTCGGATTTTGGGAAGAGCTGGAAAGTAATATTCAGTCACCCGATGGATTTTACTCCTGTGTGTTCCACTGAATTGATTGAACTTGCAAACCTTCAGAACGAATTTGATGATCTGGGAGTTAAATTACTTGTCGTTTCAACAGATCCTCTTGATACTCATAATCAATGGAAAACTACACTGGAAAATATTGAATACAGGGGATACTCTCAGCAGAACATCAACTTTCCGATAATGGATGATTCCGGGCTTAACATTGCAAAGTTATATGGGATGATACATCGGGGAACAGATAATATAAGGGACGTGAGAGGGGTATTTATAATTGATCCGGATAATAAGATCAGGGCAGAATTCTTTTACCCTCAGGAAGTCGGAAGGAATATGGAAGAACTTATAAGGACGGTCAAAGCCCTTCAGGTGACTCATACCGATAACGTGATGACCCCTGCCAACTGGAAAACAGGACATGATGTGCTTGTCCCTTTTCCTCTGAAAGCAAATATGGCACTTATGAATAAGGAATCAGGAGAATACTACCAGCTTTCCTGGTTTATGATATTTAAGAAATGGATTTCCTAAGCCTTGCAGGGGATATTGTTTATTAATCCTCCCGACTTAATTTTTCATTCCCCTTCATCTCTGGATTCAATTTTGTCATTATCTTTATTGTAAACAGCAGCACACAAAAAATACTGTTTTAGTAAAGATTAAAAATCAAAAAAACAGGAGGAGGGTATATGAAAAAAGCTACTTTTATTGCAGCAATAATTATGATGTTTGCGATCGGATCCTGTGGCAAACAGCAGCCAGGAAAGGTTAAGACCGATGGCGGATTATTACAGGGTACTATCGAAGGCGGATTAACGGTTTTTAAAGGTATTCCTTTTGCCGCCCCGCCTGTCGGTGATCTCCGGTGGCGCGCTCCCCAGCCGGCACCTAAATGGGAGGGAGTGCTGGAAGCTAATAAATTTGCTCCCGGCCCGATACAAGGTGGTAATCCACCTGCAGGGAAGAGCGAGGATTGCTTGTATCTCAATGTGTGGACACCAGCTAAATCAAAAAAAGACCGGATTCCGGTTCTCGTATGGATTTACGGTGGAGGATTCGGTGCCGGATCAACATCTGAACCAAATTACAGCGGAGAGAAACTTGCTGAAAAAGGTGTCGTACTTGTCAGCATTGCATACCGTGTCGGTCAGCTGGGATTCCTTGCCCACCCGGAACTGAGCAAGGAAAGTCCGCAAAATGTTTCCGGGAATTACGGTCTGCTTGATATGATAGCTGGTCTGCAGTGGGTGCAGAAAAATATTGCAGCTTTTGGCGGCGACCCCGATAAAGTGACAATATTCGGTGAATCAGCTGGAGGAATTGCTGTAAGCATGCTGTGCGCATCACCGCTGGCAAAAGGATTATTCCACGGAGCCATTTCGCAAAGCGGAGGTTCATTCGGACCACCACGGCCGACAACCTTCCCGGGAGAGAATCTGAAAAGACTTGCAGATGCAGAACGCGATGGAGAGGTTTACCTTAAAAGTGCAGGTGTTACATCGATAGAAGAACTGAGAAAAATTGAAGCTGATAAACTTCCGGCCGGAAGAGGTCTTGGAATGTCCTGGCCAATTATAGACGGGTGGGTGATCCCTGATGATCAATACAAGCTCTATGAGGCAGGTAAATATAACGATACCCCTATACTCGTAGGTTATAACTCTGATGAAGGAGCCAGCTTTTCCCGGGAAAAAAGTCCTGAGGAATTTATTACCGGGGTAAAAACCCGTTACGGTAAATTTGCAGAAGATCTTATTAAAGCTTATCCTCCCGGGGAGAACTCAGTACCAAAAACAGCCCGTGACCTGGCTCGCGATGCAGCTTTCGGCTGGCATACATGGATATGGGCGCGGCTCCAGTCAAAGACCGGAAAATCAAAGGTTTTTTATTATTATTTCGATCAGCATCCCGACTATCCTGCCGATTCGCCAAGAGCAGGTTATGGCTCTCCTCATGGCCAGGATGTGGCCTACGTCTTTAAGCATCTGGATGCCTCAAACCCGCAATTGACAGAGACAGATCATGCAATATCTGAAGCTATGGCTACTTACTGGACCAACTTTGCAAAGTACGGCAATCCTAACGGAGAAGGTGTGCCTGAATGGCCGGCTTTCAGTGATGCCAACCCTGTGGTAATGCATTTCAACCAGACACCTAAACAGGGACCGGTGCCAAGCGCTGAATCTCTGGCAATCCTTGATTCTTATTTTGCATGGCGGCGGACACCTGAAGGAGAAGCGTGGGTGAGTCAGGGAAATTAGTCTTTATAAAAATATGAAGGCTCTGGCCCGGATCGCAACTATGTCTGTTGAAAATGATGTAGTTCAAGTCTGTATGTCAATAGCAAAAATGTAATTAATGAAAATCGAAGTAAACAACACTATACTTGAACTTTACAGCGGGGCTAAAGTAAAGGATGCTATCCTTAAATATTATTCTCAGCTGGGTAAAAAGATACCGGAAAAGATCCCGCCTGTTGAAGATCGCTATGGGAACAAAGTAGCAGAAGACGGAGAACTCTCAGATGGTAATTCGCTTTTCATCCGTGAAAAACGGGGGAAGAGAAAATCGATTCTGAAGCTTGGCTCAGTCATACTTGCAATAGGACTTCTTTTCGCCTGCGGCACGGGGAAGAAAGTAATAAGCGGCGGTCAGAATAACAAGCAGGCTGTTATTTTCGCTGTAAACGATATACATGCAACAATTGACAATTTCCCAAAGCTGGCTTATATAGTTGATAGCCTTGAAGCCATTTATCCGGATATGCTTTTAGTTGCCGCCGGGGATAACCAGACAGGAAATCCGGTGAATGATCAGTATCCGGAGAAGGGCTTACCGGTTGTTGAATTAATGAATGCAACAGGCTTTGATCTGAGTGCTGTGGGAAACCACGAATTCGATTCAAGCCCTGAAGGATTCAGAAAACTGAGCTATAAGGCAAACTTTGGATTTATCTGTGCAAATATGACAAAAAGCGGAACTGATAACCTGAAGGTGAATCCGTATGAGATCATTACTTTACCCAATGGATTAAAGCTGACATTTCTGGGTCTCTTACATATAAACCAGAACGGGATTCCCGATTCGCATCCTGATAATGTAAAAGAATTTTCTTTCCGCTCTCCTTTTGAAACTGCACGTGAGTATATATGGCTGAAAGATCAATGTGATATTTTTATTGCATTGACCCATATTGGCTTTGAGAACGACGTACAACTGGCTGAGGCAATGCCTCCGGGTATTGATCTGATAATCGGAGGTCATTCCCATACAAAAGTTGAAAAGGAACAGATCCATAATGGCATCATGATCACACAGGCTGAGAATAAACTGAAATACGGCACTCTGATAAAAATGACTAAAAAGATCGATGGGACCTTGCAAAGAAGCATGGAGCTTATTGACATAAGGAGCTCAAAGAATGAGAAAGCTTCCATCCGGGCCATGGTTGATAAATTAAACGATAATCCTGTTCTAAAAGAAGTGATTGCAACAGCGACCGCTGGTTTTTCATCACATGAGGAGCTGGGTTATCTGATGGCCGACGGACAACGTAATGCCGCAAGGGCTGACATTGCCCTGGTAAATCCGGGAGGGGTCAGGATCGATCGCCTGCCCCAGGGCCCGATAAGAATAATGGATATTTATCAGCTTGATCCATTCGGGAATGAACTTGTTGTAACAAAACTTACCGGGAACGAAATCAATTCTCTTATGCTTGCGGCATATTCCATAGATGACAAAACGCCCCTTTATCCTTCAGGCATAAGAACAAAACTCAGAACGGATCCCAACGGTAATCTTGCAGAAGTAGATCTCCTGACTGTAGACGGTATTCCACTACCAATGGACCAGACTTACTCTGTAGCGATGAACAGTTATATGACACAGGTTTACAAATATCAGCATAATGATCCGGGGCAGTCGCTTTTTATTACTTCAGCTGATGCGTTGATTGCGTACCTGAGAGATATTAAGAATGTAAGAAGTTATAAAGGTGAAAAAAGAATACAGATAGACAGGCAGTAAACCAGAGGGATATTCTTACAGGTAAAATGAATTATTGATTGTACTTTGTACCATTACTTCCTCTCCAATTTCAGGATGTCTCTGGGCTGCCATCATTATTATCCGTCGTACCATCTTGCTGTATGAATAATTCTTAAATTCTGCTGCCATGGCGAAGCTGGTGTCAACACTTATATCGTTATTCGGATTAATATCGAGCAGATAGAATTTATTATCACGCAACCTGAAATCGAACCGGGCATAATCGAGACACCCGAATCCTCTCCATGTAGTCAGGGCTATCTTTTCGAGTTTTCTTAGATGTCGTTCATCAAGAGGAGCAGGAATCCGGATCTGGATCTTTTCGTAATGGTCCGAACCAGGTATGCTCTTTGAATCAAAAGTACAGAGTTTTTCACGTGCTTCATGGAAAGCAGAAAAATCCATTTCAGCTGGTGGCAGAACTTCGGGTTCATCATTGTTCCATACTGAAACATGAAATTCACGGCCATCAATAAAATCTTCAACAATTGCAGATTGTTTCAGTTCGTTATTTACAAAAAGGATCCGTTCCCGTAGTTCCGATGTATTATAAACCACAGATTTTTCACTGATTGTAAGGCTGCAGTGCTCATGTGAGGGTTTAACTATTGCAGGAAATAAAGTCCAGTTCTCAGCCTCTTCCGCACTAAGCACTTCACCGTAAGGAACTCTGATCCCAAGAGAGATCAGGATTTCCTTTACTTTCATTTTATCATAACTGGTTTCTATCACTTCCGGTACATTTCCAGTATAAGTGAATCCCCGGTTTTCAATGATCTCAACAATTTTTCTTTCACCGCAAGGTATTCCTGGCATTGTTTCACAAAGATTGAAAACTATGGTATCTGCCGGATTATATCTTTCCAGTCTTCTTTCAAGAAATTGATCCTGCAGTTCTTCAAGATAAGTTTCGATACCTTCTTTTTTCAAAGACTGAAAAAGCACTCTGCCTGAATTCCGGGCCTCCCGGATTTCATGCTGTTCCCAGGCGGGATCGAGGTCATAAATTACAAGAACTTTCATAAAAAAAGTTACATGCGGAAGGTGAAGTGAAAAATATAGAAAAACTATCTTATTCAGGGTAACTTTTTATGCTAAACTATTAACAGATAATTCACAAAATATAAATTCATCGAATGGCTGTTTTTTACAATTAAAGACCTGATAAACTTAAATACCGGTGCAATGAATTATTTATTCAGTCATAAATCCAATAGTCACATTTAAATAATTTATATAATATTGGGATTTTAAAACGGGAAGTTATGACGGAACAGATAAGACAGATTGCCGCCAGAATAAAAGAGATCCGTGAAATATCGGGTATTTCAGTAGAAACACTGGCTCAGAAGCTTGGACTTGATACAGATCTTTATAATAAGTATGAAAGTGGAGAGGCTGATATCCCCGTGGGGATAGTTTTCGAGATATCTGAATTATTCAATGTAGAGCTGTCAGTATTACTGGGAGGTGATAATCCAAAGCTTCACATTTACAGTGTAGTGAGAAACGGGAAAGGATTAAAACTTGAAAGGAGGCAGCAATACAGGTATGAAAGCCTTGCGTTCAATTTCATTCATAAAAAAGCTGAAATATTTATGGTGACTATTGATCCTAAACCAGAAGATACTATGTTAGAGTTCAATTCTCATCCGGGGCAGGAATTTAATTACGTTATAAAAGGAGCAATGATGACGATAATCGACGGACATGAAATAATTATGAATGAAGGTGATTCGATTTATTATGATTCAGGTTATAATCATGCAATGAAGGCTCTGAACAACGAGCAGGTAAAATTTCTGGCAATTATTTTATAGAATATAAGTGTAGTATTATTATGGTTCTTGAAAAATACCTTAAGAAGACTGAATTCCAATCCTATGAGGAGTTCAGGTCTGAATTTGAGATTAGGGTTCCTGAGAATTTCAATTTTGCCAGGGATATTGTTGATGAAACAGCAGCCCGGACACCAGGAAAAACAGCAATGGTATGGTGTGATGATAAGGGTAATCAGGAGGTTTTTACCTTCAGCCAGATGAAATATTACAGCGACAAGGTTGCCAATTTCTTCAGATCGGCTGGCATACGTAAAGGAGACCCAGTAATGTTGATCCTGAAGAGGCACTA
The DNA here is from genome assembly GCA_002070505.1 of Bacteroidetes bacterium ADurb.Bin145. GTDB lineage: Bacteria > Bacteroidota > Bacteroidia > Bacteroidales > VadinHA17 > LD21. Next base: position 23,350 of record MWDJ01000015.1, on the reverse strand, counting down.
TACATTCTGGTTCTGTAGTCTAGCCCTGAACAAAATTGGTGCAGTTACAATTCCGGCAACTCATCTTCTTTCGGCAAAAGATATAATATACAGGAATAATGCCGCAGGGATAAAAATGATAGTCTGTGTAACTGATCATCTTGTAATGCAGCATATTGAGGAATCGGAAAGTAAATCACCCTCTCTGAAATACAAAGTTCTGATTGATGCTGACAAAGAAGGCTGGATGAATCTTACAAAAGGCATGGAAGAGAGTCCGGACGTATTTAACGAACCCATTGGGGATGAAGCAACTGCCAATAATGATATAATGCTATTGTATTTTACATCGGGGACCACAGGGATGCCGAAGATGGTAACTCATGATTTTACATATCCCCTGGGACATATTGTAACTGCAAAATACTGGCAGAATGTTCAGGATAACGGACTTCATTTCACTATTGCGGATACAGGCTGGGCTAAATCAGCCTGGGGAAAGATCTACGGTCAATGGATATCGGGCAGTGCGGTAATGACATATGATTACGACAGGTTTATCCCTAAAGATATTCTTGGTATTATTGAAAAATACAGAGTCACCACTTTCTGTGCACCGCCAACAATTTACAGGTTTCTTATTAAGGAAGACCTTACAAACTACGATCTGAGCGCTCTTAAGAACTGTGTTGTTGCCGGAGAACCTCTGAATCCTGAAGTATTCAGGTACTTCTATGAGAAGACGGGACTCAGGCTTATGGAAGGATATGGTCAGACTGAATGTACTGTGGCAATAGCCACTTATCCCTGGATGGAACCAAAACCCGGGTCAATGGGCAAACCAACACCTGGTTATGATATTGATATTGTCGACGAAGCTGGTAACACTTGTGAAATCGGCAATGAAGGAGAGATTGTTATATATACAGACCGGAGAAAGCCGGTTGGTATGTTTAAAGGATATTACCGTGATGATGAACTGACAAAAAATGTCTGGTCTGATGGTGTATATAGAACAGGTGATATGGCATGGTACGACGAAGACGGTTATTTCTGGTTTGTCGGCAGAGCAGATGATATTATAAAGAGCTCGGGCTACAGAATAGGTCCCTTTGAAGTCGAAAGTGCTCTCATTGAGCATCCAGCTGTGCTTGAATGTGCCGTAACGGCAGTCCCCGACCCTGACAGGGGACAGATAGTGAAAGCAACCGTAGTTTTGTCTAAAAATTATAATCCCAGTGAAGAGCTGGCAAAAGAGTTGCAGGAGCATGTCAAAAAAGTTACAGCTCCCTATAAATATCCCAGGATAATTGAATTTGTTACTGAATTGCCAAAGACAATAAGCGGTAAAATAAGAAGAGTTCAGATCCGAGAGGAAAATAACTGAGGATATAAGACTCCTATAACCTGTCAGTCTACGGGCAAAGTATCAGTCAGGAAGATCCAGTATAATACCCACGGGACAATGATCAGATCCGTTTATTTCTTCGCGGATAAATGCATCTTTTACCTTTGGAAGGAAGGGTGTGCTTACAAGAAAATAATCGATTCTCCATCCGATGTTCTTTGGTCTTGCTCCGGCCCTGAAGCTCCACCATGAGTATCTTCCTGTCGCATCAGGATAGAAATGGCGGAAAGTATCAGTAAAACCACCTTCAGTGAGCCTGTCCATCCCGTTTATCTCTTCCTGCATATATCCGGCCGTCTTATTGTAGTTTTCCTTAGGGCGTGCCAGGTCAATGTTCTTATGGGCGACATTAAGATCTCCGCAGACGACAACGGGTTTTATCTTTTCAAGGCTCTTCAGGTAACTGAAAAAAGCTATGTCCCATTCCTGTCTGTAACCTAACCTGCCAAGTTCAGCCCCGGAATTAGGGACATACACATTTACTAGGAAGAATTGTTCAAGCTCCAGAGATAGTACCCGGCCTTCAGAGTCATGTTCTTTTATACCTATGTCCTTTGTGACATTCAGAGGCCTGATCTTTGAAATAACTGCCGTCCCCGAGTATCCGGGTCTCACTGCTGAATTTGAAAAGATATAGCTACCATTCAGTGGAGCAAGTGTTTCGGAAACCTGACTGTCCTGGGCTTTAGTTTCCTGAAGACAAATAATATCAGGATCCAAAAGTCCCAGATCATTAAAAAATGATTTTTTTGCAATGGCGCGAATGCCGTTAACATTCCAGGATATGATTTTCATTTTTTCATTCCGGTCAATGAGTAAAAATAACAGCTATGAATTTAACATCCGAAATTTACAGCAAATTTCTACACAATGTTGCTACCTCCGCATCAGTTATCATGATAGCCTTTCTGAGTCAATTCCACTGAGCAGAATGTTTTGTATTTTTCCAGATCAAAAGGATAATCCCAGCATCCGAGCGAATGAAACAATTCACCGCCGAACCCTGATTTGAACCGGTACAGTCCGTACAAAGGATGGCCAGGATCGGATGCCGGGGCCACTCCGAACATATCATATTCGGTACAACCCATCTCTTTGGCAATATTCATGGCTTCCCACTGGAGAGCATAACTTGCCATCATATTTCTGTTCTCCGATGAAGATGCTCCATAGAGATATGTGGCACGGTTTCCAGAAATTACAAGGAACATTGATGCAAGCGGTTTATGATCTGTTTCAGCAATAAGGAGTATCACATTTGCAGGGGACTGGGTTTTACAGGAGTCGACACTCAGGATAGTCCGGAAATAATTAATATCATGAAGATAGATATGATTCCTGGCAGATGTATCACGGTATAATCTATACCATGTTTCCAATTCCCTGATCCCGGCGATCCGCACAGTGACTTTTTTCCTTTTTGAAAGGCTTATATTGTACCGGGTTTTCTGTTTCATTGATTTAAGAAGGTCGTCTTTACTTTTTGTCAGATCAATAAATATGGTATTTGACGGCAGATTGTTTGAAAGAGCCTTCTTAAAGTTCCACTTAACGGTATTATAATTAAATCTTATCTCCTGAAATGAACTAGCCGGAGGCCCCAGCCATTTACCGTCAGGACAGAAAAAATCGGGTTCCTTTGCCCAGTATGATTCCCAAGCCAGATCAAACCGGACCATTATACAGTCAGAAGGCAGGAAGGATCTCATAATTTCTGAAAGCTCTTCAAGGAATATGCTCTGGCTTTGTTCTCCGGGTTTGATTTCGGGACCATAAGGGACATATGCAACAGAGGTATTTCTGTCTATCTTTTTTATTATGACAAGTACATCCCCGTTCACACTACAGTTATCCTCAGAGACCCTGCTTATTTCATCTATTTTTACCTTGAAATCGATAGCTGTTGTTTCCAGTCCGAGTTTTCTTTTCACTTCCGACCAGAAGGCTGTTTGCTGTACAATTGATGTCCTGTACACATCCTCTATATTCTTTTCAAATATTTCAGTTATCATTGCCTTTATTTGTTTTGGTTTTAACGGGCCTGATCATATTCTCAGGCAATAATATCATGTCAAGCTTTTCTCTTGATAAAAGACCTTTCCTGAGCACCAGTGAATAAACACTATCATTACTGTCAAGGGCTTCTCTAGCCAGTTCATTCAGGTCGTCATAACCGATCCAGGGAAGGAGTGCGGTTATCAGACCTATACTGTTTTTGACCAGATTCCTGCAACGATCTTCATTGGCAGTTATTCCGTCAATGCAGCGGTATTTAAGTGTATTCATTCCATTTATAAGCATCTCGACTGATTCAAAGATACTCTGGACTATAACAGGCTCAAAAACATTAAGTTCAAGTTGTCCTCCTTCCGAAGCCATTGTTACGGTTAAATCGTTTCCGATAACCTTAAAAGCTATCTGGTTTACCACTTCAGGTATTACCGGATTGACCTTCCCGGGCATAATTGAGGATCCGGGTTGCACAGGCGGCAGGTTTATTTCATTAATGCCTGTCCTGGGGCCGGAAGAAAGAAGGCGAAGGTCATTGCATATCTTTGATAGTTTTACTGCCAGTCGTTTTACTGCAGATGAATACATAACAAATGCTCCGGTATCCTGTGTAGCTTCAACAAGGTTTGAGGCCAGAATCAGATCTAGACCGGTAATTCTTTTTAAATGTTTAATGACTTTTTCTGCATACCCCGGTTCAGAATTAATGCCGGTGCCGATTGCAGTTGCCCCCATATTGACCTCCAGGAATAACCCCGCATTCTGGTTCAGTCTTTCAATCTCTTCCTCAAGAGTGATTGCATAAGCTTCAAATTCCTGGCCGAGGGTCATTGGTACGGCATCCTGCAGCTGGGTCCTTCCCATCTTAATTATGTGGGCAAATTCTTCTCCCTTTTTACTGAAGGAATCAGCTAAGGCTTTAAGGACTGTTACAATTTCTTTATTGGAATTATACAGAGCTATTTTTATTGCAGTGGGATAAGCATCATTTGTTGATTGGGACTTATTTACATGATTATTCGGGTGGCAATAAATATACTCTCCTTTTTTATGGCCGAGTATTTCCAAAGCTATATTTGCTATAACTTCGTTGGCATTCATATTAGTTGATGTTCCTGCTCCGCCCTGGATCATATCAACAACGAATTGATTATGAAATTTACGGTTTTGTAATTTATGGCAGGCAAGAACTATTGCATCCCTTATATCTTTTTCGAGCAATTCAAGCTCAAAATTAGCTTCGGCAGCTGCTTCTTTTACCATCGACAATGCTTCTATAAATGAAGGAAAAAAGTTCAGGATTATCCCTGAGATATTGAAATTCTCAACAGCCCTGAGTGTTTGAATACCATAGTAAGATTCATAAGGTACATCACGTTTACCAAGCAGATCATGTTCGGTTCTTGTCCTCCCGGATTCATACTGGGTGGATAGATTCAGCATCCTGTTATTTGCATTGCGCATCCTTCTCGAAATGATCCGGGTTATATTTGACAGGATTTTAAGGGAAGTTCCGGAGCTGTAACTGAACATTTCTCTGTCGACAACAAACAGAATCGCTTTACCCAGTACTACTGCAGAAGTCGAATGAGGTGAATGCCTGTCCCAGATCCCTTCACCAAGAAAATCTCCCTTGCTGAATAAAGCCAGTCTGACCTTTATTCCGTATGAATTATACTTATAAAGTTCAACGTCCCCTTCATAAATAATAAAAATAGCTTTTCTGGGACTATTTTCATGGAACAGCATGTTGCCAGTGCTGTAGAATTTCTCTTTTAAATTTTTTGATACTTCCTGTAACTCCTTATTATTAAGGCCGCTGAAAAGCTCTATGCTTTTCAGGAATTGAAGCATTGCATATCTGTCCATTGTTATATCTGATCTTTGAAATTAATGAATTTCACTTTCGACAAACTTACAGAGCGTTTGGTCCCAAAAATTGTCATTACATCGAGATATCTGACACCCTGACGTATAAAAACATCGATAACTGTACCTCTGTAAATCCGGCCATCTTCCGTCCACCTTACGAATGTGTGCAACAAGTTATCAGGATGCCCTGACACGAGTTTCAGATTTTCTTTTTTTTCTGTCGGATCTTTTTTCATATTGTTGAATTTACAGTTAAGTAACTCTTAAAACAGTTTCTTTAATTACCTTAAAACAGACTCAGTAATTCTGATTCAATCCGGATGTTTACCTGTCAAAATCACCTGCAGCCTCAGGCTGATAGATAATCTCGTCGATCCTTAATTTAGTCAGGCCTGAGGGCACTACCCATTCAATTTCGTCTGAAACCTTATATCCGATAAGGGCTGTTGCGACAGGAGAAAGAATAGATATCCTGTTTTCTCTGAAATTTGCCTGATCGGGGTAGACTATCTGAAATTGAAGTGTTTTTTTTGTATTCAGAAAGCTGATCTTAACAATTGAATTCATTGTTACAACATCATGGGGGATCTCTTCCGGTTCGACTACTTTTGCGGAGCTCAGTTCCTTCATCAGATTTTCGGCTTCATTTGCACCGATTGTATTCATCCGCCTTGCATCGTGAATGCATTTATGGATCCTCGAAAAATCCAACTTGCTTAAAATTATCGTATTCATCTGTATTTATTTAAATGTTAGTATTTTATATTAATCAATGTTACTTGTAATTAAAGCTAAAAATCATAAGTCTTTGCTCTGATGCCATTCTTCAAATGGCCTGTCAAACAAAAAAGGGGACTATAAAGCCCCCTTTTCAGGTGTTCTTTACAGTCAGGTATTGATTAAGGATCATTTAAAATATGATCGTATAATTTTCTTCGCGCAACAGGCTTCATTATAAGTGTTTAATTCAATAAAGGCAATATATGATTCATTTATCTGTAAAGCAAATATATGAAGTATTTTAGAATGATTCTAATTAATATTTTCCCTAACAAATAACATAGCCGGAAGGTTTAATTCTCTATTTTAGTAGATCAGGAAATAGTAATATTTCTCCTGACAAGGGGTTCACGGATAAGAAAGATATTATGAAAATCATCTGGAAATATCTCAAGCCTTTCAGGAAATGGCTTTTTCTGGCAATGGCGCTTGCTGCAATTGCGCAGATCCTCGAACTTATTGATCCCATTATATTCGGAAAAATAATAGATAATTTTGCAGTTAATACTGATGGCCGTAGTGAGCAGGTCCTTGTAAGAGGAGTCCTCAACCTGTTGGTTCTTGCAGTAGGTGTTGCACTTCTTGCCAGGCTTGCCAGTGCCTTCACAGATTATTTTACCCGCCTTGTAGTTCAGAAATTCGGTCTTTCAGTTTTCGATGAAGGATTGAAGCATACCTTACGTCTTCCATACTTCGAATTTGAAGAGACAAGCAGCGGCCATATTTTATCATTGCTTCAGAAGGTGAGGAACGACAATGAAAGGTTCATCAGCTCATTCATCTCATCATTGTTTTCGGCTCTGGTGGGTGTTGCATTCCTTATATGGTATTCAATAACAAAGCATTGGGCACTGATCCCGGTATTTCTCATAGCTGTGGCATGGCTGGGTGGGTTGACCGGCCTGCTAAGTCGCAAAATTAAAACGATCCAACGATCTGTAATCCAGGAAACTAATAAAATGAGCGGAACAATTACCGAGTCACTCCGCAACATTGAATTTGTAAAAAGTATGGGACTTACATGGCCGGAGATAAAGAGGCTCAAAACTTTTACAAGCAATATCTTCAACCTGGAAATGAAAAAGGTGAAAAAAATAAGGACACTCTTTTTTCTCCAGAGATCAGTATTGCTTATACTTAAGGAATCAATATTGTTCATTCTTCTATGGCTCATATTCAGACACCTACTGACAACGGGAGAACTTATTGCAATGCAGTTTATTTCCACAAGAATCATGTTCCCGCTGCAGGAGCTTGGATCCATAATTCTTGCTTACCGTGAGGCGGAAGCCTCGCTTCAGATTTTCAGCAACCTGATGCAGAAGGAGACAGAATACAGGCCGGAAGATCCTGTCGATATAGGAGATATAGAAAGCCTCCGCTTTGAAGATGTGAGTTTCTGTTATCGTAAAGCTGATCATGATGCAATTGAAGATCTCTCATTCAAGGTAAGGATTGGTGAGACAATCGCCTTTGTCGGTCCTTCGGGATGTGGTAAATCGACACTTGTTAAACTTCTGGTTGGGCTCTATCCTCCAACAAGCGGTAATATTTATTTCGATGAAGTTCAGGCCAGGGATATAAGGTATAACAGGATGAGGAAGCAATTAGGCTTTGTTACTCAGGATACGCAGCTCTTTTCCGGGTCGGTCCGTGCAAATCTCCAGTTTGTGAAACCCGAGGCCACTGACGAGGAGATTTTAGCTGCATTGAAAAAGGCATCTTCACTTAAAGTTATTGAAGACTCAAAAGATGGCCTGGATACAATATTGGGTGAAGGAGGGAAGATGGTCTCAGGTGGTGAGAAACAAAGACTAGCAATTGCAAGAGCATTGGTCCGCCAGCCGCGGATACTTATTTTTGATGAGGCCACATCTGCGCTTGATTCGCTTACGGAAGAAGAGATAACCAATACGCTGAGGGAAATTTCCGCCGGAAAAAATCAGATTATACTTATGATTGCGCACCGTCTTTCCACAATAATGCATGCGGATCGTATCTATGTGCTTGAAAAAGGAAGGATAGTAGAGGAAGGGAATCACAAGACACTTCTGGAGAACAAGGGACTCTATTATGCAATGTGGAGGCAGCAGATTGGTGAGAGGAAGTCGGTTCACAGTTACCCATCTTCCTGATATCGTAAAGACAAATATCAGACAGTATTACCCGGTAACTGTTTTTACTATTTCCATCGTCTCATCGGATGCAGCTTTCATGACTTTTGCTATATTTTCCGGCTGTCCGGCAGATAATTCTGCACCATTGACAAGCGCTGTATAAGTCTTACCATCATCCTTTACGTAAACTGATATGCGGCATGGCATCATAACCGACATTATACGTTCATGATTTAATTCAAGCATCTGCCCGGAATATTCAGGTTTGCATATCTCAATCACTTTTACGGGCTTAACTGCTCTTCCCGATTTGGCCAAAGATTGTTGCAGATTGTGAATGGCAGGCACATTCCATGCCCTTTTTTCTGCTTCCTTTAATATCTTGTCAACAGTCTGATCAAAGTTAAACCTGCTGATCTGTTCAATGAGAAGATTATTTTTACTCATATCTGATAAGTTATAAATCCTGAACAATCATTAATTCTTGTTATAAAGATATCCACTTTAATCATACATTCAAAAACTGAATACCCGGGTGCGAAATTTTATTTGTAAGGACCATAACTTCAATAATAAATGCAGTAAATCTTTGCTGCTGTTTGAAATGGGATTCAGGATATTTAAATCCCGGAAAGATATTTTCTGCAAAATAGAAATTTTGCATATGATTTTAAGAATCAATAACTTTATTGAAGATTCCTAATTTTTAAAAAGGGATTAAAGTCTGAATGAACGAAAAGCACCTTTCAACTCCTGTATTTTTTATTGATTCGTTGCCTGATATATCAGGCTCAGACTGCAGGGAGCTGACCAGGAATATTGAGATAGAGGCGGGCGCATCTGATATTTATGTTTGGCTGAAGCAGCTCCGGATAGCTCCTTATAGTTTTGACTTTCTTGATAACAGGGGCAGAAAATCGCCGGAATATATCATTGAAAATCTGCCTCCTCTTAAAATCAATTCACATTTTTTACTGTCATTCCATATATATGGATTTGAAGAAAATACATTTATTGCAGGTCGTTTCTGTTTGCCGATCAATCCGCCTGTTAACCGTTATCTGAAAGAGATGTTTATAGAATACAGGATCCAGGAGCCAGGGGCAAAGGCCAGGTTATGGTGCAAAGTAAAAGGCTGGTACAACAAAGATATTTCATCTGAAGGATTCTTCAGGATTTTTTCCATTGTTAATTTGTTTATGACAAAGAGGCAACTCCGGAAGATCAGGAAGTTATCAGAGTTACTCAGGGAAGGTAAAATTAAAAAAGGAGTATTTAGCTTTGACAATTATTTTCCCGAATCGGGATTACTCTGGTGGTTTTTTTGCCGGCGTAAAAAATGCAAAGGATTGATAAATTAAAGACGCTGATCAGAATTCCTGTGGTTTGTTGTGTTTTATGAATGTTTTGTTCTGAAGTTCGCTGAACGCCAGGTTAACCCAGAGCTGGCAGCCCAGCAGCCTCTCTGATTCCACAGGCATTTCCTGGTGAATAATACCAGATCCGGCTGTCATCCACTGGCATTGCAGGTCAATTATTACACCCTTATTGCCCAGGCTGTCTCCGTGCTCAATTTCGCCCTTCAGAAGGCAAGTTACTGTTTCAATAACACAATACTGAAAAATCAGTAAGTAAATAGCCTTACTTCGTATTTTGTAAAACGTAACCATCCGAAAGAGTTTTCGTAAACTCAACGATTGCTGATTCTTCTTCGGCAGTCAGTCCCAGATTTCCCAGTTCTTCTTTGTTAATGTTTATGGCGACTTCTGGTAACGGCCAGCAGTTCACTCCCGGTAAGGGATCAGATACCTCAGTTACCGGAGGTAATACATCACGGGTATTATAGAAATGCACAATTTCTTCAAGGCTTTTAAAATAGCCGTTATGTCCGTAACATTTAACAAAATCAGGTGAAGGACGTTTATCTACATTTCTCAGTGTGGGGACCTGATGCTTTCCATAATTTTCTTCTGCGTACATTGCATACTGAGGCTTTTCTTTAAGGAACTCAGCAAGACCCGGATCAATCCAGGTTGAGCCATCTTTGTTAAATGCTGTATCCATAGAATACCAGGGATTCTGAGGATTTTTGGGTATCCCCAGATTATCAAAGGTGAAATCGGTAAAAAGCGGGAAAGTACTTCCGGTTTCGTATTCAATTACATGGCAATTAGAGCATTTAGCCTTTCCCTTGAATAACCCGAGTCCCTGTTCTTCGCTGGCCGTCAGCTCAACCTTACCCTGAAGGTAAAGATCATATTTGGATGAGAAACTGTTGACTTTTTCGGAATTCTCAAAGACGGCAATTGCAATACCGATAATACCGAATTGCAGGTTAAGATTATTGCTGTTGCAGATGTCCGGCACTTACCAGATATCATTTCCCACTTTTCTGAAGAGGGAGGCATATTCTGAATTGCAGACTTTATCTACCAGGGTTTTTGCATTATCAATATTCTGTTCAACTGGATTCAGAAAAGGACCCTGTGCCTGGTCAGCGGCCGGGTTGCCGAGTAAATGACCGGTTGCCCTTCCGTCCCAGAAGTTGCCTCCGGAAAAAACCACTTTCCCGTTTTCAACGAAAGCATTGAATAAAGGAGCGAGTGAGGCATAAGCTGAACTATTTGGTTTCCGGTTCCCGTGACGCTCATGAAGTGCTCCCGGGTAAACGCCTCCGGTCTTATTTACAGTCTCATCCGGCCCGGTCCATCCAACTTCGGGTCCGTGACAGGCAGCACATGATTGCCCCTCAGGAGAGGAAAGATTTGTGTCGAAAAATAGCTTTTCGCCAAACGACTGCAATTCCTTGTTGTTAAGAAGATAATCCATCCCTGACAGAGAAGGGATCTTAGTTTCCGGTTGCTGCCGGCAATATGTGCATAATAATACAACAATGATCACCAATGTGGAGATGTACATCGGAAAGAGCCTTGATCGGGTGCTGACAGGATAACCTGATCTAAAAACCGACTGATGACTGGCATCATCGTTTTTACACTGTCCTGACCGGAATAAATTTCTTGATCTGCTCATAATCATAAAGGATTAAATAAGTTCAGGTTAGATCTTTCTCAAATTTAGTAAAAGTATGTTTTATCAAGCTATTATTACCCTTCAAAATTTCATAAAGAAAAAAGTAGAGAGGGGGAAAAGGGGTGAGATGAAAATTACTTGACTTTAGTTTCAGGATAGTTTAACTTTGATATAACTAATTAAAAATTATAACCAGTTCCAGTTGGAATAAGAACAATTTTTCTTTTCATGATCCCATTGAAATAAAATTCTCTTATAATATTTGAAGTGCAATACCGGAAGCAGAAATAATCTGATCAGATGAAAATAGGTATTCAAATTTTTCTTCAAAAAATATCTTTGCGAGATACTTTTCTCATAATTCTATTCACAACCATTTTCGTAACAGACTGCAAAAAAAAGAAGGAGCCTGAATCTGAGGCGGCATTACCTAAAATATGGGTAACACAACTTCCTGCTGAAACCTATTATTGTTCACCTGCTTTGAGCACAGATGAGCAGACACTATATATCGGAACATCAACATCTCTGCTTGGCATTCACAATAAAAGTCAGTTTTTTATTGCATTGGATGTACAAAACGGGGGAGAGAAATGGCGGATACAACTTGGATTAAATGAGGTCCGTTCGGCACCGGCCGTATCTCCGGATAATTCTGTCTATTTCATTTTAGAAGTACGTGATCCGGTTAATGGAATGGTAACGGGTGATGAATTATGGCATATCTCTTCTCAGGGCGATCTTCTTTGGAAATATGACATCAATCCGGATAGACTGACTATTGATGTGGGATTATCGGTACCTGCAATCGGACCGGATGGCACCGTATACGCTGGAGGGGACCGTTTGTATGCGATTAATTCGGACGGAACGCTCAAATGGACATTCTCAGGAGAATGGCCTGAGGCGATAAGGAATGCTCCAGCCATCGGCAAAGACGGGACAGTCTATTTTGTTTACCATAACGTACCGCTGACAGCTCTGAGCCCGGAGGATGGTTCTGTAAAGTGGTCTCTTCCACTTGGTGTGAATGACCATTGTTTTTCGTCACCGGCCATAGGTGTCGACGGGAACTTATATGTAGCAACTCAACCGGGGATATTATATGCTGTTTCGCATGAAGGTCTTTTATTATGGACCTTTGATATTGCAACAGCAGGATTTTCAGGAACCTTCAGGTCTTCACCCTCGGTTGGATCTGACGGATCAATTTATTTCGGACTGAACAATGGTAGTCCCTCTTCTGCTTTTTTTGCTATTAATTCCGACGGGACACTCAAATGGATATTTACTCCGGAGGACCTGCCTGATAATGTTCCCAGGGATCATTTTGATATATACTCATCGCCGGCTATAGGTTCAGACGGACTTATTTATTTCGGGCAGGAATTCGGAAGGGTTTATGCCCTTAAAGCATCTGATGGCTCCCTGGTAGCTATGACGACCACTACCAACGCAATTATCTGGTCTTCACCCGCAATTGATAAGGAGGGAGTTCTTTATATCAATGACCTTAACGGTAATGTACATGCGATCCGGACCGGATCCAAAGGGCTGGATCCATCAGCTTACTGGCCAAAATTCAGATATGATAACCAGAACGGTGGTTGGACTCGTTATCCCTAAAATGATAAATGTTACTGCAATATTTATATCCTGGAGAGCTATGTTTTTATCTTTAAAGGTACGTTAGATGCTTGTCAGACAATTTAAGGCTTTATAAACGACTTAACTTATTGACAAAATTACTTATATTTAAAGGTAATTTGTAAAACTAACAGTTTCTTAAACAAATAATTATCAGATAAAGTTAACAGAAGTCCTGCACTACGCATAGATAGAAATGGATTTAATAATATATCAGAATAAAACCAGAAAGGAGAAAGTCACATGAACCAAACAATGAACATCCCGATGCACCGGTTTAAATACACCAAACTTACTAAAAGCCAGATTGGAGAAAAGCTTAAGGCTTCTGCTGGATCAGGTCCGGTATGCAAATCAGAGTTAACAGGTGAGCTTTCGGGGAAATCTATCAGAATCATAACAGACGATGGCCCTGTTTTTGATTATTCCTTCAGGGATAAAAAGAACCTTTTCGTTAAGGTTGATGGTCAATCATTTACAGGCAGCTATGGCGCCCTGACCCTTGGAAACATGATTTTCTTTTCCCATCTGATCCCATCAGAACAAAGGGGATTTAATGTATTCATTGATCAGGATACAAACCTTGTGACAATTATTGAGGTATGGTTTTCCAGTGGCAGAAAGGAAAGGACAATGGGAGGGACCGAGATAATAATTGATGACAGGGAAGTACAGCGTCAGATCTATTATGGTTACGTTGAAAAGAACGGACAGGCTCCACCTGAGACCAGGCATCACCTGACAAACAGAATAGAAGGCAAGGGTATGTACTGGATGCAGGATACAGGTATAGAAACACTGGAATTCTATTCCTCTGTGGTTTCAACAAACTTTGTGGAACTTACGCGCCTCATGGATGAATTAGGCTATTGCAGCCCGTCAGATTATGTGCTTATAAATGACAATATGTTTATATACAACAGGACCGAATGCGAATTTTCAGGCATCTTCACTTCATACGTAGTTGATCTTTTCACCAGGACGCAGGTTGGCGTAAGGCTTGGTTTTAATGAAAGGGATGAACTTGAATATTATATGTTCAGGGGTAAAGGTGAGATTGTTGGAGAACTCACTCCGCTCGGGCCATTTGAAAAGCTGGGTAATGAGCCGATGCTTGCTCCGGCTTCAGGTACTCCCAGACCTCCGGTGAAGGGACAGAGGATGGCATACCGTCCTGTAAGGGATTTTGTTTATATGAGTGATGAAGAGGTGCACCAGGCAGCGCTTAAGAGCACAACAAACTTTGGTCCTACTGATATGGCTGTAAACAATATGCCATTTAGCGACATATTGGTGGGAAAAGAATTTACATTACGCTACGATCAGGGAGGCCCGGTTATACATTATAAGGTTGATGAAAAATTCATACTCAGATACAGGGAAGATAAGGAAAGTACCTGGTACGAGGCTGAATACAGGGCCTATGAAGCTGATCACGACCTTGCATGGTTCGCTCATCTTCTTGTTGACAGTAAACCAAGGGCGAGCTTAGAGATAGCCCTTGATTTAACTAACGGACTGACAACCTGCATTCATTCCCGGATGGGAACGGAATATTATGGCAATGAGGTATCCTATTATGCCATCTTTGGCGTGGCAGAGATGGAAGGGATTAACCCTCCCAAATACCTTCGCCATGAGCTTTCAGATGATCTTGTGGGTAATGCCTGGTCTTGGACATACTCCAAAGCTATGACCTCCATGCATCTTTTTACAGCACCCAACTCTCATTCATGGACAATATACACAGCAGACCAGTCATTGGGGTCCCAATGGTGTGGTCCGAGCCTGCTGGTAAAAGTTCGTGATGGGGTTCATATATTAGCTGAATGTGAAGAAGCATGTAATGGTCATTCGATGGTAGTTATGATAAATGAAAAAATAAGGCACGATTGCGGATTTGATCTTTATGGAAGCAAAGATGGGGTTCAGTTAAACCTTGTTGGAGCAATTGGCCGTCATATAGGCCGTTATGACATAAAAAAATATTTTGGCCCCAAGGCAAGAAAAGGAGGAGTACAATTATGAACACATCTGTGAATCATTCAGGTTCTAAAAGTGAAAAATACACCGGACGGCGTTCCTTTATCCGGAAAATGGGAACGGTGGTGGCAACAGGAGTTGTTGCATCTACAGTGCCGGCAGCTGCAAAGTCTGATGAGCGAAATGATGATGGCCTGGGAAGAAGAGTAGAGAAATTATCCGAAAGAATTGCAGTCCTTGAGGCAGAAAAAAGCATAGATAATCTTTATCATACTTATGAATCAATGCTTAATGATGGTATTTATGATAAGATACCGGAACTATTTGCAGCTGATGGTGAATCTGTATATAATGGCGGGGTGTTCAGGGGAAAGGATACGGGCATAAAGCGTATGTATAATATCCTGTTCAGGAATGGTCTAACAGGAAAGAAGATTGATGTAACTCCTGGTAGCAAAAACGGATACTCGATTGATATATCAAAGGATCATTTATCTGCGGAAGCCTGTTTCCCATATTCAATGCAGGCAGGAACCCCGGTTATTTCTGACAGTGTGCTTGTAAAAATGGCACGTATGCATGGCGGGGGTATAAATAAATGGTGTGAAAATGGCGTATGTAAATTATACCTGACAAGGAAAAGCAAAGAGGATGCATGGATGATAAAAAGGCTTGAATATCGAACAGAATCAGGATCTGTTCCGGTACCACCTTTTACAACAGTTTTTCCGGCCGATCCCGAGGGACCTGATGCGTTGGCTTAATTGAATTTTGCTGTCAGACACATCTTCAAAGTCCGGACTTTCTGCCCGCCTTAGAAGAAGGGGGGAGAGTGAGAAGGGGAGAGAGGGAGATGAGGTGAGGGGGTGATGTGGTGAGGGGTTATGAGCGATGAGTTATGAGTTTTATTTATTTCTTATTGATAATAAGACAGTTCTGCTTAAGCATACCTTTGGTCTGTCAATAATTTCAAAGCCTGACAATTCACAAAGGGTGATCATATTATTGAACGATCTTTTCCTGACATGGATCTTCGGTTCGATGATCCAGATTCTGCCATCTGGATTCAGGATTGACTTAAGTTCCCTGAACAACCTCTGCTGATCAGGCACTTCATGGATCATCCAGAATA
This sequence comes from Bacteroidetes bacterium ADurb.Bin145, assembly GCA_002070505.1. Taxonomy (GTDB): domain Bacteria; phylum Bacteroidota; class Bacteroidia; order Bacteroidales; family VadinHA17; genus LD21. Next base: position 7,389 of record MWDJ01000015.1, on the reverse strand, counting down.
ACAGGACAAAATCCACCTTCTCCGGCACACCGATTTTATCTTCCTGACATTTGTGTATTTTAACTCTTTGTTCCAGATATGTTCCTCTTATCTTCCTGATCGTTTTTTCCAGCATGCCCTGCTGAAGATCAACTCCAATAATCCTGCCTTCTGCGCCAACAAGCCTCGCAAGCTCTGTTGTAAAATAACCGGGTCCGCAACCTAAATCAAGCACAGTCATATTTTTTCTGATATACGGCTCCAGTATCTTCCGGGGATTGTGGACAGCCTTTCTGAGTATGTTATCAAGGCTGCCGGCTAATTCCGTCGGGCAAACATATGGTCGCTTTTCTTTTCTCACAGATGCTTCAGGTTAATTTTATTCAAATATAGCTTTTTGGTTTGGTGGGAAATTCATCGGCAGCAGAATCCGTTCTTCTTTGACCACGATATACGGGTATCGTATGCATTACCTTATCAAACATAATAAATTGACAGGAATTTGATATAAACGTTTACGAAATTCAGGGGCGTTGCATGCAACGCCTCTGCGATATTCATTAACAATTAATCCTGTTTTTTGGATTTTTTTATTTAAATTATCATCAAAAAAATTTTAGGATTTTGTTTATCAAATTAATTCATTCCATGAGAAAAATTGTTGTATTATTAATTTGTGTGTTTTCAGGACTTTTTGTAGTAAAAGCTCAATATAAGCCGTACAAAGGGACTGATACAAATCCGGTACTGACAATTGAGGGCGGTAAGATCATTGGTGTTGAAACATGCACCCCAGGTGTCAATGTTTACCGAGGGATCCCGTATGCAGCGCCTCCGGTGGGTGACTTGCGCTGGAAAGAAGCACAACCGGTTATACCCTGGGTAGGGATTAAATGTGCTGATGAATTTGGTGCAGCTGCGATGCAGGTTGACCGGACACCAGGTGAATTTTATCAAATCGAATTTTTCCCGGATGGTGATCCCGTTCGCAGTGAAGATTGTCTGTATCTTAATGTATGGACATCAGCAGCGGGAAAAACTGATACTAAACTTCCGGTTGCCATGTGGATCCACGGTGGTGGTATGATGCAGGGTTTTGGACACGAAATGGAGTTCGATGGAGAAGCGCTGGCAAAACGCGGTGTAATACTTGTAACAATCAATTATCGTTTGGGACTTAGTGGTTTTTTTGTTCATCCCCTCCTTACTAAGGAAAGCAAAAATCACAGTTCAGGAAATTATGGAATTCTGGATCAACTGGCAGCACTAAAATGGATTAACAAAAACATCCGGCAATTTGGAGGCGATCCCAACAATGTCATGATATTCGGACAGAGCGGCGGTGGCCGGAGCGTTCAAACACTAGTTGCTTCTCCCCTTACAAAGGATCTGGTGCATAAGGCGGTTATTCACAGCAGCCTTTATTCATTCCCGGGAGTAGGAAGCGGGACATCGGGAGGTAACCAGCAACCTCTTCTGGCAGACCTGGAGAAACTTGGTAAAGATGTTCTGGATTACGGTAATATAAAAACTCTTGAAGAAATGCGGGCGATGTCCCTGGACGAGCTGCAAGATCTTATAACAAGATATTCAAAAGAGAAAAATAAAAGTGTGAGTTTTATTTTTAATATAGACAATTACCTGACAATCGGCAACTTCCCCGATCTGGCCGCAGCTGGCAAAATACTGAATATTCCTTACATGATCGGTTATTGTGGCGATGATATCAAAATAGCGGATGGTACCGGCACTATGGAAAGTACCATTAAGGCTTTTAGTCTTGCTATTGAACAACATGGTCATCAACCTGCGTTCTGCTATCTCTTTGATCGTAAAATGCCCGGTGATGATGCGGGGGCTTTTCACTCTTCAGAATTGTGGTATGTTTTCGGTACTTTAGACAGATGCTGGAGACCATTAACTCCTGCCGACTATCTCCTGAGCGAAAAGATGATGAATTACTGGACCAATTTCGCTAAAACAGGTGATCCGAACGGAAAAGGGTTATCATTATGGGAAAGATGTTCAAAAAACAATAATTATTTTCACCTGTTCAATATCGAATAGCAGGGACGTTGTATGCAACGCCCCTGCTGGAACAAATAAATATAAATGTTACCGGCTACGAACCTGCAGTTGTAAAATGGGGTTTGTTACTGAAAGTTGATTGGGCAATTGCAACAGTTGCGCGAGCAGGACAAGCCATTTTTGCCCGGGATGATATTCCTGAAACTAGTTTGTCCAAAGTTTACATTTTTAATAAAAGAAAAAGCCCGTCCTCTGTGTCAGGTTATCGGGCTTTTCTTTGAAAAATATCTCTTTACTTCCTGGGAGAGGCGCCCTCGTATTTTGGAGTGTCAGTCATGGTGCAGATTGCTTTTTCCTCATCTGCGTCGAAAACCATAAATTCAGGAACCTCAGGAGTATAAGGAGTCCAGACACCACCACCTTTCCCGTTCGGATCTCCATACTTGGCGAAATTGGTCCAGAAATCGACAATCTTAAGGCTCAGTTCCTCGTCTCCTGCTGTGAAAGGCCTCCAGCTGTGCCTGAACGAATGGAAAACATACCACAAATCAGAGGAGTGGAAAGCCCCATTCTCATCACCCGGCAGCTGGCGTCTGAATAAATAGGCATATGCAGGCTTGCTGCTTTTTTCTGCACGCAGTGCACAGAAATCTCCAATAGCTTCTGTTGCATCTCTGCTATCATTGGCAGTCATTCCAAACATATATGGTATGTCTGCAATCTCGTTAGCGAGTGCCACATCATAGAAAGTGCCTGTTAAGAAATAATTGTCGACAATACGGCTCCACATAACGCTTTTTTTGGTGGCTGCAGTGTAATCAGCCGACATTTGGCGAAGATCCTCGAACGACAGAGCACGCATTTCCTCAAGTGTAGTCTTCTTAAAATAGTCCATCATATTCTTGTTGGCAAGCTGGGCGCTATCGAGCGGGACCCCCGGGCTTGCAGAGCTTAGACCACCGCCACTCATGCTTATAGCATGGCTGATAAGGTTCTTTGACAGAGGAGAAGCGCATAATGACTGAACGCTGCCGGCGCCAGCACTCTGGCCGAAGATGGTTATATTGTCAGGATCGCCGCCAAACTGCTCAATATTATTATGGATCCATTTAAGTGCTGCAACCTGGTCTAATAAGCCATAATTGCCCGACACACCATGGGGGCTTTCAGCCGACAAAAGAGGATGTGAAAAGAATCCTATTGAACCGAGACGATAAGTTATTTGTACCAAAATTACACCACGTGAAGCCCAATCCTCACCGCCATCCATTTCCGGTTCATAGGCAAAGCCTTCACGTAAGCCTCCGCCATGTATCCACATGGCAACAGGGAGTTTCTTACCTGTTTTGCCTGCTGCAGGTGTCCAGATATTCAGGTAAAGGCAGTCCTCGGTAAACGGAACAGAGCCGCTGGCGCGCCATTCCCTGCCGTAAAAACTCTCGGGGTCCCACGTTGTTTGAGGGGCAGCATCACCGTATGTGTCTGCTACCTTTACGCCTTCCCAGGGTATTACAGGTTGCGGCTCTTTCCAGCGCAGGTTGCCAACAGGAGGGGCTGCAAAAGGAATACCCTTATATGCAATAATACCCTTCGTCGGAGTCTGTACGCCGATTACTTCGCCACCTTCAATTTTCAATACGGGATTCGAATCACTGCATGAGGCCATTGCCAGTGCCACAAACATCAAAGTAATTATTGATAAATTTTTCATAAAAGCATCAGGTTTTTTGATTGTTTTTAAATTGTTTTAATTAGTCGATCCTTAGAAAATCAGCATTTATAACAATTTATTTGGATCTTGCATTTCCGGATCATAACCAATGTTTTAGACGCCCCATTGCTATTTAACTTTATACAGGAATAGCTTTGCGTGCTTCCCTGTCGGGATCATTTTTAACTTCCGGGACATCATTTAATATCATAACCTCTCCGTTCTCACTTGTATATCTTGGCCAGGCAGGCAATCCTCCATTATCAGGATTTCCTGTTTTCATGAATTGAAGGAGAGCTCCTGACATTTTCTCTGATAGTTTTCTTGGTCTTGCACCTCCTCCGGTATGTGTAAGCATAAGGTCGGTGTTATAGAACCAGTGACAGATATCTGAACAATGGAATGCGCGTAATCTGCCATCGAACAGCGGCGGCTGCCAGCAGAACCAGGCGTTATAAACAGGAGCTGACTGTTTTGATTTGGCATTTGCAAGAGCAACAGCATTCTGACGGTTACTGGTGACCATAGACCATATCTCCACCGGTTTCTTGTCAGGGAAAGCTTTTACATAAGCATTGACAATCTCTTCAGCTTTATCGCCGAACCCTGCCCTGTTCCTTGCGGAGGTCTTTACTCTTTCTATTACTTCCGGGAGTGTGATATTCTCAAGAGCAGAGTCTGTACGGCTTGGAGCTGTTTCATTCATTGTTGAACAAATTATCAATGGAACATCCGCTGCAGTCGGTGATGCTTCAGGGAAAAAGGGATGTTGAGGAATAATTCTTCCATCCATTACCGGGCTGAAACCGCCCCGGCGGGCGCCTGAGTCTGCAGAGATTGATTCACTTGCAAGTTTTGAGGCTGCATTGTTGGCTATAAATAAATACTCCTGCCAGGGTATCTCCTGAAGTCTACCGATCTCATTCGCCTTCAACCCGGCTTCTTTCAGTACGTAAGCACCCAGTTTTTCGGAATATTCCTTTTCACCGGCTCTTAAGCTCCCTCCACTGAGAACAACACCTTTATGGAAAAGCCCTTTGGCTGCAGGCATGGCTGTAAGAGTGGTTACCTTGGAACCCCCGCCTGATTGTCCAATGATAGTGACACTACCAGGATCGCCTCCGAAGGCTTCAATATTATCACGAATCCATTCCAGTGCAGCTACAAGATCAAGCATTCCAACATTGCCCGATGCTGCAAATTTTTCACCTCCGACTGCAGAAAGGTCTGTAAATCCAAAGGCACCCAACCTGTGATTGACTGATACAAATACGGCATCAGCTTTCCGGGCAAAATTTTCCCCTTTATAACCATCTTGTTCAATCGCGTTCCCGCTGGTGAAACCTCCGCCGTGCAGCCAGACTATGACAGGCCTTTTCTTTCCGTCATTAATTCCGGGAGTCCAGACATTTAACCTTAGGCAGTCTTCACTAACATCATCATAATTCCATGAATCTACAAACGCCGAATATACATTTGCATATCTGTTTTCCATATTCTGAGGAGCAGAGTTGCCCCACCATACTGCCGGGAAAATATCTGTCCAGGGTACCGGTTTCTGCGGAGGCATGAACCTGTTTGGTCCTGAAGTGTCAGCTCCGTAAGGTATCCCCAGGAAAAAAAAGATGTCCCTGAGCTTATAACCTCTTACTTTGCCATATTGTGTATCAGTGACCGCAATATCGTCGCCGATAAAAAGAATCTGACCATCATCTTCCTGTCTGCCAGTTCCCGGGGACACGCAAGATGACATTGTTGATGCTACAGTCCCTAAGGCAAGTCCGGTAGCGCCGGTACTCATTGTTTTGATAAAGACACGTCGGTTAGGTTTCATTGTAAATAATTTTGTTGAATAATGGCAGTGTTCAACAAAAATATTAAATTATTGATATAAATCATCCTGCCGGGTTCGCGATTGCTGGCTTTTCCAGGAAATACTACCAATTAATTTTTAAATTTAAAACAATTTTGTACCTAAGGAACGGAACAATCTGAATTTAAATAAATGAAAAAACTGATAAAAAGAATCCTGGAGTTGGAGAATATATCTAAAGAACTTGAACCATCAGAGGCAAAAAGGAATAAATATTTTCAGCAAATTCAGGATTATACAAATTATTTTATCAATGATATTGAAGAAACTAAAGCTTATTCTGATAAGAAGGTAAAACAGGGTGTTCTGTCAATAAATGGTTGTAAAAAACCTTTAAGCAGGTTGCTTCAGGTTTATGCAGATGAAGTAGTCGACAAAGGGATAAACGCGGCTTCTGGCAGACACATTGGATATGTTCCGGGAGGTGGGATATACACTTCAGCTCTGGCTGATTATTTAGCTGATGTCACAAACGAATATGCCGGTTTGTTTTATGCATCACCCGGGGCAGTAACCATGGAAAATGAAATACTAAATTGGATGAAATCCATTTTTGGATTTCCGGAAGACTCGGCAGGAGCCTTGACTTCAGGAGGTTCAATAGCTAATTTAATTGCATTAACGGCGGCCCGCGATCATCATAAAATAAAATCCAACAAGATCACAAAAAGCGTTGTTTATTTAAGTCCACAGACTCATCATTGTATTAATAAAGCACTGAAAATAATTGGATTGGAAGATGTGATTCTTCGTTATTCAGATCTTGATAAGAATTCGAGAATTGATACAAAGAAACTAAATCTACAAATCAATAAAGATAAAACAAATGGATTAAATCCTTTTCTGATCATTGCTACCGCAGGAACAACAGATACAGGAGCTGTCGATTCGTTAATGGAAATAGGCAAAATTGCCAGGGTTAATAATCTATGGTATCATATTGATGCAGCTTATGGAGGCTTTTTTATTCTGTCCAGGCAAAAAAAAGAGATCTTCAATGGAATTGAAATGGCAGACTCACTAGTCACGGATCCTCATAAAGGATTGTTTATTCCTTATGGGTCAGGGGCCGTCCTGGTTAAAAACAAGGAAGCAATTACACATTCACATCAATACACAGCAAATTATTTACAGGATGCAGCTCGCAATATCACAAACATATATGATCCGGCCGATGTGTCTCCTGAATTAACAAGACATTTTCGTGCCTTACGGATATGGCTTCCTTTACAAATCCATGGATTGGAACCATTCATCGCCTGCCTCGATGAAAAATTATTGCTTATAGACTATTTCAGAAGAAAATTACAGGAAATCGGTTTTAAAACCGGACCAACACCAGATCTTTCGATAAGCTATTTCTGGTACCCGTCTAAAATAGTTGATGAGAATATGTTTAATAAAAAGCTATTGGAATTGATCCATAAAGACGGAAATGTCTTCTTTAGCTCAACGGTAATTAATAATAAATTCGTAATACGCATGGCGATTCTTTCTTTCAGGACCAAATTGAGAACAATTGACAAAGCTATTGAAATAATAAACAAATTAAGGTTGAAGCTGGAAAAGGACTTTGACCTTGTCTAACTTCAAAATCGGTCCTTCTATGACCACTTTAAACGAAGGTCTGAGAACAACAGACACTCAAGGCACAAATATAAATTGTTAATGGAATTACATTCATATAGCAAAAAAGCTGGTTAAAGGTTAAATTTTTCTTGTTTTAACCCCCCAAATAACTGGACATAATTTGAAAAACAAATTAGGTCTAATTAAATTTGGGAATCATGACACAACA
>MWDJ01000014.1 GCA_002070505.1 Bacteroidetes bacterium ADurb.Bin145 | reverse complement strand
GAAACATATTGTGGCATAGATGTTATAATGGTCGAACAGAAAATCAAGAAGAGCCTTGCTCTCAGGTTCCGAAACGGGATGGATCCCTGAATTTGCGCCGAATTCCTCGTAATTGAACGTGAGATTCCTGTTGATATTGACTCCTCCCGGTCCGTCCTCATTGAAATTATCGTCCTTGTCATTATCAATACCTTCGGAAAACATACGGAATGATCCTTTCTGTCCCTTCGACAGATCGGCTGTGACCATTACTCTGTTATCTTCCGGTGATTCAATCCACGATCCTGCAGGATCCGATACCCGCAGCATTGTTATAAGCCCGTCGTTGTTGAGGTCCTCATATGGATCCTCATCAATGAGGAAATCCCTGTCGTCGTCTGTCGGCCTGCTGTTTATGTTCCTTTCATATTTTAATCCCCTGAAGAAGAGTTCAGATGCATCAGGGCTTATATCCGGGAAGATATAGAATGTCACTTTGTCAAGCAGGCCCCTTATCTCTTCCGAGCCCGCATTATTAAGGAGTGATTCTGCAAAACCAAGAGCGATTTCCCTTCCTGCAATATAATTTCCTTCAATACCTCCGATTATTGCAACTCCGGGTTTCTCTTCGGTCTTCCCTGTACCTATAGTCAGAACCCTTATGTCCTTGTCACCTGCTGTTTTTACAAGAGTTTTTACATTGCAGAGGGAGGGGAATTTTTTTGCAAGCATCCCGGTCTTCTGTACCATAGACTGGTAATCAGTGTATTGGCCCGATGCTTCATTCAAAAAAAGAAATACTGTACCTGAGAAGGTCAGTACAATTGATAAAAGGAACTTTTTCATATTTTATTGTTTGGATTATTTGCGTCTGCCCTGTTTCTCCCGCTTCCTGGAAGGCGATCTGAAATCAGTGTTGTTAAATGTATTGTCCCATTTAAGGTTCCTGCTGAATTCTGTTGTCAGAGTGTTGAAATATCCAAGGATATGTCGAGGAGACAATGTATATATGAGTTCATCATTTTCACTTAAACGCGGCTCAGTGATCGTGATCACCTCCTCAATACCGGTGTTGTTTTTGTCTGATATATCTGAATAGATCCTGTAAATATCCTTCGGTATTGCTATAACCACCGTATATGGCCCGTACTCTTTCCTGTGAAGAAGGAAATAAGTGATTTCGATCGGCTGGTTGGGATTTACCTGGTCGGTGGATTGAAGCAGCTGGTTTTCAAAAATGAATCCTTCATTCATTATTTTTTCTACAATGCTGAATTCCCTTGTATTATGAAGAAAGAAAAGGCAGTCGTCATATTTTCTGAGCACAGATGCAAGTATCTCACCCTTGTTTTTCATCAGTAAGGAGAGGGTTTTTCTATATCAAAAATAGCTGATATTATTTTATATGCAAGAGGTAAACCTTTTGTAATGTTATATGTTAAATTTGCATACATCGCGGAATTCTTAAATAATGAAAAGAATAATTATCCTGCTGTCACTTGCATCACTGTTCTCCTGCAATCTCAATCCTTCAGGTAAAAGGGAACGAATAATTACTGTAAGTATAGCTCCGTTCAAGTATTTTGTGGAGGCTATTGCAGGAGATGATTTCAGGGTTAATGTGATGGTTCCTGCCGGTTCAAATCCACATATTTATGAGCCTGTACCTGACCAGATAAATAAGCTTAGATTATCGGAAGCATATATCGGTGACGGATACCTGGGATTCGAACTTACCTGGCTCGGCAGGTTCTATGAGATCAACAAGCAGATGATAAAATTATCTATAGGAGAAAAGATCGATCTTATTGCCGCCGGGCATGATCATCACGGAGAGCATACTGAAGGAGCAGATCCTCACTACTGGGTATCTCCGAGGTGTGCTAAAGTAATAGCATCATCGGTATATGAACTCTTATCGGGCCTTAATCCGGGATCTGAAGCGGAATATAAATTAAGATACTCTGTTTTGCTTGATAAAATTGACGCGGCCGATAAACAGGCCGTATCATTTTTTTCGGATTTTAAGGATAAGGCTTTTATGATCTATCATCCGAACCTTGCATATCTGGCCAGGGATTATGGTCTGAAAGAGATTCCTGTTGAATACGAAGGTAAGGAACCGCCGCCTTCCAGGATGAAGGAACTGATCGATATCGCCCGGAAGGAAAATATAAGGGTTATATTTGTACAGAAGGAATATGATAACAAGAATGCAAGGGTTATCGCTCATGAGATAGGAGCAGAGCTTAAGATTATCGATCCTTTGTCAGAAGACTGGATGGCTGCTACTACGGATATAATAACTTCTTTGCACGACAGTTTTCTGTCGAGCAAAAAATAAGTTACAGACTATGGCTTATCTTATTGAAATAAAATCATTGTCGGCATCATATGAAAACAATGTGGTGTTGCAGAATATTGATTTTAAGGTAAATGAAAATGATTTCATAGGAGTGATAGGTCCGAATGGCGGCGGAAAAACAACCCTGCTGAAGGTGATCCTCGGGCTCATCAGGCCTTCAGCCGGCAGTATTGTCTTCAACAGCGATCTTATCAGTGCAAACACAATAGGCTATTTGCCTCAGATATCGACCGGAGACAATAACTATCCTGTCACTGTTACTGATGTGATCCTTTCCGGGATGATGATCCGTAAAAAGATAATCACCCGCATGTCAGCCTCCGACAAAAAAAGAGCGGCAGAGGTGATTGATGAACTTGGTCTTGCAGCAATGGCCCACTCATCCCTGAACGAGCTTTCCGGAGGCCAGCTTCAGCGCGTATTCCTGGGGCGGGCTATAATCGGCAACCCGGTGCTGCTGCTTCTTGATGAACCGGGGAATTTTGTTGACTCTACTTTTGAGAATGACTTTTACGAAAAACTGAAGGACCTCAATAAAAGGATGGCGATCCTGATGGTCTCGCACGATATTGGCATGATATCGTCTCATGTCAAGTCGTATGCTTGTGTTAACAGGAATCTCCGTTATCATCCTTCGTCGGAGATCTCAAACGAGCAGCTTCTTGCTTACGGCTGTCCTATTCAGCTTATTACGCACGGGGAGGTGCCACATACAGTATTAAGAAGCCACAGCCTGGATGGAAGGTAATATTTTACAATATGAATTCATTGTCAAAGGACTGCTGGGTGCGGTTTTTGCAAGTATTACGGCCGGCCTTGTGGGAACATACATTGTCAGCAGACGGATGGTTTTTCTCAGCGGCGGGATAACACATGCTTCATTCGGTGGAATAGGGATCGGATATTTCCTTGGTATCAATCCGGTGCTGGGAGCAGCAATTTTCGGTATTCTTTCTGCACTTGGCGTTGAATATCTGTCAGTAAGGCAGAAGATAAGGGAAGATTCTGCGATTGGCATACTCTGGGCATTTGGGATGGCAACAGGTATTATCTTCATTTACCTGACACCCGGTTATGCACCAAATCTTATGGGATATCTCTTCGGAAGCATTCTGACAGTGACATATGCCGATATAATTGCCCTTGGGATAATGTCAGTTCTTTTGACCTTCTATTTTGCAGCCTTCTACAGGACAATACTATATATATCTTATGATGAGACATTTGCACGGACCTATTCATCATATGTAGATACTTTTAAATATATCACAACTTCCCTTGTGGCACTCACTATTGTATTAAACATCAGGATGGCAGGAGTGGTGCTTGTGCTTTCGCTGCTGACAATCCCTCCTAACATCGCAATGATTCTGACAAGGGTATATTCAAAGATCATAATCCTGTCAATCCTTGCAGGATTCATAGGAACAGCAGCCGGATATATAATTTCCTATTTTTTGGGTGTACCCGTCGGAGCTACTATAATTTTCACTCTGGTAATATTATGGGTAATGGTAAAACTTCTTAATTATTTAATGAGATATTTTAAGAGACCAGATACCAATAACCAGTCACCAATAACCAGTCACCAGTAACCAATCACTACTAAATAATATACAATGGATTACGATCTTATAATAATCGGCAGCGGCCCGGGAGGCTACGTGGCAGCAATCAGAGCCTCACAGCTTAAAATGAAAGTGGCTGTAATTGAGAAAGCTGAGGTAGGAGGTATCTGTCTCAACTGGGGTTGTATACCCACAAAATCGTTACTAAAAAGCGCACAGGTCTTCGAATATCTGAACCACGCATCTGATTACGGGATTTCAGTCGGGGGTGAAGTGAAAGCTGATTTTGGGGCTGTCATTGCCAGAAGCCGCAATGTGGCGGAAGGAATGAGCAAGGGTATACAATTCCTTTTCAGAAAGAATGGAATAACTCATATTAAAGGATATGGTAGGCTTGCAGGGGGAAACAATGTTGAGGTTGAGGATCAGGATGGCAGCAGGAAGCTGTTCACCGCGAAGAATATTATACTTGCCACAGGAGCACGCTCAAGGGATCTTCCGGGTCTGAAGCAGGATGGGAAGAAAATAATCGGCTACAGGGAAGCAATGACCTTGCCTGAACAACCCCGGTCGATGCTCGTTGTGGGAGCAGGGGCGATAGGCAGCGAGTTTGCTGATTTCTACCAGACCATAGGGACCGAAGTGACACTTGTTGAATTCCTTCCAAGGATAGTGCCCAATGAGGATGAAGAGGTCTCGAAACAGCTTGAGAGATCTTTTAAAAAGAAGAAAATGAAGATTATGACCGGTTCAGCTGTTGAATCAGTTGATCTGTCGGGAGAAAAGTGCAGTGTGTCAGTTAAGACTCCTTCTGGAAATCAGACTGTAAATGTTGACGTGGTCCTTTCAGCTGTAGGAATAACTCCAAATATTGAAGATATTGGTCTTGAGAAAGCCGGGGTAAAGACCGGCAAAGGGAAAGTTTTGGTGAACGAGTTCTATGAGACCTCAGTTCCGGGGATTTATGCGATCGGAGATATAGTTCCGGGACCGGCTCTGGCTCATGTAGCATCAGCTGAGGGGATCCTATGTGTTGAGAAGATAGCAGGGATGGACGTCAGACCTCTTGATTACGGTAACATCGCGGCATGTACTTATACTAACCCTGAGATCGCTTCTGTCGGCCTTACGGAAGCAGCTGCTAAAGAAGCTGGCCGCGAAATTAAGGTGGGAAAATTCCCATTCACCGCTTCAGGTAAAGCGACTGCATCAGGGTCAAGGGATGGATTCATCAAGTTAATATTTGATGCCTCATATGGAGAACTTCTGGGTGCGCATATGATAGGGGCCAATGTTACGGAGATGATATCTGAGATCGTTGTGGCCAGGAAACTGGAAACTACCGCTCATGAGATAATCAGGTCGGTTCATCCCCATCCGACAATGTCGGAAGCTATAATGGAAGCAGCAGCAGCTGCCTACGGGGAGGTAATACATATTTAAGGCGTTAAGGCTTTAGGGCTTTAAGGCTTTAAGGCAGTAACGCCCTAATACCATACCGCCGTAATGCCGTAATGCCGTAACGCCATAATGCCGTAACGCCTTTCATAAAGCAACCTTTTCCGGCATTTTTACATCAATCTTATAGCAATGTTGTAGGATTTAAGACAAATTGTTTGTATATTTATATTTTTATAGAGGTTTGATCCTTGGCCGATATTAAAAATATAATAAGCGGTTGTCTTAAAGGTAACAGGAAGGATCAGGAGATCCTTTATCGTCGCCATGCAGCAAAATTATATGCTGTATGCCTTCAATATTCGGGTAATGATGAGGAAGCACGTGATATCCTTCAGGAAGGATTCATTAAGATATTTGAAAACCTTTGTCATTACAAGCATGAAGGTTCTTTTGAAGGATGGATACGAAAGATAATGGTTAATACCGCCCTTGAGAAATACAGGAGCAAGCATAATCTTTACAGGGTTGACGATATAGAGACGATACCGGAACCTGATGCGGAACCCGATAATGAAGATTATGCAGGGCTTGAGGCGGGCGATCTTCTTGAGATTATAAGGGAACTGCCGCCTAAATACAGGATGGTATTTAACCTGTTTGCCATCGAAGGATACTCCCATAAGGAGATCAGCCAGATGGTCAATATATCTGAAGGAACATCAAAATCGAACCTGGCACGTGCAAGGATAATACTCCAGAGGAGAGTTGGATCATATACGGGGTTGAAAAAGAAAATATCAAATGGATAAGCAGGGGGCAAATATTGATCTGCTTTTCAGGAACGGGCTAAAAGACTACGAGGTTCTCCTGCCGAAAGAAACATGGACCAACCTGCGTCCTATCATCAGCAGACGAAGGCCGTTCGTAATAATACTGAGAGTGGCTGCAACAATAGCAGTATTGCTGTCCGTCAGTGTCATTGCATACAGATATGGCTTGCAGATCTCATCACTTTCTGAAAACAATGCTGTTGCAACCGGCCAACTGACAACATTACCCGGGGTAATAACTCCCGCCACGGAGGTGAACAGGGCAGATCAGACTGCAGCCGGTATCCCGCTGATTGCAATTGCTGATGCACGACCCACTGAGATGAGAAACACTGTTGTTTCAGATGCCGGAATAACATCGATCGAAAATATCCTCTATCCGACACTATCAGACGTGAATACGGGCGAGGGATATTACAGGCCGCGGGAGAGAATACCTGTTTTCAATGAAACCCGTATCCGGTCTTTCGATTTAACTGATAATACTGAACTGGCAGTAAACGAAAATCCTGTGAGACCGGCTGTACCAAGATGGTCTGTAGCTGCACTTGCCTCACCGGCATATTATTCACGGATCGTCTCCGGAAATGCCGATATAGCATCTTCAATGACATCGGGGCAGCAGCCTGCCTTTGCATACACAGGCGGTTTGGCTGTATCTTATAAGGTGAATAAGAGATTCAGCGTACAATCAGGTCTTTATTACTCATCAATTGGGCAGGAACTGCCAGGTATCTCAGCATTCGGCGGATTCAGCCAGTACGATTATTCAAAAGGCGGACGCAATTTTGCAATCAGGACAGCTAACGGAATGGTCTATACAAACAATCCTGACGTCTTTCTTAGAGATAATGCCACAGGCAACAGGATCATCACAATGTATACAAATGATATTTTTGATCCTGCAAAAGCTAACCTTAAGTACCTTGATAATTCGCTCCGTCAGAATTTCGGCTATCTTGAACTGCCGGTCATATTGAGATACAAGGTTATAGATAAAAGCATCGATGTAAACATAATAGGAGGGATATCCTCTAATGTCCTTGTGGCGAATTCTGTATATGCATCGATCGACGGCCAGAAATATGAAGTAGGCAAAACCGACGGCCTTAATATGATATCATTCAGCAGCTCGGTGGGAATGGGTATGGAGTACAACCTGTCAGGCAACTTTTCACTTAACCTTGAACCGACTTTGAGATACTATATCAATCCTTTCAGCCCCGTTTCGGGGATCAAAATACATCCTTATTCATTCGGCCTGTTCTCAGGCCTGACATACAGGTTCTGATCCTTTCAGATACTATTTTTTCCTTACATTGGTTTTTGACATACCTTAAGTAATTTATAAGATGTAAATGTATTACCTTTGCACTTTGTTTCTATTTACCCGTATTCACAATGACACAACCATTCAGGAGAACATTGCTGGCATCGGTTATCCTGGTAAGCATTATAATAATAATTCTGTCAATTGCAGGAGGATCAAAGGGATTCAGTGCACCAGGAACGGAAGAAATTGCTGAAAAAGATACTATCCGTTCAAACATGCCCTATAAGCTTCCTGAGAAATTGACTTTTGCAGGTGAAGAGGTGCCGCTGGATAATTTTGATACAAGGGAAAGTCTTGATCGTGAGCTGCTTACTAGCGCTTACAGGCATTCTTCAACGATACTCATTATTAAAAGGGCTAACAGGTACCTCCCTGTAATTGAAAAGATCCTTGCTGAGAATAATATCCCTGATGATTTTAAATACCTCGCAGCTGCAGAAAGTGAATACAGCAATATGATATCGCCGGCAGGCGCTACCGGTTTCTGGCAGATAATGAAGGCTACCGGCAGGGAGGAAGGTATGGAGATCAATGAGGAAGTTGATGAAAGGTACAGTCTTGAAAGATCGACAAAGTTTGCCTGTGACTATTTCAGAAAATCATATGAGAAATATGGTAACTGGACTCTCGCCGCTGCTTCATATAACGGAGGCAGAGCCGCTCTAAACGAGCAGATCATGATCCAGAAGCAGAACAATTACTATGATCTTTTACTGGCTGAAGAGACTGCCAGGTATATTTTCAGGGCTCTTGCCTATAAGCTTATTATAACTGACCCGGGAGAATACGGATTCACACTGAAGAGCGATGAACTCTATCCCGAGCTAAAATACTTTGAGGTAGAAGTTGATACGGCTGTAACCGATTTCTCTCAGTTTGCACAGAAATTTGGAACAAATTATAAGCTGCTCAAATTCCTGAATCCCTGGCTCAGAAAACCTTATCTGAGTAACCGCCAGAATAAGAAATATATAATAAAGATCCCGGCTGACGGGATGAGGAAAATAGAGCAATCTGAAGCATACTGATTACCTGCAGGGTTTGGCAAAATGAGTGAACAGATTCAGGTACTTGGAACCAGGGTACATAATTTAAAGGATATTGATGTTACTATCCCCCGGAATAAGCTTGTCGTAATTACAGGATTGAGCGGGAGCGGAAAGTCTTCCCTTGCTTTTGATACGATCTATGCGGAAGGACAGAGAAGATATATGGAAACTCTCTCAGCGTATGCCCGCCAGTTCCTTGGCGGAATGGAACGGCCTGACGTTGATAAGATAACTGGATTAAGTCCTGTCATTTCAATCGAACAGAAGAGCACAAACAAGAATCCCCGTTCAACAGTCGGTACGATAACTGAGATCTACGACTTTCTCAGGTTGCTCTATGCAAGGGCTGCCGATGCATATTCATATGAGTCGGGCGAGAAAATGGTTAAATACACCGACGATCAGATAATTGATCTGATTAAAGAACGTTTCGCCGGAAAGAAAGTCTACTTCCTCGCACCTGTTGTAAAAGGACGTAAAGGTCATTATAAGGAGCTTTTCGAGCAGTTAAGGAGAAAAGGTTTCCTCTCAGTACGGGTGGATAATGAAATAAAACAACTTGTTTCGGGTTTGAAGCTCGACAGATACAAGAGCCATTTCATTGAACTGATAATTGATAAGTTCCGGACAGGCGAGGTGACTGATAAAAGGCTTGGTGACGCTGTAAGGATGTCACTCGATCAGGGCGACGGCGTGATGATGATCCTTGATGCAGAAACAAACGAAACAAGATACTTCAGCCGTCATCTAATGTGCCCTGTTACCGGATTGTCATATAATGAACCTGCTCCTCATACTTTTTCGTTCAATTCACCACAGGGAGCCTGCCCTCACTGCAACGGTCTCGGTGAAATTTCAAATATAAACGAGAAGAAACTGATCCCGGATCCTGATCTCAGCATCAGAAAAGGAGGGATTGAACCTCTCGGGAAATACAGGAATGCCTGGATATTCTGGCAGATCGAAGCTATTGCTGAAAAGAATGGATTTACACTTGATACACCAATAAAAGATATACCTCCTGATGCTCTTAATAAAGTGCTATATGGCTCTGATGAGGTACTTAAATTATCAAATACACCCCTCGGGATGACATCAAATTACTTCCTGACATTTGAAGGAGTTGTAAATTTTGTCGGGAACATCGAAGCAATGAATGGAAAGAAAAACGGGGGCAAGCTGCGGGATCAGTATGTTCAATATGATGTCTGTCCGGAATGCAACGGGACACGATTAAAAAAAGAATCTTTGTGGTTCAGGATTGCAGGCAGGAATATCGGGGAGCTGTCTTCGATGGATATAAGGGAACTAACCACATTTCTCGGAAATATTGAGAAAGATATGACTCCGAGGCAGAATCAGATAGCTTCAGAGATCCTGAAGGAGATAAGGTCAAGACTGGGGTTCCTTCTGGAAGTAGGGCTTGATTACCTCTCACTGAACAGGGGCGCAAGAACCCTGTCGGGAGGTGAGAGTCAGCGTATAAGGTTGGCGACACAAATAGGATCAAAACTCGTAAATGTGCTTTATATCCTTGATGAACCAAGCATCGGACTTCATCAGAGAGACAACCGCCGTCTTATCGGTGCATTGAAGAAACTGCGCGATTCAGGTAATTCAATAATAGTTGTTGAACATGATAAGGAGATGATCATGTCGGCTGATCATATTGTCGATATGGGACCCGGAGCAGGTGTCCATGGAGGACTCGTTGTGGCACAGGGCTCTCCTCAGGAATTCATGAAACTCGATACTCTCACATCTGCATACCTTAACAGAAAAAAAGTATTCAATATCCCTTCTCAGCGCAGAAAAGGAAACGGTAAATTCCTTTCCCTGAAAGGGGCGACAGGGCATAACCTGAACAATGTTGATCTGTTGCTGCCGCTTGGAACACTCATATGCATTACCGGAGTTTCAGGCAGTGGCAAATCATCACTGATCAATCAGACATTGCATCCGGCACTGGCCAGGCGGTTTTATCATTCAGGCAAGACACCCCTTCCTTACAGGGAGATAGTCGGAATTGAAAATATCGATAAGGTCGTCGAAGTCGACCAGTCACCAATAGGAAAGACACCCAGGTCAAATCCGGCAACTTATACCGGCGTATTCACTGACATAAGGAAACTTTTTGAGCAGACTACCGAAGCCAAAATAAGAGGATTCTCGGCCGGCAGATTCTCATTCAACGTAAAGGGTGGGAGATGCGAAGGATGCGAAGGGGCAGGAGTAAAAACAATTGAGATGAATTTTCTGCCTGATGTATATGTGAATTGTCCGGAATGCAACGGGAAAAGATACAACCGGGAAACACTTGAAGTGAAATTCAAAGGCAAGTCGATCAGCGATGTACTCGATATGACAGTCAATATTGCGGTCGATTTCTTCGAGAACATTCCTTCAATTCATCATAAGATAAAAACCCTTAAGGATGTGGGACTTGGCTATATCAGGCTTGGACAGCAATCAACGACTCTCTCGGGCGGAGAAGCACAGAGAGTTAAGCTTGCGACAGAGCTTGCACGACGTGATACAGGCAAGACACTCTATATTCTTGATGAGCCGACGACCGGACTTCATTTTGAAGATGTACGCGTACTGCTTGATGTTTTGAACAAGCTTGTCGACAGAGGAAATACTGTCATCGTCATCGAGCATAATATGGATGTCATTAAAATGGCTGATTATATCGTCGACCTTGGTAAGGAAGGGGGCAGGGAAGGAGGTAATATTGTTTTTGCCGGATTGCCCGAGGAACTGGCAGAACGTAAAGACACTTATACCGGATTATTCCTTAAAGCTGAATTGCAGGCATAAGAAAATAATTATATTTGAGACTTAAAACCAATTCGTTATGGGCAAACACGATAAACCTGCTGATCTGATAGTTGATGCTTTTAAAGAGAAGACATGGCATGAGATCCATACAACCGATTCATGGAGAGTATTTAAAATAATTTCCGAACTTGTTGAAGGTTTTGAAAAACTTGCCCGTATAGGTCCGTGTGTTTCGATATTTGGTTCTGCACGTACTCATCATAATGATAAGTATTATCGCCTGGCTGAGGATATTGCTTTCAAGCTCACCCAGAAGGGATACGGAGTGATAACAGGCGGAGGGCCCGGAATAATGGAAGCAGCGAACAAGGGAGCAAGGAAGGGCAACGGTAAATCTGTCGGAATAAATATTGACCTGCCTTTTGAACAGAGACCGAATCCGTATATCGATGCTGATAAGCTCATTACTTTTGACCATTTCTTTGTCAGAAAGGTTATGTTCATGAAATATGCCCAGGGTTTTATTGTTTTACCAGGTGGTTTCGGAACTTTCGACGAGCTGTTTGAAGCTATAACACTGATCCAGACAAGGAAAATAGGAAAATTCCCGATAATTCTTGTCGGCAAGAAATACTGGAGTGGACTTCTTGACTGGATAAAGGAGGAAATGCTGGCCGAAGAGCATACAATTTCTCCGGGTGATCTAGATCTGTTTACAATAGTTGATACATCTGATGAAGCTGTAGAACGTATTGTTGAGTTCTATTCGCGTTACCTCCTGAGCCCGAATTTCTGATCGCAGTTTATTTCTTTCTGTGGCGGGCCATTTCCCTTTCGGTGTCTTTCTTCCGGAGGGTTTGCCGTTTATCATATTCCTTCTTGCCTTTTGCTAATGCAATTTCTGCTTTTGCAAGGCCGCGTTCATTCACAAAAACCTTCAATACTATGATAGTCAGTCCGGTTTCCTTTACTTTCCTGTCAAGTTTACGAAGTTCACGTTTTGTAAGAAGAAGTTTTCTTTCCCTCAGAGGGTCGTGGTTATTCAGATTGCCCCACCAGTATTCTGCAATGTGCATGCCTTTGACAAACAGTTCCCCTTCACTGAAAAAACAGTATGAATCTGTTAGTGCAGCTTTGCCTTCCCTGATGGATTTTATTTCAGTTCCTCTTAGTTGTATCCCAGCAATAAACTTGTCGAGGAACTCATAATCATGAGAAGCTTTTTTGTTTCTTATCACAATATCACTGGAACCACCTTTCATAGGTTTTAAAAAAAGCAGATTCAAAGACCGGTAAAATTAATAATTTTATGGTAAATTGCCGTTCAGCCGTCTTTTAAAGCGGTTATGTCAGAAAAATCAATATCCTCATATGATCTTCTGGTTGTGACCGGACCAACAGCTTCCGGAAAGACATCACTGGCAGTAGCTCTTGCCGACCTTCTGGATGGCGAGATCATTAGTGCTGATTCAAGGCAGGTGTATCGCGGGATGGATCTGGGGACGGGCAAGGATTATGACGAATATTTTATTTCCGGCCGGAGGATCCCTTGTCATCTTATCGATATAGCTGACCCTGGATATAAGTATAACCTGTTTGAGTATCAGCGCGATTTTATTGAGATATACAGGAAGCTTAAGGAAAAGGACATCTTCCCGGTTGTGTGCGGAGGGTCCGGAATGTACATCGACAGTATTGTAAAGGGTTACGAGATGTTTGAGGTGCCTCCTGACAGCGGTCTCAGGGCAAGGCTTGAAAAAAAGTCGATGGAAGAGCTTATTAACATTCTGTCGACATATAAGAAACTTCATAATGTAACAGATATTGATACCAAAAAACGGGTTATCAGGGCTATTGAAATTGAGCATTTCAACCATGTGTCAGTACGGAAGCAAAAAAAATTCCCTCCACTGAAGCCTCTTGTCATAGGCATTATGGTTGACAGGGAGGTCAGACGAAAACGTATAAGTGAAAGACTTCTGGAGCGTTTGAGAACCGGAATGGTTGATGAAGTCAGAGGCTTGCTGGACAGTGGTGTGAATAAAGAAACTTTGATATACTATGGGCTTGAATACAAATACATTACATTATATCTTACCGGAGTAATAAGTTACGAAACAATGGTCAGTGAGCTGGAAACAGCCATTCATCAGTTTGCAAAACGACAGATGACCTGGTTTAGGGGAATGGAGCGGAAAGGTACAGTTATCCATTGGATAGATGAACGTCTTCCAAAAGATGAGAAAGTAGCAGAAGTCCTTAAGTTATTGCAGATAGGTTTCCAGCCAGCTGAAAAACTCCTTCTGCCAGATCAATGAATTCTGAGGTTTCAGTACCCAATGACCTTCATCCTCAAAGAATAAGAGCTTGCTTGGTATATCATGCAGCTGTGCATTCTGGAATGCCTCCATGCTCTGTGTGTACGGTATCCTGAAATCATTGGCCCCGGTGATAATAAGTATGGGAGTATCCCAGTTGTCGGCCATCAGATGCGGTGAAAACTTATAGCTTTTCGGCAGGTTCCAGTAAGGGCCCTCAATATCCCAGTCAGGATACCACAGTTCTTCCGTTGATCCGTACCAGCTGATAAGGTTATATACTCCGCAGTGAGCTATAAATGCCTTGAAACGGCCGCCATGCATACCAGCCAGGTAGAAGACCGACGAACCTCCATAGCTGGCGCCGACGGCTGCAAGTCTTTCCTTATCAACAAAAGGCTCCCTGGCCATTGCATCAGTGGCATCCAGGTAATCCTGGATATTTGCCCCGCCATAATCACCTGATATTTGTTCTTTCCAGGCCTGACCGAATCCTGAACTGCCGCGCCGGTTGGGTGCAATGACTATGTATCCGTTGGCTGCCATCAGCTGGTAGTTCCATCTGTACGACCAGCTCTGACTCAAAGGCCCCTGTGGCCCGCCCTTGCAGAAGAGCAGTGCCGGGTATTTCTTTGATGCATCAAAATCAGGAGGGTAGATTATCCACATCTGCATATTCTTCCCGTCCCTGGTCTTTATATATCTCTCCTCAGTCCTTCCCATTTTGACCGATTCGTATATTCCCTTATTGATATTACTTATCTGCTTTATTTCGCCCGTCGACATATCGATAAGGGCAATCTCGGGCGCCATCGACATAGACTGAATAGTGGAAATCAACACACCTGACCTCAGATTCAGCGGGCCCAGGTCGTGAATACCTTCAGTTACCTTGTCAACACCTTTTCCCGTAATGTCAGTACGGAAGACCTGAGCAGTTCCCAGGTAGGCGCATGTAAAATAGATCCTTGAATTATCAGCCCATACTATGTTCTCAACATCGAAGTCCCAGCCTTTTGTAACCCATGTATTTTTACGTGTTCCAAGATCATACACCATGAGCCTGTCGAGATCGGATTCATAACCATTTCTTTCCATGCTCTGGTATGCAATTTTGGAACCATCGGGAGAGAAAACAGGATACTTGTCGTATCCCCTGTTGCCTTCACTGATGTTTATTTCTTTACCCGATGAGATCTCATATAGGAAGATATCAGTATTAGTGCTTCTCGCATCATCTCTTCCTCTCAGTCTTTTAGTTGTATATGCGATATATTTCCCATCAGGGCTCCAGGATATCTCATTTTCATCGAAATAAGGTGCTGTAGGTGACTCGAATTTCTGTCCTTGCATTATATCTTTTTCGCCGGAAACGGTTTTCCCGTCAAATGATGCTACAAAAATATGACTGTAGGAATAATCGCTCCAGTAGTTCCAGTGGCGGTACATCAGATCGTCTATGATCCTGACTTTTGCTTTGGGCAGGTTGTATTTTTCGTTTGCTGTCTGATCCAGTTTCACTCTCCTTGTAAAAAAGATACTGTTGCCTGCCGGAGATATTCTCCAGGCTTCAAAGTTATCGAGTCCTTTTACTTCTGTAATTCCTGATCCGTCAGCATTCATTGTCATAAGGGTGCCACCCTTAATGAAAGCAACTGACTGGCCATTATTGAACCATTGGGGAGAGCTTCCTTCTTCAGGAGTCATTCTGACCGGATCACCTCCTGATGATGGTATCCTGAAGATATTGGTAAGTCTTGCTTCAGTCTGGGCATCGATCCCGGTAACAGTATAAAGCAATTCGGAACCGTTGGGAGAGAGAGCTACAGAGCCTAACCGGTTGAATTTCCAGAGTATCTCAGGTGTCATTACACCTCCTGCCTTTTCTTCTAGTTGATTGTTGATTGCTACTGCCGGGGTGGTGACGCTTTTCGTTTCTTTTTTACAGGAAACAGAGAAAAAGAGAGCCAGAAGAGCTACCGGTAAAAGATATCTTTTCATAATGATTATGTTTGTATTGTCATTGTTTTTTGAGAGCTTCCTGCACTTTAGCCTTTAGCTCTTCGAGCAATTCCGGATTATCTTTAAGTATTTGTTTAACGGCATCGCGTCCTTGTCCGATCTTGGTATCTCCATAGCTGAACCATGAGCCGCTTTTCTTGATGATATTGAAATCGGTACCGAGATCAACTATTTCCCCGAGTTGAGAAATACCTTCTCCATAGAGGATATCGAAATCAGCTTTTTTGAATGGTGGTGCAAGTTTATTTTTCACGATCTTAACACGGGTTCTGTTGCCGACGATCTCTTCACCTTCCTTTATCTGGTTTGTTTTTCTGATATCGAGTCTTACTGACGAGTAAAATTTAAGTGCATTTCCCCCGGTTGTAGTTTCAGGATTACCGAACATAACGCCTATTTTTTCCCTGAGCTGATTGATGAATACGCAGGAAGTATTTGTCTTGCTGATGTTAGCGGTGAGTTTTCTCAGGGCTTGAGACATGAGTCTTGCCTGGAGTCCCATTTTGGAATCACCCATTTCGCCTTCTATCTCGGCTTTCGGGGTCAGTGCAGCAACTGAGTCAATAACTATGATGTCAAGTGCACCGGATCTTATAAGGTTATCTGTTATCTCGAGCGCCTGTTCGCCATTGTCAGGTTGTGATATAAGAAGGTTCTCAACGTCCACTCCGAGTTTCTCAGCGTAATTACGGTCAAAAGTGTGTTCAGCGTCTATTATTGCGGCTATACCTCCGTTTTTCTGGGCTTCTGCAATGGCATGTATTGCCAGGGTCGTTTTTCCGGATGCTTCAGGGCCATAGATCTCGATCACCCTGCCCCGCGGCAAGCCTCCTATTCCGAGTGCTGCGTCAAGTCCTATTGATCCGGTCGATATCACCTGGATATTTTCAATGGCATGATCGCCAAGTTTCATTATTGTCCCCTTACCGAAATCTTTCTCAATCTTTCCCAGGGTAACTTCAAGAGCTTTCAGTTTCTCTTTATTGATCTCCGGTTTTTCTTTGCTCATATTAGTGGTATTATTTATAAATCTTGAATATTTGTTCAGAGTGTGACTTGGTCTCGACCTTTGAGATGATCTTTTCTATAATTCCTTTTCCGTCGATGATGAAAGTGGTTCGCACGGTACCGAGAAATGTCCTTCCGTAGAGGCTTTTTTCTTTCCATACTCCGTAATCATTAAGGATCTTTTTTGAAGTATCGGCGATAAGAGGAAATGGCAGAGAGTATTTATCTGCAAAACCTTTATGGGATTTCTCGCTGTCCATGCTTACGCCGACGACGGCAAACCCTTTTTTCAGTATCTCATCATAATTATCGCGGAGGTTACATGCTTCGGCAGTGCATCCCGGGGTATTATCTTTCGGATAGAAATAGAGTACCAGTTTTTTACCTTTGAAATCACTTAGTTTTATCGTTTTTCCATTCTGATCCACACCTTCAAAATCAGGTGCTTTCATACCTTCTTTTAGTTGTGCCATTGTATTTTCAGGATTTTATTATGGGTAAATTTACAAAAATTTACATTCATACTTTAGTTCTGTTCATTAATGATTTTACTTCTAATATAGCACCGGCAGGTGCCTAATCTGTTTGCACTGTTTAGGATCAATTGTTTGGCGATTATCTTTCATCCTTACGACAAAATGATATATAAGTTTATGATAACCTGACATAGATAAGAATATTAAATACTGTACAGCGAGAAAGTACTAAGATACAAAAGTTTTTGAATTGAGTGATTTTTTTCACCCTTTTCAGGGATGAACCGGGGTAAGGCATCGCATACCCAGGGCTGTTGGCCCTGGGTTATTCATATTAGGCTCCTTCAGAGCCTGATCAATAAAAGAGGCTGCTAATCCCTGGTTTGGCCCGTGGTTATTCACATCAATCTCTTCCAGAGCCTGATCAGGCCGGGAAGAAACTATTCTCATCCATGTTTACAATCTCTGATGACACAAAATCACTAATAAATATTTTGTGTTTATATTTGCCCTGAATATGTTGTTTGAGATATCATAAAACATCATAAGAGTGATTGGATTGTTGAAGATCAGGAGATGTGAAAAAAATATATTCCGGCCGGGGAAATACCTCCTGGCATTTTCCCTGATGGCTATCATCTCATCCCTTCAGGATACTTCTTTATTTTCCCAGGATCTTCAGTCCAGACCTGTTAGACAGCAGGCACTTGAAGCATTCTCACGCGGCGACTTTGAAAAAGCATACAACGGCTTCAGCGATCTGTTGAATACTTATTCAAAAGATCCTCTCTATAAATATTATTCAGGCGTTTGCCTGGTGCAATTAAAACGTGATCCACTCACTGCAGTGACTCTCCTTGAAGATGCCATCAGGGGGGCAAATATTGTCCGTACAGTACCTCCCGACGGATTATTCTGGCTGGCCCGGGCATACCAGCAGGCCGGAGATTACAATAAGGCAATATCGTCATTCAACAGCTACTCCGAAGCTGCAGGAAAAAGAAAAGCCAGGGAACTGAACGTTCCTCAATACATAAAAGAATGCAATGAGGGGCGCGGGGCTCTTGCTGCCACAGAAATAAAGAAAAACGATGAGAGAAAAGAGCCCGAAAAGCCCCTGCCGGAAAAATATGACAGGATATTGTCCGAGGCGCTTGTCCTCCAAAATAAAGCCGATTCAGCCAGCAGAATTGCTGATAATATGAAAAAAACACCAGCCGCTTCAGGGGAAGCAGGAACCGTTGATGCCAAAAAGAAGATCATTGATGCAGAGACCATTGCAGCATCCTTCCAGAAAAAAGCCGATGAGAAATATAATGAAGCTCATGCTGTCGCTGATGGAATGTCAGTTCAGGCAACTCCTGTTCCACAGAAAGATACAATAGGTGAAAACCGGCAGAAAGTAACAAAAGAAAATAATCCGGTTTCTATGGTTTCAGCAGGGGTGCTGTCAAGTTTCAGGGTAGCTGAAAAGCCTGTTTATGACCTTAACGAAAAGGTTCAGATCAACCCACCGGTACCTCAGGGACTGATCTACAGGATACAGGTAGCTGTATTCCGTAACGAAGTGGCTCCTTCATATTTCAAGGGAATTACTCCGGTATACGGCTTCAGGACAGATGGAAGTGACAGGACTAACTATTATGCAGGCATGTTCCGAACGAAAGCCGATGCATCCAAAGCCCTGTTGCAGGTGAGGCAGAAAGGATTCAAGGATGCTTTCATTGTTGCATTTTCAGGGAATAAGATAATCTCTGCCGACCGGGCAGCAGTACTCGAAAAGGAGTGGGGTAAAAAATTCTTTATAGATGACACTCAGGGAACAGGAAGCACTGCAGTGGATACAATCCCTCCGACTCTCTCCTTCAGGGTCGAGATCGCCAGGTCAGAGAAACCCTTAGGTGCTGAGGCAGAAGAAAATATAAGGAAGCTTGCTACAGGAAGGGGACTCGACATATGGCAACTCAGCGACGGAACTATTGTATATCTGATAGGAAAATTCATTACTTTTGAAAGTGCCGAGGACTATGCCAGCCTGGTAGCCAGGAACGGTTACCGTGATGCAAAGGTAGGAGCATGGCTGGGAAAGAAAGAGATACCTTTGGAAACAGCAAGACAATTATTTGAAAAACTGGAATGAAAGAGAGGACTTTACATAAAAAGAGGGATCTTAAGAAGGGTGAGGAGACAAGTTCACTTATCCTTTATAATGATGATTACAACACTTTTGATCATGTAATAAAATCACTTGTCGAGGTGTGCGGTCATGATTTTGTTCAGGCTGAACAATGCGCCATGATAGTACATTACCACGGGAGCTATGAAATAAAACGGGGTTCTGCTGAGGTTCTTACTTCCATGAGCAGATCTCTGAATGAGAGAGGACTGACATCCAGAGTTATCACTTAGTATAGTAACCGATCATATCCCTGATGGCCTGCCTGCAGACAGGACATAATCCGGGGGCAGTGCTCATATTCATAAGGCATTCAATCCTGGGGCGATAAATACCTTTTTCAACATAACCGCCACCCTCAAACAATCCTGTCACATTCATATATTTATCTTCAACCGGAGTCGGAACGGGCGTTCCTGCCGGTATCATTTTCTTCCATTTTGAATCAAAACTAACAAGGGTTGTAATATTAGGTTCCCAGGGCTCTACATCAAGAGGATAGAATTCCTCGTATGCAACATCTTTCGAATAATATTCATCAGCAAGTCCCGCAAATCCGTGGCCGAATTCATGGATCAGCAGATACTTTGCCCGGTTGTTGTCTGACGTTATGCCGCTGTAATAATTATAAACACCGCCTCCGCCATACCTTGGACTGTTCATCAGGACTATAATATTATCGTGAGGGGCCAGAGCCGCATAATCATTCACTGACCGCATGTCCTGAGTTGTAAGGTATCTGGCAGTACCGAAAGTATAAAAGCTTGAATTGAGGGCAGTATTGACGTAGATACTCTCACCAGGGACATCAGTTCCGGATTCTGAAGAAACAGCTTCAACTGCACTGATATTGAACTTATTCCTGTAATCGTTATAAGGCGGTTCATTCAACAGTATATCGCTAAGACGCTTAACATCATTCCTGAATTTTTCCATTTCATTTTCAGTATACCCTTCTGCAATGAACACCAGATCGACACAGGTAGCCGGATCTCCTGAAGAGAGGATATTTGTGACATTTGCCCTGACGGGTTTCTCTTTCCTTATGAAGTAGTCTGACGGGTCAATTTGTGTTTCATACAGCTTGTAAAATGTTCCATTGCGTTCCCTTGCGCTCAGGACAAACCTTATCTTGTTCCTGGGGAAGGGCATTGTTGCAACTTCGTAAAAGCTTCTTTCCATGACCTTAGCCTCAGCTGTCGTCTGCCATTCCTGAAAAAGAGTTGAGAAACCTCTTGAATATAACAGCTTATTTTCAGCTGCATCATATATTTCAAATTTGAAATTACCATAATTGAAGGGATCGACCAGCTGAGTCCTGGACCCTGAAAAATATGGTTCTTCCTTCATTCCAACCGGATAAACAGTGATTTTGCTGTTGTTGCCGGCAAACATAAAATCAAACCGCAGAACTTTATCAGTGAAATATCTGTCAAAATTAACCTGTGCGGCAAGACTGAAAGGAAGGCAGTAAAGCAGTATTATAAATGATTTTCGCATATGGCTTCAGATAAATTATTAATCGTAAAGCTAAAAAATAACATCGACTCAGATTAATAATTTACTTAATTTTGCCGGAAATAAAAATATTATGGCAGACCTTAATACCAGAATCAGCGATTTTGTTTGGAAAAATCTTGATGAGAGGCATTTTCAGGGGAAGAAAGACCCTTTCTGGGAGTCTTTGCGAAAGACAGGTACGGAAATATGGCTTGATACAGGTGATATGAATGAAGCTGAGGCGAACTGGTCGGCAGAGATGAGCGCTCTTACAACAAATAATACATCAATTAATGATGAAATACAGAAAGGTATCTACGATGTTTTCATCTCTGAAGCAAAACATCTTGTAAGGGAATTACCTTTTGAAGACAGGGTACGGGAGATGTCTTTTATTGTTAATGCCCGGCATGGTCTAAGGCTCGCTTCAAAATTCGGCGGTCTCGTGAGTGTTGAGCTGCACACGGATACTGCACATGATATTAAAGGCATAGAGTATTACGGCAGAAGGCTCCATGAAATATGCCCGGAGCATTTCGTAATAAAAGTGCCATTCACACCGGAGGGCCTGATTGGAGCAAGAAGGCTGAAGGATTCAGGTGTTAAGATCAATTTCACCCTTGAATTCAGCGCCAGGCAGAATATTCTTGTGACACTCGTCTCCCGGCCCGACTATCTGAATGTGTTCCTTGGGAGGATAGGGGACTTTGTGATGAATAATAAACTCGGTGACGGAAGCGGTATTGGCGAAATGGCAGTAATCGCCTCTCAGAACTGGGTGACTGCCTTCTCATCAAAGAATCCCTGGCAGACAAAACTCATAGCAGCAAGTCTCAGACATTATAACCAGCTTAATCTTCTTGCCGGGACCGACGTTTTTACAATACCCCCCTCCGTGGCAAAAGCTGCAAAGCAAAACCTCAAGACTGAGTTCTCTTCCAGGATGCATGAGAACTATGAAATAAATACCTATCAATCCGCAAAAGAAGCACATATCGAAAAATTCTGGCGGATCGATGACGGTATCCTGAATCTTGCTGAGAGGCTTTCTTCAAGGGTTCCAGCATCAGCGTCCGAGCTCATAGAGATAGCACACGAGGAAAAATGCGGTGATCTTTTTCCTTCTCTTTCCAGAGAGGAGAAATCATTCATTGTCTCTGATGGGAAAATCCCGGTGTTCTCACGCTGGGCACAAAAGATAAAAGAAGGTAAAATTGCTCCTGATACGTTGCTTACACTTGCAGGACTGGCTTCATTTACATCCGATCAGAAACAGCTTGACGAAAGGATCCTTAGCATTATCTCTATTTAGGGTCAGATCTCTGCCGGAAAACCTCATAGATAAGTACACCCGCAGCAACTGATACGTTCAGTGAGCTGATACTTCCTTTCGTCGGGATCCTTATTACATCATCAGCCATATTTATAAGTTCCCTGCTTATGCCCTTATCTTCAGAACCCAGAATAAGTGTCAGAGGCCCGGTCATATCAGTTTCAGATATTGTTTTTCCTGATCTTTCCGCAGCACAGATCACTCTCAGGCCAGATGCTTTTAGATATTCAACAGACTTTGTGATAGATTTTTCCCTGCAAACCGGTAAAGTATGGAGAGCTCCTGCAGACGTCTTGACAGCATCAGCAGTTATTCTTGCCGATCCTTTTTCAGGTATCACCACTGCGTGCACTCCGAAACAGACGGCAGTACGGGCAATTGCACCAAAGTTCCTTACATCGGAAACACCATCAAGTGCCATGATGAGAGGATCCTCTCCGCTTTCGAATAGACCGGGAAGGAGATTGGAAATATGTTGATATTCAATTAATGACAGCCAGGCGAGGACACCCTGGTGATTTTTTCTTGTAACAAGTTCAATCCTTTCGACGGGGACTATCTGATAAACAATCCCATGAGTTCTTACAAGCGTCATAAGTTCATGATATAAAGCCCCCTGAAGGCCTTGCTTTATAAGAAGGCGGTCGATTTGTTTGCCCGCTTTAACAGCTTCAATGACCGGCCTCAGGCCAAAAATGCAATCAGATTCCTTTTGCATGATTAAATTCCTTCGGGATTATCGAGACGGAAAACTATTCCCCTTCTCCAGCTGGCAACAGCCTGAGCCCAGAATGTAATAAGGGATTCATTCCGGCTGAGGTAAAAATCATTATCAGAAAATATGCTTTCCTTCTTTTTGAATGTAAAGAACAGGTAATCATCCTGCACGGTAAACCTGGTTCCCCAGCGTGATCTGATGACAGGTTTCCGGTAACCCCAGCTTTCCCCGTCATTGGTTTTATAGACTTTGTCGGGAGGTCCGTAGATAATATATATCATACCCCGCTCTGTTCTCCAACCCTCTTTGTATGAAGTGAAATAGTAATTAGCGTATAATACCCTTGTATAATATATCCTGATCAGTTCCCTGGCCTTTTCTATATTACCACCGCATTTGATCCAGAATTCATCGAGAGCTGCCTTCGGCCTTGCTGCTTTAAGCAAGGAATCAAGTTCACTTGGGCCTGCAAGATAAGCAAGAGGCTCTATCATTGTTTGGGGAGATGTAAGCTCCGGATACGTATCACCCAGATTAAGAATTGTATACCCGTCTGCAATATCTTTTTTAAGTGTAACCTGGTATATTCCTTTCTCCCTGAAATTCATTGGAAGAGTATCAGAATACGGCAGGGGAATTATTGTATCGGGGCCGTAATCTATCGTCTTTTCCGGAAGGATCATCGAAGGCGGATCAGGGATAGGTATAAAGGGCTTATAATAAGAAATATATATTGAATCTGGCGGATTTTTAATATAGACCAGGTTAATAAATTCATTCGACTTCACCACAGGATTGAAAAGAGGATTCCGTGCAAAATGTCCAAGAGCCCTGAAATTGTATCTGTTATTATATGAGAGGGTATTGAAGGGGACAAATGCCTGAACTACTTCCCTGCGCAGCCGGTCGACAATCTTAACTTCAGCCATATATTCCTTTCCCGGGGCCACTTTCAGGGGGACGCTGTAAACATATTCCTGCCGGCTCTCCTCCCTGGTTATTGTTATATTATAAAATGCAGTATCGGCAAGCATCCTCCCGGCCGTTATATTGTACAGTTTAACGGTAATAAGCATTTCCGACTGAGGTATACCCTGCGGATTAGCTTCCGAGAAGAAAAGCTGGTTGGCAAAGAATTTCACCGACAGTTCTGACCTGTCATCCGACGCATTGATAACGTTGTAACGCGGACTGAAAACATTCTTCGTGGGATTATATAAATACGAAAGATCCTTGGGATCGATAACTATGCGCGATGAGGTGCAGGAGCTCAGTAATGCCAGTATCAGAATTACTGTAACTGAGCCCGGAACCCTTCTTAAAAAATACCCCCTGTTCATGGTTTTTTCATTTACTTTTTAAGAGCTTTTTTATTTTTCCAACATAGTCTGACCCTGCATAATTCTTTATCGTCATTCAGTCTGAAGACAGAATGATTGAAACAACTTTCATTTTCTTCATCCCATGAAGTTCTGATAATAATCTCATCTCCAAAAACAGATTCTGCAAGATAGTTTATTTCCACTGAAGAAGGATAATGGTTCATAATGAAATTCAGGTCATATGTATTGCATATCCATCTCAGGTAGTTCACGTTATTTGTGTGCAGATTGACATCGAGGTCGTTCACTGAGACTCTGAACGCAGGAGAAGGAGATCCGTCAGATGTTCCGGGCAATTTCACGGCACCTCTCAGGAGAGGAGTAACATTATCGTTCTCGTTATTGTATCTGATAAGGAATTCATCAGGCCGCTGGATCTTTTTTGTTATGCGGTCTATGATAAGCCACGATGATGACGCAGATGCTATATGCCCGCCATCACTGAAACGGATATCGTAATTTCTCATTGCAAACATCTTATCAGTACCGCTCGGCCATGTTTTAACCATCACATTATCATTCCATACCGGCTGTTCAGTTATTTCGGCGTACATGCGGGATAAGACCCAGAAATGATTTTTCTTCAACAGGTCATCACGGCCGTATCCCAGCTTTACAGCATGCTCCGAAGCAGCATCCTGCATGAAATCGAAAAGAGCATGCAGACTGATCCTCCCGTCAGGACCGGTCTCATAAACATGAACCGTATAAGTATTAATAAGTTCCTGGACAGCCATTTTTAATCACTATTCTGAATGAAAACTTCCACATCGTTCGTATATTGTTCCCAGCGTATCATTTCTTCATTATGCTTTGCCTTGAGCTCCTCATATCTTTCATAGATCTCGTGTGTATCATCCGCTGAATGGACCGAAGAACTCAGCAATGCATCGAGGAGCGACAGCTCCTTCTCGATCTTTTCTATTTCCTTTTCCGAATCTTCAAGCCGCTTCCTGAGCCTCCTCAGGTTACGGTCATATTCTTTCTTTTCAAGATACCTTTGTTTATTAGATGAATTGACATTACCCGGGGAAGGCGATTTGAGTGATATTTCCTTCCTCTCAATCTCCCTCAGACTGTCTATTTTCTTCTTTCTCAGGAAATCATAGATCCCTCCTATATTTTCCTTTATAGTCTTGTTCCTGAACTCATACACCTTTTCTACAAGACCATCAATGAAATCCCTGTCGTGAGAAACCACAATTAATGTGCCATCATATTTATTAAGTGCCTGTTTCAGGATATCCTTGGACCTCATGTCGAGATGGTTGGTCGGCTCATCAAGAACAAGCAGGTTATGTGGTTCGAGAAGGAGCCTGACAAGTGACAGTCTTGAGCGTTCACCTCCGGAAAGGACCTTTACTTTTTTATCGATATCCTCTCCCTGGAAAAGGAAGGCTCCAAGGATATCTCTCATTTTTGTTCTGATCTCTCCTTTGGCTATGTAATCAATAGTTTCAAATACAGTACGGTCTTCATTAAGCAGTTCGTCCTGGTTCTGTGCGAAATATCCGGTACATACATTATGCCCTTTCTTCAGGGAGCCTTCGTAACCAAGTTCCCCTATAATTATTTTTGCCAGAGTTGTTTTCCCTTCTCCATTACGACCGACAAATGCGACTTTCTCACCGCGGTGGAGCTTGAAATCGATTGATCTTAATACCTCATGAGCCCCGTAACTTTTTGAAAGGCCCTCAGCTTCAATGACTGTGGTGCCGGATCGCGGAGCCGGTGGAAATCTGAGATTAATTGAACTGCTATCCAGATCATCAACCTCTATCCTTTCAATTTTATTAAGCATTTTGATCTTCGACTGGACCTGTATGGCTTTTGTGGGTTTATACCTGAATCTTTCAATGAACTTCTCCGTATCATCTATCAGCTTCTGCTGATTCCTGAAAGCAGCTATCTGTTGTTCCCTCCTCTCTTTCCTTAGTTCTGTGAATTTTGACCAGGATACTTTATAGTCATAAATTCTGCCCATTGATATCTCAATTGTCCGTGTAGTCACATTATCTAGGAATGCCCTGTCATGAGAAACCAGAACTACAGCCCCGTTATATGTTGTGAGAAAACTCTCAAGCCACTGGATCGATTCAATATCAAGGTGATTTGTCGGTTCGTCAAGAAGAAACAGGGAAGGTTTTTTCAGGAGTATCTTTGCCAGTTCAATCCTCATCCTCCAGCCGCCGCTAAGTTCTTTCGTCAGCTTGTTGAAATCACTCCTTTCAAAGCCAAGACCCACGAGGGCCTTCTCCGCTTCAGCAATATAGTTGTTGCCTCCGAGGATCCTGTATCTTTCTTCAATAATAGTAAGATGATCGCATAATTTAAGATATTCATCCGATGAATAATCCTTCCTGCCTGAGATTTCAGTGCTGCATCTTTCAATTTCCTCAGAGAGCCCTGTTATTTCTGCGAATGAGGTCAGTACTTCATTAATGATTGTCGTCGAATCATCGATTTTCATCTGCTGAGGCAGATAGCCAATTGTTATTTCTTTCGACATATCAACCTGACCTGAAGAGGGAGCCTGGATACCGGCAATGATCCTTAATAGAGTCGACTTGCCTGATCCGTTCTTCCCGGCAAGGCCTATCCGGTCCTGATCATTTATCAGGAAAGAAATATCATTCAGCAGATCGAAGCTGCCAAATGAAACGCATATGTTCTTTACCGAAACCATTTTTATTAAAACTGGTGCAAAGATAGAAAAAGTATCTCAGGCGGGATTTGGGATGATTCCTCATTATGATTTATCTTTGTTGCCGGTATCTGATAAAGAATCGTTTATTGTTGAGGTTTCAAATAAGATGAAAAAGAAAAGATATTTAACCGCAGCGTTATTCATTCCGATACTTGTAAGTCTGACAATTAATTCATGTAAGAAAGATCATGAAGGTGAATATGAATATTTCGTTTCCAAAGATCATACTTTCTCCTTTTCAAAAAGCGCTATTGACGGCATCATCAGTGGACTTGAAAATTATTACCCGGATCTGAACGGGTTAAAATCCTACATTAATTCAGGAATTGATGTCTATAAGGTTATTTATAATACAACTGTCGATGGTGAGAAAATAAAAGTTTCAGGTCTTGTGTGCACACCTGATGCTGATGGTGATTATCCCGTTCTGAGTTTCCAGCATGGGACGATCACAGATAATTCAACTGCTCCAAGCGAAAACCCTGTTGAGTTGAACAATCAGCTTGTTGAACTTATTGCATCGATGGGTTTTATTATTGTGATACCTGATTATCCTGGTTTTGGCGAGTCTGCGCAGATACCTCATCCTTACCTCATCAAGGAACCGACGGTTCAATCGGTTGTCGATATGCTCAGAGCTGTTAAAGAGACATCGTCACATTCTGAATTCGAAGGGAAAAAAATAAAAGATGAATTTTATTTGTTCGGATATTCCCAGGGGGGATGGGCCACTCTTGCGACTCATAAGGCACTTGAGCTTGATTATCCTGGTGAATTCAATCTTGCAGGAAGTTTCTGTGGTGCAGGACCTTACAATATCTATGATCTTTTTGTTCAGATGCTGAGCCTGTCAGAATACCCGATGCCATCCTATATAGGGTATATAATAAATGCTTACTCCTTTTACGATCAGTTCACAAATTCATTGCCGGAATTACTGAAAGAACCATATGCTTCAAATCTGCACAACTACTATAATGGCACTTTCAGCCTTGGTGAAATAAACGGTCAGTTAACAACAACACTATCAGACCTGTTTACTCCGGAGTTTCTTTCAGGATATGCTTCTTCACCCGCTTATTCAACTGTCCGCGAAGCTATGACGAATAACAGCATAACTGCATGGAATACCTCAGTGCCACTTTTCCTTGGTCATGGCGATGCGGATACTGATGTGAGCGTAACCGCAACTGAGCTTATGTACGAAAGGATGATCGATGCAGGAACATCGCCTAATATATGTACAAAAACCATTTACCCCGGATTGGACCATGGTGGTGCAATAGTACCGTGTATCAGGGATGGCCTTCTGTTCCTGCTTGATCTAAGAGATAATTAGGTCGGTGGCAGATCACTTAAAAATTAATGATTCAGAACGTGAGCAGGAAGAAGGATTTGCAGTTGCTTGAAAAGATAACTATAACAGATATTGGCGCAGAAGGCAATGCCCTGGCCAGGGTGGATAATAAGGTTCTTTTTATACCGATGCTTATCCCTGGTGATGTCGTAGATGTGAGGGTCAGGAAGAAAAGGAAGAATTATCTTGAAGGCAGTGTCGTCAGGTTTCACGAATATTCGAAAGACAGGGTAAAACCTTTGTGCAGGCATTTCGGGGAGTGCGGAGGCTGCAAATGGCAGCATCTTCCATATCATCTCCAGCTTCAGTTCAAAGAGAAACAGGTAAAAGACAGCCTTGAAAGAATAGGCAGACTGGAACTTCCTTCGATAGATCCGATCATAGGATCTTCCCGGATATTCGGTTACAGGAATAAGCTTGAATTCACTTTTTCGGAAAAACGGTGGCTTACAAATGAAGAGATGAATTCCGGAAATGAGACCGGGAACAATGATGCGCTCGGTTTCCACATACCCGGAAAATTTGATAAGGTGATGGATATTCTTGAATGTCATTTGCAGCCTGAACCATCCGATTCGATAAGGAACGCCGTAAGGCGATACGCACACAGGAAAGGACTTCAGTTCTTCAATCTCAGGCAGCAAAGCGGTTTTCTCCGTAATCTTATAATACGGAATACACTTGACGGGCAGCTTATGGTGATCGTGGTCTTCTTCCTCGATGAAAAGGAGAGGAGAGAAGATCTGCTTGATTTCCTTGCTTCAGAATTCCCGCAGATCACTTCATTGTTCTATATTATTAACAATAAAAGAAACGATTCCCTCGCTGACCAGACCCCTGTCTTATATAAAGGAGAAGATTATCTGACTGAAACAATGGATGGACTTAAGTTCAGAATAGGACCGAAATCTTTCAGCCAGACGAATACCGCACAGGCTGTTCAGCTGTACAGAACAGCCAGGAATTTCGCAGAACTGACCGGGAATGAGATTGTATATGACCTCTACACAGGTACAGGAACTATAGCGAATTTTGTTGCATCCATGTCACGAAAGGTGATCGGGATAGAGTACATCGAAGAAGCAGTCAGGGATGCTGTTGAAAATTCACGGATCAATAATATCACAAATACAAGTTTCTTTTCAGGTGATATAAAGGATGTGTTATCGGAGAGATTTGTTGAAATGAACGGCCGGCCGGATGTAATAATTACTGATCCTCCCAGGGCAGGCATGCATCAGGATGTTGTTGAAAAGATACTGTCATTACTTCCTTCGAGGATAGTTTATATCAGCTGTAATCCTGCTACACAGGCGCGTGATCTGCAGCTGCTTTCAGGCAGGTATTATGTTGGCAGAGTGCAGCCTGTGGATATGTTTCCACATACTCATCATGTTGAAAATGTAGTACTTATGAACAGGTCCCAGCTATGATGGTTAATATCGGGGTATTTTTTTATTTCAAAATTAATGTATCTTTAGCTTTTACACACATTGTTTAGTTGATGGTGTATAGGAATCATAATAACCTTGACCTTGTCAATCTGGTTCAGAATCAGAAGATTGAGGATCATCTGGCAAGTCTTCAGTATGCCAGGATGATCCAGAAAGCCCTCCTTCCGGAACCTGAAATTATGAAGGGTTTGTTCAAGGATTATTTTGTTCTGTTCCTGCCGAGGGATATTGTAAGCGGTGATTTTTACTATGTTTTCAGCCGTAATCAGTACATATGCGTTGCTGCCGGAGATTGCACAGGGCATGGTGTTCCGGGAGCTCTTCTAAGCATTCTCGGTATAAGCTTCCTTAATGACATACTGCAGCTTAAAAGCGATCC
The DNA here is from genome assembly GCA_002070505.1 of Bacteroidetes bacterium ADurb.Bin145. Taxonomy (GTDB): domain Bacteria; phylum Bacteroidota; class Bacteroidia; order Bacteroidales; family VadinHA17; genus LD21. Next base: position 39,408 of record MWDJ01000014.1, on the reverse strand, counting down.
GAAAGCCAACAGGATACTTAACCTCATGAGGGAGAAAGTCATGAAGGCGCTTCACCAGACAGGTGAAAAAGCTGAAACAAAAGACAGTATTGACATTGGTCTGTGTATAGTCGATCCGGCAAACGGGAAGCTGCAGTTCTCGGGGGCTAACAGGCCATTAATAAGGATGAGACAGGGGGTGCTTTCGGAGTTCAAACCTGATAAAATGACAATCGGCGTGGCTCCTCTCAGGGAACAGCCTTTTACAAACCAGGTCCTGGATATAATGCCTGGCGATACATTTTATCTGTATTCCGATGGGTTTTCAGACCAGTTTGGCGAAATATCCGACAAGAAATTCAAACAGAAACAATTAAAAAAGCTAATAGAATCGATGTCAGGATTATCAATGTCAAGGCAGAAATCATTCCTCAAAGAGACATTTTACCAGTGGAAGGGTAACTGCCAGCAGATCGACGATGTCCTGATATTTGGTTTTCAGATATAACTGCATGCGGGTATGATGAAACTCACTGCTTTCAGGATAAGAAATTTCCGGTCGATAATCGATACGGGATGGCAGTCCCTGTCTCCTGATAACATAACCTGTCTTATAGGGCAGAATGAGTCAGGCAAGACTTCCATCCTGGAAGCCTTAAGGGTATTTTATACCGAGACAATATCTGAAGATGTGCTGCGGAGCGATCTCTCACTTCCGGATGTAAGCTGCCGCTTCAGTGTCCCGGAAGGATGGCTGCTTAAGATAACTGATAATCCCGGAACCGAATTAAAAGAGCTGCTTTCGGGAACCTCTCATATAGAGCTTACGAGGAGCTGGCTCCCGGATCTTTCATCTGTTCTTAAGGTGAGTGGAGCTATCAGCCAGTATCTTGATTCACTTGAAGATGCCTGGCGGATCTATCTGGGGGATGTAACTGTGAAAATGGAAGAGGAGCTGGAAAATATCTCGAGTCTCGAAAAAGCTTTGGAGAATGTAAATCTCAAAGAGGCTCAGATCAGGACAAAATTACCGAACCTGGATCCGAAGAAAAAAGGGATCAAATCGCTGTTCAAGAAAAACCCGGCTGAGGAAGTTCCTTTGATTGCTGAAGATCCTGCTCTTATTGTCGAGCTTAATGAGATCCTGAAGCAAAAGGAGAAGCTCAGCAAAGAGCTCTCGGCTAAACAACTGATGAAGAAAACGGGTGAAACCTGGAAAACTCTTCTTGATAAATGCACAGCACTTGAAAACCACCTTGGAGAACTATCCTTAAAACTTGAGGAAAGGCATCAGCAGATGACCTTCCTAATGAGACAGGATGATGAAGATGACCTGGCCTGGAAGAATGTCCTGAATGATTACAGGATCACCAGAAGGGACAGAGATCTTACAAAAGCTGATCTTGACAGGCATATAGCACTTTCAGGCTACATAATGGATGGTTATAATGAAAGAGATGCCAATGCCAAGGTCAATGAAATAATTCAGTCATATAAATCACAGTATAACAGCGAGATACTTGGGAAGAAGTATTTTGAATACTGCCCTGTGTTTGAAGTATTTGAAGACTTTGGCAGCCTGCTGCCCAATCGCATCGATATGGATGATATCATTTCCGGGAATGATAAGGTTGAAGGGTACAAAGCAGCCCGTAATTTTCTTACTATAGCAGCGCTCGATTATTCATTTTTCCAGCAGCCGTCGAGCCGTATATTGAAACAAAAAATAGAGAACCTTAATTACACCCTGACTACAAATTTCCAGGATTTCTGGCAGCAGTCGATAGGGAGGAACAACAAGATACATATTCAATTTGAGCTTGATCATTACAATGCTTCCTGTGGTGATAAGGCCGGAAAACCTTACCTGGAATTTTGGATAAAAGATGAGGGAGAACGGCTTTATCCTAAGCAGAGGAGCAGGGGAGTAAGATGGTTCCTGTCATTTTATATGGAGCTTAAGGCAGCAGCAAATCTCAACAACAGGAATATGGTGCTTCTTATTGATGAACCAGGAGTTAGTCTGCATGCAAGGGCTCAGGAAGACGTGCTTAAAGTTTTTGAAGATATCAAGGACAAGATACAGGTAATCTATACAACGCACTCACCCCATCTGGTTGAAATAAATAAGTTGCACCGCATCCTTGCAGTTCAGCGGGATGATCTCGACAGCCTGAGAAGTACGACAAGGATCCTTGATCCTCTGCGTCTTTCTGCTGCATCGCCCGATACTCTGACACCTCTTCAGAGCATACTGGGGAACCCGGTAGCCGGTGAGGGTTTCTCATCGAAGAAATTCAACCTGATAGTTAACGATACCGGATCCTATTACCTGCTTAACGCCATAATTCATCTGATGGGTTCGACCACAAAGATCAGTGTGATACCATCAACAAATGTCTCATCCATTCCGCTACTCTGCAATGTTCTTATGGGATGGGGACTCGAGTTCGCCGTTCTTCTTTTTGAAAATGACAAGGAGAACCAGGTGGCTGGTTTGCTGAAGGATACGATCTTCAGGACTGACAACAGCGGGAGGGACCTTATAATAAGGATGCCTGAGACGTTTTACAATGCTGAGGATCTCTTATCGACTCTCGATTTCAAGAACCATATACTTAAGACCCGTGAGGGGATCACAGTAGCTAATTCAGAATATGTTAGGGACAAGAAGATCGCGAGGGGTTTCCTCTTCTCAAGATTTCTTACGGAGGTCACATCGGGGAATCTGAAATTATCAAACTTCGACGAGGAATCACAGGAGAACTTCAGGCTATTGATTGATGTTTTAAAGGGGGTGAAATAAGTTCACATTTTTTTTGCACTTAGTATCCGTTTTCCTATTTTTGTCGCGCTCAGGAAAGTGATGGAGAGATGGGTGACCCTCCTGCGCTGAAGCTACGGAGGGCGAGGGTGGCTTAAACCATTCCCGATGGATCGGGACTAAACTGCCGTAGTTCATTTATATAAGTTCTTCTTTACTGAAGCCAGGGAGGATAGAGGGAGAGATGGGTGAGTGGCTTAAACCAGTCCCGAAGCATCGGGACTAAACTGCCGTAGTTCATTTATATAAGTTCTCCTTTACTGAAGCCAGGGAGGATAGAGGGAGAGATGGGTGAGTGGCTTAAACCAGTCCCGAAGCATCGGGACTAAACTGCCGTAGTTCATTTATATAAGTTCTCCTTTACTGAAGCCAGGGAGGATAGAGGGAGAGATGGGTGAGTGGCTTAAACCAGTCCCGAAGCATCGGGACTAAACTGCCGTAGTTCATTTATATAAGTTCTCCTTTACTGAAGCCAGGGAGGATAGAGGGAGAGATGGGTGAGTGGCTTAAACCAGTCCCGAAGCATCGGGACTAAACTGCCGTAGTTCATTTATATAAGTTCTCCTTTACTGAAGCCAGGGAGGATAGAGGGAGAGATGGGTGAGTGGCTTAAACCAGCAGTTTGCTAAACTGCCGTATGGGTAACTGTACCGGGGGTTCGAATCCCCCTCTCTCCGCAATGACTTCCTCCGCCGTTTGGCGGAGGATTTTTGTTTTTAAGGAGGGCCGTACAAAATTCGTTTTGTTAAGGCCTGACTTAAAACAAAAACCCAACGAGTGAAGCGAGTTGGGAGTCTTTGGAGTTGCAGGGAACCCTCCACGGGGATCATGAGTGAAACGAATAATCTACCTCTCCCCCCGTCTGCATGGTAAACAGGTGGTTAACTGATGGGTTGAAACGTCGAAACGTTGAAAAAGCTTAATACCATGGTGGAGAGACTCATATAATCTGATCAGCATAATAATTTCAATTGTAAATCATAAGCTTATGGATAAGCCTGGAAAAAACCGGGAAAGCAAAAGCCTGAGGTTCTCAGTTATCCAATAAGACGGGTCGCTGATCAAAAATTCTTAATAAATGTTAAATGCCCGCCTATGAAAGAGTTGGTCTCTCAATATTTATTACCTTAGAAATAATATTTAATGAAAAAATCTTCATATCCTGAAAATGAATTATCATTCAACCACTACAAAATCGAAATTGGATAGAAGTCTGTCGGAAGGAACATCGAGATATTCAATAATATATATATAGACATTATATAAATTAAAAGTATCGTTTAGCCTTTCTATTAATATTACGATGAATACTTATTTAATACTAAATCAAAAAAATGGGAATATCTAGTAAATTGAACAGACGGAAATTTTTGTCCCGGACAGCAGCCACGGGACTAGGATTAACTATCCTCCCGGCTCTTGGAGGATGTAACCTGAGATCTCCGGGTGAGAAGAAACCTGAAAATTGGGGATCAGTGACTTTTTTTGCAGACGATCCCTGGTGGCCGCAAAAGCCTGAAGATATTGTCTGGAGCGGCGGAATACCCGGTGTCGACATCGACGCACAAGGTAATATCTGGTTCATCACCCGTTCTCTGCCGCTTGTACATGAATATACTCCTGATGGTAAATTTATCAAGGCTTTTGGAACTCAGGGTCCCGTAGTTACTTCCGTAGAAAACGGACCCGTTGACCTCACATTTTCAATGCCTGATCCCGGGATCCACCAGATCAAGGTCGATCATGAAGGTAACGTATGGGTTGTAACCTGGCGTCTTGGTGTTGTGTACAAATGCTCTCCTGAGGGCAAAGTGCTCATGGTTCTGGGTAAATATAATGAGCGAGGTACTGATGAGACTCACTTTGGAGATCCAAATGATGTCTTAGTAGTGCCATCTGGTGATATTTTTGTTGCTGACGGTGAAGTTAATTTCCGGATAGTGCATTTTGACCCTCAGGGTAAATTTATAAAAGCATGGGGCAAGGAAGGTAAAGGACCAGGTGAGTTCGTATGTCCTCATGCTATTGTTTCTGACTCAAAGGGGCTGCTTTATGTAGCTGACCGTGGTAATACGAGGATTCAGATCTTTGATCAGAATGGTAAGTTTATCGATCAATGGCCTGACATAATTGTCCCGTTTGACCTGTGGATCGACAGTGAGGATAATGTCTGGGCATGCGGTTACGGACCCCTGAGAACAAAAGCTGAATATGCTAACCTGCCCCGCTCTAATGATAACCTCATTGTTAAGTTTAATCCGCAGGGAAGAGTGCTGCTTATCTGGACATTCACTCAGGGAGATCTGCCCGGAGAATTTGGTGAGATACATGGAATAGCAGTAGATCGAAATGGTAATGTCTATGCTTCCGAAGTAGGTATGAACACCAGAGTGCAAAAATTTATACGTCAATCTTGAGATTAAATGATACGTTGCGAAAAACAGAGTAAATAAATCTTAAAGGTATATCATTATTCACAAGTGGTTAATTATCAATTTATTCGTTAAAAATAAAATTAGTATGAGAAGAAATTTAAAAATATACCAAAATAACAATAGAATTCTTCTGAAGCTTGTTGCTTTAACAGTTATTCTGGCTTTTATAATGCCGGTTATGCTAAAAGCTCAGGAGGGGAAAACTAATTTTTCAGGTAATTGGGTTTTGAATGTGTCAAAAAGTAGTCCGGGTACTGCTCCTGTAGGTGGTACAGGAGGATTAACCGGCAGAAATGCTGGTACAAATGGCGATCTTGTTGTTACGCAGGAAGCTAACCTTCTTAAAGTTTCAACAACAACCATAAGTCAGGATGGGAATCCGACTGTCAGAGAACTGAAATATACTCTGGACTTTAAGCCATCTGTAAATTTTGCAGTTGGCAGAGATGGACAACCTGGAATTCCCAGCACTTCATATGCCAGATGGTCAGACGATGGTAAGACTCTCAGAATAGTTACCAAAACAATAGGGAACGGTGAAACCAAAACCACTGAGGAATGGACGCTCATAAATAAAAATACTCTGTCAAGGACGTCTGTTCTCAGAACTGCTACCGGAACAGAGACAAGAACATCATTTGTTTATGACAGGAAAAGTTCTTAAGATCTTTGACCTGAGGTTATTTTGCGTCTAAGCAGAGCAATGGGCACATTTATCAGACTCCAAGACTATCAGACTCCAAGACTCCAACACAATCAGACTTTTTATTTTTGTTGATAATTATAGTATTTTTTTATTGTATGTTCTTAAATTTTATTAACTTCGCCCCGTTATTTTTTGAACCGAAACGATTATTAAAAAAATCGATAATTATTTCACAAACAAAGTATTAAAAAGGTTAGTAAAATGAAGAACAAAGTATTATTTGGATTAGCAACTCTTGCAATTGTTGCAATGCTTAGCAGCTGCGGTAAAGTTCCGCAGGCTGAAATCGATGCTACCAATGCAGCTATTGCTGCTGCTCAGGCAGCTGAAGCAAATGTTTATCTCCCCGCTGAATTTACTGCTCTCCAGGATTCAATGAATGCTATTACAGCAGCTGTTGAAGTTCAGAAAGGCAAATTATTCAAGAAATTCGGAACTGTTAAAGAACAACTTGCCACTACTTTAGCTCAGGCAAATCAGGTAGCTGCAAACGTTGCCGCAAAGAAGGAAGAAGTTAAGAAAGAAGCTGACACCATACTTAACGGCATCAAATCAGTAGTTGCTGAAAACGCTAAACTCGTAGTAAAACTCCCGAGAGGTAAAGAAGGTGCTGCTGTTATCGAAGCTATCAAAGCAGACATGGCAACAGTTGACGGTTCAGTTGCAGAAGCTCAGGGTATGTTCGACAAGGGTGCTTTCATGGACGCTCTTAACAAAGCAAAAGCTGCTCAGGAAAAAGCTACAGCAATCAATACCGAAATTAAAGAGGTATTAACCAAAGCAAGAATAAGGTTCTAATTTTCCTTATTGATGAAATAAAGAAATCCCCGGGTTTACTATCCCGGGGTTTTTTTTAACCACCGCTGTTTTATTTATGGGGAAGTACCGGAAACATATACTGTTTATCTCACTCCTGACCCTCTTAATAACCTTTGCAGGGGTATTGATTTTCTATCCGGTACCCACGCCACCCGAATCTGCAGTCAGGTACGCCCGCATGGCTCTCTCTTCTGCCCGTAAAAACAATGCAGATTTATATGCCGAAAATCTTTATTATGATGCGAAGATTTATTATGATTCTGCAATGAAAGCCTGGCAACGGGAAAATATGAAGTTCATTTACAGGAGGAATTTCGATTCGGTACTAAAGTATGCCGATCTCACAATGAAAAAGGCATACCTTTCTATCCAGGCATCGCAGTCCAATATTTCTGATCTGAGGATCAATTTATCACAGAAACTGTCTGCTCTCAAGGAGATTGTTCATGAAATATCCCGGAGATTTGAGGACTATCCCCTGGATGCCGAAATACGAGACAGGATATCAAAAGGAGGTTTCCTGCTTGAAGAAGGAGCTATAGCATACCGAATAGGGGATTACCTCAAGGCAGACTCAAAGATCAGAGAATCAGAGCACCTTCTGGCCTCTTCATATGAGTATGCCCATACCCACCTGAGGAACTATTTCAGACTGTATCCTCAGTGGAAAATTTGGATAGACAGTACAATTACCGTCTCCGACTCCACAAACGATTATTCAATAATAATCGATAAATATTCTCGTAAACTTATAGTTTATAACGACGGAAAGAAATTCCGGGAGTATTCTGCAGAGCTCAGCCAGAATTGGGTGGGTGATAAAAGAGTCCGGGGTGATAAAGCTACACCAGAGGGTATGTACAAAATAACCAGGAAATTCAGAAGCGACAGCACAAAGTATTATAAAGCTCTGCTCCTTAACTATCCGAATGAAGAAGATAGTGCAAATTTTGAAAGAGCGAAAGCAAGGGGAGCACTTCCACAATCGGCGAAGATCGGCGGGATGATAGAAATTCATGGTCATGGAGGAAAAGGGATAGACTGGACCGAGGGATGTATTGCCCTCACCAACAACGATATGGATAATCTGTTCAATATCGTTAAGGTTGGGACACCAGTCACGATTGTGGGATCAATGCAAAGCCTAAGACAGATTTTAAGAAACTAGACTGCCAGGATGGAATTTGACAAACCAAATAACGAACTGTATAAGGATCAAACCAATGAAGGGATGAGTGGAGGTGCTATTGACAAGCACCCGGCAGATCAGGAAATACCTAAGCATAGCTGGTTTGCAAAGGTGTTTCAGAACATCCTAATCTCGTTGATCGGAGTTATAACCCTTTTTGTTCTTATAGTCTTCTTTACCTGGCTCATACCGGCCATCCAGGAGATACCGACAGGAGAGAGAACACGTATCACCAATTCGGTAGAAATGAAAAATGATCCGGAATACAAAAAGCAGATTGCCCAGATCACAAAAGATATCCAGCGTCTTACCGGAAAATACAACAGCTACACTACGGGACAGTCATACCTGGTTATCAATACTACAGATAATCTCTTCTATCTTTACAAGAACAAAAAGCTTATAAGAGAAGGGCATTGCAGCTCAGGTAGTTACAAAATGCTGAAGACAGAGGAAGGCAGAAGCTGGATATTCAAGACGCCAAAGGGCAAATTCTGGATACAGGGGAAAATTACAAATCCGACATGGAGAAGACCTGACTGGGCTTTTGTTGAAGAAGGCCTTCCCATACCTTCCCAGGATGATCCTTCAAGGTATGAATACGGGGTACTGGGCGATTATGCAATGGCACTTGGTGATGGTTACCTCATTCATGGCACCCTCTATAAGCGTTTTCTGGGAATGCCGGTGACTCATGGATGCGTCCGGCTTAATGATGAAGATCTCGAGGCAATATTCCATTCACTTACAATCGGATCCTCGGTATATATTTACTGATCACCTGAATGAACAGCAATGGCAACAGACACTGACAAGAAAAAGCAGCCCGGCATCGCGATTCTGATTGTTGAGATCTTAATACTGGCCTTCCTGGTTTATTATACTATTATGGCGATGCTTGCCCCTGTCATAAAACGGGATGCTCTTGAAACGGAGTTCGGATTCATCCAGGACGACAAGAAAGAAAACAACAGAGATTTCACAACTGATTCAGCTTATCTGAGCCTTCTGAAACAAAAATCATATCTTGAGTCAAGGGTCATAATGGCTAATACAGATTCCATCTATCTGACTATCAGTCTTCCCGATAGTACGGTCAATCTTGAGATCAGCGGTGTATCGGTTCATACCGCACCGATAAAACATTATGAACTCAGCAGGATCATAAAAAAAGGCAATGAATATGTAATTTCTTCTTTTCTCTCACGTCCCTTTACAATTCAAAAAGACTATTCCTCGATTCCCAAGGAACCTCTCATGATCAAAATGGCACCTAAGGACACATCTGAGTACCAGCCTGATATCATTCCTGATACAGCTGATTTTGAACCTGTTAATTATATCATGGAAATGGATAACGGGATCAGGTTATTTATTTATCAGGATGAAAATAAATTAAATCCGGGTGACCATTTTCACCGTATTACATTTGATTTTCGCTACAGGCTGGCAGCTTTTATTGAGACACTCAGGAGCGTACTTGTTTTCAAAGTTCCAGATTACCACCCATATATTAAAATCAGACTGCCAAGAAGCGATGCCAAGATCATTTACCGGGCTATGCCAAAGAACGGGCAGGTGGCGCTTTTCAGATAATTGAATTCTTTTAGGAAGATCATAACTTGCAAATAAAAAAAGATGTAAGTTTATGATCTCTTTATTCTAATCTGATTCAGATGGCAAGATTTACTGGTATAATCGGGATAATTATAATTCTCGGTCTGGCATTTCTCTGGTCAAATAACAGGAAAGCAATTAATCTCAGGCTCGTGATCACAGGTCTTCTTTTGCAGCTGGCTCTTGCGATCTTTATACTGAAGGTTCCTGTTGGGCAGGCTATTTTCGCCTGGCTTGGCAAAGGGATCAACAAGCTTCTTGATTTCTCGCAGGAGGGGGGTCGTTTCGTATTCGGCGATCTGATGGAAGTTCAGAATATCCTACCTCCACAGATAGTATCCGGAGGTGTTTTCCTGTTCATTCTGATCCCGACAATTATTTTTGTCTGTGTGCTTGTGGCAATGGCTTATCACGTTGGCTTGATGCAGAGAGTGATAGCAGTTCTTGCAAGGTTTGTACACTGGGTAATGAGGGTAAGCGGAAGCGAGGCTCTCTCAAATGTAGCCAGTGCATTCGTAGGGCAGGTTGAGGCTCAGATAATGATACGTCCTTATCTCTCAGGTATGACTATGTCGGAACTACTCGCTTCCATGACAGGAAGTATGGCGTGTATTGCAGGCGGTGTCATGGCAGTGTATATATCAATGGGTGTGCCGGCATCTTATCTGCTTGCCGCAAGCCTTATGGCTGCTCCGGGGGCACTGGTTATATCGAAGATCGTCTTCCCGGAAACACAGGAATCTGAAACTAAAGGTAAGGTGAAGCTGGATGTCAAAAAAGAACATGCCAACATTATGGATGCTATATCTCATGGAGCTTCAGACGGAATGAAGATTTCCATAAACGTTATTGCCATGCTGATAGGAGTCATTGCTTTGGTAGCCCTTGTGGATGCACTTCTTGGATATTTCGGACTCTTTCTCGGCTGGACAGGAATATCTCTGGATTTCATTGGCCTGGATGTCAATAATTTGGGTCTCAAAGATGTATTCGGAGCTTTCTTTTCGCTGTTCGCCATCGTTATGGGAGTTCCCGTATCAGAATCGTTTGATGTAGGTTCGCTCATGGGTACCAAAATGGTCATTAATGAGTTTGTAGCTTATTCCGATCTATCTCCGATGATTGCCCAGGGCACGTTAAGTGCAAAATCGATAGTGATTGCAAGCTTTGCCCTTTGCGGTTTTGCCAACTTCAGCTCGATAGCCATACAACTTGGGGGAATAGGAGCAATGGTACCTGAACGTAAAGCTGATCTTGCAAGACTCGGATTCAAAGCAATGATCTGCGGAACGATGGCTTCTTATATATCAGCATCTTTAGCCGGGATATTGATGTAGATATTAAGCTATTTTGCCTGTTTTGCCAGTTCTATATCTTTTGCTGCTTCATCAGTAAGTTTTACCCAGTCAACCTTACCCACCCTGTTAGTCCAGAGCGGATTCTTGTATTGCTTCATTGCCGAGGAGCTATAAAGTTTCCAGTACTCAAGGGCTTCTGTTAGTTGTTTAACAGCATTATCCTTTTCTGATCTGTTTTTAGTATGCCTGAACATGGCCAGGCTGGTTGCTCCGCTAATCTTATTTGCATAATATATACCCAAGTATGCCATCGACCTGATATCATTGACGGTTTCAGCTAATTCCTGGCTCTCTGATGTATCAATGCTGCTGATAAGTGATAAAGCCGTATCAGCATGATTAAAGATCATTTGAGCCACATCAGGAGGATTGAGCAGAGTATCAACGGTTCTTATAATCTGGTCAGTCCGGTAACTTACATAATCCGGGATCGACCTGTAGCCTGATTCAGGATGTGGCCGGAGAGTGATGAACCTGTTCACATCATGAAAGCCTGATGCAGTCTGTGCCGGTTCCGGTCGGCTCCTGCACCCTTCGATATACCATCTGAAATCAAGATCCCCCCAGTGGAATCCGGTGGTTACCGGATAGACCATTGATGCGTTCTGCCATGCTGTAAAAAGTGAGGAAGCATCGGTAATATCAAGACGATCAGCAATTATCTTTATAAATGTACTGTCGGATATATCAGGATTATATCCGAGTCTTCCCCATAACATCCACTGGTACCATTGTCTTGCCAGCTCAGTCCTCTGTGGTGTTTGCCGGTCCCGACTGAGAAAATCAGTTCCCCATATATAATTATCTGAACCGAAATAAAATCCCTTTGATATTTCATATGGGATATTTTTAATGAACCTGCGGACAAAATCCGGAGCACCCCACCTGAAATAATAGTTATCATCGTTGCGAAGTGTCCACATCGTTTTCCTGCCGGCAATCTCTCTGACGAAATTATTATGGAACGATTGCTTCAATGAACTGTAAACGTGTGCCTGGGCATACTTGAAGCTGTAAAGGAATTCGATCGCCTTATTATCCGACAGGGGTTCAAACTTCCTGATGATGTATTTTGTACCGGCCTCATGCTGCCGGTGAAAAAACATTATTTTACGTTCAGGCTCTTTTTGCAGTGCATCAAGGACACCCTGAGCATAGGTGTCATAGATCCAATCCTCTTTTATCTCGAAACCGCCACCGCCTTCTCCCATATTCTCACCGGTAGTCACCCCAATCCCTGCCAGAAGCGGATAAGTCAGAATCAACTCCCTGACGCTCTTACGGTAATAGTCTTTGGTTGTTTCATTATTGATATCGTCATTTATACCGTATTTCCCGTCGATTCCGTATGTATATATATTCCAGGTCATTATAAAGAACTTTATATTCCTTTCGCTGGCATATTGCATCACTTTTTTCCAGAAATCTATTTTTTCTTCAATAGTTAATGTCAGAAGAGTTTCTGTGTTGCCTGTTATTTCCTTAGTATCATAGCCGGTAGCCCTGGTGTCGAAATATTCGGGAAATTTAGCACGGGATCTCTTGACATCATTAAGTGCTATATCTGGATACTCCGGCACTTTTACCATTGAAGGGAAGGGGTGAAGGCTCCAGAGAGATATCAGGTTGAAACGGTATTTTGCAAGATTATCGATAGTTTCTTTCCAGAAATCAAAGTTCCAGACTTCAGGAATATTTATTTGTCCGGCATCGCTCATATCTGAATAGCTTGGCGTACGGACATCAAGCGGGATATTGAATTTGATCCCTCTCAGTTCTATGTATGGATTCTGGTCAGTATCCTTTACCCCATCCGGGCCATGGAGCTTAATCTGTTCGGCAAGTTCGAGGATCCCGTACATCAGTCCGGCGATATCACCACCTGCCACCCATATCCTGTCCTTTTTATCTCTTCGAAGACTGAATCCTTCTGGCTTAAGGATGTAACTGTAATCCGACAGAGAGTTTTTCATCCTTTTCAAAAGTGATGAAGCTGAAGCAGGAAACAGGATTACATCTGCCTTTCGGAAATCAGTAAGACTAACTGTATACCCGATGTCAGAGAAAGCAGATTTCAGTTCCTCCAGGGCGAAAGTTATCTTAGGGTCTTTTTCGCTGCAGGATATTGAGACAGACATTTGTTCTCCCGGAAACTGTTTGCCTGACCGGGAACATGCTGTTGAAAAGAAGGTGATGAGGACAACTACGGTTATGGTTATTAAGCCTTTATGAGTCATAATACTGATTTTTTCTTGCGTTTACTTTTTTCCCCCGGATCAGTTTAAAGCCACTTCAACAGCTGAAATTTTCTTTAATGTTTTCACTGTCTCGGTAATACTCAGATATATTCCTTTTTCAGATGGTTTGTCAGATACAACTAGTTTTTCTGAATGAGCATCTTTAAAATTAAGCGATAGTATATATGTATAAAATCCTGATTTGCTTTCTGAAGCATTCAAAGCAGGTATATGCTTTGTTAACTCAATTGAGTTGAGAGATTCATAGCTGAATTCAGTAATAGAATCAGCAATGTGTTTTATAATGCTTGTCCTTGTAAATTCGATATCTCCTATAGCAATGATCTTCCTGTTTTCTGATTTAAATTTCATTTGAAAGAACAAAGTGATAGTCAGGACTATCAGGATTGTAATCGGGTATAACAGGGGAAAGTTTATGTTAAATACTTCACGGACAATTAAATATATGAAAAACAATGAAAAAGACAGTATGCCGACTAATATATTTGAGCGTCTTCTTCGTTTACCAACCCGGGCCGGGTCGGGATTATCTATTCGGTAGATCCGGTATTTGCTCATGGAGTTTTTTCTGGCAGGTTGGGGTATACTATATTGTTGAAGTCAGGGTATTTCATTCTAAAGGCGCGCCGGCTGTTTTATGAGGCCGGATCAATGATCATGTTCCCGTCAGGCTCACCAGGTATGCTTGTTTAAGTTAAATCAGTAACAAGAAAAATCCTGAGTTCAAAGCCGGGAACCTTCAATCTAAGCTATTTAATCAAAGATAATGAAAGTTACATGATCAACAGATTCTAATTGAAGGATTACTTTGCTCTGACAAACTCTTCAGAACCTTCGGAGCTGACACAATCTCTTTACAATCCCTAACCCTGGGTTGTTGATCCGGGGTTATTCACATTAGTTACCTGCCGGTGCTGTCTGCTTTTGAAATGAAAAATTCTTTTTTCTGTGAGATAGTAATAACTCTCTGATATCAGAAGGAGATCCCTCTCCCGATCGAGCAAATCCTGAGTTTAAGAAGGATTTACGAGTGAGGGATCTCCATCCCATCAACAAATCTCACATCGGGATCTTGTTAAAGAATCATGGCTGATCCGGCTCTGAAAAGACATTAAATAAATAAGCACAGTGAAATGTGAGTACGAAGCCATCATAGATGATCCGGTTCTGATAGGACATTATATAAATAAGCACAGTGAGCCTTGAGTATGAAACCATCTTAGCCGATCCGGCTCTGAAGGAGCCATATGTGAATAACCCCGGGCCCACAGCCCGGGGTAGGCAACCGCACCACGATTGTCAGCTCCGGCAGGAACTGAATAATTCTTCAACCCTCTTCAACGTATCAACCCTTCAACGTTTCATCCTTCCCTTCAAATGCGCTTTCCATGACCGGAGGAGGGTTACCTTCGGTGAGCCCCTTGGAGGGTTCCCTGCAACTCCAAAGACTCCCAACTCGCTTCACTCGTTGGGTTTTTGTTTTAAGTCAGGCCTTAACAAAACGAGTTTTGTACGGCCTTCCTTAAAACAAAAATCCTCCGCCAAAAGGCGGAGGAAGTCATTGTCGTTGCGGAGAGAGGGGGATTCGAACCCCCGATCCCGCGGAAGCGGGACAACGGTTTTCGAGACCGCCGCATTCGACCACTCTGCCATCTCTCCCTCCGTCCTCCGTAGCTTCGGCGTAGGAGGACCATCCATATCCTCCGTAATCATCTTGCTTCAGACAAGGAGGACTTGTATTTATCTTTACCTCTGTCCTCCGTAACTGCCATCAGGCGGTGAAGGAGGATATCTCATCTCGTAAATCTCCCTGCAAAAATGAAGAATTTTATTCAAAGAATTCAGTTTATAACCTGAAATCGAAGATAATTTTTCTGGTTCTATCTGTATTTGATGAACTTCTTCGTTACGGAACCTGCTATTCCTGAGACTTTTACAAAATAAACACCAGGCCTTAATCCTTCAGTCGTGATCTCAATCTTATCTTCACGCGACAGAACAACTACCTTACATATTTCACCACTAATACTGATTATATCCAGCCGGCTGAAACTTCCAATATTGTTCACTGTAATAATATCTGCTGACGGATTAGGGAATACACTTATCTGCAGATGATGATCAGTCTTGATATGCTGGACAGCAGTCACTTCTCCGGCTTCGATTATCACATTGTCGAGAAAGTACCTTTTAGCCTGCGATTCAAACCTTATCTTACCCGATGTAATGCCTTGACCTATAGCCATGATGATAGTTTTAAATTCATCCTCAGGAGAAATTATATCTCCTATCTGGTCACCATTAAGTAGGATCTTCACTGTACATTCATCATCGGGCCATCTTGAAATATCAAATTTCAGGAATAGCTGCGAGGAGTGACCACTGAAATCAATTGATGGTGTCTCTATCCATCCCGGTACTGTGGAAGTACCGGTCTTGATCTCCCCTCCTGCGGAATAAACCTTATATCCCGACCATCCGGGCTGATGTGTTCTTGAATCCAACGAGCCTGAGATATCACTCGTTGAAGGCGAAGTGTGTGATCCTGTCGTAAAACCTGAAAAATCTTCAGAAAAAATAACTGTCTGTCCGGAAGAGTTCAGAGTAAAACTCAGTAGAAAAATGGCGACAGACAACCTGGAAAGAAGCAGCGATGTTTTCATAGTACAGATATTTAAATTATTAAACCTTTTAGCACTATGCTAATTTATTTAAAATTTACCTTAGCACCTAAAATATTTGAGAAAATTCTACTTTTGTATAAATTTTTTACCAACTAACCTTCTAATACATCTGATAGTGAAAAATCATTTTAAACTACTCATTATTATCGCTTTAAGCGTCATGACAATATATTCATGCAAACCGAAGCAAGAAATTGATAAATCAAATCCTTTCTTCGGTGAGTTTAATACTCCTTTCAATGTTCCTCCCTTCGAAAAAATAATGGCAAAACACTATATGCCGGCATTCGAGAAAGGGATGGCTGACGGAAGAAAAGAAATTGAAAAGATAGTGAAGAATAGGGCGGAACCAACTTTCGCAAATACTATAGAAGCCCTCGACAGATGCAATGACCTTTTCATAACTGTCAGGGACGTTTTCTATGGCCAGGCTGAGGCTAATACGAATGATTCACTTCAGGCCATTGAGATGGAAATATCACCTAAAATTTCAGAATACGAGGACGAAAAGAAACTTAATCCTGAACTGTTCAAAAGGATCAAACAGGTCTATGAAAAGAGAGCCGAAAGTAATCTGACACCGGAACAGCTTTTTATTCTTGAAAACCTGTATAAGGAATATGTCAGACTGGGGGCAAATCTCTCAAAGGAAGACCAGGATTCCCTGAAGAAGATAAACCAGAAACTTTCTGTTCTGACTGTTAAGTATGATCAGAATGTTCTGGCTGAAACGAACAATTATAAACTCTATGTCGGTAAGGATGATCTTAAAGGTCTTCCGGAATCTCTTGTCGCTTCAGCAGCCGAGGTTGCGAAAGCAGCCGGACAGGAAGATAAATGGGCGTTTACAACACAGCGTCCGAGTATTTTCCCTTTCATTCAGTATTCTCCCAACAGGGAGCTGCGCCATGAGATCTTCAACGCCTATATCAACAGAGGTAATAATGGCAATGAATACGACAATAATAAGATACTTGCTGAGATCATTAGTCTCAGGGCAGAAAGAGCTAAACTGCTTGGCTATAAGAACCATTCTGATATTGTTCTTGAACCCAGGATGGCAAAGGAACCTGAAAATGTCTTTAATCTGCTGAACAACCTGTGGGAAAAAGCAATTCCTGTTGCTAAGAAAGAAGTTGTGGAAATGCAGAAGATAATAGACAGGGAGGGAGGGAAATTTAAACTTGAACCCAGCGACTGGTGGTATTATGCCGAGAAGCTCAGGAAGCAGAAATATGATTTGGATGAAGAGGAGCTGAAGCCATATTTTAAGCTCGATAATGTACGGGAAGGGGCCTTTACTCTTGCCAGCAAACTCTTTGGTATGACATTTTCGCCAATGAATGATATACCTCTTCCTCACCCTGATGCTCAGGCATTTGAGGTTAAAGATGCAGATGGCTCTCATCTTGGAGTCCTGTATATGGATTTCTTCCCGAGAGACAGCAAAAGACAGGGCGCATGGTGTCTGACATACAGGATTCATAAGCTCGCTGCCGATCAGAAAATCATCACTCCGGTTGTAACAACAGTCTTTAATTTTACTCCTCCGGCCGGGAACGATCCGGTTCTTTTAACTATGGAAGAGGTCTCTACTCTTTTCCATGAATTCGGGCATGCGCTTGACGCTCTGAGCAACAAGAACAGCTACAATCAGACCTATGTAGCCTGGGATTTTGTAGAACTTCCTTCCCAGCTTATGGAACACTGGGTTACTGAACCGGAAATGCTGAGCATTTATGCTAAACATTATAAAACAGGAGAACCTATGCCGAAGGAACTCATCGATAAGATAAAGAACAGCAGTTTCTTCAACCAGGGATTCAGCAATGTTGAAATATATGCAGCATCACTACTCGATATGGCCTATCACACCCTCGAAGCTCCTGTAAAAATTGATGTCCAGACTTTCGAAAAGGAATATTTTACCAGGCTGGGACTGATACCTGAAATAGTATCTCGTTACAGAAGTACTTACTTTACACATATTACCGGCGGATATGATTCCGGTTATTATAGTTATACCTGGGCAGCGGTCCTGGATAATGATGCCTTCGAAGCATTCAAAGAGAAGGGGATCTTTGATAAAGGCACGGCTGATTCATACCGTAAGAACATACTTCAGGAGAATGGTATAATGGATCCGATGCAGATGTATGTCAATTTCCGGGGTCATGAGCCGGGTATTGAGCCATATCTCAGGAACCTTGGATTTCTTTAGGAGGCAGCACAGGATATTTTTGATCAACTCTTGCTAAAGAAAAGCCTTTCCGATTTCTTCAAGAGATACACCCAGAACTTTTAATGATACCTGGTCCAGAATCTTCCTTTCACCTGTGAGGTGCATTGTGACCTGGTTATGCTCAAGATGCTCACCAGGTTTAAGTTCAAAAGCCGGAGAAAGCGATTCCAGCTCGTAAAAAGGACCCATCTGTGATCCGTCTTCAAGCGGTCCGTCGTTATATGAGTTCAGGGCATCACCCGAATATGGATCATCCTGTATGTGCCATGAATTATTGACGTAGTCTGTGACTCCCTCCGGAAGATCGCATTTTACGATATTCAGGATATTGTTGGCGGCATCATAGCTTCCCATTATACCTGTGGCTCTCAGTGGTGAGAGTCCTATTTTCTTTCTGTTCTTTCCATCGATCCTGAAAAAAATATGATTGCCTTTTACAATCAAACGGTCAGATGACATCCTGCCGAAGTAATCGTCATTTACCGGAGGACCAAGCAGATTATCATTGCCCGGCCTGAATGGGATCACGACCACTACTGAAGGAGTTATATTGAACATACCCAGCATCCAGATAGAAAGCAATCCGGTCTCTTTCTTCCATTGACGCATGCCTTTATTGATGATCCTGTTTTTTGTCCTGTATGCTGCGACATTCAGTCCTGTAATTTCAACGCCGGTCCGTGCGCTTATTTCTTTCGCCCCCAGAAGTATCACGTCTCTTTCAAGTCCCAATCTGAACTTTGTTCCGCTATAATTTTCAGTTTCAGCATCACGGGCAAATGAGGCAGAAGAGTCAGTTAACCTTGTGACCTTAAAGGGTTCAGTGTCGATAAAAGCCGGAGTCTGCCAGTTATCATATCTGAAAGCAGCTCCCGCTTTATTAAAAATCGAGAACTGTCCTCCTTCGGGTCCGATCCAGAGTCTTTCCTCTCCTCCATAAGCGTTTATATGTGGCTGCGTCTTCCCTGAAGATATCAGGCTATGGTTGATCCAACCGAAACTAAACCCTTCTTCCCCTTCTGCGGTGCTTGTCATCACCCTTCCCTGCCATGCTGGTACAAGGACAATTGCAGAATTGTCATTCTTTAATTCGATAACCCGGACATACTTTCTCAGGAAATCCCGGTTATAACCATATTGATGAATGCTGTCTTGCGTCATAAAATATAATGTTTATTTCTTTTCAGATCCGGCCACTAGTTGTTCATTTTCAAATAAATACAAGACAATGTTCTGGTCAGGTCCATATCATCGGAATGGATTGACAACTGCAGAAGTTCTGACATGGTTATTGTTCTTTTTCTCCTTCTCCTTGTCTTTATTATACCTGTACCTTCTCCAGAATGGAAGAGTGGTAAGTGAGGTAAAACGGACAAGATAATTCAGGGGTTTGAATCCCACTGCGTAGTGTACAAAGACATATAATCCTGCGCTTATTGCAACCATGACTGCAATCCCAATTAAATCCGATAATATTTTCCACCACCAGACATCCGGATGGATGTTCAGAAGAGCGGTCATGAAGAGGAATATTCTTGCATTTATTGCAGTAATGATTATGATGAATAAAGTTGCCATCCCGTGGGTTGCCTCAATGGCCCTTTGAGGGCAGTTATTAAGACATCTCATGCAGCTTTCGCATGTTAGTTTCCAATAGGGTCTGTCGCGTACCATGATTATTGATGATGTAGGGCATTCCTTTACACATATTCCGCAATTATTGCATTTGTTACTTGCGATAAAAGTCTTGGAAAGGAAAAACCTCCCACCGATATAATAAGCAACTGCTATCGGACTTATAAGGATGTCGACAGGAAGGCTGTATAATCCTCGGTAGATTTTCTCTCCCGCCAGGATCCTGTCAGCAAAATTCCTGACTATCGGTTCACATCTCTCAAAGATCGATTTAATGATCTTTTCACGAAGTCCGGGATGGAGGGGGATCCAGTTTGAAGGAAGATCTACCGGCCGGAAGCCGATGCATCTGTAGCCCTTCAGCATCAGGATGAAGGCGGGAAGTATCAGGGCCAGGCCGCTTAATCCCTGAAGGAAAATCTTTGACATTTTCATCCCTGCACGGGTGTTTACAAGAAAAACATCCCTGCATAAACCTGCAGGAAACCCTGCCAGAAAACGCAGCATTATGGGTGCTGCATTAAATCCATGAGTGGGGAAGGCAAATCCGATAAGCGTATTTTCACCAGCCCGGGGCATTGTAATATTCTCAAGCCTGTCGATCTGCTGAACTACCGTCCGCATGCCTTTTTTAATTGCCTGTTCGGCGATCCATTGAGACGATATCCGGGCATTACCTGTACCTGATATGTA
Source organism: Bacteroidetes bacterium ADurb.Bin145 (assembly GCA_002070505.1). GTDB lineage: Bacteria > Bacteroidota > Bacteroidia > Bacteroidales > VadinHA17 > LD21. Next base: position 18,969 of record MWDJ01000014.1, on the reverse strand, counting down.
GTAGATGTACAGTGAATCCCGGTCTGTCATTTTGAAACTTGATTTTAATCGGATTAAACTTATTCCTGCTAAGATATCTATAATCGGCTTATTTTTACACTCTGGGAAAGTATTATGGATAAAACTTCTTTGTGCGGTTTTACTGTTGAAGAGATCTTCGGGATAATTCAGCCTGGCGGTTTCACGAGAAGTCATGCTTTAAAGATATCCCATCTAATTTATAAGAAGGGGATCCGGGATCTTTGTTCATCATCAGGACTGCCACGAAAACTCAGGGATTTTCTTTCTCAGACTTCGGAAACGGGGCTTTATCCTCCTGTATCTTCTGTATCATCTTCGGACGGAACCACGAAATACATTTTCAGAACACCAGACACCAGGCAGTTTGAGACAGTTCTTATTCCTGATAAAAAACGCAATACAGTTTGTGTTTCAACCCAGTCGGGTTGCAGGATGGGCTGTTCGTATTGCATGACAGCCAGGTATGGCTACCACGGTGACCTGAGCGCCGGTGAGATAGTTAATCAGGTAATCAGTTTAAACACTGAGGTCAATGTAACACATGTTGTTTTCATGGGGATGGGAGAACCTATGGATAATCTTGATAATGTCCTGAAAGCCTGTGAAATACTGACTTCAGAATGGGGCGTCGCAATAGCAAGACGGAATATTACCGTATCAACAGTCGGAATTACCGATGCAGTAGTTGAATTCATAAACCGATCGGACTGTAATCTGACACTGAGCCTATATTCTCCCTTCCCGGAGGAGAGGGAAAAAGTCATTCCTGCAGAAAAGGCCTTCCCAGCCAGGAAAACTATCGCAATAATGAAGGATCATCCACTTCAGAAGAAAAGAAGGTTCAGCGTTGCATACATAATGATAAAAGGTATCAACGACACTGACAGGCATCTGACGGAGCTCATTGATCTGATAAAGGGTTCCGGCATACGGGTCAATCTGCTACCTTATCATCCTGTACCCGGTGACAATAATATTTCATCCCCGGATGACAGGATGATGTATTTTAAGCACAATCTGATCATATCAGGGATATCAGCATCTGTAAGAAGGTCGAGAGGAGCAGATATAAATGCAGCCTGCGGACTGCTGGCGGCGGGATTGCGAAAGGTCTGAAAGCAAGTTTTAAGCGATAACATTATCACCCTGACCCTTTCTCTGGCTTAAGAACTCATCCACAAGTCCCCTTCTATTAAGGCTCTGCCCTTTATACACATCTTTCTTTTATTCTCTGCCGAAAGGAGGAGATCCCTCACTCGTTAATCCTTCGTAAACTCAGGATTAACTTGTTCGGGATGACACGGTCTTCATTGAGATAAGGGGGAATGAGGCGGGGCGTTTTGATACAATTTTTTTCTTGTAGCAGCCTTCTGGCAAAACGCCCCGCCTCATTCCCCCTACTACACACAAAAACACCGTGTCATTCCGAATGAAGTCACGCTCCAGCGGGACGAAATGAGGAATCTCCAGCCTATTACAGAAGTGTATTAAAGGATGTGTATAAAGGGTAGATACCTTGAGTAAACGGTAATTAACCCGGATACAAAGCCCTGATAAGGGCTTAACAAAGCAGTCATGAAATGACTGAATATGAATAACCTCCGGTGCAACCGGAGGTAAAGGTATCTCTCCTGATGTAAGCCCTGAAGGGGCTTAATATACCTGCATACCGCTTCGCGGTTTTAAGATGTGTATAAAGAGTAGTTATTTTTTACGCGAAGGGGTTTGGAGATGGGTTGATTCGAATCTTGGGATGGGTTTGTCGTTGTGTTATAAACCACCAATAAAAGAATAGTGATTAAGAAGAGACGTAAGGATCTTCCTCCTCACATCCGATCTTTTCTTTTTCTCCCCCGTAAAATATTATATATTTATAAGGTAATAAAATACCGGATAAATGAAAACCAACCTCCTAATCACCGCGATCATCATGATCTTTATAAGCAGCTGTAATGTAACAAATGTTACAATTCCTGAGAATGCCATGGCAATCATTCCGGCACCGTTATCAATGACAATACAGAAAGGCAATTTTCTTTTTTCTGAAAAATGCAGGATCGTCGTATCTGCTCTTGATGACGATACAAAAGTGGCGGCTGAGACACTGGCACTTCTCATAAAGAATCCGACAGGGATGGAAATACCTGTTATTGAAGGTACAAAGGCCGGCAGGGGATCAGTTTTCATGACTCTCGATACTGCTGTAAAAAACAATGAAGGTTATACCCTCAGGATAACTCCAAAAAAAATAATAGTAAGAGCCCGGACAGCCGCCGGACTTTTTTATGCTGTTCAGACAATCAGGCAGCTGCTGCCCCCGGATGTTGAGAAAGAATCAGTAATCGAAGGGATTCAGCTTTCACTTCCGGCATGTGACATAGTTGATGAACCGGCTTTTACCTACCGTGGGATGCATCTCGATGTATGTCGTCATATGTTCCCGGTTGAGGAGATAAAGAAATATATCGATATGCTTGCCATGCATAAAATGAATACTTTCCACTGGCACCTGACAGATGATCAGGGCTGGAGGATTGAGATCAAAAAGCTTCCCGAACTAACCAAAACCGGAGCTTATAGAAAAGAGACTGTTGTCGGTCATGCCCGTAATAAACCCAATATTTTCGACGGTGAAGCATATGGCGGATTCTATACACAGGAGCAAATCAGGGAAATTATTGATTATGCAGGATCGAAATTCATAACAGTGATACCTGAGATAGAGATGCCGGGCCATTCCCTGGCTGCATTGGCATCCTATCCGGATATTGCTTGCACGAAAGGTCCTTTCGAGGTCGGAACAACATGGGGAGTTTTCAGTGATGTATTATGTGCTGGTAAAGAAGAAACTTTCACTTTCATCCAGGATGTACTGACCGAAGTAATTGATCTTTTCCCCGGGAAATATATCCATATAGGCGGCGATGAATGTCCTAAGATCAGGTGGGAGAAATGTCCCTTGTGTCAGAAAAGAATTAAGGATGAAGGACTTGCAGATGAGAATGAACTTCAGAGTTACTTTATCAGGCGGATTGAATCATTTGTGACTTCGAAAGGAAAGAAGATAATTGGCTGGGATGAGATCCTTGAAGGAGGCCTTGCACCGGAAGCAACAGTGATGTCATGGCGAGGTACCGAAGGTGGCATAGCTGCAGCACGGCAGAAACATGATGTTATTATGACACCCACGAGCTTTGCCTACCTCGATTATTATCAGACTGAACCGGCAGGCCAGCCACTAGCAATTGGCGGCTATGTGCCGCTTGAAAAAGTTTATTCATTTAATCCCCTTCCGGAAGAACTGACAGCAGAAGAGCGAAAGTATATTCTTGGTGTTCAGGGCAATGTCTGGACTGAATACATATCCACACCGGAGTATCTTGAATATATGGCTTTCCCACGGGCATTTGCTATAGCTGAAACAGGATGGACCCCAGACCGGCTCAAAGATTTCGATGATTTCCTTGCCAGGCTTGAGGTCCTTAAGACAAGGTATGAGGCACTGAATCTGAATTACTTCAAAGGTGAATACAGGGACACAAGAAAAACAGCTAATCCCTAAAGTTTTTCATCGGGATTGATCAGCTGGAACATGTATTCATCAAGATAATCATCGACAGTTTTTACCCAGTCTTTCTTGATCCCGATCTGTGTAAAGCCCAGCTTGGTGAAGAGATCCATGCTCTCACTGTTGTTTTCCAGTATGTTGCAATACAGCTGATGCAGCTGCAGAGTTGTAAAACAGTAATTTATAAGGCATTTAAGCGCCATGGAAGCATAACCTTTTCTTCTCTCTTCTTCGTCAGCAATAAGTATCCCAAGGCCGGCTCTTTTATGAAAGGGATCGAAGTCGAAAATATCGATAGTACCGATAGTCTTCTTCTCCTTTATCAGATCTATCATCAGCCTTAGCTGTCCTGTCTCATAGACGTTCTTATGTGAATTCTCGAGGTACCTCTTCAGAGTATATTTTGAAAATGGAGACAGAGTATTACTGATAAGCCAGTACGAATCATTATTCTCCCATTCATACAGAAGTTCAAGGTCTTCAGGTTCCAGCGCCCTGAGTTTGATGTCTTCAAACTTCATTAGTCGTATTCTCCTTTCATTTTAAAGCAGGTTCAGTTCTCTTAGACTTAGTGATATTATTAAGATCGGACTGATTGATCACATAGGCATCTGTAAATCCTTTATCCTTTGCATATGACAGGAACTGTGTTGCATCGGCTTTATTATAGAAGACTCCGACAGCGTAAACGTATAGGGATTTATCTTCAATGGTTCTTAAGAACAGCGCTCCGCCAAGGTCCAGTTTTGAAAAATATCCGGGACTGAATCTTTGGGTATTCTGTGAAAGGACGACGCTGTAGCGGGTTGTTGAAGCCATTCTCAGATGCTCAGGCGTATAGGTATCCTGCCTCAGAACTATCCCGGTCTTAGGATCTATTATGCCAAATGTCACACGGCGGTTGTACTTCCTTCCTTCAGGATTATCAGATCCGTCACTGTTCGTATTTATAGCGGCAAAATTTGATTCTCCAAATGACTTCTTAGTAAATCTTGAAGCGGGTATTGCAGCAGATGTAAGATAGTCGATAACTGCCTGAGCTCTCTTATCAGCTAACTTCAGGTTGTATGAAGTTGATCCTTTTGCATCTGTATAACCTGCTACCTCTATTTTAAGATCCGGATAATTTACAAGGATTGATTTTACAGCTTCAAGAGCTGACCGTGCATCGCTGTCAAGGTCATATTTATCGAATTCGAAAAGTATATTTGTGATCGACAGGAAGCTTCCTCCGGCAACCTTAAGAGGTACAAGATTTGAATTTACAGCCATATACTGGCTCAGGAAATAAAGCGGCAGGCTCAGATGGATAGTGTCGCTTTCATAACCTTCATGACTAATGTGAAGGATGTACTCACCAGGTTTAAAATCGAATTTAAATGTCCCGTCGTTATTCAGAGGAACTGTCTTTATGAGGGTTCCCTTAGCAGCTTCAGTGAGCCTGATCTGAGCCTTTGAGGGATCAACCTGCATACCGTCAGAAAGGGTTACCGATCCCTCAGCTGTCGTTAACTCGTCAGCCGGATCAACACCAACAATTGCATAGATGTTTCTGGCTCCGGTTTTAGCATTATAAATACTTGCCACAAATCCCGGGGCATTATTATTTAGTATAAATGATATATTTGCGTCAGTAGTATTGAAGGCGTAAGGCATCCCCACGGGGTTTGTCCAGTTACCAGCCCTTATAACTGATCTGAACACATCGTAATTGCCCATGCTTATATGACCGTCGGAGCTGAAGACAAGGGCTTCATTGGCAGGATCGAAGAAAGGAGTATCTTCGTTATATGGAGTGTTGATCCTTTCCCCGAGGTTTACCGGATCTCCCCATGAACCGTCTGCCTTTCTTTCAGAGACCCAGAGGTCAAGTTCTCCATATCCTCCCGGCCTGTTACTGGCTATATACATTGAATTACCGTCAGGAGTGATGAATCCATGAGACTCCCAGTAAATTGTATTTATCGGCCGCCCAGCGCTTCTGATCCTTGACCATACAGTATCCTTTCTCTGGCTGAAATAAAGGTTTCCGTCATCACCGTCATCCATAAACAAAACAAGAGTTTTGCCGTCACCCGTTATTGAGTTCGAATAGAACCTGTCATATCCTCCGAGCTGCCGTGTTATATCCCTTGGTTTTTCCCATTCTTTACCTTTATAGGAACAGAGTATCCTTGTTTTGCCTTCTGTTTTCTGAGTGAAAATAAAAACAGAATCATTCTTTGCAAGGACCGGGTTGCAGGCTCCGGGGTATTCGCTCAACCAGGGTGCGAAGAGATCAGAAAGGACCCTGACTGGTTTCTTTTTCATTTCCATCGCATATCTGCAATCCCTTATCTGGTTATCGATATATTCTTCAGTGAAAACTTCACTGTCGGTAAGTCTTTTCTTAACGAGGTTGTACTGTGAAACTGCCTTTTCAAGACTGTCGTTGGCATGATAGGCAAGAGCAAGGTACATGTATGTATCAAGCGAAGCTTTTTCGCCATATTCCGAATATTCTTTTCTCTCACTGACAATGTTCTTCGATGCCTTCTCCAGAAGCAGAAGAGCATCCTTCTTTTTGCCTTCAATGTTAAGATAACAGATACCGAGTTTGGCAGCGAGATTACTGTTTTCGGGATAGGCATTGTAAAGAGGTTCATAAAGGCTGGCAGCTTTGAAATAATCCTTATCATAATAGAAGGATATATCTGCCTGCTGGATCTGCTTGTTCAGCGCTTTCTTATCAGTTTCCTGAGAAAGAAGGGGATCAAGACTGTTAATTATCAGGAAAACGATCAGGATACTTTTTAGCAGTGTATTCATTGCTTAGATACTTTTTTAATGAAGATATCATCTGGATATCCTCTTTTTATTAAATTCTGTCTCCAGACCGTTGCTTCTGCCCTGGTAGCAAAACGGCCGGTCGTATACCTGTAGAATTTGTCTATCTCATTATACATTACTTTAATATCGGAGATGTATTTGAAATAACTTACATCGACAGGATTGTATAGAGCCATTACCTGAACGGTATAATAGAGTATGCCTGAGTCAGTTTCATCCTGGTCTGTAACATCATCAACTTTCATATTCCTGATGAGGATGCTTGAATCAATTGCAGCAACGACCGGGATTTCATCCAGATTTATCTTTTCATATCTTATAGGGATTAGAGAAGAGTCCCTTTCCAGGGTGATGTCGATATTTACAATAAGTTCCTGATCATCAGACACAATTGTTGTATCGACAGATTTCGGGAAATATCCTTCACCTGAATACACAAGTTTATATTTTCCCGGAGCCACAGAAACATTATACAAGCCTGTTTTTGTATCGGGAGCGCTTTTATATACTGTGTCCCCTGAATTTTTATCCATTACTTCTATCCGGTACATCTTTTTTACCGACAGAGCTGTATCATTAAGCATGAACTGTCCCGCAATTTCGTGTATCTGGTTAACATCCGGACCTTCGAGACCTATATAGAATATATCCCTCTTCTTATAATCTGTCTTCATCGAATAGAACGCATTCATCCCGTCATTATACGGCTGAAGGAACTTGTTGTCGTCGGTTGTGTTTACCGGGAAGCCCAGGTTTTTTGGCGTATCCCAGCCTGATATGATTTTACTGCTTTTGTAGATATCATATCCACCCATTGAATTATGGCCTTCGGAAGAGAAAAACAGCAGCGATTCATCAGCAGTTATAAACGGATTATCTTCGTTATAGGGAGTATTGATCTTAGTCCCGAGATTTACCGGGATGCCCCAATCACCGGATGCATTTAGTTCTGAAACGAATATATCCAGGCCGCCGATGCCGCCTTCCCGGTTGCTGGTAAAGTAGAGTTTCTTGCCATCTGCAGATATCGCAGCATGGGATTCATAGTACTTGGTGTTTATGTTCTTGTTGAGTTTAACTATTGGGGTCCAGGCGCCATTGACGTAATCAGACGAATATATATTCCCGTCGAAGTTATCAGTCTTGTACAGGAACAATTTTGTACCATCACTGTTAAGTGAACACGAAGAGCAGTCTTCTCCCGCATTCAGCTGACCGGTAATGTCTACCGGAGGCTGCCATTTGCCTCTTATTTTTTTTGAGAAAAGGATGATGTTTATAAGGCCCCTTCGTTCGGTGTATACGAGTGTATTCCCGTCGTAGCTCACAGCAGGATTTTCATTTATTGCTCCGTCAGTAAACTCTTTTGCAAGGATCTTTTTTGTTATGAGGGTTGGGTTATTCTTGAATTCGATTGCGTTCCTGCAGGCTTCTATCTGCTGATCTGCAAACTCTATATTCTGCATCCCGCCTTCACTTTCATAATCTGCCGAGAGTCTTTTGAATGTCTGAAAAGTGCTTAATGCTTTTTCGAGTTCGTTATTTATCATATAAGCTTTTGCAAGGAAAAACCAGGCATCAAGGGGAGCGCGTTTCTCCTTTAATGTTCCTGTTTTCGCATCATAGCTTGCATCTTTTACTGCTGCTTCAAGATAAGGAATTGCTTTCTCTTTTTCGTCGGGGATGCCAAGATAGCAGGTTCCAATCTTGTAGGAGATATTCATGTTCCTGGCATCTTCAAGAAGAAGGTAGAGCGGGTTTGCCAGTTCGTATTCCTCATAGACATAATGTGATTCAGCTTCTTTAAATATAGCTTTCATCTCTTTCTGAGACTGGGCGGATGATGCAGCTGAAAATATGATCAGAGGGATTAACAATAAAAGGAGATGCGGCATTCTTAATCCGAGATTCTTCATATTATATGTATTGTAAATGACGAACTACCCATTTTCCGGTGCGTTAATGTTTAAAAGTTATTCTGAAGATATCCTCTTTCCCTTCCCCGGCCTGATCTTTACTTATTGAATAGTAACCGGCATTCCCATTATCTATCGGCATGAAAAATATGTTATCGTCCGGGGTATTAATCGGATAACCCAGATTAACAGGATTGCTCCACAGACTGTTAGACTGAAGTTCTGACCGGAAAAGATCATAGCCTCCCATTGTAGTGTGACCCTGTGAACTGAAAAAAAGGATTTTCCCGTTATTAATAAGAAAAGGCCTGTCTTCATTAAATGGGGTGTTTATTTCCGGGCCAAGATTTACTGGAGGTCCCCAGTCACCGTTCACTTTCTTTGAAATATACAGATCCAGTCCTCCGAATCCACCCGGTCTGTCTGAAGCAAAAATAAGCTGTTCACCATTCTCGGTTACAAATCCATGCGATTCCCAGTATCTTGTATTTATGTTCTTGTTGAGTTTTACTGTCTGCCTCCATGTCATCCCGTCGAATGTACTTGTAAAAATATCACTGTTGTAATCATCATCCTTCGACAGATACAGTACTTTCCCGTCGGCGGAAAGGCATGAGATATACATATCGCCGTCGGACTGCAGTTCAGGAGTAATATTGACAGGAGGGCTCCATTTTCCTCCGCTCAGTTTTGAAAGCATTATGGCATCATAGAATTTCAATGAGACCATGAAGGCGAATGATTTGCCGTCAGCTGATATAACAGGATTGAAGTTTGATTTATCATCATTGAAGAGAGGACCCATATTTTCCTCGGTATATGAGACAGGTTTTGCTATATAATCCTTTGCGATGTCGCATGATTTAATCTGCTGGTTAATAAAATCAATATTCTCCCTGTCATCTGGCAGAAGCGTTTTGGAGTATCTTGTAAACGCATCTTTTGCTTTATCGAACTGGTAATTAATAAGATAAGCTTTGCCGAGATCGTACAGGGCATCATAAGGAGCAGATGACTGGGTTATTGTTCCCTCTTTGTGTTTAGCGGACAGATTTTTAGACGCAGTTTCCAGGTAATCGATTGAAAGATTCTTCTGGCCTGTTATATTAAGATAGCAGGCGCCTATCCGGTAGGCAATATTTGCATTGTCCGGGACCTTTTCATACAATTGGAGGTAGTAGGGAAGGGCATCCTGGTAATCCTCATTAAAGAAAAAATATTCAGCTTCGATAAAATCCTCCTGCAGCTTAATTATATCCTGGCCTGCCAGGGGGCAGAGCAGAATGGCTGAACTTATAATAATGGCAAAAATCCGCTTACGCATGACTTACACGTTTTGTAACAAATTTAGGAAAAATAACTTAAAATGCCATTTCATTACTTATTATAAGTTTATGCGGCTGGCGCGGTGATTATTATTTTTTCCCCTTATCTTTTCTCCTCCTTAGAATTATTATGATCAACAGTATAAAGCCGGCAGCAAATAAAATCCACCAAAGGAATCCGGTATCTCTGCTCTTATTCCCGGCAGCCGGTGCAGGAGGCGTCTGATCCGTTTCTTTTACAGGAGTTATAACAGTCTCAGGTTTTGAAACAGCTGTATCGGTTTTTCTTTTCTTCATTTCAGCAATTGCGTCGTCCTGTTTTTTCTCTGCGACGAGCTTTCTGTATCCTTCATCAGGGGTCCTTCTCAGTCTGGGTTTTTCCCTGGTAACGGTAACTTCCGATTCAGCTGGATTTCCATAAGGGTCTGTCAGCCTGAATGTTATCCTGTTAACTCCTTCAAGAGGGGTCATGATATATGCAAAAGTCGAATCGGTCACTGAATAGGTCTCAGTTGAAACCAGGGTGTCAGCAACCCTGTGTTCAATCACAAGTATTGAATTTGGTTCAACTCTTAGCGGGAAAGTTAACTGTTCATCCTTATCTGCCTTAATCTCACTTTCTGAATTCACTTCAAGATCTGCAGTAAAGTCACTTTTTGCAAGGAATGTGTCAGGAAGTCTGAAGGTATCTGAAGGATTAAGCAAAGGCAGAGTTACATTTGTCCTGAGTTTTTCACTACCTGCAGATTCATATGTAATGTCATAATTTCCATGGCTCGTCTTAAATTCGAACTGCCCGGTCTTTGGATTTGTAAAAACAACAAGCGATTTATCAGGACTCTTGCTGTCGGTGGCGCTCACTTTAACCGAATTGTTGGTGTTTGCTCCTTTTGCCAGTCCCATAACAAATAAATTCCTCGGGTGGTCGTCGGAAAAAACTTCAATACGGTAAATGTCCTCTCCTCCGAAACCGGTCGGACTATATTTTGAAAAATACCCTTCATACCCGTTCTTTACCGGCTGGAAAAAATGATCGTCGTCTGTTGTATTCAGCGGATAACCGATATTCACTGGCTCTGACCACTGGCCGTTGTCGAGAAGGGTTGATCGAAAGATATCGTATCCTCCTATGTTGAAATGGCCTCTTGAGCTGAAGTAGAGAGTTTTATCATCTTCACTCAAAAATGGGGTATCTTCGTTATACGGTGTATTGATCACAGGTCCCAGGTTCTCTGCCGGACCCCAGTCTCCGTTATTATCGCGCGTGGAAACATAAATATCCAGGCCGCCTATACTGCCCTTCCGGTTGCTTGTAAAATAGAGTTTCCTGTTATCGTGAGAAATGACAGCATGCGATTCCCAGTATTTGGTATTGATATTATCATTCAGTTTTTCGATGGGGTTCCAGTTGCCGTTTAAAAAGACTGTCGAGAAGATGTTGCCGTCATAACCCTGTGAGTTATAAAGGAACAGTGTCTTCCCGTCTTTTGAGAGGCTTGAGGGATAGATATCCCTGTCGACTTTCAGGATCTCGTTCATATTGACAGGTTCGCGCCAGTTGCCGTTTGCTTTAACGGAATAAAGCAATGCTTCATAGAAAGGTTCACTTTGAGAAAAAATCAGCATATTTTCATCATCTGAGACAACCGGATTATATTCCGAGTTGTTACCGTTTATAGTTTTTCCAAGGTTGCTTTCTTTTATAAATAATGGCTTATTCATCAGTTCCTTTGCATTGAGGCACGATTCTATCTGTCGGTTTACAATGACCGAGTCATATACTTCAGGATCGAGGTTTTTCTTGAAAAGTCTGTAAGTTTCCAGTGCTTTGTCGATCCGGCCCGTTATCCTGTAAGCATCAGCAAGCTGGTAATAAGCATCCCATGGAGCCCCGGTTTCTCTGAACCGTCCTTCCTTATAGGCAGGGTTTATATTCTTAACCGCATCTTCGAGATAGCTGATCGCTTTTTCCTTTTCACCGGGTATGTTAATATAACACTGTCCGATCCTGTATTTGATATTGGCATTCGAAGGATAGTATTCAAGAAGCTGAAGATATTCAGGAAGTGCCTCTTTGTAATCTTCAAATAAAACCCAGCTTTCCGCATCGTAAAAGATCATCTTGTTCTGGGCCCTGCTCTGTGATGAAAGATCTGCACCGGACAGCACAACTAAAAGGAATGCAGGAATAAAAAATCTCTTTATCATATTACTAAAGATAAATAGTAAGAAACCCCTATAATAAAAATACTATCAGCCTTATGATATAACACAGGCAGGAAGGTTATAGTTAATAATCCATCTGTTAAAGTTACTAATATAACAGAAATAACAAGATAAGGGCAAGAGCACTTTTCCCTTTTTATTAACCGGATGTTAATTATTTCAAACCATTGCCCGGGTAGGAGCTAACTGTTTAATCATCAGTTCTTATGATCAGAGCTCCTCAGGCGAATAGTTCTCCAGGATCTTCTTAAGCCTGTTCAGGAATTTCCCCGCAAGAGCGCCGTCAATTACACGATGGTCATAGCTTAACGACAGTATCATTACCTGTCTTATTGCTATCACATCCCCATCAGGGGTTTCAATTACTGCCGGGACTTTTCTCACAGCACCTGTGCCCAGTATTGCTACCTGTGGCTGGTTGATTATAGGTGTCCCTGACAGGTTATTATAGCTGCCGAAATTAGTGACGGTAAAAGTACCGCCTGTTATCTCATCGGGTTTAAGCTTTCCGCTCCTGGCCCTTTCCGCAAGATCATTCACGCTTCTTGCAATTCCCGTAAGACTTTTCTCATCAGCATTTTTAATAACAGGAACTATTAGATTTCCATCAGGAAGAGCAGTAGCCATTCCTATATTTATGTTCTTTTTCTTTATGATCTTTGTTCCATCTACTGAAATATTGAGCATCGGGAAATCGTACAATGCCTTTGCTGTTGCATTGATGAAGAGCGGGGTAAGAGTAAGCTTCTGTCCCTCAGTTGCCAGGAATTTGTCCTTCACCGAGTTCCTCCAGTTTACAAGTTTAGTGACATCGGCATCGATGAAAGAAGTTACATGAGCCGATACTTTCTTTGAAAGTACCATATTCTCGGCAATTAGCTTGCGAACCCGGTCCATCTCCACAATTTCATCACCGGTTGTAGCAACATCAGGTTTCTTTACCGCTTCAACAGCCTTTTGTTTTTTCAGAGAGTCTGCAGATCCCTGGTCTTTTTTCTTTTTCTCTATTAATTTCAGTATATCATCTTTCGTTATCCTGCCGTCCATCCCGGTCCCTGTCAGCGAATCAAGTTCTGCGTAACTTATGTTTTCGCGGGCCACTATGCTCTTTACAAGCGGAGAGATGAACTTACCTGAAGGTGTTCTGCTCTTAAGGGTTACAGATATATCCTGAACTTCTTTTTCTTCTTTTTTTGTTTCTTCTATAGTTTCGCGTATCCTTGCTACCTCTTTTTCAATTTTTTCTTCTTCACCAGCCTGCCGTGAATCTGATATTTCAATTACTGCAATTGTATCACCTACTTTTGCTACGCTTCCCTCCGGGGCAAGGATTGAAACAAGCTTTCCCGCGGCCGGTGAAGGGATCTCCGTGTCGACCTTGTCGGTGGCAATCTCAACAAGCGGCTGGTCTTCCTTAAGGACAGCTCCTTCGGCAACCAGCCATTTATTGATAGTCGCCTCTATTACTCCTTCTCCCATTGCAGGTAGTATAAGGTTCATCTTTGCCATCAGTCTGATATTTTTGACTTATAATCTCATAACATTGAATCTTTAAAAAAGTTTAATGAATCACTCAGAGAGTTTCTGAAATCTTTTAGCAAATCTTTTCCTGATTAGTTCTTTTTTTACCGGTATCTTATCTTCCAGTGTGCTTATATATCTGCTGCCAATTATATACTCACCGCAGGCAGATGCGATTTTTGCCGTTATGTTGAGGTCGGAGATAAGGTTCATAAGATCGATTATCTGAGAAGCGCTCATGCCTCTTGTGGAAAAGATAACCTCTTTTATCCTGTTCACCCTTATCACTTCGCGAAGTTGTCCGATACTTCCCAGAACCTCACTGCTCATGTCAGAAGTGTTCAGGCTTACTCTGCCGGCTATCCTGTTGCTTATTCCGGAGCGCTCCATAAGACCTTTAATATCTACATAGACCTCCTTATCAGCAATTATTATCGTTCTTTTTGAACGGGCAAAGGGATTATCGGATATTCCGGTTCCTGTCAGTGAAGTCAGTAATCTCCATAGTACAACGGCAGGCAGGGAGAGGAGTCCTCCTGTTAAAACAACAACTCTTGAGAATCTTAGTCCTGCCGGAAGCAGCGCATAAGTTATAAGTATGACGACAATTCCTGCTATCAGGCCTTTTAGTACATCGGGGATTTTTGAAGGTATCTTATAACCACCGGTAAAAGTTACAGAGGTCAGCATTATCATCGTGCAGACCGGAAGAATGATTGCCTTCAATGTTCCGGGATATGTATAACCCTGTCCGAATTTGTATGCCTGCCAGAAAGAACTGATTGCGAAATATAGTAGATAGATGATGGCAGCATCAGTCAAAGGCAGGAATAGTCTTCTGATAGTCCTTTTAAGCAGAGAAAGCGCTGCTCTGAAGAAAACAGCCAACCTGACGGCTGAAAAGAAGGCTTTAGAATTTCCGTTGTTTAAATGCTTCTTCACGAAAATTGTCATTGCCTTATAAAAATGTACAAAGGCATTCAGGTCACCTTTTTTTGTGCTTTCACCTTTATAGTGGATAATCTTTGTTTCAGGATAATAGTAATTTGTGTAACCGGACTTAATAAGCCTGTAGCTGTAATCAATATCTTCACCGTACATGAAGAAGTCCTCATCCAGCAGGCCGGTTTTGAGCACTGCCTCCCGTCGCAGGAACATAAATGCACCCGTTATAACATCAGCTTTGGATGTCTTGAACTGGTCGAGATGTCCCAGGTAATAGTTATTGAAGAACTCAGATTTCGGGAAGAGACGCGAGAAGCCGAATATTTTGAAAAAGGCTGTCCGCGGCCCGGGGAATGCTCTCTTGGATTCAGGCAGGAATTTTCCCTTGCCGTTTATCATCCTGACTCCTGTGGCTCCCGCTTCAGGATGTTCGTCCATGAATTTTATACAGCTTGTGAAAGTTGTCTCTTCCACAAGAGTATCGGGATTTAAAAGCAGGATATATTTGCCGGAAGCAATTTTAATAGCCTGGTTGTTTGCAGCAGCAAATCCTTTGTTCTTCGGATTAATTATCAGCTTCACCTCAGGAAATTTCCCGGATACCATTGAGCAGGATCCGTCAGCAGAATTATTGTCGACAACAAATATTTCACAGTCAATATTTTCCGATGCTTTGCGTACTGAAAGCAGGCACTGCTCAAGGAAATACCTGACATTATAGCTGACAATAATTACTGAAAGCTCCATATTCAGGATTGCTGGTAAGGATTCCGGTTATTCAGGGCCCTCCCGAGTGTTATCTCATCGGTGTATTCAAGTTCATCGCCTATTGCGACACCCCTTGCAAGCGTTGTTATTAATGGATTATACCTGCTCAGTTTCTTAAAGAGATAGAAATTGGTCGTATCCCCTTCCATAGTAGTGCTGAGAGCCAGTATGATCTCCCTCACTCCGCCTGATTGGACTCTCTCCTCAAGGGAGTCAATTTTGAGGTCGGAAGGACCGATGCCGTCAACAGGGGAGATGATCCCTCCGAGTACATGATAAACGCCCTTGTACTGGTGTGTATTCTCGATCGCCATCACATCCTGGATATTCTCAACAACGCATATTATCGATCTGTCACGCTTATTGTCATTACAGATACTGCATATTTCATCATCAGAAATATTATTGCACACCCTGCAGTAATGAATCTCTTCATGAAGTTTAATAATACTCTCCCCGAATTTTCTGACATCTTCGGAGTTCCTCCTTAACAAGCTCATCACCAGTCTGAAAGCTGTTTTCCGTCCTATTCCCGGCAGTGTAGAAAATTCATTGACTGCATTTTCCAGCAATCTTGACGGATATTCGGTAAAACTCATACGAACGGTTTTAGACAAATTTAATCCAATTATTCCTCATTGCTAAGCCGGATGATAATTTTTTCGGCTGATTACTTTTTACTATCCTTGTAACTTAAATTTTCTGTAATGTCACCATTTCTGATACTTGGTATCTTTCTTCTCTACACGGCACTTCTTTTCACGGTAACCTGGATAACATCCCGGAAAGCCGACAGCCAGTCGTTCTTCATCGGTAACAGGAAGTCACCCTGGTTCGTTGTGGCTTATGGGATGATAGGAGCTTCCCTTTCAGGCGTCACATTCATGTCAGTTCCGGGCTGGGTATCGGAAACACAGTTCAGCTATATGGTTGTTGTATTCGGCTATCTTGTGGGATATGCCGTCATAGCCCTCATACTTCTTCCTTTATATTACAGGCTGAAGCTGACTTCAATATATTCTTACCTTGAAGAGCGTTTCGGATTCTGGTCCTACAAAACAGGAGCCGGATTCTTCATCCTCTCCCGGACACTCGGGGCTTCGCTGAGGATGTTCCTCGTGATCAATGTCCTCCAGATATTCGTCTTCGATGCATGGCACATTCCATTCTGGGTCAATGCACTTATCTTCATTGTACTGATAATACTTTACACATTCAAGGGGGGCATAAGGACAATAGTCTGGACCGATACTCTTCAGACAACCTTTATGCTGCTTGCAGTAGTTCTCTCGATATTTTATATAAGCAAGGGTCTGGGAGTTCCGCTTTCGGATCTGTTCCGTGAGGCACATGAGAGCAGGATAACAAGGATGTTCATTACCGATTGGCATCATGAGAGGTTTTTCCTTAAGCAGTTTTTTTCGGGGATGTTCATTACGATCACAATGACCGGTCTTGACCAGGAGATGATGCAGAAGAACCTGAGCTGCAGGAATCTCAGAGAAGCTCAGAAGAACATGTTCACCTTCAGCGGCATACTTGTATTTGTCAACCTTATGTTCCTTTTCCTTGGTGCATTCCTGTTTTTATTTTCACGGAGCAAGGGGATCACTGTCGGTGCGACAGATGATCTTTTCCCTGTTATAGCCCTTGAACATATGGGACCGGTTGCCGGACTTGTTTTCCTGATAGGTCTTATCTCAGCGGCTTTCCCGAGCGCCGACGGCGCCCTTACCTCACTGACAACATCAATAAGCATTGACTTCCTGGGTCTCGACAAAAAGAAGGGACTGACTGAGAAGAAAGCGACAAAAACAAGATATGGAGTGCATCTCTCGATTGCTCTTGTATTTTTTATCAGCATCCTGATATTCAGTACTCTAAATGATGAAGCAATAATCGACAAGCTCTTCACGATAGCCGGATATACGTATGGTCCGTTGCTGGGCCTTTACACATTCGGGCTCTTCACAAAACGGGCGGTAAAAGACAGGGTCACTCCTTATATTGCGATCCTCTCGCCCACCATCTGTTTTATCTTAAGCAAGTACTCAGTTCAGCTGTTCAACGGTTACCGGTTCGGGTTCGAGCTTATCCTGCTGAACGGGTTTCTGATGTTCATGGGGCTGTGGGCGTTCAGTAGGAAACAGGAGGCAGAAAAGGCGTTACGGCTTTAAGGCGTTACGGCATTACGGCATAGGGCAGGGAGCCGGGAGCGAGGGGCATGGAGCTGAAGAAAGAGGGGGAGATGAGGCGAGGGGGAGAAAGGGCGACCGATTAAGATTCGTCGTAGACGATATGGTATTGTAGTTGAAGATGATACACACATGATCTTCTACCTCGTAGAGGTTGAAGAAGGCTGAAACGTTGAAGGGTTGAAGAGTCAAAAAGGGACCTGAAGGATCCTGACGAGTCGCCCTAAGGCGATGAGGCAGTTCCGCTCAGCGGAATGCAAGACCTGCAAGACCACATGACCGCATGATCCCGATTCGCTGTGCTCTCGGGATTTCGTCGTTTCCCTCCTCAACCTGCATGACAATAAACTTTCCAATTTTTTCCGATCATTTTTTTACTTGAATGCAGAATTCTGCATACATTTAAGTAATTAATTCTTCTTAATAATTTCATAACAAAAGATATTATGCTTAAAAAACGAATCACATTATTATTACTGGCAATGCTGCTTGTAGTATCTGCACGCAGTAGTTATGAACGGTCTGCCTTAACCGGATATATTGATCAGTATTTGAAGGCGCTTATTGCAAATAATGCATCTGCAGTTCCGCTTGCCGGAAGTGTTAAGATTACACTTAATGGCGATATAAGATCTCTTGCAGGGACCTTCTGGGAAAATGCAGAAAGCATTGCATACCGATTCGACATTGTAAATACACGGCGCGGAGATACAGGCACTGAGGCTGTAATCAGGAATTCCGACGGATCCCTTACGATGTTTATGTTGCGGTTGAAAATTGAGGGTGATAAGATCACTGAGATTGAGGCAATAAAATGTAATAAGGGTGAGGCTGACGGGATCTGGGATGCCGGTAATCTTAAGGAAGTTTCACCTTCATACCTTCTGTCAATAAGGGAAGTTGAACGCGATTCTTATTACGACCTTATAGGTACAGCAGAGAGTTATTGGCGGGCATTTCAGACCAACGGTTCATCTGATTACAGACCAGCGCGTTTATTGCCAGACTCAAAAAGATTCGAAAATGGCATGCAAACTACCGGTATGATCAAAGATGGCCAGTATGAATCAACAGCAAAAGGATTTGACACAGGTTTCTTTAAGGAACGGAATATCTGGGACCGCCGTTATCCGGTGGTTGACGAAGAGAGAGGAGTAGTTTTGTCAATTGTAAGATTTGGAATTAAGGCGGGTTTAAAAAGCAGGAGTGAGGCTACTTCTCACGACCGGCTCGTTGCTGAATTCTTTGCAGTCAGGTCCGGTATGATTGAGGAGATCCAGGCCGTTATTGTCAACCGGCCTGACGAAATGACTACCGGATGGCCGCCAGATTACGGACCGGACCGGGCAGGTAAAGATACTGTCACGAAGTAATTTTCTAAAGTAATATCAGTAGTTTAGCTCAGGGCACTAAAATTTTCCCGCAGATAGAAAAAGGTCATGCAAGTCTTGCGGTCGTGCAAGTCCTGCAAGTCATTAATTTTATGGAGTTAAGGCAGGGAGCAAAAAAGACGTTACGGCATTAAGGCATTTCGGCCTTAGGAGCAGAAGGCCTAAAATTTTCCTGCAGATTTATTACATTCAACCGGTAATGAACCTGTCGAGGTTCTCAATAGTGATTACATCAAATGAAGTTTTATATGTTGCAGAGAATGT
>MWDJ01000013.1 GCA_002070505.1 Bacteroidetes bacterium ADurb.Bin145 | reverse complement strand
GTGCATGGTGCATGGTGCATGGTGCATGGTGCATGGTGCATGGTGCATGGTGCATGGTGCATGGTGCATGGTGCATGGTGCATGGTGCATGGTGCATGGTGCATGGTGCAAAAAAAGAGAAAAAATTACATAATTTCATATTTTATTACAAGAAACATTATAAACTATCTGGAAGAAACTATAAAAAATGCAAAGGATAAGCTCTTAAGATCAGGATCATAAAGAGACAAAATAAAAAACGTCAATACTGTTAATAAAAGATAAGAGATAAAAATTTATTAAGTTTGCAGTATCTACTAATCTAAAACATATGTCATGAAGAAATTATTATTAACACTTGCTTTGGCTATATGCATTGTAACTATTTCTGCTGCACAGGATTATAATACAGGTATCGGATTCAGGGGCGGTCCTTTCCTTGGTCTGACAGTAAAACATTTCGTCGGCACGAGATCTGCTCTTGAAGGTCTTCTGTGTACAAGATGGCAGGGATTTGAAGTTACCGGATTATACGAAATTCATAACCCGGCATTTGATGTAAACCGGCTGAAATGGTACTATGGTGTGGGTGGCCATCTTGGTTTTTATAATGGTGATAATACGACCTGGGGCGATGTCGGCAATACATATACAGTTGTTGGTGTTGACGGTATCATTGGGCTTGAGTACAGCTTTGATGAAATACCAATAAATCTTAGTCTTGACTGGAAACCATCCTTCAGCTTTGTTGGGTATTCCCATTTCTTCCCGGATGGTGCAGCATTTTCGATAAGGTATATTTTTTAGGGATTGCCTACAGGAGAATTGTATTAATTCTCTTCTAAAAGAGGGAGATTCCCTACAGGATTTCGATGTGAAATTTGTGTAAAGTTACGGAGATCCCTCACTCGTCAATCCTTCGTAAACCAGGGAAGATCCGTTTCGATGAAACTCGATATGTTATTTGTGGAATGGGATGGAGATTCTTCACTCGTCATTCCCCCTAATACTCACAAAAGGACCGTGTCATTCCGATCCCGATTCATCGGGAGAGGAATCTCCCTCTTTTGAAGGAGAATAAAAGAAAAATGTTGATAAAGATTAGTATAGGAGGCAGGAAATAAAATACCTGCAATCCTCATCAATTATCATCTAGCTGATCAGAGGAACGGCGACTTCAGATCCCTTTTTTTCGGCTGAAAGATACGCGGCATAAATTGTTGAAATTGTATCAGCGGCAAGTGTTGAATCGCTTTCCGGGGGAGCTCCGGAAGCTGCTGATCTGTAAAAAGCTTCCATTTCGTGCTGGTATCCGGTAAACCACGATTCGTCAGGCGATACTGAGGACCATCCTGATTTTGTTTCTGTCTTTTCTACAATATATAC
Organism: Bacteroidetes bacterium ADurb.Bin145; assembly: GCA_002070505.1. Lineage (GTDB taxonomy): Bacteria > Bacteroidota > Bacteroidia > Bacteroidales > VadinHA17 > LD21. The sequence continues at coordinate 69,053 of MWDJ01000013.1, read as the reverse complement.
ATCACTGTAATGCTTCCCGTCAGGCGTGTATGTCTGCATGGCATTGTTCGGGGTTATATTGCAGATCGTCCTGTGGTTGCTTGTATTGACCTCTATCCAGTTGTGCACTCCTCCAAGTACTAGCTCGCTGGCAAAAATATCTGCGAAGGTCCCGTCTTCAAACACAACGTGCACCTGGGCAAAATCTTCAATGTCCTTATAGGTATTCCGAAGGTATTTTTCATCTGAATAATTTTGCATCCGGGTCACTGCATGTATCCGTGCCGATACAGACATGGGCCTGATGGATTTTCCAAAACGAGCTTTTCCTTCAACCTGTTTGAAATGCAATGCGGCTGAAAGGGGATGACAGCCTTTTCCTATCATTGATCCTCCGCCCGAATATTTCCATTGGCCATAACTAAGTGAATGAGAACCGGAATGTGATTCTTCTCCGTGTATCCAAAGTATCTGGGCTCTTGTCTTCTGTAGGATCTCACGCTCCTTCATAACAGAAGGGGCATAGATCCAGTTCTCGGCATACATAATTTTTCCTTTGCTCTTTTTTTCTGCATCAATCATTCTTCTGACGCTGGCAAGAGCCTGCTCAAGACCTGTTTCACGGGGGAAATCATCGCCATTAAAACCGATGCTGCCGTCACCAAAGTAACCTGTAAATGGCTTTTCAACAATGACATGCCTGTTACTCCTAAGAGCAGAAATAACGATAGGTTCGTGTGCAGAAGGAGGGGTGCAGACATGAACCACGTCAACTTCGCTTATTAATTCATCGATGCTTTGAAAGGCTTTAATATTCCTTACAGATGTGAATTGTTCAAGGTGTTCATGATTCGGCGAATAGGCTCCTTCGATCTCCACCCTGACACCGAAGACTCTTTTAAGAGCTTCGAAGTGAAATTTTGCCGCATAGCCCGATCCTGCTATTCCGCAACGTAGAACCTTAAGATCCATGTCAATCGAGTTTTTTAATTCCCATGTTCCATAAAGTGAAACTGAAAATATCAGCGTATTGTTCTATTGATTTACTTACGGGGGTTCCGGCACCATGACCGGCATTTGTTTCAATCCTGATGAGTACCGGATCAGGTCCTGCCTGCGCTGACTGCAGCCGGGCAGCAAATTTGAATGAATGGGCTGGAACGACCCTGTCATCATGATCAGCTGTTGTGATGAATGTTGCAGGATAAGAAGTTCCTTCCCTGACATTATGAACAGGAGAATATCTGAGAAGGTAATTGAACATTTCAGGATCATCATCAGATGTCCCGTAATCATAGGCCCATCCGGCACCGGCCGTGAATTTATGGTATCTGAGCATATCGAGAACTCCGACAGCAGGAAGAGCCACTTTCATGAGATCAGGCCTTTGAGTCATTACAGCTCCGACAAGCAACCCTCCGTTTGAACCACCCCTGAGGGCAAGGAATTGTGAGGATGTATATTTATTATCGATAAGGAACCGGGCAGCAGAGATAAAATCATCAAATACATTCTGCTTATTCATCCTGGTTCCTGCAAGATGCCATTTTTCACCATATTCTCCGCCTCCCCGTAAATTTGGCACTGCATATATTCCTCCCAATTCCATCCATACAGCTGTAGTTACGGAGAATTCCGGTGTTTCACTCACTCCAAAGCCGCCGTACCCGTAGAGCATGGCAGGAGTTTTACCGTCTAACCTGGTATTCTTCTTATAAGTAATTATCATCGGAATCCGGGTACCGTCTTTGGAATTATAAAAGACCTGTTCGGAAACGTAATTTTCTCCATTGAACATTGCTGCCGGTTTCTTATACACATCCGTAATCCCTTTGGTTGGATCCATTTTATACATTACTGCAGGTGTGATGTAATTTGTAAAAGAGTAAAAAATCATTTTATCTGACTTCTTTCCACTGAAACCTTCTGCACTCCCTGGACCGGGGAGGATAATCTCACGGACAAGCTGACCTTTCAGATCAAATTGTCTGACATAGGAGACAGCGTCTTTAAGATAGTTGGCAAAAATATATCCTGATCCTGCCGATGGCTGAAGAACATATTCCGTTTCAGGAATAAGGTCTTTCCAGTTTTTCACTGCTGGATCCTGAGCGTCAACAGTAATCACTTTCGTATTGGGAGCGTTCAGATTGGTTGAGATATAGAGGACAGAACCTTCATTGTGCAGTACAAAATGATTATTATCAAAATTACCGACGATAGTTTTAAACTCGTCGTCAGGCCGGGTCAGGTCTTTGATATACAATTCGTTGCCTGTTGTTGAGACAGCAGCTGTAACAACCAGGTACCTGTCATCGTCGGTAACAAAGCCTTCTATATACCTTCTTTTAATATCTGAGCCGAAAACGACTTTATCTTCTTTTTGTGGTGTTCCGAGTTTATGATAATATAGCTTATGATGGTCAGTCTGAGCCGATAGCTCACTTCCTTGAGGTTTGTCATAGCTTGAATAATAGAATCCTTCATTTCCCTTCCATGAGATAGCAGTGAATTTAATATCCTTCAAAGTATCGCCAATGATCTCTTTTGAATTGGCGTTCATTACGATAACTTTACGCCAGTCGGATCCTCCCTCTGATATTGCATAAGCGACTATATTACCGTCCTTTGAGAATCCCATTTCGGCGAGGGATGTTGTTCCGTCTTCTGAAAATGTATTCGGATCAAGGAAGAGTACAGGTTCCTCTCCCTCTTTCTGACGGTAATAGACGTATTGGTTCTGTAATCCGTTGTTTTTGGAAAAATAAGTGTATTCACCTTCAATGAACGGAATTCGGTATTTCTCATAATTCCACATTTCAGTCAGGCGTTTCTTGATCTGCTCCCTGTAAGGGATCTTCCCGAGGTATCCGAAAGTGACCTTGTTCTGGGCCTGAACCCACCCGGCAGTCTCTGCCGACATATCATCCTCAAGCCACCTGTAAGGGTCAGGCACAGGTGTGCCAAAGATCGTATCGGTCACGTTACCCATATGTGTTACAGGATAATTCATTTTATCACTGCTGCAGGAAATCAATACAAATACAACAAGCAAGAATGTGGATAGTTTCATATTTTGAATATTTTACGATCTAAATTTATACTTCAATTACTTATAAATCCTTTTCAACCCTTCAACTCTTCGCCCCTTCACCCATTCGCCCCTTCACCCCTTCACCCCTTCACCCATTCGCCCCTTCTCCCCTTCACCCCTTCACCCATTCAACCTCTTCACCCCTTCCTTACTTCCCCCACTCATACACTCGCCACCCTTTCTGCCTGGCAACTTTCAGCAGTTTTTTGTCGGGATTCACACAAACAGGATTTCCTACTATGTCAAGGGCAGGCAGATCATCTATCGAATCACCATAATACCACGAAAGTTCAGGAGAACTGTTATTCTTTTCACAGTAATCCTTCAATCTTACAGCTTTTTCTTCCCTGAAGCAATAAGCTCCCACGGATTTTCCTGTATAGAGACCATTAACTACCTCAAGGTCAGAACAAATGATATCATCGAGCCTGAAATGTTCAGCCACCATCTGGCAAACCGGTTTTAAGGAAGACGATAAAAGTATTGACCGGGCTTTGTTCAGTTTGTGTTTTTCTATTTCTGACCAGGCTTCCCGATAGAATGCAGGCTTAAGTTTATCTCTGAAAACTTCGGTAAAGATCTCATTCATTTTTCCTTCAGGCATTCCTTTTAACCATTTTGCGACATCCTCAATCAGTTCAAGAGGATCCTTGATCTCCAGTTTGTAACCAAGCAGGCGTATTGCTGTAAGTAACAGATCGCGGTTTCTCATAAGTCCTTTCCTGTAAGCACTTTTCACCATCTCCGTTCCGCTCACAGCGCCGGTCAGAGTATGATCGAGATCGTAAAAAACAAAGTATTCCGGATTGTTGGAACTATTGATTAAAGAAGTGTTTACCATCAGGATTATAAATTATATTCAGTGCCTGTGCCATTATATTTATCCTGAAATTCTTCGAAAAGAATAATTCTCCGTCGACATGATAAGGTACTTCGGAAGGGAAATCAAGCTCCATGCTTTTGGTTTGAAAGTAATTCACCTTCGGATCGTTAATATGTTCGCCTTTCGGGACTTTAAACAACAGGCTGAATCTTTGAAAGAGATTAAGCCTCTTTATTGAGCATACATCGAGCAGTCCGTCGTTTGCAATTGCCTTTGGTGTGAGGAAAAACCCGCCCGCGAATCTCCTTCCGATTGAAATTGTATTTATAAAGCAATCAGTTTCGTAACTGGTTCCTTCTTTGATTATCGTCACTTTCTTTTCTCTGAAGAAGAGGAGTGTTTTAACAATGTGCCAGATATATTTATATGCACCGCCTTTCTTGACCTTACCTGGTTCAATATAGTTTTCAGCCGCAACTTCGGCATCAAATCCAAGTCCCATGCCATTGAGGAAGATCATTCCGTTAACTGTGCCTACATCCATCGCGATCACATTCTTCCTGAAGAAAATATCCCAGTCGGCTTCCCCGAAACGCCCTTTGAAACCGGGTATCTGGCTGAAATCGTTTCCTGTTCCGGCAGGGATTATACCTATCACAACATCTTTCCTGTTGATCAATGGGCGGGCCACTTCATTAAGTGTGCCGTCACCGCTGACGCTGATGAAATATTTATATCCCTGTTCATAATAACTCTTTGAAAGTTCCGCGGCATGACCCGGACACCCGGTAAGAACAATTTTCCCGTCAATATTATGTTCCCTTCTCTTGGCCTCTATAACAGGAATAAGCGTTTTGGCAAATCCGTTGCCGGCAACAGGATTTAAAATAAAAATCCATTTCTCTTTAATCTGACCGTCCATTTTATAGTTTTTAATTTTTAAATTCCTTAATCAGGTCTTTTAGTAGTTTCAATGGTATGCCGACTCTATAACACTTTTAACCCTGTTTATGATCTCATTATCATTTTTTTCTGCGAGCTCCTCCCTGGAAATGGGTTTATGGATGACAACACTGAGCTTAGATCTGAAGTTGATATAGAACCGGTTCTTTGGTTTAAGATCGAAGAATCCGTTCAGGGTTATTGGAAGTATTCCGATATCCCTTGTCCGGAATAAATAAATGAATCCTCTGAAAAAAGGATTTATTTTTCCATCAAGGGTTCTTGTACCTTCAGGGAACAGGGCGACTGATTGATTATTTGCTCTTTCCATAAGCTGCTCCATCATATGTCTTGTGTTGGTCACTGTCGGTTCCTTGAAGGGAACATAGTCTATCAGTTTCAGGAATCTTCCGAAAACAGGCACTTTTAGAAGACGTTCATGACCGAACCAGGAAACCTCCGGATAAAATGACATTATTGCAACAATATCGAACAGGCTTGCATGGTTGGCAACAACAATGTATTTCTTTTCCCTGCTGATATGCTCTTTCCCGGTTACATGCAACTTCTTGAAAAGTACGATGAAAACCGATTTGGCCCATATCTGTGTCATGATCTGCACCGGTTTTCTGGCATTCAGCCATGTAAGTGGGATGACAATTAATACTCCAATAGCGGTGTAAATGTAAAGCAGACCAAAAGCCAGGATGGAAAGTAAGGTATTAATGCTTGAGGACATTATTTAATCCTTTATCTCGGGACAAAGTAAATGTTTTTTTGCAATAATTATTTATTATCGTTTTTTTCAGCATTATAAAATCTTTCAATATTATGTGCAATCGGTTGCATAAATGAAATTAAGTAGTAAATTTGACCCCATAAGTGGTAATTTTGATATTGGATATACTTTTGATTATAATTGCTTAACAACATATATATGGACGAACTTCTTGAGAAAATTTCGCATTGTGTAGAATTCGGAAAGACAGACAGATCATCTCCGTATCCTCCTGACATGAAGGGGCAGGAAGGAGCCGACGAGCTGGCAAAACTGGCTCTCGAGTCGGGCATTAAGCCGGGCGATATTCTCGATAAGGCCCTGATCCCGGCAATGTCGGTTGTCGGCGATAAATTCAGCAGAAAAGTAATCTATGTCCCTCAGATGCTTATGGCAGCCAAAGCGATGAGCAGCGCGATGAAGCACCTGAAACCATTTTTCCAGTCGGGAGAAACCAAACGAAAGGGTAAATTCATTATAGGCACCGTGGCAGGTGACCTGCACGATATCGGTAAGAACCTTGTATCGATGATGATCGAGGGTGGAGGCTGGGAAGTTATCGATCTTGGTGTAGACGTAAATACAGATAAATTCCTGAAAGCAATTGCTGAGAATCCTGATGCTGTGATCGGTCTGTCAGCCCTGCTTACCACGACTATGGAAAACATGAAGAAAACTGTTGCAGTGATCAGGGAGAAGCATTCCGGTTCGAAGATACTTGTCGGAGGGGCTCCGGTGACGATGGATTTTTGTCTGAAGATCGGAGCCGATTTCTATTCACCCGATCCTCAGGGAGCTGTTAATTACCTCAGCAGGCTGGTATCATAAATGACCCGGAAATTGATTATCTGAAATACAGTCTTTATTACAGACAAAAAAGATAAAAAATTTAAAAGTTCTTTAAATGATAACTATACTAAAAGGCAGAAGCAAAGAGGTCGTTATCGACACTGAAGGCCCGGTTGTTATAATCGGAGAGAGTATCAATCCCACCAGAAGAAAGAAACTGGTTTCAACCCTTCAGGAGCACAACTTTGATTTTGTCCTGGAACTTGCAAAGAATCAGATAGATGAGGGTGCAGATGTGCTCGATGTGAATGTAGGTTTTCCGGGTGTTGACGATGTAAAGCTTCTACCGGAAACCGTTAAGGTCCTGCAGGATAATTTTGATGTCCCTCTGTGTCTCGATTCGCCGAATCCGGCGGCTATTGAGGCCGCGCTCAGGGCAGCTGAAGGCAAGTGTCTTATTAATTCGGTTAATGGAGAGGAAAGATCATTGCAATCATTGCTGCCAATAGCCAGGGAATTTGGTGCTGCAATTATCGGATTATGTATGGACGACGACGGTATAACACATGATCCGGATAAAAGACTCTCTATCGCTGAAAAGATAATTGAAAGAGCTGTCCGCGAAGGTATAAAAGCAGAAGATGTTATTATTGACCCCCTGGCAATGGCTGTAAGCGCTGATCCGCGTGCATGTATTGTAACTCTTGAAACAATAAGACTTGTGCATCAGGAACTTGGACATAATATTACGCAGGGGGCAAGCAATATCTCATTCGGCCTGCCTGACAGGGAATCGCTTAATGCAGCCTATATGGCAATGTCGATCTTTAATGGTCTTACGTGTCCGATTGCCAACCCTGAAAAAATAACTTCCATTGTCAGAGCTGCCGATCTTGTTCTGGGCAGGGATGACTATGCAGTGAGATTTGTCGATTATTTCCAGAGGAGGCAATAAATATTTGTAATATCCCATGTCTATCATTAAACCAGCCAGACGATGGCAGCCCGCTTTCTACCCTTTTAAAAAGGAGAAGTTCTCAGCACGATTGCTTGGGAGAATTGAACTTGCCGTAAAGGGACCGGTTTTCGGCTGCCGGATGTGCGGTAACTGCCTTCTCCAGGAAACAGCATTCATATGTCCGATGGAATGTCCGAAAGGCATGAGGAACGGACCTTGCGGAGGGATAACCCCTGAAAAGAACTGCTACGTGGATGAATCCAGGAAATGTGTCTGGTATGCTATATACGAAAGATCCAGGAAGATGGGAAGGCAAAAGATGCTTCTCGAGGTGCTTCCGCCGCTTGACTGGTATAAAGTCGGAACAGAAACATGGGGTGTTGTTGTGAGGCAGGTCAGAAAGACAGGAATTTGGACTTTTATCAGAAGCCTTTTCCTGAAAGATAAAATAAAGAAGTCAGAAGTCTGGGATTCAGTATTTAAGACCATTCGTCAGCCTGCCTGGTGGATGGGTGATTCTGAATATCATAAACCAGCTTATGAGGAACCGGCCTCGCTGCTTGAAAAAAAGTTGCGGAACGGAGAATTTGTTATTGCTACTGAAGTATCTCCGCCACTGGGAGCTAATCCTGCTAAAATTATCCGTGAAATAGAGCTTGTCAGGCCCTGGGTTACTGCTGTCAACTTCACAGATGCTTCTTCAGCCTCGCCAAAAATGTCGGGTATTGCCTGCTGCAAGGTCGCAAATGACCTTAATTGTGAAGCAGTTTTCCAGATCGCAGCCAGGGATACAACAAGAACCGGACTTCAGTCAGCTGTGATAGGTTCCGGACAAATGGGAGTAAGGAACATCCTTTGTGTAACAGGAGATAATCCCAGAGTTGGTCCTTCGCCTGCAAGTGACATGAACTTTGTTGATGTGGATTCCGTCCAGATGCTCTGGATACTGAGACGAATGAGAGATGAAGGGATTTACCTTGACGGGAGAAAAATAAAATACCCGCCAAAGTTTTTCCTCGGTGCTGCTACAACACCATTCGCTTCCGATCCCGAATTACAGGCAATAAGGGATCAAAAGAAGATAAATGCCGGTGCTCAGTTTTTCCAGACGAATCTTATTTTTGAACCCGACAGACTCGATCAGTGGCTGGAGCAGCTTGACAAGAGAGATCTGCTTGACAAAGTTTATATACTTGCGGGTATATCGCCACTAAAGAGCTATAAAATTGCAAGATATCTTCATGATAAAGTGCCGGGGGTCTTTCTGCCTAAGGACATTTTAACCCGTATGGAAAAGGCAGGCGACGGTGCATCCGAAGAAGGATTTCAGATAGCACTTGAATTGATAGACTCCATCAAAAGTAAAAAGGGTATCCACGGGATACACCTTATGACAATGGGGTGGGAGGAGATAGTTGGAAGGTTAGTTGCTGAATCTGGTATTCTTCAGCAGTGACCTGCTAAAATGGATTGAAAAATTCTGCTTCAAAGTAACATCGGTAAGGATGACTTCAAAAACTTTCAAATTTGATTTCAAAGATCTGAGACCCGATATTACCAGGGTAAAAGAGTTGCTTGGCTATGGTCATGGGGATCCGGAATACTCAATCGGGGTTCTTATTGAGGAAATATTCTCGGAGTGCGAAAATATTGCAGGGATAAAAGCAGAATACAGGATTTTCAAAGAACCCGAATTAAATAATCAGGAGAAAAATATTCGCATTAACGGAATAATCCTGAACGTAGGGCCTGTTATTTTTAAGCAGTTAAAGGAGGCGAAATCTGTTTCTCTTTTTCTCTGTACTGCAGGGAAAGATTTAAGTACAAGAAGCCGTGATGCTCTGAAAGGAGGAGATCCTTTCCGGGGGTATATCTATGATTTGGTAGGAAGTGAAGTAACGGAGGCTGCAGCTGACAGGATGCAGAACTCTCTGGAAACTGAACTGAAACTGTCAGGAATGAATATCACAAATCGGTATAGTCCGGGTTATTGCGGCTGGGATGTTTCAGAACAACATAAGTTATTCCATCTTTTGCCTAACAATTACTGCGGGATAGTGCTTACTCCGTCGGCGTTGATGGACCCTGTGAAGTCAGTCAGCGGGATCATTGGTATCGGAAGCAAAGTGCGCAAAACGGCGTATAGTTGCAGGATATGTGATATGAAGGAGTGTATTTACAGGGAAAAACGGCTTTAAGGCGTTAGGGCGTTACGGCGTTACGGCATTACTGCGCAATGGCACAAAGGCGTTACGGCGAAGTGGCTGATCAGCTGATCTTTACGTAATTGGTTCCATAGGGAGCCCTCTGCGGACGTGATAGCATGCTGTTTGCTTCATCGTCGTTAATGAATCTCTCCTTATCGGGGTCCCAGTTAAGCTTACGACCCAGTTTCATTGCAATATGTGTAACAAGGCAAACCGTGCAAGCCCTGTGGCCTATCTCAACAGGAGAGATGGGTTCTTTGCGCGATTTAATACAATCGAGCCAGTTACCGGGCTGTGAAGTACTCTCATACAGGTGAATTTCATTTGGTCCGATGACTGATGACAGTATTTTAGGATCGCTGGCGTCAAGAGCTTTTGATTCCTGTGCCTGTGTGATCGGGTCGCTTGCTGTTGCCCTGTAACTTCCGCGTGAGACGAAAATCCAGCCTTCAGTACCTTCGTACCTTACCCCGTTTGTATAGCTGCCGCTTGTAAGCTGGGTTATTCCGTTCTTGTATTCTGCAACAGACATAAAATCACCGTGTACATCCCAGAGGCCTGATTTCGGGAACTGTGCAACAGCCTGTATTGACACCGGCCCTGTCAGTTCCGTATCCATTCCCCATGCTGCGGAATCGAAGTGATGCTGGCCCCATCCGGTTATCATACCGGCACCGAACTGTTCGCATCTCAGCCATCCGGGACGATCAAAACCAACCTGCGGATGGACCCTTATTTCTGTATAATAGACCTCGGGAGTTGATCCGAGCCACATATCGTAATTCAGGTTCTTAGGTACCGGCATTTCAGGAGCTTCCGGTCCGGAGGGGTCACCTGGCAGACCTATTTTTACCGTATGAAGTTTACCTATACGACCGTTTCTTACAAGCTCTGCAGCAAGCCTCCATTGGAAACTTGAACGCTGCTGTGTACCGACCTGGAGGATGATCTTTTTACGTCTTACAAGGTCGCTCAGCAGGCGTCCTTCGGTTATTGTCAGGGAAGTAGGTTTTTCAAGATAAATGTCTTTCCCGGCAAGTGCAGCTTCCATGGCAGGCTGTGAATGCCAGTGATCGGGAGTTGTAATAAGAACGGCGTCAATCGATTTATCAAGTAACATTTCCTTATAATCACTGAATGTCTTTGAATTGACATAATTTGTATTGCCTGTTTTTTTTGCATAAAAACCATCGATATATTCTTTCCCCAGCGTCATCCTTTTAGAATCGACATCTGACACAGCAATAACCCTTGCTACATCGAAGCCCATCACTTCCCTCACATCGCCTCTGCCCTGCCTTCCGCAACCAATCCATCCAATGTTGATATTATCACTCGGAGGATTTTTACCGATAACAGATGAAGGAACAATTGCAGGCATTATGATTGTCCCGGCTGCAGCTGTAACTGAACTGGCAATAAATTTTCTTCTTTTCATAACAGGAGTTTTTTGTTATTCTTTGAGGCACTAATGATCCTATACAAATATCGCAATAAAAAGTAAAGAGTGATTCAAAAGAAATATATTTTGTCAGAAAAACTTAAAAGATAGATTGACAGGTAATTATAATCCTTTGAAACGAGTTTAAGTTCCTTCATCAGCAGGAAACGCAAGCATTTTTGGCAACCGATTGCAATAATTCTGTGACAGGAAGTCAAAAACTCATATTTTACTTATATTTGGTGATAAATAAGGCTTGTGAAAGAGAGCAGGGAGATAACGATATATGATGTGGCGAAGGCATTGAATTTGTCACCATCTACTGTGAGCCGGGCTTTAAAAAATCATCCGCATATAAGCAGCGTGACAAAAAAGAAAATAATGTCTGTTGCTAATGAAATGGGATACAGGCATAACAAGTTCGCAAGCAATCTCAGGCAGAAACGCACAAATACGATCGGGGCAGTCGTTCCGAAGCTCAACAGTTATTTTATGGCATCTGTTTTATCCGGGATTGAAAAAATAACCTCTGAAAACGGGTATGGTCTCATAATCACACAATCCCAGGAATCATGGAAGAAAGAGATCGTGTGCATATCAACACTTTATAACAGCAGGGTTGACGGGCTCCTTGTTTCGTTGGCATATGATACGGAGAACACTGATCATTTCAGGAACCTGTTTGACAGGAATATCCCGATCATCTTTTTTGATCGTGTGGCTGAATGCCAGGGATGTACAAGTGTTGTAATTGACAATTACAAAGCAGGTTATGAGGCTACATCACATCTTATTTCACAGGGTTGCAGGAAGATAATGCATCTTGGAGGGAATATGTTTCGGAATGTTTACAAAGAGCGTTTCATGGGTTATAAGATGGCGCTCATTGATAATAACATAGAATTCAACAGTAAGATGCTTGTTGTAAGCGATATGTCAGCTCAGTCAGGAATTGATCTGGCAAGGCACATAGTAAGAATGAAGCACAGGCCTGATGGGATATTTACCTCTAACGACACAACAGGAGTAGCGACAATTCTTGAGCTTCAGAAAGCAGGCATCAATATCCCCGGGGAGATAGCTGTTGCAGGTTTCAATAATGAGCCTGTGAGCCAGTATGTTACACCAAACCTGACAACAGTCGATTATCCTGCAAGGGAGATGGGGGAGATCGCAGTCACCATGCTGCTGAGCAAGCTGAAAAATCCGCAGAATAACAACCTGAATAGTATAGTTCTCAGTCATAAACTAATTATTCGCCAGTCATCACTTAGAAAATAATAATGTTTAAAGATTAAAAATCAGCATAATGAAATCCCTGTATTCAATTATTCTTATAGTATTAGTAGCTGTTAATTTCCAGGTCGCTAAGGCAGAAGATGGCTACCGGCTTTGGTTAAGGTATGATCTTGTTGCCGATCCCGGGATCCTAAAGAGTTACAATAAACTTATAAAGGGGTGGATCGTTGAGGGAGATTCGCCTGTGATTCAATCTGCAAAAAAGGAGCTTGATAAAGGGCTCGAAGGGTTGCTTGGGCACAAAGTGCAGTCATTTACATCACCAGGCGGGAATGGGCTTGTAATAGCCGGAACCCCTTCGGGATCGCCTGTTGTGGCATCGCTGAAGCTTAATGATAAATTAGCCGGACTCGGACAGGAAGGCTATTTGATAATAAATACAAAATACAGGAACAAGAAAGTGATTGTCATCGCTTCAAACGGTGATGCCGGAGTATTGTACGGGGTTTTTAATTTCCTGAGACTTCTGCAGACAAACCAGCCGGTTAAATCTCTTTCAATTACGAGTGCACCGAAAATAAAGATCCGTTTATTAAATCACTGGGATAACCTTGACAGATCGGTTGAAAGAGGATATGCCGGGCTCTCCCTGTGGAACTGGGAAACTCTTCCCGGAAAACTTGATGAAAGATATACCGATTATGCAAGGGCTAATGCATCTGTAGGGATCAACGGCACGGTTCTGACAAATGTAAATGCGAATGCACTAATACTTACAAAAGATTATCTCTTAAAGGTTGCTGCTCTGGCAGACCTGTTCAGATCCTATGGCACCAGGGTATATCTGACTGCACGGTTCAGCGCTCCTGTTGAGATCGGAAACCTGAAAACTGCCGATCCGCTCGATCCGGATGTAATTAAATGGTGGAAAGCCAAGGCTGATGAGATATACAGTTATATACCCGACTTTGGCGGATTCGTGGTGAAGGCGAATTCAGAGGGACAGCCCGGTCCGCAGGATTATAAAAGGACCCACGCTGATGGTGCAAACACTCTTGCTGATGCTGTCGGACCTCATGGAGGCATAGTGATGTGGAGAGCTTTTGTGTATGATAATAATGTTCCTGATGACAGGGCAAAGCAGGCATATAACGAATTTGTTCCGCTCGACGGCAAGTTCAGGGATAATGTGATAATCCAGGTTAAAAACGGTCCGGTGGATTTCCAGCCAAGGGAACCGTTCCATCCATTATTTGGGGCTATGCCCCGAACACCTATTATGCCTGAGCTGCAGATAACTCAGGAGTACCTGGGATCATCAACACACCTTGTTTACCTTGCACCGCTTTATGAAGAGTGCCTTAAGTCTGACACTTATGCGAAGGGCAAAGGTTCATTTGTAGCTAAAGTTATTGATGGGTCGCTGGATAATCATAAGCTTACAGCTATTGCGGGAGTCGCAAATACCGGAGATGTGAGAAACTGGACTGGTCATCCGGTTGCGCAATCAAACTGGTATGCCTTCGGCCGCCTGGCCTGGGATCCCTACCTCACCTCGGAAATGATCGCCGACGAATGGATCAGAATGACATTCTCAAATAACCAGGAAACTTTAAGAACAATAAGCCGAATCATGCTTGACTCCAGGGAGGCTGCAGTAAAATACATGACTCCCCTGGGACTGCATCATATAATGTATTCCGGGCATCATTACGGACCGGGTCCGTGGGTGAGCAGGGGACGTCAGGACTGGACCTCAGTATATTATCATAAGGCAGATGAGAAGGGTATAGGATTTAACAGGACCTCTTCGGGAAGTAACGCTGTCGGTCAGTATTTCCCGCCTGTGAGAGATTTGTATGAAAACATTGTGACTTGTCCGGAGAACCTCCTGCTTTGGTTTCATCATGTGCCATGGGATTATAAAATGAAGTCAGGACGAAGTCTATGGGATGAATTATGTTATACATATCATGATGGAGTGAAAACAGTTCAGCTCATGCAGAACCAATGGGAATCAATTAAGGGTTTTATCGACAATGACAGATTCGAGACTGTCAAGACTTTGCTTATCAGGCAGGAGCGGGATGCTAAGATATGGAGAGACGGTTGTATACTTTATTTCCAGACATTTTCGAAAAAGCCGATACCGGCTGACCTGGAAAAACCTGAGCATGATCTGGACTATTATATTAACCATAAATATACGGATATACCGGGGATAAGTTAAGTGACTAAAGTGCCTAAAGTGAGCTAAAGTTTGCGGTTATTTGGGTTGAGATAATAAAAATATATATCATGAAAACCTTCTTAAAAGTTCTGGTCACAGTATTGTTTTTCTCCAGTCTGACAGTTTTGAATGCGGAAGATGGTTACAGGCTGTGGTTAAGATACGATCTTATTGATAATCCGGCAGTGCTTACTCAGTACAGGAAGGCGATCACAGGGTATATGGCAGCCGGCAATTCTCAAACTATAGAAGCTGCAAAGAATGAGTTACAAATGTCTCTGAGCGGGCTTCTCGGGAGTCAGATACCGGTTGTCTCAACTGTAAAAAAAGGAACCGTTATTGCCGGGACTCCGGAAAATTCACCGATTATCTCGTCCCTGAAGCTGAACGATAAGCTTGGCAGGCTGGGCAATGAAGGATATCTTATCACAAATTCAAAATACAAGGGGAAAAAGATAATCGTTATTACTGCAAACACCGATATAGGAGTATTATACGGAACGTTTCATTTTCTGAGATTGCTGCAAATGAATCAGGGCATCACCGATCTTTCAATAAGCAGTTCTCCTGGGACGAAAGTAAGGATACTTAACCATTGGGATATGCTTCCCATACCCGGCCGGAAATCAGCTGGCAATACAATATGGAAATGGGATGAACTTCCGGGCAGGCTTGATTCCAGGTATACTGATTATGCGCGGGCAAATGCTTCAATAGGAATAAATGCAACAGTACTTACAAATGTCAATGCTGATGCAAGACTTTTAACTCCGGAATATATGGAAAAAGTGGCAGCTCTGGCTGACGTTTTCAGACCCTATGGTATAAAAATGTACCTGGCAGCCAAAGTTACAGCCCCCATTGAGATCGGTAAACTGCAGACAGCTGATCCTCTCGATAAGGATGTTATTGCCTGGTGGAAAAAGGCAGCAGATGATCTGTATAATTATATTCCGGATTTCGGAGGCTTTGTTGTAAAAGCCAACTCCGAAGGTCAGCCCGGGCCTCTCGACTATAACAGAACACATGCGGATGGTGCCAATCTTCTGGCTGATGCTGTCGGTCCTCATGGAGGGATAATTATGTGGAGGGCTTTTGTTTATGATAACAAAGTGCCGGACGACAGGATTAAGCAGCCATATAATGAGTTCATCCCTTTTAACGGAAAATTCAGAAAGAATGTTATTCTCCAGGTCAAGAACGGTCCTCTGGATTTTCAGCCCAGGGAACCTTTTCATCCCCTGTTCGGGGCGATGCCTGATACTCCTCTGATGCCGGAATTCCAGATAATGCAGGAGTACTTCGGATTTACCACACATCTTGTTTTTCTTGCTCCGGTTTATGAAGAATGTCTGAAATCAGATACTTACAGTAAAGGAGAAGGTTCACTTGTAGCCAGGATCGTTGACGGAACAATAAGTGATTATTCGCTTACCGGTATGGCAGGCGTCTCAAACATAGGGGCTGACCGGAACTGGACAGGTCACATATTTGGTCAGTCAAACTGGTATGCATTCGGCAGACTGGCGTGGGACCCCTACATCAGTTCGGCAGAAATTGCCGACGAATGGGTGAGAATGACTTTCTCAAACAAAGAGGAGATCCTGAAGCCGATAAGCCGGTTCATGGTTGAATCGCGTGAGATAGCAGTTAATTATATGACACCACTTGGCCTGCATCATATAATGGCTGCTGCCACTCATTATGGGCCCGGGCCCTGGGTTGATAAGGATCCGAGAGATCCGCGCGAAGACTGGACTTCGCTCTATTACCACCGGGCTGATGAGAATGGAATAGGCTTTAACAGAACATCAACAGGAAGTAATGCCGTAAGCCAGTATTACCCGCCTGTAAGGGATATGTTCAATAACATTGAAACATGTCCTGAAAACCTTTTATTGTGGTTCCATCATGTGTCATGGGACTATAAGATGAGATCAGGAAGAACTTTATGGGATGAATTATGTTATAGATATAATGACGGGGTTAATAAGATCCGTGAAGTTCAGCAGGTTTGGGACAATCTCAAACCTGTACTTGATGCTGAACGATATGAGAATGTAAGGGAAAGGCTGATAAAGCAGGTAAGGGATGCAAGAATATGGAAAGACGGCTGCATCGTTTATTTCCAGACATTTTCAAGACGACCTTTACCACCGGGAGTTGAGGCTCCTGAGCATGATCTGGAGTGGTACAAGACTCATAGATACACGGATATCCCCGGGATGTTTTGAATGGACTGATTGAGTTTTCAGGTTAAAAATATCTTAATATTGGATAAAGAGAGAATGCCTTAAGTAAAAAACCTTAACTTTAGCATTCTGCTTTTTAGCTTGATTTTGTTATGTTAAACAATTACTAAAGTCACTCAAATTTAAAAATATGTTACTACTCGGAATTGATTTGGGAAGCTCTTCAGTTAAAGCTTCAGTTATTGATGGAGAATCGGGTAATTGCCTGGCATCGGCTTTTTACCCTAAAGATGAAATGAAGATTATCGCAAAAAAGCCCGGTTGGGCTGAACAGGATCCTGAGATCTGGTGGTCAAATCTGAAATCTGCTATAGCAGATTGCAATAATCAGCTTGGTTCTGATAAGAAAAAGATTGGTGCAATAGGGATCTCCTATCAGATGCATGGCCTCGTTACAGTTGACAAGAACAACAAGGTACTGCGTCCTTCTATTATATGGTGCGATGGAAGGGCAGTTGAATATGGTGAAAAGTCATTCAAAAAGCTCGGAAAGGAGTTTTGTCTTTCACATCTTCTGAATTCTCCGGGAAATTTCACAGCAACAAAGCTTGCATGGGTCAAAGAAAATGAACCGGAGATTTTCAGGAAAATCTATAAGATCATGCTGCCCGGTGATTACTTCGCACTCAGGATGACAGGTGAACTATTAACAACATACTCAGGTCTGTCTGAGGGTATATTCTGGGATTTCCCAAGGAATGAGGTCTCAAAGGAACTGCTTGATGATCTCGGCTTCGACAAAGATCTTCTTGCAAAGTCAGTCCCATCCTTTTCACAACAGGGCAAACTGTTGAAAACAATTGCAGAAGAACTTGGGCTTCCGGAAGGAATACCTGTTGCCTACAGGGCAGGAGATCAGCCCAATAACGCTTTATCGCTTAATGTTCTTGAACCGGGCGAGGTTGCTGCAACAGCCGGTACATCGGGAGTTATTTACGGTGTTACAGAACAGAAAAAATACGACCCTTTGTCAAGAGTGAACACTTTCCTGCACGTCAACCACTCCGAATCAAAACCGCGCTTAGGTGTTCTGCTGTGTATTAACGGCACAGGGATCTTAAATTCCTGGCTGAGGAGAAATACAGGCAATAATCTCACTTATAACCAGATGAATGAACTGGCTGAAAAGATACCCGCCGGTTCAGAAAACCTTTCAATCCTGCCTTTCGGAAATGGTGCTGAAAGAATGCTTGGGAACAGGGACATAGGAGCACGGATCAACGGGATCAATTTCAACACACATACGAACGCTCATCTTTTCAGAGCTGCTCAGGAAGGTATCGTATTCTCCATAAGATACGGCCTCGACATAATGAAAGAGACAGGTATTGTTCCTTCTGTTATCAGAGCAGGTGCAGCAAATATGTTCCAGAGCTCAATCTTCAGAGAAGCACTATCCTGCATTTCAGGAACTGAGATACATCTTTATAACACCGATGGTTCGATCGGAGCAGCACGGGGAGCCGGGATCGGAAGCGGATATTATAAATCGGCAAAAGAAGCTTTTGCCGGTCTGAAGGAAGTAGGTATTACCAAACCTGATAAATCAAAAACCGCTGCTTATGAATCGGCTTATTCACAATGGAAGAAATTTCTGGAATCTGTTTAACTTTTGATCTCGTTATCTTATAACGATATTATTAAAATATTCAGGAAATAAATCAACAAAGAGACAAAAGGATTTTCTGAAGTTCATAAAGTTTTCTAAATTGGGCGATTAAAATAAATGTTACACTAATACTTAAGAATATGGCTAAAGGAAAAAAAGAATTTTATCCCGGCATCGGAAAGATAAAATACGAAGGTAAAAAGTCAAAGAACCCGTTGGCTTTCAGGTGGTATAATCCTGATCAGGTGGTTTCAGGCAAAAAGATGAAAGATCACCTTCGTTTTGCAATCGCTTACTGGCACTCATTCTGTGGTGACGGTACTGATCAGTTCGGGAATGCAACCCATTTTTATCCATGGAAGGATGCTGCTCTTGAAGATAAGATCAAAATGAGGCTTGATGCTGCATTTGAATTTATTACTAAAATCGGAGCTCCCTATTATTGCTTCCATGATGTTGATGTTGTAGGCGGAGATGGTTCTGTTATGGATATCGAAAAACGCCTCGAGAAATTTGTTCCTGTAATGAAAGAAATGCAGAAAGAGACCGGAGTCAAACTTCTCTGGGGAACTGCAAACCTTTTCTCAAATCCCCGTTATATGAACGGAGCCGGAACAAATCCTGATTTTGAAGTTGTAGCCAACGCGGGTGCACAACTCAAGAATGCCATCCAGGCAACAATAGATCTTGGCGGTGAGAATTATGTATTCTGGGGTGGGAGAGAAGGTTATATGAGCCTTCATAACACAGATATGAAGAGAGAACTCGATCATATGGCAATGTTACTTACACTTGCAAGGGACTATGGACGTAAGAAAGGTTTCAAAGGGACTTACCTGATTGAACCAAAACCGATGGAACCAACAAAACATCAGTATGATTATGATGCTGCAACAGTTATAGGATTCCTCCGCCACTACGGGCTTGACAAAGATTTCAAACTCAATATTGAAGTCAATCATGCCACTCTTGCCGGGCACACTTTCGCTCATGATCTTCAGGTAGCAGCTGATGCTGGTATGCTTGGAAGCATTGATGCAAACAAGGGTGATTACCAGAACGGCTGGGATACTGATGAATTCCCGACAAATATCTATGAACTGACTGAAGCTATGTTGGTAATACTTAGAGCTGGTGGCTTCAAGACAGGGGGTGTCAATTTTGATGCACATATCAGAAGGAACTCGACTGATCTGGAAGATATATTTATCGCTCATGTCAGCGGTATGGATAATTTTGCCAGAGCACTTCTGATTGCAGATAAGGTTTTAAATGAAAGTGATTATCTCAAGATGAGGAAAAAGAGATATGCTTCATTTGACAAGGGCCCTGGCAAGGATTTCGAAAATGGGAAACTTACGCTTGTTAAACTGAGAGATCTGGCTGCTGCTATCGGCGAACCTAAAGTTATCAGCGGCAAGCAGGAGCTCCTTGAACAGATGATAAATATGTATCTTGAATAGAATGATTCACAGTGATCCTTCATAAAAAGGATCTTTGGGGATTTACAGAAAATATTTGCCCGTCATACCCGGAAAGCCGGGATCAATGACGGGCAAATTTATTTTAATGCTGTTTGCAGCTTTAAATGACTGTACTTGTTATTTCAAAAACCGGAGGATTAGCTATAGATTTTTTTACTTTGCACAGCTCGGCAACATGGATAAGGGAGTCTATGTACTTTTCAGGGAATGACGGAGGTACCTGAATATCGATCTTAATATTGACCGGCAGACCTGTTTCTTTATTGAATTGTGAGGTCTGGATCAGTTTAATTCCGTCAGTCGGTATCTTCCTGTTGTCGCAGAATGACTTGACATATATCCCGGCGCATGTTCCGATTGAGGCCATGAAAAGATCAAATGGGGCAGGCGCGCTATCCGTTCCACCGTTGTCCAGTGGTTGATCAGTCCTTATTGCATGACCATGATGGAGAGCCGTTATTACTTTTCCTCCTTCGAAAATTATTTCCATTTCTTAAGATATAAAAAGATATAAGATTACTTTTTCAGAATTGTTTTGAGCACTTTCTCCTTATCAAGTTTTTTTGTACAGAAGAACCAGTCGTAGCATTTCATATCTTCCTTTCCTTCCATACGCGATTTGGCGACACCGCATGATCCTGCAGGCGGGACAATAACTTCGTCTCCGGGTCTCCAGTCAGCCGGTAGCGCCACAGAGAATGCATCTGCAGTCTGTAAGCCGATAAGTACTCTGTACAGTTCGTCAAAGTTTCGACCCAGGCTCAACGGATAGTATATGATTGTACGTATAATACCCTTGGGATCGATGAAAAATACAGCTCTCACAGCTTTAGTTGAGCTTTCACCGGGCTGAAGCATCCCGTATGTTTTTGCTACTTCCATTGTGATATCTTCGATCAGCGGGAAATTAACTTCAACGTTCTTCATACCCTTGTATTCAATTTTCTCTTTTATTGTACGAAGCCAGGCGATATGGCTGTAGAGGCCGTCGACTGATAATCCGACGAGGTTACAATTAGCTTCATGGAATTGTTTTTCCATTGAAGCAAAAGTCATGAACTCTGATGTGCACACCGGCGTGAAATCAGCGGGGTGGCTGAACAATATTACCCAGCTTCCTTTATAATCGCCGGGAAAATTTATCTCGCCCTGTGTTGTAACAGCTTTGAATTCAGGTGCTTTGTCGCCGATGCGCGGCATTGAAAATGTTTTTGTTTCTTCCATGATAAATAGATTTATGTTTATAATTGAACTATGTTTATTATTTATTTTCTTCTGAGGAGCATCAGATCAAGGTCCTCTTTGAGTGCGACGAGATCTTCTTCATGCTCGACCTCATCGGTAATGATCTGGAGGATGATATCGTGGGTGACAGGGTCAGCCTCTTTAGTCAGATCCATTAGCTTACTATAAGTCCGGATTGCACACTGTTCGCCTTTTATGTTCTGGTTCAGGACTTCTTCGACGTAGGGATCTTCAGGAGCATCATAACCGCAATTGGTAAGTTTGAACCAATTCTCCGGGTTCAGCACAGGGGTTCCTCCGAGCTGTATGATCCTGGTTACAAGTAATTGTGCATGAGTAAGTTCCTCGGTTGCATGAAGGTCCAGCTCTGAAATAACGGCATCCTTCATAGGACCTTTTACGACCTTAGCTCCTATCCAGTACTGGTAATAAGCCAGCCATTCATCGGAGAGGGCTTTATTCAGAAGGTTGATTAGTTCATCAACATTCATTTTTACGATTGATCTTCCAATTTCTGCCATAATAGTTATAATTAAATTGGTTATAATTTAGATGCTTTGATCAGGTAATAAATTTAATCAGTTTATTTTTTTTCTTTGAATGTTCCTATTATCTGTAGCCTGAAGTCTTTCACTTCAAAATTAGGTATTTTCTTCTTTTTCAGATAGTTATCCAGGATATTATGGAGTTCATCGTCATAATAATCTTCAATGCGTTTTGAATCGGGTGAATAAAGGTGGTGATGATTTTCTGTGACGGCATCGTATCTCATCAAGCCATCGTCTGTTTTGACTTTTTCGATGATTCCGAGTTCCACAAATTTCTCAAGGATTTTATAAACGGTACCGATTGGAACGTGGGGATAGTTAAGTCTGAGATATTGTGCTATTTCTTCTACTGTAGGGTGGGTATCGAGGCTAAGTACGACCTCCAGTACGGCGGTTCTCTGGGGGGTTATTTTAAGGTTATTTTCGGCGAGGATTCGGATAACGGTATTATTTGCCATTTTGAGTGATTATTTGGATTACGGCATTTGGTTTACTAAGGTCAGATAAGAGGATAAGGATGACGGGTATTAAAACAAATAACACTCGGTAAAGATAATAAATTGTATCTGATAAAATATAGCATTTAAGAAAAAAAATTAAATAAGAGATTAAATTATATACAAAAAATAAGTAAATAGTGATAATAATTATTTGATAAAATTATGTAAATAAAAAATTATAGTAAATACAATATTATGGTAAATGAGAATCAGTCATATTTGAAATAACCAAAGGATTCTATCTGAACCTCTCCTCAGGATATGAAAAATGCATCTGCATTATCAGCCACCTGCCATCCCTCTTTTCAAGTACCCCGGTCCAGCGTACATTCAACCAGCCCGACCTCCGGCCATCCCACTCACTGATATCATCAAGATAACATGAATACCACGCTGTTTCACCACTCCTGCTGAATTGTATCCTCATATCCCTGACATTACACTCCAGAGCCCTGAAATGATCTGTCATCCATACATCCTCCGCAAGCTCCCGGATTGACCTGAAACCGCTTAAGGTTGATGCGGAATCAGGACTGAAAATAAACAGGCTGGAATCAGGTACAAAGGTGCTGAAGAGTGTCGTGGTATCCTTTGTCATTGCCCAGCAGATTGCATTATGGATGACCTTATTGACAATCTCCCTCTCTATTACCGGATTAAATGCTGAATTGTCTGATACGCGTGAATCCCGGCAGGAAAAAATACTGAAAATAATACCTGCGAGTAATATCCCTGACCTTAGCTGTCTCATTTGTCGGTTTTTAAGATTACTTTATAAAATTACGAAATTGCCTGGGAAATCATTAACTCTGATTAAAGGGATTTGTAAATAATGAGTATAAAAATGAAGCAACCGGGGATTCGTTCCCCGGTTGCTTCCACTTAAAGTTCTGTCAGCCGAATTAAACTTTTATTTTAATAAGTAATCCTGACTGTTACTTCAATATTATTTTTAAATAGTTATTTTTTCTTCCATAACTTTTCTATATCCTCAAGCGTTTTGCCTTTTGTCTCAGGTACCCATTTCCATATGAACAATGCAGCAATTATCCCCATCAATCCGTAGATCCAGTATGAAAATCCATGGTTAAACAGCTGGGTAAGCTTCTGGTTGTCATTCAATATCGGGAATGTTGTTGAGACGAGCCAGTTTGCAAGCCACTGTGCTGATACAGCTATTGACATTGCGCCACGAATGCTGTTAGGAAATATCTCGGACAAAAGAACCCATGTAACAGGACCCCAGCTCATGGCAAAGAATGCAACATACGTAAGCATGAATATGAGAGCCAGAATGCCTTCATTATGAGTAGAGAAGGAAAATCCGAGACAGAACATACTGACTGCCATTCCCAGAGCACCGATTATCATAAGTGGTTTCCTTCCAAATTTATCAACCGTAAGTATAGCCACAACTGTGAAGGTAAGATTAACTGTACCTACAAATATCGTTTGCAGAAGAGAGGCGTTGGTTGAGGCTCCCATGTTCCTGAATATATTTCCTGCGTAGTACAGGACCACATTTATCCCCACAAATTGCTGGAAAACAGAAAGCATGATACCAATGAAGATGACAAAAAATCCAAATGAGAGCCAGGGAGCATTCTTTTCAACAAGAGTTTCTCTGATTTCGTGCAAGATGCCCGGAGCCCTGTCGGATCCTGATACTTTACCGAGTAATTTCAAGGCTTTGTCTTCCTTCCCTTTCATTACAAGGAAACGCGGAGTCTCAGGGACAAAAATAAGGAGGATAAGGAATAAGCCTGCGGGGATCGCCCCGGAGAAGAACATCCATCTCCATCCTTCGCTTATAAGCCAGTCCTGGTTTCCCTGCCTTGCTATAAAATAATTGACGAAGTATATGACCTGCATTCCGAAAATGATCGCAAACTGGTTAAATGATACAAGCTTACCCCTGCTTTCTGCAGGAGCTATTTCAGCAATATACATCGGTGAGATCATCGAAGCGATACCGACACCAATACCTCCTATGATCCTCCAGAAAAAGAATGAAAAAACGGGAAGCGTTCCGAATAAATTGAAAGTTTCGGGCTTCCAGGCGCCGATTGCCGAAAGCAGGAATGCTACAGCAGCAACTATAAGTCCGTTCCTCCTGCCTAATGATTTTGATATGAAACCGGAAAGAGCACCTCCTATGATACAACCTATTAATGCACATGCAACGACGAATCCTTTTAAAACATCAGCAGTAGCCTGCAGTTCAGCCTGGTCGGTAGGGATTGCTTTACTCAGAAATCTTACTGCCCATAATATTACGAGAAGAAACATTACTCCGACAGTAATAGCTCCTTTCTTAACGCCCAGCAGCCTCACTACCTGAGCCGAAATAATAGTGACAACAACAAATATCGAGATCGCAAGCAATATTCTGTACTCACTGATTATTGTTACAGCATAAGCATGATTCGCCGGATCGAGCATCTTTGTTATAAAAAGCTCTACAAGAGACTGTTCAGCGCCATTTACTACAGCAGTGTCATAACCGAATAACAGGCCGCCTAATGTGGCAACCATGGTCAGTGCAATAATGTAAACAGGATTACCTTTCTTAGCTAAAGTTCCTGCGGTCTTGGCAGACGTGGTTTCAGGTGTCATAATTTCTAATATTAAATTTACAAATATATTAAAATTCGATTATCATCTAATTTATCTGTTTAGATGAGTTCGTATCCGTAAAAAATATTCTGAGTCTTGAATAAAGGAGATGAGGAAGCCCGGATTTCTTTTATCCCCATAGATAAAAAGATTCTGATTGTCGGCCCGGAGGGAATCGAACCCTCGACCCCATGATTAAGAGTCACGTGCTCTGCCAGCTGAGCTACGGGCCGTTTATTGAACTGGCAAATTTAATATTTTATAGATTATTATTTACTATTGAAGAAAATTTGTGAAATAAAATCACAATCTTATTTTGAAACCTCCGAATAATGTCACTCCCGGCATTGTGTAATACCTGTTCGTTTCATATTTCTGATTGAGGAGATTCTCCGCACTGATGAACAATTCACCCCATTTCACTACCTGATAAGAGATCTTTGAATTAAGCAACGTATATGTTTCAAATGATTCGACTGTAGTTGACGGATCACTGTCAAGATGATCTATGAACTGTGAACTCAGCATGAACCTGAATTTGCTGAAGCTGTAATCTGCACTTACAAATAAATTATTCCTGGGAGTGGCATATACAGGATACTTCATATTTGTATATGAGTAGGTCAGATCGATTGCGAGGTTTTCAACAGGAACTGCATTTACTGCGAGTTCAATTCCCTTGTTATTGACCTCTCCAGCATTCTGCAATCCCTGCATGGGTACAGTAATGATCATGTCATTTCCGGTAACAATGAAACCTGTCAGTTCAAGCTTCAGGCTTTTTGCCGGGAAGGACTGTATTATCCCGGTTTCATAGCTTATTACAGTTTCGGGACGAAGATTCACGTTATGATTCCAGATGAAAAGCTCCCTGAGAGTGGGAGAGCGGAATCCTTTTGATATGGAAGCTTTCCAGGTTGTATTTTCGAACAATCTCCAGGCTAATCCTCCGGATGGGATCCATTCAGTACCGTAAGTCCTGTGCTTTTGAAACCGCAGACCTGCATTCACAGTGATATTGTCAAAAATCTTTTGTTGCATGAATCCGTAAACACCTGCATCATAAATAGAAGTATCAGTGATGAATGTGTTGTATTTTTCATTCTCAGCATTACCACCATAAACAAGATAATCGGCTCCCACTGTCAGGGTGTTTCCTTTGAACAATCTGGCGGTTTCATAGATATTAATACCGTAATTGGCATCGTTCGAATGGAATCCGTCTGATATCCTGTGCTCTCCGAAATTGTAAAACAGTTTGAAAGTGCCTGAGTATTTTTCAAAGTTATTGTTCATTGTAATTGACCAGTAACCTCTCGTAATATCCAGGCTGTTCCCGGGTTTGGCATTTATAGTGTCAGGTCCCGGATCTGTTGCATCGAAGTTTGCTAAACTAATATCTGCTGAAAGATCGAGATACCTGTTAAGATCATACCCAAGTTTAACATAACCATTGGTTATAGCAAAATCCGAATTGGCCCTGTGCCCGTCTGTCCGGTCATGATTTACTGAAAGGAAGGCACTGAAATTATTTTTTTTATATCCCGCAGATGCCATATATTTCTGTGTATTGTAAGAACCATACATCAGATGCGCATTTGCATTAAATCCATCTTCCTTCTGTTTCCTGGTGATTATATTTATTACACCACCCATGGCGTTTGATCCGTAAAGGATGGAGGCAGGTCCTCTTATTACTTCAACTTTTTCAACATCAGAAGCCACATATGAGTCGGGAAGAGGGTGACCGAAAATTCCCATAAATTGAGGATGGCCATCAATTAACATCAACACGCCGGTCGTCGGGCTTCCCCCTATTCCCCTGATTGATATCTGCCCCGCAGCTCCTGTCGAAACCCCAAATCCCATTATTCCACGCTCTGTAATGAATAGTCCGGGAACCCTTCCGTTAAGTACCGGCAGAAGAGCTGTCTCAACACTTTCATTTATCTGTCTTGGACTTACTACCGATACGGCCATAGGAACATTATTCCTGTTAACTTTCACCGTGGTCCCTGTTATGACAACTTCATCCAGGTTTACTGTATCCTGAAGTATGGAACGTATATTTTCCTGTGAATATAGAATTGATGAGATAAATAAAAAAAAGATCAATGTGCCTGGTGTTTTTTTCATTTCAATTAGTATTACGAATTAACAAAAATGTGTTACTTGTATTTTAAAAAAAAATTAATCAGTTTTACTCATGAGCAGCTTCCCATGTCTGACACCCTTGATGCTGATAAGTTTCTCTGATAAATCAGTAAGCTTTTTAGCCAGCCCTTTTACGGCAATTATTTCAAGACAGATATCATGACTCAGATGATAGTGCTGGGAAGAAAGAATGACTTCATGATTATCGTGCTGTAATTTGTTCAGTTTTGTGAGAATATCCTTTTTATGATGATCGTATATCATTACTATGGCTCCTGCAACGACATTATTGCAATGCCATTTCTTCTCAACTATATTCTTTTCAATAAGATTCCTTAAGGCCTGTGAACGGTTGGCAAAACTGTTATCCTTTGCAAACTGGTCAAGTTCCCTGAGCAGTTCCTCTTCCAGACTTATACTGAATCTTACCACGCTCATAGTAACACAAATTTTTGTAAAAGTAATACTATTTTTTATAAAACAAACATTAACCTGAAATAATTTATTTGTTGTTAAATTGCCTTCACATTCGGATCGTATTACAACCGGGTCATTAAATAAAATATCCCCTAATTCCGTTTATACAATCACTATTTAATACCGTAGTGACTTTCAAGGATCTTTCTGAATAGTTTTCCCGGAAGGATGTATTTGAGGAGGACTGCCAGCTTTTGTTCCGGGGATGCTATGATATACCTGTGCCGGGGATTTTTGCACTCAACAATCCTGATTAATTTTCTGGCGAGTCTCTGTGGTGCCCAGCCTTTTGTCTCATCATTTTCAATGATCCTGAGCGATACATCAAATTGCTTATTGTAAGGATCTTCCGGGCCGCATGGTGCAAGGAATTTTCGACGGTTCTCCGAGTTTTTTGTATGAAAGTCACCGGGATTTATCAACACTACTTCGATACCGAACTGTCGGATTTCCATCCTGAGCGCTTCGCTGAAGCCTTCAAGCGCAAATTTCGCGGCTGAATAATAGGCCTGGAAAGGAAGTCCCATCAGACCCCCTATTGAGCTGAAGTTGATTATCCTTCCACCGCCTTGTTTCCTCATCCATGGAATTGTCTCACGGGTAAGTTCAATAGTGCCAATGAGATTCGTTTCTATCTGTAATCTGATATTTTCCGGAGGAGTCGTTTCAGCAGGGCCTCCGCTGTGCATACCTGCATTATTAATAAGTACATCGATCCTGCCTTCTTTCCGGATAATTGATTCAACGGCTTTTTTGATTGATGCATGATCAGTAAGGTCCATTTGCAGAAGCTCAACACTTCCCAGTGATGCAGGAAGTTTTCTTACAGTTCCGTATACTTTGTGCCCTGCATCTGAAAGCATCAGGGCTGTCTCTCTGCCAAAACCTGATGAAACTCCTGTAATCAGAATTACTTTGCCCATAGTGATATAATGTCAAATGTTTTATTTCTTTTCCGAAACGACTTATCCGGTAAAGGAAGTTAACATTATTAATCCGGATGCTTTATGATAAGATCCCCAGCGCTTTAGCTGCCTTTGTGATTTTTTCAACCGAGATATCAACCTGTTCCTTCGTATGAGTGGCCATAAGTGAATATCTTATGAGACAATCTTCTTTCGGTACGGCAGGAGATACAACAGGATTAACAAATACCCCGTCTTCAAGCAGGTTCAGGGTTAGCATGAGTGCTTTGACATCGTCGCGTATAAAAAGAGGAATGATCGGCGTTTCAGATTTCCCGGTATCAAAACCAGCTTCCCTGAAGCATTTGAGAGCATAATTCGAGACCTCCCACAGATGGCTGATCCTTTCGGGTTCGCTTACCATAATGTCGACAGCGGCAAGCACCGAAGCTGCAGATGCCGGTGTCATGCTTGCACTGAAAATCAATGACCGGGAATTATGTTTTATATAGTTTATTGTGTATTTATCTGCTGCGATAAAACCTCCGAGTGAAGCGAGCGATTTTGAGAATGTACCCATTATGAGATCGACTTTATCAGTCAGCCCGAAGTGAGAAGAGGTCCCTGATCCATTCTTTCCAAGAACACCTATGGAATGCGCATCATCGATCATGATGGTGGCACCGTATTTATCAGCCAGACGAACCATCTCGGGAAGTTTGATTATATCCCCTTCCATTGAAAATATTCCATCGGCAACAATCAGTTTCAGGGTACCCGAAGAACATTTCTTAAGTTTACTTTCGAGGGAGTCCATGTCATTATGTGCAAATTTCAGGACCTTTGAGAAGGACAAACGGCTCCCCTCGATTATTGATGCATGATCCAGCTCATCGAGCAGGACATGATCAGTCCGTCCTGTAAGTACAGAAACTACTCCGAGGTTTACCTGAAAACCCGTACTGTAACACAGTGCTGCATCCTTACCCACAAGATCAGCAAGTCTTTCTTCAAGCTGAATATGAATATCGAGAGTTCCATTCAGGAATCTCGACCCGGCACATCCTGTGCCATACTTATCAATTGCCTTTTTGGCAGCTTCCTTGATCTTGGGATGGTTAGTCAATCCCAGATAACTGTTCGACCCAAACATGAGAACGTCTTTTCCCTTGATCTTCACAACAGTATCCTGGTCCGATTCAATCTCCCTGAAATAGGGATAAATACCTGCCTGCATTGCTTTCTGCGGGGCATCGTATTTCGAAAGTTTTTCTGATAAGATTCTCAACGAAATAGGTTTTAATGAAGGGGTAAATATATAAAAAAAGAAAATATTTCATAAAAATTGATTTTTTTGATCTAATAGTAAGATATTTGGTATTTGAATTAACGAAAGTTAAAATTTGTATCAAAACCGGCTTAATCTGAAATGAGCACTGTCTACTGGTATTCTTTGATCGTCATTTTCATTTCAGCAGTGATAGTCTTTATCCTGCTTTTTTTTGTCTCCGCCCCTTACGGGAAATTCCTCAGAAAGGGATGGGGTCCTGTAATACGCTCCAAATGGGCATGGTCAATGATGGAGTTCCCATCGCCTGCCCTGATGATTTTTTTCTTTCTAATTTCAGAGGAGAAGAACATTATGAGAGTAATTTTTATAGTGTTCTGGCTTTCACATTATTTCCATCGCACTTTTATTTATCCTTTCATCCAACCGGGCCGTAATAAATCTTATCCTCTGATACTGGTTCTTATGGCTTTCATTTTCAATTGTCTCAACGGTTCAGTAAATGGTTACGGGGTATTTCATCTTTTGAAATATGATCAATCATGGATCTTTTCCTGGCAATTCGCGGGCGGGGCGCTGCTCTTTATAGTTGGTTTTGTTATTAATAAGTCTGCTCACAGGATTTTTAACAGGATCAGAATGGAGAATCCTGAGGGATATGTCATTCCCCGTGGTGGTTTATTTGACTTTGTTTCATGTCCGCATTATTTTGGCGAGATAATTGAATGGGGCGGATGGGCATTGATGACATGGTCCGTAGCCGGATTATCTTTCTTTGTTTTTACAATTGCGAA
Organism: Bacteroidetes bacterium ADurb.Bin145; assembly: GCA_002070505.1. Classification (GTDB taxonomy): domain Bacteria; phylum Bacteroidota; class Bacteroidia; order Bacteroidales; family VadinHA17; genus LD21. The sequence goes on along the minus strand of MWDJ01000013.1, from coordinate 38,701 downwards.
TCTTGTGCCGCGGGCATTAAGTTCGCATACATGGTATAAAAATAATTTTCCGGAGTATCCTTCTGAGAGGAAAGCTGTGATACCATATATATTATAGCCCAAACCACTTGTTATAATCCAGACCACTTGAATTACCTATTGCTGGAAATTCTGGCCTTCCATACTTTCAGGACACTGATACAACTTTACACTTAATTAATTTGGAAAGTTAGGATATGAATTTTACTTTTACGGCCGAAAATAATTTTAGGAATATATGGACGATTATCCGGCGGATATATTAAACTAAGCTCTGGAGCAGAAAGGGGCCGGATCACAATGGCCACCCGGTTCTGCAACAGAAGCAGAAAGGAGGTGGCGATGACTTCATTTACAACTTTTTATTTAAGCAGAATAATTGGGAAAGAAGCTTTTGACGCTGATGGCGATGCTATCGGTATCATAAAGGATCTGCTCATCAGTGCCGTCCCGTCAGGACAGAACGAACCGGAACAACAGAGGGTTACGGGAGTTAAACTCAGGATCAGAAAAAAGGTAAGTTTTTACTCATTCAGTACTTTCAGGGTTGTAAAAGCCAGGGAGATGCTGAATGTTACGTGCTCAGGACTGGAAGAATTAGAAAAGGAATCGATTGAAAACGGACTATTGCTTGTTGAGAATATCCTTGACAAGCAAATTGTTGATCTGAACGGACGTAAGCTTGTAAGGGTCAATGATATCAGACTGGCCACGCTGACAACCGGCACTTTTGCCATAGCGGTTGATATTGGTATTGACGGCCTTTTACGAAGGATCGGAATATCAATACCAATTAAAAAAGTACTTTCTCTTTTCAGGATCAGCATTCCTACAAAATACATACTCTGGGATGATGTACAGGCTATTGATTTCTCAAACCTCAATATCAAGCTTTCGAAAAGCTATGCAAAACTGCATACTCTGCATCCCTCTGATCTGGCTGATATTCTGGAGGATCTTGGGAAGAAATCAAGTACTTCTGTATTCTCAGCTCTTGACGAGGAAAAAGCAGCCGACGTCCTTGAAGAGCTTGAACCCAGTGCACAGGTGCACATTATTGAGAGCCTTCCTGTTGGAAAGGTAGCTGATGTTCTTGAAAAAATGCCTGCCGATGAGGTTGCCGATATCCTGGATGAACTTGAAGATGACAAGGCCGAGCTTCTGCTGAAGGAAATGGAAGCCGAATCATCCCAGGAGGTAAGGGAACTGCTTGAATATGATGATAATCTTGTTGGAAGTATAATGACAACAGACTATCTCTCCTTCAGTAAGTCAAAGACTGTTGAGGAGGTACTTAATGAGCTAAGGATAAAGAAACCGGAAGCTCCCGAGCTGTATAACATGTTCGTGACAGAAGAGAATGATAAGCTTATCGGAACCTTTACACTGCGCGACCTTGTCGTATCGGAACCGGGTAAAACTCTAAGCGAGATTATGAAATCGGAACCTGTATCACTTTATGACGATCAGAAATCAAGCGCAATTGCTGAGATCGTATCTAAGTATAACCTTCTGGCTGTTCCTGTTATTGACCAGAATGAGCAGCTTCAGGGGATGGTTGTTGTGGACGATGTGGTTGAGGATCTCATCAGTGAAAGAAAGACCAGGAAAAGATAATATATAGTCCTGCAGCATGGAATTTGTCAAATTTAAGAGGCGTAATTTTTTCAGAAGACTCGGGATCTTCCTGATGATTCTGGGGCCGGGTATCATCACTGGGAGTGTAGATAATGATGCCGGTGGTATAACTACATATTCAATTGCTGGTGCTCAGTATGGTTATAGCCTGATATGGACACTTATACCTTCCTTTGTAGTGCTCGTCGTTATTCAGGAAATGAATGCGAGAATGGGCATCGTTACTGGAAAAGGTCTTTCAGATCTTATCAGGGAGAATGCCGGGATAAAGATCACTTTTTTTATTTTCATCGGTCTGCTGCTGACCGGTATTGGCAATACGACAACTGAGTTTGCCGGAGTAGCCGGAAGCATGGAGGTGTTCGGGATTTCAAAATATATTTCAGTGCCGGTTATTGCTGTTATGGTATGGTTACTGGTCGTCAAGGGAACATACAAGATTGCAGAACGTATTTTCCTGATCTTCAGCATGTCGTTGCTCACATATGTTGTTTCGGCCTTTATGGGAAAACCTGACTGGAAAGAGATCGGTTCAGCAGTGATCAACCCAAAGCTGGAGATCAGCACAAACAGTATGACAATGATAATTGCTCTCGTCGGTACAACTATAGCTCCATGGATGCAGTTCTACATGCAATCGACAGTCATTGAAAAAGGCCTGAAAATGAGACATTATAAATACACCATTGCTGATATTGTTGTGGGTTGTGTTATTACTGTTGTTGTTGCTTTCTTTATTATGATTGCCTGCGGATCAACATTATATCCCAACGGAATTATTATAAATGAAGCCAAGGATGCTGCAATATCCCTCAGGCCTCTTGCCGGGAATCTTGCTTCTTATGTTTTTGCTTTCGGGCTTTTTATTGCCTCGATTTTTTCTGCAACAATTCTGCCGCTGGCAACTGCTTATTTTGTCTGTGAGGCATTCGGGTTTGAGACCGGTATCGACAAAAAATGGGATGAAGCAAGAGAATTCTATGTTCTCTATACCGGTATCCTGATAGTCTCCGTGATAATAATTCTAATCCCCAATGCTCCTCTGATACCTATATCATTGTGGTCGCAGGTCATAAACGGAATACTCCTGCCTGTTGTTCTGGTGAGCATGATGATACTCGTGAACAAAAAGAAAATAATGGGGAATTATGTGAACGGGAGAACAACAAATATAATTGGTTGGGGAGCTGTCATAATCCTGATTGCATTATCATTTGCACTTCTTATCCTTCCGATTCTAAACAAATAATCCGGATCATTTTTACTTTGGCAGGATTGAAAAATAATTAGATCGTATAATTAATTTTCATAAATTGGGGCCTTGGCATTTGTTAAGGCAGATGATATGAATTTTGTCGGGTAAATTTCTGAGAACGTTGGAGCAGAGAGGTTATTTTGATACGTTTACATATGATACGCCTGTAAAGGAGCATTTGAATCTTTGGGAAAGGTTCCGCCTGGATAACAGGTTATATTTCATTTTCAAATATGCAATAATTGTTTTTCGTACCAGGAAAGAGGCCAGGCAGGGTATATACGACACCAGGGCATGGGCTGATTCATCTTTCTATATTTTCAGGTTCATAGAGAAAGCAGGGGGAAGGTTCCATATCTCGGGAATGGAAAATATAGTAAGAGAGAAAGATCCGGTCATTTTTATTGCCAATCATATGAGCACTCTGGAGACGATGATTCTCCCCGGCATCATTGCACCTCACAGGGAAGTCACATTTGTCGTTAAAGAGAGTCTGGTACGGCATCCTCTTTTTGGTGATGTTATGAGATCGAGAGATCCTATAATAGTTGGCAGAAGTGATCCGCGAAAGGATCTTGAAGCTGTGATGAACGGAGGCATTCAACTTTTATCAAAGGGTATATCAATAGTTATTTTTCCTCAAAGTACAAGGAGCCTTGCCTTCAAACCGGAGGATTTCAATTCACTCGGGGTAAAGCTGGCAAAAAAAGCGGGAGTTAAGGTTGTCCCGATAGCATTGAAGACCGATTACTGGGGAAATGGAAAGATAATCAAGGAACTTGGCCCGATAGACAGGAAGAAGCATATCCATTTCAGATTTGGAGAACCGATCGAAGTGACAGGTACGGGGAAAGAAGAAAACCAGAAAATAATTGAATTCATTAAGGCTTCTCTTGACGAATGGGAAATATCTGAAAAATAAATAGTGTATTTTTTACATTTAATGAAAATATTTCATAGATTTGATCGGGAGTATCCCTCAAGAAGGAATAACGGCTTACTAATTTTGAGGTTATTATTATTTCCTGAAGTTAATTACAAAATATATTATTAATCATTTATAACTTTTAACATGGCAACATTAGATTGGATCATTCTGATTTTATTCTTCCCATTGCTTGGAGGAATTGTTCTATGGGTAGTGAAGCATGAAAAAGACAATACAAGTGAATATTTTTTATCTGGAAGGAATGAAACCTGGCTGGCTGTCGGAGCGGCGATTTTTGCAGCAAATATAGGATCTGAGCACCTTGTTGGACTTGCCGGTGCAGGGGCAGAGAGTGGAATGGCAATGGCTCACTGGGAAATGCAGGGATGGATGATATTAATTCTGGGGTGGGTGTTTGTACCATTTTATGCTCATAGTAAGGTATTCACTATGCCTGAGTTTTTGATGAGACGTTACACCAAAAACACAAGTTCTACATTATCAATTATCACCCTCGTAAGTTATATTCTGACAAAAGTATCTGTAACAGCATTTACTGGTGGGATCTTTCTTCAATCTGTTATAGGGATTGATTTCTGGTATGGGGCAATAGGATTGGTCCTTTTAACGGGGATCTTTACTGTCCTGGGTGGAATGAAAGGTATTATGAGGATTTCCGTATTTCAGGCTCCGATTCTGATTGCAGGTGCTATTCTAATTCTGATCTTAGGGCTTTTTAAACTTGGAGATGGACATATAATCAATGGATGGCAGGAAGTAGTGAATTTTGCCAGCGCGGGAGGGAAAACCAATATGCATCTTGTTCACCCTAAAGGTGATATATGGTACGATAAATTTCCCGGAATCAGTGTGATCATTGGGGCTTCTATTATTGGTTTCTGGTACTGGTGTACTGACCAGCATATTGTACAGAGAGCACTGGCTGCAAAGAACTTAAATAATGCACGTAAGGGTACCATATTGGCAGGATTTCTTAAGATCCTCCCTGTGTTTATGTTTCTTATCCCGGGTATGATAGCTGCAGCTTTAAAAGCAAAAGGGGTTCTTATATTTGATGCAAATGATGAAGCTTACGGAAGTCTGGTAAGTACATTATTACCTATAGGGATTAAAGGCATCGTTGTTGTTGGTTTTGTCGCAGCCCTGATGACCTCCCTTGCAGCTCACTTCAACTCATCAGCCACCTTGTTTACAATAGATTTCTATAAACACTATCGTCCGGATGCAACAGAACATAAACTTGTTTGGATTGGCCGAATTGCAACTGTTTCAGTTGTATTGCTGGGATTGATCTGGATCCCCATCATGAGAAGCTTAGGCTCTGTACTTTATGAATACTTACAAAATGTTCAATCTCTTATTGCACCTGCCATAGCCGCCGTATTTCTTTTAGGTGTTTTTACTCGTAAAATCACTCCAAAAGCCGGAGAATTGGGCTTGCTCATTGGTGCTTTAATAGGACTATTCAGACTTTGTCTTATGATTTTTGATCCTGGCACCAGTTTTGACAGCGCCACTCAAAAATTGGTTACTGATGCTTCTCTTCGCTCAGGTATTTTTACTATTCTGAATATTAACTGGATTCATTTCTGTATCTTCCTGTTCTTCTTTACAATGCTGATAATGGTGGTGATCAGCAGGTTTACTCCGAAAGCAGGAGAACAGCAATTAGTAGGGATAACTTATTTCTCACAAACCCCTGAACAAATAAAAGAAACCCGTGAGAGCTGGAGCGCTATCGACATCATTACTTCGCTTATTGTAGTAGGAGTCTGTGTAATGTTCTATATTTATTTCTGGTAGTATTAAAATTTATTAATGATATTTTAAAAAGTGAATTATGAAAAATAAAGAAGTTTGGTTTATTACTGGTACTCAGCACCTATATGGACCTGAAACACTTAAACAAGTTGCAGCTGACTCTGCAAAGATTGCTGCAAGTCTTGATAAGTCAACTAAAATCTGTCAGAAAATTGTTTTTAAACCTGTTCTGACTACACCGGATTCCATCACTGAAATTTGTGCACAGGCAAATAATTCAGACAAATGTATTGGCCTGATCGCCTGGATGCATACTTTTTCACCTGCAAAAATGTGGATCAAAGGATTAACAATCCTTAATAAGCCATTCCTTCATCTCCATACACAACTGAATCGTGATATTCCGTGGGAATCTATCGACATGAACTTTATGAATCTTAATCAGTCGGCCCATGGTGATCGTGAATTCGGCTTCATTGGAGCGAGAATGAGACTCAACAGGAAAGTTGTTGTCGGACATTACCTCGAGGCAGATGTAGTTGATAGAATTGCTGTCTGGGTAAGAGCAGCAACAGCTTATAATGACTCCAGGGAGATGAAAGTAGCTCGTTTCGGCGATAATATGCGAGACGTTGCTGTTACAGAGGGCAATAAGGTGAGCGCTCAGATGCAGATGGGCTATTCAGTATATGGATATGGCATCGGCGACCTTGTTAAAGCTGTAAATGATGTATCTCCTAATGCAATTAAGAAATTGCTGTCTGAATATAGCTCTGATTATAAAATGACGAAGTCGGTAGCAAATTCTGAGACCCTTAAGGAAGCAGCAAGGATCGAACTTGGTATGGAAGCCTTCCTGAAATCAGGTAACTTTAAAGCATTTACCACAACCTTTGAAGATCTTCATGGGCTTAAACAATTACCGGGGTTGGCAGTACAGAGACTTATGGCCAAGGGATATGGATTTGGAGCTGAAGGCGACTGGAAAACAGCTGCATTGGTTCGTTCAATGAAAGTGATGGCTGAAGGATTGAAAGGTGGTACATCATTCATGGAAGATTATACATATCATCTCGATCCTAAAGGAGGGATGAAAGTCCTTGGCGCTCACATGCTTGAAGTATGCCCTTCAATTGCACTCGAGAAACCGACAATTGAAATACACCAGCTTTCTATAGGAGGTAAAGCTGATCCTGCAAGACTTGTATTCAAAACAGCACTTGGGAAAGCAATCTGCGTTTCAGTGATTGACCTTGGAAACAGATTCAGAATGATTGCCAGTGAAGTAGAAGTAGTTAAATGTCCGGACATGCCCAAATTACCTGTAGCAAGCGTCTTGTGGAAACCTCTGCCCGATCTGAAAACTGCTGCTGCTGCCTGGATTTACGCCGGTGGTGCACATCATACAGGTTTCAGTACTGCCGTAAATTCGGAATATCTTGAGGATTTTGCAGGAATGCTGGGTATTGAATATGTTCTCATTGATGAAAAATGCGACCTTACAAACTTCCGGAAAGAACTGAAATGGAATGAAGTATACTACCATATTGCCAAAGGGATCATCTGATGAAGATTGATTGAAGAGCTCAAATCAGGTTAAGATTTCTTCGTAATGCAACTTTATTCCAAACATAGCAAACACCTTCTTGCTGTTGACTGTATCATTTTCGGTTATGACCTCCTTGAGAAAGATATCAAACTACTTCTGATCAGGAGGAATTTCGAACCGGCAAAAGGCAAATGGTCACTTGCGGGTGGTTTTGTTAAGAAGGATGAAAGCCTTGATGAAGCAGCCTGCAGGATCCTGTGCGATCTTACAGGACTTAAGAATATATATATGAAACAGTTGTATTCTTATGGCGATCTGGAGAGAGATCCGGGAGCAAGAGTTATTTCCGTAGCATACTCAGCGCTGATCAAAATCAAGGATATTGATAAGGATCTTGCAATTTCCAACGGAGCTCACTGGCAGTCACTTAACAGGCTTCCTAAATTGATTTTCGACCATTCTTCTATGGTCGAAAGGGCACTTAAGGATCTTACAGTGCAGGCCAGGATCAAACCTGTCGGGTTTGAACTTCTTCCCTCTAAATTCACCCTTGTTCAATTACTCGATCTGTACAGTGCTATCTACAGAAAGCAGATCGATAAAAGGAATTTCAGGAAGAAGATACTGTCGATGGATATCCTTGAAAAACTCGATGAGAAGGAGAAAGAGACATCAAAAAAAGGTGCATACTATTACAGGTTCATAAAATCAAGATATAATAAATTTATTAAGAACGGTTTTTATTTTAATCTTGATGTAGGATAAGATATATATTTCTTATCCGGATTATTTACAGTTCCCGGAATCTGCATTGCCAGGAATTTATGCAAAATACTACGATAAAATGAAAAGACCGGATTCTTTCTTGTTTCTTGCGGCGCTTTCTGTATTGTCCTTTTTATACTCCTGTTCCAATAACAGTAAAGTTGAAAGAAAAGCTCCCAATGTTGCAATACTGGCCGATGCAACTTCTTTGTCACGGGGTGGTTCAGGCTTTGTGACAGGTCTGAATGACGGTCAGACTCCCGATAGCATCACCGGAGATCTGCGCCGGCAGATTAATAACTTGAACAGGCCGGGCAGACCAAGACGATTGTCCGTTCAAAGGTTTGAATATAACTGGGTAAACCCTGTTACTATTAACGGTACCGCTTTGTTTTTTTATGATTATGATGGAGCCGTCAGACTGCCTGAAGCGTACAGGTTTTCATACTGGGACGGGCAGAAATACAAACCGGTGGAAAATCCTGAAGGTATGGGTCTTGAAAATGACACTTTCAATAAAACGACCTTCTCCGAAGTTACTACTTCAAAGCTTCTTCTTGAAATTGATTCCGTTGAGAGATTCCTTCCGGTTGTTCTGGAATGGCAGGTCTTCAAATCGCCGGGATCTCCGGATATCGCCCCTGTAGTGTTTGCAGGACCTGACCGGAGTGTTATATCGGGAGGCCAGACATACCTGTCAGCTGCAATAAGAAGCCTTGATCCGTTGAAGAAGGTAAGCTGGAAAGCTGCGGGGCCGGGTCCTGTAACATTTTCAGATCCTGCAGCTCTCGTCACTGCTGCAGGTTTTACTACACCCGGTAATTATACCCTGATTCTTTCCTGCAAAGCTGGCAAGCTTGAATCCTCCTCGGCACTTAAAGTAAACGTTTTCCTTCCTCCTCCCGATAAAAGGCTGGATGTAGTGTATACAAAGAAATTTAAAATTCATAATCCCTTGTGGAATGATCGTGCCAAAGTTCTCATAACTAACTGGATACCTCATTGTATCAAACAGATTGAAAGGACGGATCTCACGATCGGCCCGGGGGGCCTTGATAATTTCATCGAAGCTGCCAAAGCATTAAGGGGAGAAAAGCATGGGAGACATCTTGGGTTTGTATTTTCAAATGCCTGGGTCCATCAGACAATCGAATCAATATGTCTGGCCCTGATGGTCGATCCTCAGGGAGACAGGGAGATAATCTCAGCCCAGGAAAAAATGAAAAAGACTCTTGAAAAATGGATCCCCATAATCCTTGCCGCTCAGGAACCTGACGGTTATCTGCAGACAGCATTCACTCTTCGTGACACTGCAAGCTGGAAAGACAGATGGGCACCGGAAACGAGAGGGAACCATGAAGGCTATGTGGCAGGATATTTCATAGAATCAGCAATAAACCATTATACCCTGACTGAAGGGAAGGACAGGAGATTATATGATGCTGCCAAAAAACTGGCTGATTGCTGGGTGGCCAATATTGGACCCGGAAAGAAAGAGTGGTATGATGGTCACCAGGAGATGGAGCAGGCTCTTATAAGGTTCGGGCGTTTTGTGAACGATATGGAAGGAAGCGGGAAAGGCGACAGCTATATCGCCCTGGGAAAGTACCTGCTCGACTGCCGTGATGGAGGATCTGAATACGACCAGAGCCATGTCCCGGTCCAACAGCAATATGAAGCTGTCGGACACGCTGTACGTGCATCATACAACTATTCTGCCATGGCAGATGTGGCTGCCGAAACGCATGACCATGATTACGAGAGCGCAGTGATGTCTCTTTGGGATAATATTGTTAATAAAAAATACTACGTCACAGGCGGCATAGGAAGCGGGGAGACATCTGAGGGTTTTGGAGGCAACTATTCACTCGGGAATGATGCTTACTGTGAATCCTGTTCAAGCTGCGGACTCATTTTCTTCCAGTATAAGATGAATCTTGCATACCACGATGCTAAATATGCTGACCTGTATGAGGAGACAATGTACAACGCTCTTCTGGGTTCAATTGACTTTGAAGGGAAGAATTTTTGCTATACAAACCCGCTTGCTTCATCAGATATGCGTAACCCCTGGCACAACTGCCCCTGCTGCGTAGGTAATATTCCCAGGACATTACTTATGATACCTACCTGGACATATGTAAAGGCCGATGACGCTATTTATACCAATCTTTATATCGGGAGTACGATAAATATCGAAAATGTTGCCGGAACAGATGTTGAGATGGTTCAGGAAACTGATTATCCCTGGAAGGGGGATGTCTCAATCACCGTAAATCCTGAAGAACCAAAAAGATTTACGCTTTACATCCGCGTTCCAAACCGGCAGACAAGCGAGCTTTATTCCTCGGTTCCCGAAATAAGATCCCTTGAAAACCTTATTGTTAACGGCGAGTCATTTAAGGCTGAACCGCTTAACGGATATATACCAATAACACGCGACTGGAAAGCCGGAGACAGGATCAGTTTCCGGATCCCACTGGCAGTGCAGACAATAACTGCCGATGAACGGATCAGGGCTGATAACGGAAGGGTGGCTTTTCGCTATGGGCCTTTGATATATAATGTTGAATCCGCTGATAAACAGGATATAAATAAATCTGTAGGAAGTGATCCGCTTGCAGCAGAGTGGCGTAACGATCTGTTCAGGGGAATTATGGCAATTCGTGGAAAATGGGCTGACGGGTCGGATCTGATAGCTGTTCCCAATTACCTGAGACTTAACAGAGATGAACGTAAAGACAATCAGATCCGGGGTTTTAATAATGCTGTAGAAAGAGATCCAACATCGATCGTCTGGATCAGAAAGGAATAATAATAAAATATACTAATCATGCTCGAGAAGTTAAAACAGGAAGTTTTCAAAGCGAACCTTGACCTTGTAAAAGAGGGTCTTGTTATTCACACCTGGGGAAATGTTAGCGGGAGGGACAAGGAATCAGGGCTGATTGTTATAAAACCTTCAGGTGTCAGGTATGAGTCGATGACAGCTGAAGACATGGTCGTGCTGGACTTAAACGGTAAGATCCTCGAAGGCAGGTATAAACCCTCAACTGATGCTCCGACTCATTTATTTCTTTACAGGCATTTTCTTTCTGCGGGAGGAATAGTGCATACCCATTCAGCATATGCTACCGCATGGGCACAGGCAGGGAGGCCTATACCGGCTTACGGGACTACCCATGCCGACCATTTTTACGGTGAAGTTCCCTGCTCAAGGAAACTGACCGATGAAGAAATAAAAGGCGATTATGAGGAAAACACCGGCAAAGTAATTGTTGAAGTTTTTAAGGAAGTCGATCCCATGGCAGTTCCCTCAGTGCTTGTCAATAGTCATGGGCCATTCTGCTGGGGGACGGATGCCGGGAATGCGGTTTACAATGCGGTTGCCCTTGAAGAGATCGCAAAGATAGCCTTCTTTACAGAATCGCTTGGAAAGAAGGGATCAATAGAACAGACTCTTCTTGACAAGCACTTCCTGCGTAAACACGGGAAAGATGCATACTATGGACAAAAGAACAACGATAAATAATTAGATATGGGAAAAAAATATGTAATAGGCATCGATTACGGTACTGATTCAGTACGTTCGGTGGTTGTGGATTCCACAAATGGAGAAATTATTGGCACGGCCGTTTATGAATACCAGCGATGGAAAAAAGGACTGTACTGCGATCCTTTGATAAACCAGTTCCGTCAGCATCCTCTTGATTATCTTGATGGTCTTGAGAACTCCATCAGAGGTGCTTTGAAAAACCTTGATAAAGAAATTATCAGTAACATAGCCGGTATCACTGTCGATACAACAGGGTCAACTCCGATAGCTGTCGATAAGCAGGGTGTGCCACTTTCAATGAAGCCTGAATTTAAGGATGATCCCGACGCCATGTTCATTCTCTGGAAAGATCATACTGCAGTTAAAGAGGCTGCCGAGATAAATGAGCTGGCAAGAACATGGGGCGGGAAAGATTATACGATGTATGAAGGTGGTGTTTATTCTTCAGAATGGTTCTGGGCCAAGATACTTCATGTTTTGCGTAAGAATGAAAAAGTAAGGAAGAATGCTTTTTCATGGGTTGAGCATTGCGACTGGATTCCTGCGATACTTACCGGGGAAACGGATCCTCTTCGCATGAAAAGAAGCCGCTGTGCCGCAGGTCATAAGGCTATGTGGCATGAAGATTTCAACGGGCTGCCTGATGAGAAGTTCCTGGTAAAGCTCGACCCGAAACTGGCCGGCCTGAGGGACCGTTTGTTCAGAGAAACATATACCTGTGATATCGCTGTTGGAACTATTACCCCGGAATGGGCAGGTAAGCTCGGCCTTCCCGAAGGAGTAAAAGTGGGAGCCGGAGCTTTTGATGCTCATCTTGGAGCAGTCGGAGGCGAGGTAAAACCATATCAGCTTATAAAGGTCATGGGTACTTCGACTTGCGATATGATAGTTTCTCCTTTGGATGAGGTTGGAGATAAACTTGTTGCAGGTATCTGCGGACAGGTAGACGGATCAATAATTCCGGGGATGATGGGACTTGAAGCCGGTCAATCGGCTTTCGGAGATATTTATGCCTGGTTCAGCAGGCTATTGGCATGGCCTTTGACCGATATCCTACCCGGCTTGCCATGGCTTGATGAAAAAACAAAAAAGCGGATCAGTGAAGAAAGCGCAGATAGAATAATCGAAGAACTGAGCCGGCAGGCGGAAAAAATACCGGTTGAGGAGAGCGCAATTATTGCACTGGACTGGATGAATGGTCGCCGTACTCCTTACGCAAACCAGGAGCTGAAAGGTGCAATAACCGGCCTGACATTGGGTTCTGATGCCCCGAGAATTTTCAAGGCTCTTGTTGAAGCCACTGCTTTTGGCTCCAGAATGATCAATGAAAGATTTATATCTGAAGGGATCAGGATTGACGGTGTAATAGCTATAGGAGGAGTTGCTAAAAAGAATCCGTTTGTAATGCAGATAGTTGCCGATGTTCTTAATATGCCTATTAAGGTAGCTAAATCAGATCAGACATGTGCCCTCGGGTCGGCAATGGCGGCAGCAGTTGTAGCCGGAATATATAAAGATGTTCCTGCAGCACAGAAAGCTATGGGAGGTGGTTTTGAGAAAGAATACAAACCCGATCCTGTTAAGGCAAAGAAATATGACAATCTCTTTGCCGGATATAAGAAGCTGGGATCATTTATCGAGAATGAGCTTACGTAGAATATGACCGGTACATCCCTGCAATTTGTCCATATTGCCATATTGTAACAGGCAGTAAATTAAATATAACTATAAATCATACCGAACATGAAAAAGTATTTTACCTTTTTTATTGGAATGCTTTTCTGCGGATCGCTTTTCTGTCAGGCACAGAAAACAAACACTCCTGTTTCAAATCAGCTGGTTGTTATAGCCAATAGCTCGGGGCCAGCGATAAGCAAGGATATCTATGGCCACTTTTCAGAGCACCTTGGTACATGCATCTATGGTGGAATCTGGGTAGGGCCTGACTCAAAAATACCAAATACAAATGGTATCAGGAATGATGTTCTTTTTGCATTAAGGGAGATCAAAGTTCCAAACCTGAGATGGCCTGGCGGATGCTTTGCAGATACTTATCACTGGAGAGACGGTATAGGGCCTCAGTCGCAAAGGGCTTCAATAATCAATACCCACTGGGGAGGAGTGACCGAAGATAACTCTTTCGGGACGCATGAATTCATGAAACTTACAGAGCTTCTGGGTTGTGATGCCTATATTAATGGCAATGTCGGTTCAGGGACCGTCAGGGAAATGTCGGAATGGGTGGAATATCTCACATCCGGTTCTGAAAGCCCGATGACCAAGATCAGGAAGGAGAATGGAAGAGAGAATCCCTGGCCGGTTAAGTATTGGGCAATAGGTAACGAAAACTGGGGATGTGGCGGTAAAATGACTGATGAGTTCTATACAAACATAATGAGACAATTCTCAACATACCTGAAGGATTATCCTGGCAACCAGCTTTACCGTGTTGCATGTGGTCCATATGGAGATGGCTATCAATGGACCGAGACCCTGATGAAAGATCCGGATACACGTGAGATGTTCCAGGGGTTATCGATACATTATTATACAGTCGTGGATGGGTGGGATTACAAAGGTTCAGCTACGAAATTCGATGAGCGTGAGTGGTTTGAAACATTCCGTCTGAATTATGACATTGATAATATTATAAAAGGGCATAAAGCGATAATGGACAGGTATGATCCGGCAAAAACAAAAGGACTTGTTGTTGATGAATGGGGTAACTGGTTCCAGGTCGAACCAGGTACAAACCCTGGGTTCCTTTACCAGCAGAACAGTCTCAGAGATGCGATTACAGCGGCTATCCATCTTAATATTTTTAACCAGCATGCCGACAGGGTAAAAGTTGCAAACCTGGCACAGATTGTCAATGTACTGCAGTCAGTTATACTCACAAAGGACGATAAGATGGTATTGACTCCAACTTATCATGTATTCAGGATGTTCAGGGTTCACCAGGAAGCTCAGCTACTTAAGACGGATCTGAAGTGCGAGGATTATTCTTTTGGCGGCAAAAAAATACCCGCAATATCTGCTTCGGCATCAATTGATAAAGATGGCAAAATTCACATCTCACTCGCTAATCTTAATCCCAATAAGGAAATTGTTATAAACTGTCCAGTTGTGGGTTCTGCCGCTAATACTGTTACTGGCGAAATACTTACTGCAAAGGAAATGAGTGCCTTCAATAGTTTCGAAAATCCTGAGCTTGTAAAACCGGTAAAATTTAACGGATATAAGCTCAGGGATAATGTTCTCACAGTCACAATGCCGGCAAAATCTGTCGTAGTGCTTGAAATAAAGTAATTTCCTGCAGATTCAAAGGTTTGATTATTTATATCTGACTGTCAGTTTGTTTGATGTGGCAATAATTAGATAGATATGAGAATATCGGTTGTTCTTTTCAATGCTGTCATCACAGCATCAATCATTCTCCAGGGATGTACCGATAACACTTCTTCCAACGATTACCCGATTCAGCCTGTGCCATTCACTTCTGTTAAATTAACAGATAACTTCTGGGCTCCACGGATCAAAAAAAATGCAACTGTAACAATCCCGATAGCATTTTCTTATTGCGAGTCGACGGGCAGGGTTAAAAATTTTGAGATCGCCGGAGGGCTTGATACCGGTAGATTCCAGACTATTTATCCATTTGACGATTCCGATGTTTTCAAGATAATTGAAGGAGCCAGCTTTTCACTGCAGACTTTCCCCGATCCGGAACTTGAAGCGTATCTCGATACACTGATATACAAGATCGGGATGGCACAGGAAGACGACGGATATCTGTATACAAACAGGACAATTGCAGAAATGCATGGAGGTAAAGGCCTTCACAAATGGGCAAGTCCCAACAGATGGGAACTTGACTCAATTTTAAGTCATGAATTATATAATCTCGGTCATCTTTATGAAGCAGCTGTTGCATATTTTCAGGCCACTGGCAAGAAAACACTTCTTGATATTGCTGTCAGATCAGCTGACCTTGTGAGCAAAGATTTTGGCCGGGATAAGATCAGGGTTTACCCGGGACATCAGGTGATTGAGATGGGTCTTGTAAAGCTTTACAGGACAACGGGAGAAAGTAAGTATCTCGATCTTGCCAAGTTCTTTCTGGATATACGCGGGCCAAAAGGAGAACAGTATAACCAGGCTCACAAAAAAGTGGTTGATCAGACTGAAGCTGTAGGACATTCGGTAAGGGCAACCTATATGTATTCGGGGATGGCCGATATAGCTGCCATTAAAAAGGATTCGGCCTATCTGAAAGCAATTACAAAAATATGGGAGGATATAGTCTATAAAAAGATCTACATAACCGGTGGAATAGGAGCGACAGGCGGGAACGAAGGCTTTGCAGATCCGTTTGTTCTGCCGAACATGACAGCCTATTGCGAAACGTGTGCATCCATTGGGAATATTTTTACAAATCACAGGCTGTTCCTCCTTCATGGCGAATCAAAATATATCGATATCCTTGAAAAAACACTATATAATTCCATGCTTTCAGGAGTGTCATTATCAGCTGACAGGTTCTTTTATCCCAATCCTCTAGAATCTGAGGGACAGCATAAGCGCAGCGCATGGTTCGGTTGTGCCTGCTGCCCTTCAAATATAGCAAGGTTTGTCCCGGCTATACCCGGTTATATCTATGCAGTCAGGGACAAGGAAGTGTATGTTAATCTTTATATTTCAAATGAGGCTGGCTTCAATGTTGCCGGACAGAACGTACAATTTTCGCAGAATGCCAATTTCCCATGGGACGGAAAAGTCGGGATCACAGTCAATCCTCAGGAGGATCTGAAATTCTCGATGATGCTGAGGATCCCCGGCTGGTCAGTAAATGAAGCAATCCCTGGTTCTCTTTACCGTTTCACAGATACGGATGATAAAGAATATAAAATCCTTGTTAACGGAAATGAGGTTCAAAGTTCTCCGGAGAATGGCTACGTAAGGATAACGAGGAAATGGACTAAAGGTGACATGATTGAAATGGAGTTCCCGATGCCGGTCAGAAAAGTGGTTGCGGATGATAGGGTAGAAGAAGACAGAGGCAGGATAGCCTTGCAGCGTGGTCCCCTTATCTATTGTGCTGAATGGCCCGATAACAATACCGATATTTTAAATCTCCGGATAAATGGTAATGCTGCTTTTACGACAGAGTTCCGGCCTACTCTGCTGGAAGGCACTCAGATAGTGAAGACAACAGGTTATCAGACAAAGAAAACAACAAATGGGAAGCTTGAAATACTATCCCCGGAAACAATTACATTAATACCCTATGCATTATGGAATAACCGCGGTCCCGGCCAGATGAGGATCTGGCTTCCGGTTGCCGGAGAAGATTCCGGTCTGTTGACGTCCGGTTCAGATTAAAAGTATTCCCGACGGCTGGCTCCATAAAAAATATTATTTTTACCGCAAAAGATCTGTTCTTAAATGAGAAAGTTCTATTTTGTCTTTTATCCATCAATACAGGGGAGTTTAACTGAGGAGTGGGAACAATGTCTGAAACAAATTCGTACGGCTGTCTCATCTGAATATACGACAATCAAACTTAATGTGTTTGCCGACCTTCCTGATTTTGGCACTTCTCTTTTATTCAGGGAAGAAATATTGAAATCTGTCTCTGAAAATTTCGGGAACAGTTCCCCTGCAGTTAATATTACGATCCATCCTCCTGAAAAACCCTGGAAAATAGCTGTTGAGTTAACTGCTTTACTGAACAGTTCAGTTAAGATCATTTGTAAAAGTTATTATGGTGTTCCGTATGTTGTAATAGAATCTGATACCTCAAAGGAAGTCTGGTCTGCGGGTGTCAGCAGTTACAAGTATCCCGGAGACACTTTTAAGGCAGCTAACGATTCTTTCACGATGATGGTCAACATTCTCGGTATAGAGAATATGTCGCTGAATAATATTGTCAGGCAATGGAACTATATCGGTAATATACTCTCAGATGAAGGAGGATCCCAGAATTACCAGATCTTCAATGAAGTGAGGAATGATTTTTATTCCAGGTACAGAGATGTGAAAGGTTACCCGGCTGCAACAGGTGTCGGGATGAAGTCGGGTAATGTAGCCCTTGACTTCTGTGCATTGGACCTGAAAGGTTCATCAGGGATTTTAGCTGTCAATAATCCTGATCAGATAAATGCTTATGATTATGGACAGGAAGTCCTTAAAGGTTTACTTGTGAGAGAACATTCTGTAAAACATCCCCCGAAATTTGAAAGGGCTCTGATCATAAAGACCGGGAAGGATATGCATCTGCATATATCCGGTACTGCTTCAATAATAGGGCAGGAGACTATTGGCAGGGATGATATTGAACAACAGACACTTGTAACGATCCGTAATTTGCATAACCTTACCGATAAAGGCTATATTAACAAGCTTCTGCAAAATGCATCAATATCCAGCGAGAGATATTCACTGATAAGGGTATATATAAAATCGCAGAAGGATTTTAAAGCTGTCAGGCAGATCTGTGACCAGCATTTCCCCGGAATTCCTGCACTTTACATTGAGGCTGATATTTGTCGCGACGATCTCCTTATGGAAATTGAAGCCGAGGTTGAACTCAATCAATAAAGTTTATTAAATTAGCGGAAATTAATCCTGAAGTACGATGAAAAAAGTATTGTTATTTTCACTCACTGTGATTATTGTCAGCGTTTTACTTAGTTCCTGCAATCAATCATCAAAAAATAAAGAAATGGTAAAAAAAGAAAATTTTGGAGTACACAAGGGCAAGGATGTTTTCCTTTTCACCCTTAAGAACAAAGCCGGAAATGTTTTAAAACTAACCAATTTTGGAGCCAGAGTAACATGGATAGAAGTTCCGGACAGGGCAGGTAATAAGGAGAATATTACCTTCGGATATGACACATTCGAAGGTATGATAAAAGGTGATCCATATTTCGGATCGGTGGTAGGCCGATATGCCAACAGGATTGCCAAAGGAAAATTCACTCTGGATGGAGTGGAATATTCTCTCCCGATCAATAATGGAGCCAATTCTCTTCATGGCGGCCCTGAGGGCTGGCATAGTGTCGTTTGGGATGCAGAAGTGCCTTCTGATAGCGATTTCCCTACAGTTAAATTCACTTACAAGAGCCCTGATATGGAAGCAGGATACCCTGGTAACATGAACGTTGAAGCAACATATACCTGGAATGACAACAATGAGATTGTAATTAATTACAAATGCACTACAGATAAGAACACAGTCATTAATATAACTAATCATGCATATTTCAACCTTCATGGAGCAGGTAATGGGGATATACTTGATCATCAGGTTGTTATCAATGCCGACAGATTTGTTCCCGTCGATTCCGGCCTGATCCCTACAGGAGAACTGAGACCGGTAGCAGGGACACCTTTCGACTTCACAAAGCCTCACACCGTAGGAGAGAGGATCAACGAGAAAGATGAACAGCTGATACTGGGCGGTGGTTACGATCATACCTTTATTCTTAATTCACCCAGAACAGTAGATGCTTCAGTTTACGATGCGGTATCCGGTCGTTATATGGAAGTTATAAGTGATCAGCCCGGAGTTCAGTTTTATACCGGGAATTTCCTTGATGGAACGCAGACAGGACATGGCGGGAAAAAATATATTTACAGATCGGGTCTGTGCCTTGAAACAGGTCATTATCCTGACAGCCCCAATCAACAGGATTTTCCATCAACAACTCTTAAAGCGGGAGAAACTTTTACCTCTCAGACTATTTACAGGTTTTCAGTTAAATAGGAACTTATTCCTGAGCTAACACCCGGTCGCGATCAACAAACCAAAAGATTGCGTCCGGGTTTATTAAATTTTCAAGGGCATGTCCAGATTAGTTTTTTTAATAACTGCAAGAGAGAATTGTCAAAACAGGAGGGAACTACAAATGAATAAATTTACCCCCGGCCCTATCGTTAAAGGGATTTTTAAGGGTCTGCTATTTACATCACTGCTTCTTGTTTCATCTTCTTTGTCTTATGGCCGGACCTCGGCCCTACCCCCTCCGGATACTCTTACGATAATTCATGTTACTGATATACATGCCTGTAACCTAATTGGTTACAATGCATATTTTGTAAGTCAGCGTCAGCATCTGTCAAAGAACCTTGAAACTTTTACTGACTTTCTGAAATCAGCTCCGTCGAAATACAATGCAGATATCTTCGCAGTTACTGGAGATATGATTGATTTTTATGATGCTGAAACTGTTCAGGGCAGGATGCTTGCTACCCAGGTTGAACAGTTTGCCGGCAGCCTGGAAGTATCTGAGATCCCTGTTTTCCTTACACTTGGGAATCATGATCTATCAAGCTACGTGGTACCTAAACCTTCAACCTATACAGGTAACCAGATACAGTCTGAAGAGGCAAGAGCAGCATGGATGCGAAATGTTGCCTGTTTTAAGGAAGGCACCTATTACAGCCGTATCTTTCAGGTTGATAAACTGACTCTGAGACTGATCTTTCTTGATAACGGATTTCTTGCCACTGAGGAATTCCATGATGGTGTTCAACAATTTATTGTCGACCCCTATCAGCTGACATGGCTCGACAGCGAATTAAAAGCATCACCTTCTGATATTGAGATTATATTCACACATATGCCCCTTCCTTATGGCAAAAAGACAAGCAGCAGTATCCTGTCTGAACCAATATCAACGTATTCTTCAAAGTCAAAATATTATGATCTTCTTAAATTGCTTGAGAAAAACTCATCTACGAAAGTCATATTTGCCGGGCATCAGCATATCAATGCAATTAATGAATATATTTTTCCCGACGGGGATAAAATGACTCAGGTACTCACCGGTTCCTTTGGGAATGAAAAGAGCAATTACCGGATCATAAAAATAAGCGGCGACAAAATGATAATAAGCTTACCGGGCACTGAAAAGCCTGAAATGACATTACCTCTAAAATAAAAATCCTATTGTTACTATGACAACACGACGTGTTTTCTTAAAAAAAGCTGCAATAACTACTGCCGGACTTGGCCTTGTACCAGCATTTTCAGCTTCAATGGCAGGATGTGCTCCATCTGACAGGATCAATGTCGGACTTATAGGGTGCAACGGAATGGGCTTCAGTGATCTGAGGGAGTTTCTTCAGCATCCTGAAGTGGAATGCCTTGCATTATGCGATATCGACGAAAGTGTCCTGAATAAACGGGCAACAGACGTTGAAAAGATAAGAGGGAGTAAGCCTGCAAATCTATATAAGGATTGGCGAAAGCTGATTGATAATAAAGATATAAACCTTGTTATTGTCGGAACACCTGATCACTGGCATTGCCTTCAGATGGTTGCTGCATGTGAAGCAGGCAAGGATGTCTATTGCGAAAAGCCGATAGGCAGGACGATAGAGGAATGCAATATAATGATAAGGGCAGCAAAAAAATATAAGAGTGTAGTCCAGGTAGGTCAATGGCAGAGAAGCGATCCACACTGGCTCGACGCTGTAGATTTTCTGAGATCAGGGAAACTAGGTAAAATAAGGCTGGTCAGGGTTTACTCTTACCAGGGATGGAATAGCTCAATACCTGTGCTCCCGGATGAGGCTACACCGGCAGGTGTTGATTATGATATGTGGCTGGGGCCGGCTCCTTCGCGTCCTTTCAACCGTAACAGATTCCATTTTACTTTCAGATGGTTCTGGGATTATGCCGGTGGACTTATGACCGACTGGGGTGTCCATCTTCTTGATTTTGCATTGTACGGCATGAATGTCACAACGCCGAAATCTGTTATGGCCATGGGTGGAAAATATGGCTATCCCGGCGACGCCTGCGAGACTCCTGACAGTCTGCAGGTGATATATGAATTTGACGGTTTTAACGTGATGTGGGATCATGCAATAGGAATCGATGATGGCGGATATGGAAGAAATGCCGTACTCGGTTTTGTCGGAGAAAACGGTACGCTGGTTGTCGACCGCAGCGGCTGGGAGGTGAAACCTGAGGTTGTGAACAAGGTGAAGAGGATGGAAGCTGTACCATGGCAGAATGGTAAAGATCTGGGACTTAAGAACCATGTAAAGGATCATCTTGATTGTATAAAAAGCCGGAACTTTAATACAAAAGCAAGCCCTGAGATTGCAGGACATATAGCAAAATTCTCTGCGGTCGGGAACATCGCTTACCGCACAGGGAAGAAACTGATATGGGATGGAACCAGGTTTGCAAATGATGATGAAGCGAATAAGTACCTCACTCCTGAGTACAGGGAACCCTGGGTCTTGCCAAAAGTATAGAAGGCTTAATCTTCCTCATCAAACAAAATGCACCAGCAGAATAACCTTCTCCAGAAACGCGTAAATCTCTTCGATGGTTTCTCATTAGTTGCCGGATCTATGATAGGATCCGGTATTTTCATTGTAAGCGCTGATATAGCCAGAAGCGTCGGGTCGCCAGGATGGCTCATGATTGTATGGCTTATAACAGGTATAATCACGATTATTGGTGCAATGAGTTATGGTGAACTGGCGTCCATGATGCCGCACGTCGGAGGCCAGTATGTCTACCTTAAAGAATCCTACCATCCACTGATAGGATTCCTGTTTGGATGGACCACATTTCTTGTTGTTCAGTGCGGATCGATAGCAGCTGTGGCTGTTGCTTTTGCGAAATACAGCGGTGTTCTCATTCCCTGGATATCTGAAAAGAACATCCTGATCCACATTGGTCCTGTCGGCGTTAACAGTACCATGGCAGTTGCTATTGTAATGATAATATTCCTTACATGGCTTAATACAAGAGGAATAGTGACTGGTAAGACAGTCCAGAATTTCTTCACTTCAACCAAAGTAATTGCATTACTTGGTTTTGTACTGATAGGGATAATTGCAGCAAAAAGCCTTGGCATCAATGAGATAAACAAGGAGATGCTGTGGAATGCAAGCAGAACAGGAGCTGATAACCAGGTAATTCCGCTTAAAGGCTTCGGTATAGTAGCTGCAGTAGGAACCGCTCTGGTCGGATCGCTGTTTGCATCTGATGCCTGGTATAACGTAACCTATATCTCAGGAGAAGTTGTCAATCCGAGGAGGAATGTCCCGCTCAGCCTGCTTTTAGGCACTCTCATTGTAACAATAATATATCTTCTGACAAATTATATTTACATCAGGGTATTGCCTCTTGCGGGATCACCTGATGGAACCGATGTAGTATCAAGGGGGATCCAGTTTGCAACCGATGACCGGGTAGCTACTTCAGCTATGTACGTCATACTGGGAGACTATGCGGCAATTATAATGGCTTTATTCATTATTGTAAGCACATTCGGATGCAACCAGGCACTTATTCTTGCAGGTCCGAGAGTCTACTATGCAATGGCAAAGGATGGCCTGTTTTTCAGGAAAGCAGGAGAACTGAATCGTTTCGGGGTACCCGGATTTGCAATTGCAGTTCAGGGGATATGGTCTGTATTATTATGTTTATCAGGAACATACAGTGATCTTCTTGATTATGTGATCTTTGCAGTTCTTATTTTCTTCTCCCTGACAATCTTTTCAATTTTCATATTGAGAGTAAAACGTCCAGACATACCCAGACCCTATAAAGCTTTCGGCTATCCAGTTGTACCGGCATTGTATATACTAACTACTGTTGCAATAATGATCATATTGCTGATTTATAAACCCAGATATACATTTCCCGGGCTTATCCTTGTACTGATAGGGATACCGGTATTTTATCTGTGGCGAAGGAAATCCGGTACCAGTACTGACATATTAAAAAACAGACGTGAATAGTCCGGATTTTGCTTAAAGTACTTTCATATAGGTTTTCTTAACTGATCAATATGGTTTTTCCGGATGCTTTCATAAAAAGGCTGAAGAAGCAGGATTACATTGACAGCGAGTCTCTTCTGGATGCTCTTAAAGAACCTTCTCCTGTCAGTATCCGCCTTAACCGGAAGAAATGGAACAGGATTCCAAAAGATTCAGAGCGTGTCCCCTGGTGCAGTGATGGTTACTATCTTAAGAGGAGACCTTCCTATATACTTGATCCTCTTTTCCATGCGGGTGCATATTATCCTCAGGAGGCTTCTGGAATGTTCCTTGAACAGATATTCAGGCAGATAATTGATCCATGGGATAATCTCCGCATTCTGGATCTATGTGGCGCGCCGGGTGGCAAAAGCACTCATCTGTCCTCATTGTTATGCGAGAAAGGCCTACTGTTAGCCAACGAAGTCATCAGGGCACGTGCGGCAATTCTCAGGGAGAACCTTACTAAATGGGGATTGTCAAATTCAATTGTAAGTCAGAGCGATCCGGCCATTTTTGGCAGAATTCCGGGTTTTTTTGATATTATTCTTGTTGATGCTCCCTGTTCAGGAGAAGGAATGTTCCGCGATTCTGTTGCAGTAGCGGAATGGTCAGAAAAAAATGCCCGGCTCTGTTCCGACAGGCAGAAAAGGATACTGATGGATATCTGGCCGGCTCTTAAGAAGGACGGGATCCTGATTTACAGTACCTGCACACTCAACCCCGAAGAAAATGAGAGGAACATCAAATGGTTATCGGATCATTATGAGGTTGTTAGCTTAAAACTTGATATTTCTGAATTTCCCGGCATTACAGAAATAAATTATGGAGGAATATATGGTTACGGATTTTATCCCGGAAGGATAAAAGGGGAGGGACTCTTTATTTCAGTCCTCCGGAAGGCTGAAGGAGATAATCCTGATGTCCGTATAGCAAAGACATTGAACAACATCCATTTAACAAAGGAAGAAAGGAATATTGCAGAAGGGTGGACCTTATTTGATCCGGATACGATGATCAGAGCCGGTGATGAGCTTTTAGCTACAGCAGGGACTCCCGACGACCTTAACAGGCTGACTGGTAAGGTTAAAATGATCAGATGGGGGACAACGATATGTACAAGGAAGGGTAATAACTTTATTCCTTCACATGAACTTGCGATGTCGCTTTCATACAGAGAAGGATCATTCCCTGTGGTGGATCTTGATCCGGGGCAGGCTCTTGATTATCTGGGACGTAAAGACCTCAGGGGAGTAAATTGCCCTAAGGGCTGGAACATATTCCGATATAGCGGAATGAATATGGGATTTGCGAATAATATTGGTTCCAGGATAAACAATTATTATCCGGCGGAATGGAGAATAAAGTACGCTGATCCGGGCTCTGTTCAGAATAAAATTTTGGATTGGGAGTAGCGTTAAAATTATCTGATGCTGATTATGACTGAAGAATTCAATGATTTTCAGGTATTTGTCAAACCAGCCGGTGCAAGATGCAATATGAATTGCAGTTATTGTTATTATCTGGAAAAGGATTCACTTTACCCGGATGGTACTTTCCTGATGAATGATGAGACACTTGAGAAATATACCCGGCAGCTGATTGATGCTTCAGATGAAGATTATGTTTTGTTCTCATGGCATGGAGGCGAACCAACGCTGGCTGGTCTTGAGTTTTTCAGAAAAGCAGTAGCCCTGCAGCGTAAACTGTTGCCTCCCGGGAAAAGGGCTATTAATGGTATTCAGACCAACGGGACCCTTCTTGATGATAGCTGGTGCAGATTCCTTGCAGCAGAAAAATTCATGGTCGGAATAAGTATTGACGGTCCGGATGAATTTCACAACATTAACAGGCATTTTAGCGCCGGAAAACCATCTCTGGCGAGGGTACTGCGTGGATATGAACTCCTCAGGAAACACCAGGTTACAACAGAGATCCTCTGTGTTGTAAATTCCGCTAATGTAAAATATCCGCTGCAGATCTATGATTTTCTAAAAAGCCTTGGTACAAAGTATATTACATTTCTTCCGCTTGTTGAGACGGAGCCGGGTTTACCGGGTTGTGTAACTGCCAGGTCAGTTCCTTCAGATGAATTCGGACAATTTCTCTGCACCGTTTTCGATAAATGGATAGTGAATGACATTGAAAGAATAACGATCCAGATATTTGAGGAAGCAACAAGGAAAGCTTTTAACAGGGATCACACTCTCTGTATATTTAAAGTCAATTGCGGTGGAGTACCAGTTGTCGAGCATAATGGAGATTTTTATTCATGTGATCATTATGTCGACAAAGACCACCTTATCGGAAATATAAATGCTGGTACGTTATCCGGGTTCCTGAACGACAACAGGCAGTTGGAATTCGGGAAGGCCAAATCATCAACTCTTCCCGGCTGTTGCCGCGAATGCAATGTTCTGGATATGTGCAACGGTGAATGTCCGAAGAACCGTTTCATCATGACTCCTGACGGAGAGCCGGGATTAAATTATCTCTGCAGTGGGTATAAGATGTTCTTCAATCACTGTCTTCCCTTCATCGAAGCATTAAGGCAAGTCCTTCTAAATGAACAAGGTGAAGCCCTAACGCCCTAATGCCTTAACGCCTTAACGCCTTAACGCCGTAAAGCCTTGATCCCGTTGCGCCGTTATTTCAGTTTCGCTTTAAAGAACCCCACAGTCCTCTGCCATGCCAGTTTTGCCGCTTCCTCGTTATAACGGGAAGGATTGGTATCATTGTTAAAGGCATGGCCTGTTCCCGGATATGTGAAGATCTGATATTCAATGTTATTCTTCTTGAGAGCTTCTTCAAATGCGGCAATGCCGGCATTTATTCCCTGATCGTTCTCGGCATAGTGTGCCATAACGGGAGCTTTTATCTTTGCAACATCCTCTGCTGAGGGTTGTCTTCCGTAATATGGAACAGCTGCGTTAAGATCCGGAGCATTTACAGCTACCTGGTTTGTCATGGCTCCACCCCAGCAGAATCCTGTACATCCAACCTTCCCGTTCGAGTTAGGATGGGTTTTCAGATATTTGACGGCAGCAACAAAATTTTTGGTTGTCTCTTCAGAATCCAGTTTTTTAAAAAGTTCGCCAACGTTGCTTACATCATCTGGTGTGCCGCCAACCGGTGAGAGAGCATCGGGAGCCAGTGAAAGAAATCCCTCTTTAGCCATTCTTCTTGTAACATCCTGAATATGAGGTACTAATCCTCTATTTTCATGGATCACGATAACTGCAGGAAATTTATTCCCTTTTTTAGGTCTTGCAAGGTAGGCTCTCATATCGCCAGTTGCACCCGGATACTTAATGAATTCGGCTACAAGATCAGGATCAGTGTTCTGCATGTCAGGAGCTGATTTTTCATTTTCTTCCAGGATAGGTAAAAGCATCGATGCAGCTGCCGTACTTCCGGCAATCGCTGTAAGTTTTTTTAGGAATTCACGACGGCTTAATTCACCTTTTCTGTAATCAGAATAAAGTTCGTTAATCTTTTTCTCCATGGATCCGTAATTATTTTATTGTTTAAATTTATATCTGACCCAATTTAACAAAAAAAGAAATAAAACTCACTAAATTTAAAGGTTAAGTATCAGATATTTTTTTTATCCGGTTTTGATATTATTACTCATTTATGAAAAAAGATATAGAGATCGCGCAGGAGGCTAAAATACAGCCTATTGTCAAGATAGCTGACAAGCTTGGCATACCCCGTGACGAACTGGAGTTATATGGGAAGTTCAAGGCAAAGATCCCGTTACATTTCATTGACGAAGAAAAGATAAAAAGGGCAAAGTTGATCCTTGTTACGGCAATTACCCCTACACCGGCAGGTGAAGGGAAGACAACAACATCGATCGGATTGGCTCAGGGTCTTAACCTTCTCGGGAAGAAGGCGACAGTTGTGCTTCGTGAACCGTCGCTCGGCCCTGTATTTGGTATAAAAGGCGGTGCTGCAGGAGGCGGATATTCCCAGGTTATCCCAATGGAAGATATAAATCTTCATTTTACCGGAGATATCTCAGCAGTTGAAAAAGCACATAATCTGCTTGCTGCATTGATAGACAATAATATACAGCTAAAAGAGGGTAATCTTGGTATTGACCCCAGGACCATCGAATGGAAAAGGGTGATGGATATGAATGAAAGGTCACTCAGGGATATAGTTATCGGTCTGGGGGGAACGACTGAAGGTGTACCCAGACAATCGGGATTCGAGATTACAGCAGCATCTGAGGTAATGGCAACATTATGCATGGCACAGGATCTGACTGACCTTAAGAAAAGGCTTGGTAATATCTTTGTTGGTTATACCTATTCCGATAAACCGGTATTCGCACGCGATCTTAATGCACAGGGCGCAATGGCAGCTCTTCTTAAGGATGCTATCAAACCAAATCTTGTCCAGACACTGGAAGGAACACCTGCCTTGATTCACGGGGGACCTTTCGCAAACATTGCACAGGGAACTAACTCGATAATTGCCACAAAGACCGGGCTTTCATTAAGTGATATTGTTGTTACTGAAGCAGGTTTTGCAAGTGAACTGGGAGCAGAGAAATTTTTCGATATTAAATCCCAGTTCGGAAACCTTAAAACCCATGCGGTTGTAATTGTTGCAACCGTGAGAGCTTTAAAATATCATGGAGGAGCGAAATTATCATCGCTCCAGAATGAAGATACGGATGCTTTGCAAAAGGGCTTTGATAACCTTAATAAGCATATTGAAAATATGAAGTATTTCGGATTCAATCCGGTTGTTTCTATTAACAGGTTCGAATCAGACACTGACGCAGAACTTGACCTGCTTGTGCGATACTGTAAATCACAAAATGTTCAGGTGGCAGTTAATGAAGCGTGGGCAAAAGGGGGGAAGGGGGCTATCGAACTGGCTGAAAAAGTCCTTGATTCTGTTACCGGCTGTCCGGATTGCTTTAAACCACTCTACGATCTGTCGTGGACATTTGAAGAGAAAATTGAAACTATCTGCAAAAAGATGTACGGGGCGGATCATGTAGAATATACTGTCAAGGCAAAAACCAAGCTTGAAAAAATAGAAAAACTGGGCCTCGGAAACCTTGCTGTTTGTATAGCTAAAACCCAGAAATCTCTTTCAGACGATCCAAACGTAAGAGGATGTCCGAAAGGCTTCACAATAAAGATAAGGGAAGTGGAGCTTTCGTCGGGAGCCGGATTCATCGTTCCGATTGCCGGAACGATAATGAGAATGCCCGGACTTCCAAATATTCCTTCTGCCGAAAAGATCGATATTGATGGTTCAGGAAAAATATCCGGTCTGTTCTGATGTTGAATGCAAGTCCGGACCAGATAAGAAAGATTAATTTTTTAGTGAAATGAAAGGATATATTCTTTACTTTTTTATTGCAGTTCTTCTTTTTGCAGGCTGCAAACAATACCGGGATTATAAGGATGTTGCATTCACGGAAAAAGACCCTCGCGACTGGGAGAATCCCGGAGTAACAGGTCAGAACAGGGAAGAACCGCATGCATCATTTATAAGTTATGGTGATCAGGAATCAGCACTTGAAGGTGTGAGTGCCAATTCTCCGAATCTCCTTTCCCTTGATGGCATCTGGAAATTCAATCTCGTGAAATCACCTGATCAGAGACCCTCCTGGTTCTTCAGGGATGATTTTGATACACGTGGATGGGATGATATTGAGGTCCCTTCAAACTGGGAAATGAAAGGATATGATGTTCCGATTTATGTGAATGTTTCCTACCCTTATGAGAAAAATCCTCCGTTCATCAAACATGATTATAACCCTGTCGGTTCTTACAAAAGATTTTTCAAAGTTCCTTCAGAATGGAAAAATAAAGAGGTCTTTCTTCACTTCGGAGCGGTAGCTTCTGCATTCTATGTATGGGTAAATGAACAGCTTGTTGGTTATAGTGAGGACAGTAAGACGCCGGCTGAATTCAACATAACAAAGTATCTTAAGAGAGGCAGGAATTCAATTGCTGTTGAAGTATACAGATGGTGTGACGGGAGTTACCTGGAAGATCAGGATTTCTGGAGAATGAGCGGCATCCAGCGAAGTGTATTTCTGCATGCACGCCCGAGAGTGTATATTGAAGATTTCTTTGCCGTTGGTGACCTGGAGAATAATTACAGGGACGGATTACTGAAACTTAATATCAGGTTGAAAAGCACCACTGAAAAGGCTGATGAGATGCTTGTCAATGCTTCACTGTTTAATGGGAGACAAAGCCTTTTTTCCGAATCACGAAAAGTGGATCTCTCCGGGAATAAGACTGAAATAGATTTTGTAAAGAGCTTCCCTGAAATTAAAAAATGGTCAGCAGAAACACCTGATCTGTATACATTGCTTATTACATTGCAGGAAGCTGACGGGGATATACTGGAATGTGTAAGTTCGAAGATTGGATTCCGGAAAGTGGAGATAAAAGATTCTCAGTTACTTGTGAATGGTGTTGCCATCTATCTGAAGGGAACAGATCTCCACGAACATCATGATGTTAACGGACACGTGATTGATGGGGCCACTATACTGAAAGACATACGGGTAATGAAGAGCCACAACATTAACGCAGTCAGAACCTCACATTATCCCCAGCAGGAACTCTGGTATGATATGTGTGATAAATACGGCCTTTACCTGATTGATGAAGCCAACATAGAATCGCATGGGATAGGTTATAACAAGGATATCACTCTTGCGGATAAGCCTGAATGGGCAGAGGCTCATTTAGTAAGGATGAAAGCTATGGTGGAAAGAGATAAAAACCATCCTTCGGTAATTATCTGGTCGCTTGGAAATGAAGCCGGCGATGGTCATAATTTCCTTAATAATTATAAATGGACAAAAGAGAGGGATCTTACCCGCCCTGTTCAATATGAAAGAGCCGAAAAGTCTACGAATACTACGGAAAGACACACAGACATTGTATGTCCCATGTACTCAAGGATCGAATATTTAGAAGCATATGCAAAGGATGAAAAGAATGACAGACCACTGATTATGTGTGAATATGCTCATGCAATGGGTAATTCCACTGGTAACCTGCAGGATTACTGGGACGTGATAGAGAAATACCCGAAGCTTCAGGGAGCTTTTGTCTGGGACTGGGTTGACCAGGGAATTCTGACAACTGACGGGAATGGTGAAAAATACTGGGCTTATGGAGGGGATTTTGGTGAGGAGGGAGTACCAAGTGACGGGAACTTCTGCATCAACGGGCTGACCTGGCCTGACAGAACACCAAAACCCGGTCTGGCTGAAGTTAAGAAGGTATATCAATATGTTGGTTTTGACCCGATTGATCTGAAAAACGGATTAATCAGGATCAGAAATAAATACGATTTTACAAACCTGTCGGTTTTCAGTTTTGAGTGGGAAGTAGTCGCTGACGGGCATATTTTACAATCGGGCAATGTACCATTGCCTGATTTTAAACCTGGAAATGCGCTTGATGTTATGCTACCGCTGAAGAAGTTTGTTCCGGAACCTGCCACTGAATATTTCCTTAATGTACGGATGACAAGGAATGAAGAATGGAACCTGGTACCGGAAGGTAATGTTTATGCCTGTGCACAGTTCAGTCTTCCTGTTGAAACGAGGAAGATCCAGGCGCCATCCGCTCTACCAATGCTTCAGACAAATACCTCCGGAAAGAACCTTGAAGTTGCAGGAACAGATCTGAAAGCAGTTTTTGATCTTGAGAAAGGCAGGATGATATCCTTGTCCTATAAGGGAAAAGAGCTGATAAAGAAAGCTCCCGAACCTGATTTCTGGAGACCTCCGACTGATAATGATTACGGTTATGGAATGGACAGGAGACTGGGTATATGGAAAAAGGCCGGAGAAAGAGCTATTATAACAAAAGCTGATATACGTCAGCCGGAAATAGGGAAAGTGATTGTTGTGTTCAGGTATGATATCTTGGATCCCGCGGATAAAAAAATTGCCGGATACTCATCTGCATACACAATATTGGGATCAGGGGATATAATTATCACGAATTCATTCGAAAAAGTATCCGCTGATCTTCCTGAAATACCAAGGATGGGAATGCAGATGCAGCTTCCTTCAGCATTCACCAATCTGAAATGGTTTGGCAGGGGCCCGCATGAGAATTACTCCGACAGAAAAACATCTGCTCTTATTGGTCTTTACGAAAGTACAGTTACCGCGCAATATGTTCCTTACATCAGGCCCCAGGAGAACGGCTATAAAACAGATACACGATGGCTTACGCTCACAGACGATAATGGTTCAGGATTGCTGATCACCGGAGATCCGGTTATCTGCTTTGCAGCGCTCAATAACATCCATGACGATTTCGAATCACCGGGCAAACTGTCGCAGTATCGCAAAGATGCAAAAAGCGCCAATACGCACACAAATGATGTTATTCCGCGTGATCTTGTCAATCTGAATATTGATCTTGGGCAGATGGGTGTTGGTGGTGATGACAGCTGGGGTGCACCGATACACCCTGAATACAGGCTGCTGGAAAGAGGATACGAATACTCCTTCAGGCTGCGCCCGATAACCAGGGACGATGATGTACTGAAGCTGGCAAAGCAGGAATTCTGAAGAAAGTTTAAGCGTTGAAAAGATTAGAACTTTGAAATATTGAAGCGTTTCAAAGTTGAAAGGGTTGAACGAGCAGGAATAGGATTAACCTTAGTTTTTTCATTATAGTAGTTTTTAGTCTTCTAGTCTTCTAGTCTTATAGTCTTATGGTCTTCTAGTCCCCTAGTCTTCTGGTCTTAGAGTTTTAGAGTCGGAAAATCTGGTAAGTTTTTTATTTCACGCAGTCCCGATAGTTATGGGGAGCGCAGATTATCGCAGATTTTCCTCATCAGTAAACTCACTACTCATAACTCACCGCTCCCTTTCGCTGGCGCGGAACTTGGTTTTCCGATACTCTGGATTTCCTCACTCCGTTCGTCCAACTACGTTCCTCGTCTCACTGCCCCCTGCACCCTTTTCTGCGCGGAATCGTCGCTGTGCTCCGAGCAACTTGCACCTTGCACCCCCAATCATATCTCCTCATAAAAATAAGCGATCTTCTTATCAGCATCGTCCCAGGTGTAAAGTTTCTTTTTTCTGTTGAGTCTGAAGAAATTCATCATGGCAAAATCGCCGGCGCACATAGTGGTATGCACGAAAAGAAGAAGTGAAAAGCTCCATTTCCATAAACCCGGCAGGAAAAGTATAAGAACTATCAGACAGGCACTGATAATTAAAAACGGGAAAAAACCTATGAGCCTGAACTGACTGTCAGGAACAACATGTTTGTGGGCTGTCACATAGAACATATACTGTTTAAGGTCCATGCCGATCCTTATCCTTTTTGCTCCGATTATCCAGAAGGGGATAATATGAAAGAATTCATGAACCGGTATTATGATTACAGGGAAAACAACAAGGCCGAGAAGGCTGTGAATCATAATATTCTTTAAGGGAAAATATCCGGCAATGTTTATTCTGATAGTCAATGCAAGTCCGATAAGCACAATGCACACCGACCAGAAGAAAACCATCAGACCTGTTCTGCGTTTCAGATATTCAAGGACAAAAGTTATCAGCTCATCATAGGGCACTTTTTGTATCTGCCTGTATTTAGACTGATCTTCCAGATCCTCTACCTGTAATGCCATTGATAA
Organism: Bacteroidetes bacterium ADurb.Bin145; assembly: GCA_002070505.1. GTDB lineage: Bacteria > Bacteroidota > Bacteroidia > Bacteroidales > VadinHA17 > LD21. The sequence goes on along the minus strand of MWDJ01000013.1, from coordinate 5,760 downwards.
ACCTTTTCTCAAAACTAGCTTTTTGAGAAAGGAAAACAAATGAATTAAGATAAAAAATTCATAAAACCTTAGGCTGGAAGTTTTAATCTGTTTGTTATGTCAATAAATCCAGGTTCTTTAAGCAATGGTTTAAAATAGAAATCTGCTTTGACCCATGGCATAAAATCTCCACGGTTTTTATATACTATTTCAAGACAATCGATAGCCTTTTTCTTTTCTCCGAGTGTAGCATATACTTCTGCCAATCCCCAGGCATACCACCAATAGTCGCGGCTTTTTTCCATCTCTGCTACCACTTCCAGGGCTTTGTCTTTCTGATTTGCTCTGACATAAGCAATGGCCAGTCCACTTTCGTATCCGGGGCTTATAGCCAGGCCCTTCTTATGAGTTTCGATGGCTTCGTAATGCATTCCCATTTCTGAATATGCTGATCCAATGAGGAAAAGTCCGAGAGTGCTGTCAGTGGGGAGTTGAAGTAATTTTTGCGCTTCAGCTAATGCATGCTCAAAATGTCCAAAGTAAAGGTGTAACCAGGCTAAATAACCCTGGCTGACCTGATCGGTAGGATCGATCTCAACAGCTTTTTTCATTTCTGCAACGGCCTCATCAATTTTGTTGCAAAGGGCCAGGTACCATCCGTATGTATAATGAACTGATGGTATATTTGGATTTATTTCCATTGCACGTTTTAGTGCTTTCTCCGTTGCCGGGAAATCCCAGTCGGTATACAGATACTGTTCAGCCAGAACTACATAGGCATCAGCAAGGGCTGAATCGAGAGAGAGTGCTTTTAAAGCATAACCTCTTGCCCTGCTTTTTGCATCCTGCGATACGGCAGAAGTATGCCCGGCTGTTCCGTACCCGATTGCCAGTCCAAGGTACGGTAAAGGATCTGCAGGGTCAATTCCAATAGCTTCATTAAAACATTTAACTCCTTTTTCAAAATCCTCCGCTGTCCTTTTGTTCATAAAGTAAATTCCCCTGTCATACGCTTTAAGTATTTCGGGATTGTGACCCTTCTTCTTTGCCAGTTTGTTCTCATCCTGAGGCAGAATCTTGATTTGAATACCGTCCATTATGCGACGCACTATTTCACTGTATGTATTTGTTATACTCGTCCAGTCCTGATTGAACACAGAGGCCCAGATATATTTTTCTCCAGGGAAAGCTTCAATCAATTTGACTTCAATCTGAAGGTTATCCTCAGTTCCCTTTATTGAAGATTCGACAATATTATTAACACTGAGTTTTTTTGCTATTTGCTGGACCGGTTCTTCGCTGTCTTTAAACTGCAATGTTGACGCCCTGGGTCTTACAATAAGATTACTCAGCTGACCTAACTGGCCGCATAAAGCGTCCTGGATTCCTGATGCTATATAATCCAGGTCAGGATTTCCGGTAAAGTTCGAAACAGGCATGACGGCTATTGCCTTTTTAATCGTGTCGTCGTATGACTTTTTTTCGCCTGCTTTTTGTGTCAGTTTTGGGATCAGGAATATCATTGCCACTATTATAGCTAATCCCAGGACAATTGGGACCATCAATTTACCGGGTAATCTTTTTGGAGGGGCAAAAACTTCGGCTACCGATCTCTGCTGCTCATGAATGTAGCCTTCCTGTGCCCTCGTTCTGTATGACTTGGTGGTTCTCTTTTTCTCATCAGGATGAAGGCCGTAAATTACATCCTTGACTGCGTTGGCAACTTTGTTTATCTGATCTCGGTAATAGGTCCTGTTCAGGTTTTTATCGGGATTGTCGTCGGGTTTAAGAGGTCTGTTGACACCGGCGCTGGAATAGATAAAGTCGATAGACCGGAGTCTGCAGCCCATCTCATTTTCCAGCAGTTCGGTATCTGCAGCATCGAGATCGTGGATCTTTATCGGGATTATCCTGCTGCATACATTTCCGGACGGAAGTTTTATATCCCTTCCAATCTGATCTGCCGAGGCCATTTTATTGAATTCTACAAACTCATTCTGCCACGCAAAGCTCTTCGGATCGCAATAAGTCTGCGAGATAACAGGCATGAAAATGAGAGATTTCAGCTTCGATTCAAGGCTTTTATCAACATTATGGATCTCCAGAAGTCCATCATGCGGGTTCTCATCGAAATAGATTGAGACGTCTTCTTTAAAAGTAGCCTCTATTTCCCTTTTCAGGTGGTCGATAAACTCTGTCACCCAGCCATCATACTTATTGTCTTTCTGGCGGTAGCTGATGAAGATGTCGTATTCATAACCGGGGATAATACTTGCCATAATGTTAAGAGGTTAGAAAGGTTAATATTCAGGTTTCGTCCTGTATTTCAATCAAATTTACGCTATTATCGGATTAAAGTCAAGGAAGGGGGAGGTAAAGTTGAAGACAATGAAAGAAGAAATGCAGTTCCGCCAAGAGGAAGGTTGAAGGGTTGAAGCGTTGAAAAGTTGAAGGGGTGAGGGGGAGATGAGGAGATAAAAAAAAGTGAGGTCGGATCGGAGCCTCACTTTTCCATTTAACCCAAACTTTATCAAAGCTTATGAATCCTTTGATATATTTAACCTGACCCCAATCTTTGAAAAATCACTTTCATTTTAATAACGTAATCGTTCCTTTCCAGTGGTGGAATGAATTGGCCGGATATGAATCACGGTTATAGTCGTCAGTCATACCTCCTCCGGTTGCACCTTCAAAACGTCCGGTGCCGCCTAATATTACAAACGGATCTTTCCAGTAGCTGTTTACATCCTCAGGATGGTCGGGAAGTCTGCCGTCAATTACCTGACCCTGGCATGATACAAATAAGATGTCTCCGTTGGCTGCAGTGAAATGGGTGACGGTTGGCCCGTAGAAACCCGTGCTCCAATTGGCACAAAAGTTAAAGTTCCCTGTTATTTTTCCAAGGTGAGTACCGGTACCCTCAGCATCGACAATTATTCTAAAGTCATACTGTGTTTCCTCAGACCAGCATTCCTGATCCGGAAAAACAGCTATATATTCACCAACAAGATCTACTTTAAAAGGTAATGTTACTTCGACTGGTTTAACTGGGCCGTTTTTCATGGTGTTACCCAATGGTTCACCACCCCAGAAGTGGTCAGATTTAGAACATGCAACCAGCAGGCATATTCCTGTGATTAAAAATAAAACCTTCTTTAAAGTCTTCATATTATTTTCTATTTGGTAAGAGATTAATAACCTTGTCACCTATAATACAAAGGTCTTACAGAAAGCAGGCATGTACATAGAAATTATGTTTCAAAAACTTGAAATTTTGGGAGAATAATTGAAATTATGTTTCAGGGAGGATTTGGAAATATGGAAAGCGCCGGATGGCAGGAGATGAACGGATCCGATTTGTAGGGAGAGCTCACCTAAGGTAATATCCTTCGTATTGACAGGATCTGATACTGATATGTCGGAAGAGCGCACCGAAAATGATTCATGAAAATCAGCAAGCCAGTAAGTGTATTTAAAGACTAGGGTGCACTCATGCTCTTTAGGAGATAAGTAACGAAATTTGGTTTCCGGCCCCCGGATAGAGCTGGTGAGTAAATATCTAAGAAATACCATGTAAATTAAAAAATAATATTTATATTTGCATGGTTAATATGATGTCTATGTATATAAAAAGGTACCTCGAAGATCTGGTGCTGGATTCGCTGGAAAAAAACCCGGTGACAGTAATAACAGGACCGAGGCAGTGTGGAAAATCGACTCTGGCAAGAAATATATTAAAGAGGAGGAGCAATGCTGTTTTCCTTGACCTTGAAAAACCTTCTGATCTTGTTAAGCTGGATAATGCCGAATGGTTCTTACAGTCGCAGAAGGATAAGCTGATCGTACTGGATGAAATACAGCGTAACCCAGGGATATTCCCGTTGATAAGGAGCCTCTGCGACGAATGGCAGGGGAATGGCAGATTCTTAATACTTGGGTCAGCATCAAGAGATTTGTTGCAGCAATCATCCGAAAGTCTTGCAGGAAGGGTATCGTATAAAAGACTGACGCCATTCCTTTTATCTGAAACAGAGGATAAATATTCCCTGAATGATTACATATGCAGGGGAGGATTTCCAAGAAGTCTTCTCGCTAAAGATGATCAAAGCTCTGCCGGATGGCTTGATGATTTTATATCCACTTTCCTGGAACGTGACCTCTTGTTATGGTCAGGATTTTCACCCTCGACAATGAGAAGACTATGGCAGATGACTGCTCATAATAACGGTCAGACAATTAATTATTCTTCGTTTGGGAATTCGCTGGGTGTCAGTAATACTACCATAAGAAATTACATAGATCTGCTGAATGGAACTTTCATGGTCGACATATTACCAGCTTATCATACTAACTTTGGAAAAAGAATAATAAAAGCCCCCAAAGTGTATATATCTGATACAGGAGTAACGGCCCGTCTGTTGGGGATAAGGGGATTCGACCAGATAAGCGGACACTATGTCTTTGGAAGCCTGTGGGAATCAGTTGTGCTGACAAATATAAAAGGCCACATGCCGGAAGTAAATCTCAGCTTCTTCAGAACGAGCAATGGTGCAGAGATTGATATAGTAGCTGAAACAGAAAAAGGGGTTTATGCAATTGAATGCAAGTCATCTCTGTCGCCAAAGCTTAATAAAGGTAACCGTTTCGCCATAGATACGATCAGGCCAGATCACATCTTTATAGTGGCCCCGGTAGAAAAAGGATGGTCCGTGGATGAGAGGACTGATGTTTTATCTGTCAGGGAGCTTATAAAATATATAGGAGACAATTCCCGGAAGCCTGCAAAAAAAACTCTCGAAGATCCGAGCGCTTAGTGAAGATTTCTTCCGGATTTGATTTATCAATAGCAATTTTTTATATGCAACTCTCATAAATTTTCTACCAAAAGAAGGAGATCCCTCACTCGTCAATCCTTCGTAAACTCAGGATTGACTCATTCGGGATGACACTGTAAATAAGGGGATTATGGGGAATGAGGCGGGGCGTTTTGATATGAATTTTTTATCTTGTATTGACTTTACAGCAAAACGCCCCGCCTCATTCCCCCGACTCTTCACAAAAAGAACCATGTCATCCCGAAACCGCCGGCTGGTGGGTGAGGGATCTCCATCATATAACAGGACATCATCCCTGGCTCTCTCAAGATAATCTCTCATATACCAGCACGGTAATAAATGTGTATAAAGATTAGCTCCCGCTCCGGGGTTGATATTCCTGGTGTGACGTTACAGCAGATGAAACTGCGGTTCCCGATGGCCCCTTAATTCCGCATGTTTGATTTTAATAAGGATTCTGCAGTTTTATTTGAGGTGGTTGTGATGACTTAGCTATTAGTATTCATGTTTTATTTCAATAAAGAGCATTATTTCAAATAAAAATCCACATCAATTATATGATTTTCTTCCATTTTTTAATTACGGGACACACATTACCTATGTCGCCAAGCAACTTATAATCTGATCAATAATAAATTCTGGCGTGTATGTCAGGTCGAGATGTTTAACTTACCATATACTCTCAGGTAGTATTGTCTTGATCTTTTAACCCATTTTGCTGGCAAAATAATGAACCGGAACAAAAACTTTTTAACCCTGAACGTAGGCTTTAATGATTTGATTTTCTCTGAAAAGTATTTGATAATATTATGATATAGATTTCTGCAAATAGCTGTTATATACAAAAATACAGTGTTCTGGTTTAGTTTTGTGTATATATTAATTGAAAAGTATACCACATTCTCGTTGAAAAGTATACCACTTATAATGTTAAACCAGTTGCTTT
>MWDJ01000012.1 GCA_002070505.1 Bacteroidetes bacterium ADurb.Bin145 | reverse complement strand
CGCCGAAGAGGTGAATGGCATGGATGTTACTGACCAGGTGGGCATTGATAAAAAAATGATTGATCTTGACGGGACCAGGACCAAAAGCAATCTGGGAGCGAATGCTATATTAGGTGTATCACTTGCTGTTGCAAAAGCTGCAGCTCAGTTACATGGGCTTCCCCTTTTCCGTTATATCGGCGGAGCCAATGCTGTTACCCTGCCGTTACCGATGATGAATATAATAAACGGTGGTTCACATTCTGATGCCCCGATCGCTTTCCAGGAATTTATGATACGTCCTGTGGGTGCAACAAATTTCAGCGAAGGACTCAGGATGGGAGCTGAAGTGTTTCATTTTCTGAAAAAGGTCCTCAAAGGCCGGGGTCTTAGCACTGCAGTTGGTGATGAAGGAGAATTTGCTCCTGCTCTCGGAGGAACTGAAGATGCTCTTGAAACGATATTGAAAGCTATAACCGATGCCGGTTATAAACCGGGGTCCGATATAAATATTGCCCTTGACCCTGCCGCTTCGGAATTTTACAAGGATGGTATTTATGACTACTCCAAATTCGAAGGTCCCAAAGGAGCTAAGAGAACATCCAAAGAACAGGTTGACTATATAGAACAGCTTATTAAAAAATATCCTATTGATTCTGTAGAAGATGGAATGGCTGAAGGAGACTGGGAAGGATGGAAGATGCTCACTGACAGGATTGGAAAGAAATGCCAGGTTGTAGGTGATGACGTATTTGTTACGAATGTCGAATACCTCAAAAAAGGTATCGACATGGGTTGCGCAAACTCTATTCTTATTAAGGTCAATCAGATAGGTACACTTACTGAGACGCTGAACGCTATCGAGATGGCTCACAGGGCAGGTTACACAACTGTAATTTCCCACCGGTCAGGCGAGACAGAAGATTCAACAATTGCTGATATTGCGGTTGCTACCAATTCAGGACAAATAAAGACCGGTTCCTGCAGCCGTACCGACAGGATAGCTAAATACAATCAGCTTCTAAGGATTGAAGAGATGCTGGGTGATCTGGCAGTTTACGGATTTAAGAAATAACTGGGTACCTGCACCTCAGTCTTTTTGCCCGGAAACAGGTCTTTTCAGACGTTATTAACAGTTGTTGATAACTGTTGTTCATATCGGGTTTACAACAAGCCTGTGCTTAAATTGGTTTTTATTGAATTTTGAGCTATTTTTGATATATCAGGTGAGCGATAAAGGGCTGCTTGAAAGATGCGGAACCGGAGATAGTTACTTAACTGCAACAGGATCCGGCTCATTCAGACCTCAGGGTCTGCACATCAAGAGAGCCGAAGGCCGGACTAAGGGAACCTGGTCCCAGACCAATCCCCGATGTACGGTGAGTCGCAAGAGACCGGAAACGTTCTTACAACGACTGAGTCACAGGGCTTCAGAAAACAGAAGACTTCGGTCCGATAGCCTCTGAAACCGGCAGCACGACCTTCGGGAAGTGCACACCGGGGCCTGAAAGACACTTCGTCCCGGAAAGTCCCGACGTAAGCCGGGAACAAAAGGACAGCAGGAAGGTCCATCCGTAAAAAGAAGGACCGGAACGCCATGGGTTGCAGGAATAATGCTTCGGCAGAAGGAACGCAACCGGCCGGAATAACAGTAACCTGACGCCGTATGCGGCTTCGGTTGCAAACGGTGAATGGGAACTACTCTTCGTGAATAGTTCCCATTATTGTTTTATATCCACTCATTCACTTCTACTCTTACAGCATCCTTTATCCATCCCGATATTTCCGTATCTTTGATTTATATACCCTCACTATGCCATACTCAGGATTATCCGCTTTTATTGACTCCCTTGAAAAAGCCGGAGAACTTGCCAGAATAAAAACCTATGCTGATCCTGTACTGGAAATAACTGAAATAACCGACCGCGTGACAAAATCAGGCGGCAAAGCTCTACTTTTCGAAAATAACGGTACAAATTTTCCTCTCCTGATTAATGCCTACGCTTCTGATAAAAGAATGGCTATGGCCATGGGAAAACATGATCTTGATGAAGTTGCAGATGAAATCGCTGATCTCCTGACGCAAATTTCTTCAACAACCGGAAGCTTTCTCAGTAAATTAAGATCTTTACCGGCGTTTATAAAATTGTCAGGGTATTTTCCGGTCACAACTGGTAGAAAAGGTATCTGCCAGAGGGTGATACATAGAGATCCTGATCTGAACATCCTTCCTGTTCTTAAATGCTGGCCCCACGACGGAGGTCGTTTCGTGACCTTGCCGATGGTCCATACAATTAATCCTGTGACACGGAAAGCAAATGTCGGAATGTACAGGATGCAGATACTTGACAGGAACAGGACGGCTATGCACTGGCAGCTTCACAAGACAGGCGCCGCTCACTTCGAGTCATGGAAAAAAACCGGCAGGTTAATGCCCGTATCGGTAGCCCTTGGCGGTGATCCGGTATACGCATACGCTGCAACGGCTCCGTTGCCTGAAAATATCAATGAGTATATACTGGCTGGTTTTCTTCGGAAGAAGAAAGTCAGGCTCGTAAAATGTATAACAAATGAACTATACGTTCCTTCCGACGCAGATATCATAATTGAAGGATACGTTGATCCTCTTGAAGAACCTGTTACTGAAGGACCATTCGGCGACCACACCGGATTCTACTCTCTCTCCGACCTTTATCCGGTACTGCACGTGACATGTATTACCCATTCTGAAAATGCTGTTTACCCTGCAACAATAGTGGGTATCCCGCCAATGGAAGATGCATGGCTTACAAAAGCCACTGAAAAGATCTTTCTGCCGCCTCTTAAGCTTGTTATCCAGCCGGAAATTGAGGATCTTCATATGCCAGATGCAGGTACTGCCCATAATCTTGCGATAGTTAAAATTAAAAAATCATTCCCCGGACAGGGGAAAAAGGTTATAAATTCTCTGTCAGGGGCTGGACAGATGATGTTTACAAAGTACCTGATTGTAGTAAGCGGAAACGTTGACATCAGGGATTACAGGAAATTGTTCGGTCACGTATGCAGGAATACCGACCTCAGTTCAGATCTCCTTTTCACTTCCGGTCCCCTGGATGTGCTTGATCACTCTTCCGAAACGTTTGCACTGGGAGGTAAGCTTGGCATTGACGCAACGGAGAAGCTTAGCGATGAGAAATCTTCACCATGGATGTTCAGCCAGGGGGAGAGAACCGGGGAGAAGGATTCTTTAATGAACCAGATCCTTAAGATTGCTGGAAACGGAAATAACGCATACAGGCCATATGATATGCCAATTGTTATAGCAGGGGTTAACTCTGAAAAGGATAAAAGTATCTCCTCGAGGATAAGGATGGAACTTAAAAAAGATGAAACGGGCAGTTTTTCCGGACTGATAATTATTGTTGATCATACGCTTGATGTCAGAGATCTGTTCACAGTATCATGGCAGGTGCTGTCTAACACCGATCCCAGAAGGGATATCGATATTGTTGACGGCAGAATACTGATCATCGACGGAACAATAAAAGCATTCATGGAAGGCGGTTTCGCAAGAAGGTGGCCGAATGTGGTATGCTCAGCAGAAGATACTATTGAAAAAGTCGACAAAAAATGGGATTCTCTTGGTTTAGGTCCATTTATAGTATCTCCTTCATTAAAAAGTTCCGGGCTTAACCGGACGGGGAACGAACATATTATAACTGGCTGAAAGCAGGCACAATTAAGGTCTTATTGAACTCCCTGTCGTGTTTTTTTATTATTTTTGTATTATCTGATGGGATTTGTCTGCTTTACATACTATTACTTCCGGCTTTTTATCCTTAGCGGGATGCATTCTGCCTGGAAAGGAACGGATGCAGAATTTATATTCTCTGCAAATAATTATTTACTGATTGGATCGGTAGTGGCAGCTGCTGTAATGCTGTTTATACTGACCAGATTGGAATTATCTCGGATTGCAAGGATGCAGAAGCAGCTGAAGGAGGCAAAGCTGGCGGCTGAAAGTGCCGAAAAAAGGATACTGAGGCTCGAGTTAAGGGATAAAGACATGACAGATTCCCTTATTTATGCGCAAAGGATACAGGAAGCCTTGCTCCCGTCGGAGGATTATTTCAGGGACTATTTCAGGGATTCTTTTATTTTCTTCAGACCCAAGGATATTGTGAGCGGTGATTTCTACTGGATTGGTGAAAAAGGCGACAAGATCTTTGTTGTTGCTGCTGATTGCACCGGTCATGGTGTGCCAGGAGCCCTTATGTCAGTTATCGGCCTGGATATCATTGACAAGACAATTAATGAAGAGAATATAGAAAAACCTTCAAGGATACTGGCAATAATGAACAAAGGCCTTGAGAAGACATTCAGCAGGGAAAAGAACATAGGGACAATCATTCGTGACGGTATGGACATAGGCCTTTGTGTCATTGACAGGAAGCAAAAGAGGTTTGAATATGCCGGAGCTTTTTTCCCTCTTTACCTGGTACGCGATGACATGCTTATAGAGGTTAAAGGTGACAAGTACATTATCGGAATGAATCCGGAAGGGATTGAATATACGAATCACGAAGTTGATCTTAAGGAGGATGATATAATCTACATTTTTTCCGACGGTTATGTCGACCAGTTCGGCGGGCAGGAAAATAAGAAATTCATGTACCGGAGGTTCAGGTATCTGTTATTGAAGATACACAGCTTACCTTTTGAAGATCAGAAGGCAATACTGGAAGAGAATATCACAACATGGATGTCGGGGAACAGTCAGGTCGACGACATAATGGTCATTGGCTTCAAACCATTGGAAGGGAAGCGCTAAATATACTTTTTAATCTTGTCGACAAGAGCTGAGGGCTGGAAAGGCTTGCTGATATAATCGTCTATTCCTGCAGAAATGCATTTCTCCCTGTCTCCGAGCATCGCATTTGCTGTAATGGCGATAATAGGTATATGCGAGTTTGTACTTGATTCAAGAGCCCTGATTTTTTCTGCAGCAAGTAATCCGCTCATCACAGGCATCTGGATATCCATAAGGATAATATCAAAGTGAGCAGTACCGAATTTGTCAAGGGCTTCTTTCCCGTTTGAGGCTGTTTCAATATTGTTTACAAGCGGTTTGAGAGTGAGGAGGGTGATCTTCTGATTGATGAGGTTATCTTCTACAAGAAGTATCTTAATGTCTTTCAGTTCTTTATGAATTTTTTCCTTTTGCAGCAGTTCGCCTATTTTTGGAGAAGCAGTTGGAATTTTTGCTTCCCGGATAATATTTGTGAATGGAAGGGTTATATCCAGAACAGTGTAATTTCCTCCGAATTCCTGGGAGAATTTTCCTTTCCGTGCTGCTATCATCCTTGCTGCCAGGCTTTGTTCCGGTTCCTTTTCATTAACGAGTACAATAACTTTATCGATCTGGATCCTGATGCCAACAAGGATCTCATTAATCCCTTCCTTCTCCTTACGCAGGTTGATTGTTACTTTTGTCTGTCTTTCAGTGTTATGATTTTCAATAGTGTTGAATATATCAAGGAGTATCTGCTTTAGTGATATTGGATCACCAAAGCATTCAAAATCAGTAAATTCTCTCTTGTTAAGGATAAAATCAATATTTGCCTTGTCTTTCAGGCTGTAGAGTTCAATTGTGTTCTGGACGGTTGAAAGCAGATTGAATCTGATATATTTTTTTGGTTCAAGGCTGATATTATCAGCCGACTGCATTGTTAATTCGTTAACAGTTGTGACCATGTTATTCGTGGAAGCAACGAAAGTCTCTAAAAGCTCTTTCTGCTTTTTCTGGAGGCCCGATTCCATAAGCATATCAGCGATTATTACGACATTGTTCAAAGGTTCCCGTATCTTATGTGAAAAATTGGTGATCACTTCATCTTTTTTCTCATTCGAAGCGGATATCTCTTTAAGAGAATTCTTTACGGCAATTAATAATGAGATTACTTTTCTTGAAAGCAGAAGCGCTGCAGCAGCTGAGATGATAAGGATCAGTCCCGCAAGGAATCTCAGATCAAACATTATCAGAATAATGCCAATTATCAGTCCCGAAAGGACACCATAGGACCACAATGTTACTTCCTTCAGGGCTGATTGATTGAGATCGCCTTGATTATTCGTTCCGGTCTCCTGGGTCATGTTTTTCTTTTTGGGAATTGTAAAAATAAACAAAATAACTAAAAGATATACAATTACTAGATTTATCACCCTTTGCAACTAATCCGTGCCTAGAGTTTTGAGTGCCTAGAGTGCCTAAAGTTAATAAAACGTAAGCGCTATTTATCAAATATTAAAATGATTTTTGACTTTAAGTAATCCAAAGTTTAGCTCACTTTAAGTATTTATTAAATAAGCCTTTTAAAGTAAATCGTTAAATTTGCACTTACGGTATGAAATTTGAGCGGTAAAAATCAAATAGCTACAATGATGAAAATGAAATACAGGATTTTATTTCTTCTGGCAATTTCTTTTTTTTCAGGCTCACTGATAGCGCAGGAAGGTAAGCAAATCAGGGAGATGGTAAAGTTTACCCCCGATTTCAAGTTTAAAGATGGCATATACCTTAATTTTGATCAGGTGCGGCAAAATGATCCCATACCAAAATCCAAGATCCTGACATCGACAGATTATAACGATAAAGATTTTTTCAGGAATCTTTTCGAATCGGATAAGATCTATTTCTATGATGAGATGGGCATCAGACAGGAGATAGAAAAATCGTCGGTATGGGGTTATTCACGCAACGGGGTGATATATGTTCAGATGCAGAATAATTTTTCGCGTGTCACTTTTGTAGGTTCAATCTGTCATTTTGTAGCCGATATTGTTACTTACGACTCAAGGTACTACAATTCACCCTACGGTTATGGCTTTTATGATCCATACTCTTATTATTATTATCCCTATTCTTATTACGGGTACTATAATCCCTACAGCTACTATTCACCTTACTACAGGAATAATATGACAAGGAGTGATGTCAAACAGTTCGTTTTCAATTTTGAAGATGGCAAGTTGATGGATTTCGATCTGGAGAGCACTGAGCTGCTTATTATGAAGGATGAACAGCTTTATGAAGAGTTCATGAGGCTTCCAAGGAAGAAAAAGAAAGATCTTATGTTTGTCTATATTCGCAAGTACAACGAACGAAATCCTTTATATATACCTGTAAATCAGTAATATAAATGAAATACATAATCCCTGTATTGTCAGTCTTGCTCTTCCCGGTTTTTCTTAATGGCCAGGCGCCTTTCCCTGACAGTAATGAGATAAGACAATTCAAATCCTCGAAGACATGTGTAGTCCTTGAGGATGATTCTTTCAGCGCCTTTAATGCATATATAAGAGAGGCTATGAAGGAATACTGGAAGATAACCCCTTATGAATTCATAAGCGGGACGGAATTCAATGTAAGGAGAATTAATCCTTCATATTCTTTTATTGTACTTACAGAGACCAATTTTGCAAAGGATAAGTCAAATTCAGTATATAATTTTATCAATTTAATCCAGGGCAAGGATGTGGATAAGATCGGGGAAAATCCCGAAATATGCGCCGTACCTCTGTCATTTGCCGGTGAGGATGGCCTCGAATATGGCTATAAGCTCGGAGCAATTTTGTCATTTATACAGAAGCATGCAAGCCTTATCATGGAGGATCCTTCAAAAACCGGAAGGAAATATCTCAGGTTCTATAATGAGAATGTTCCTGAAATCCTGAAGAGGACTATACTTGTCAAAGAAGAAGATCTTGCTCCGGAAATTAATACTATTGAAAAGATAAAGGCGATCTATTCCGGCAAAATAGAGATAGTACCTGAAGAAGAGATAGTTAAGGCTATAGAGACCAAAAGACCGGCTGCGGTGATCCTTCATAAAGTAAGCCCGGTTGGTGAATTCAGAAACTCAGGGTACTGTTTTAAGATGCTCATCGGGACTGATGATTCAAATATGTACTATTACAATGAACATCTTATAGACAGGCGAAATCCTGATGGATTTCTGCCATCTGACCTGAAACGTCTGGCAAGATTTGACTGATGCATCAGTAATTTAAATATGCCGTCTTTTCAATAAATACCAATTATCATGGAAGAGCTTAGTAAATTATCAGAATCAGAAAGGAACTGGGCGATGCTCTGTCATCTTTCTGCATTTGCCGGATTCTTTTTTCCGTTTGGTGGTATAATTGGCCCGTTAATATGCTGGCTGTCAAGAAAAGACGAATCTTTATGGATCGACATGAACGGGAAAGCTTCAATGAATTTCCAGTTATCTGTACTTCTTTACATTGTACTGGCTGTACCATTGTGTTTCATTATCGTAGGGATCCCCATAGTAATGTTCCTGGGATTATTGAAGATAGTCTGTATTGTAATTGCAAGCATTAAAGCTTCAAAAGGAGAAAAATTCAAATACCCCCTTTCTATACCCTTTATACAATAGCTGAAGCCAGGACTACGGTATTGCCGGATACAGAGTTTTAAAACTGCAGTTCTTTCCGGCACTTAATCCGGTTCAAACTTTTCATCCTGAAATTCGTTAATTTCAGGATTTTTTATTATCTTTCTATTTATTAACACCGCATGGCTATGGCACCGCACGGGGGAAAGAAGAAAGATAAGAAAGTTGAAGAATTCAATAAGGAAGACCTGTATCATGATATAAAAGCCAGCAGGAAGAAGAAACTAAGCAGCAAAGATTTTGAAAAGCATCTGATGAAGCTTGAGATAGAGCTTGTAAAGCTTCAGGAATGGGTCAAAGCCAAAAAGCTGAAAGTTGTAGTAATTTTTGAAGGGAGGGATGCCGCCGGCAAAGGTGGCGTAATCAAGACCATAGCCGGCTGCCTGAACCCGCGTATTTGCAGGATCGTTGCTCTTGGAGTTCCCACTGAAAGAGAAAAATCTCAATGGTATTTCCAGCGCTATGTCACAGAGTTGCCCGCCGCAGGAGAGATCGTACTGTTTGACAGAAGCTGGTATAACAGGGCAGGAGTGGAAAAGGTGATGGGCTATTGCACAAATGAAGAATATGAGGAATTTCTGAGATCGTGCCCGGAATTTGAGAAGATGCTTATAAGATCGGGAATAATTCTTGTAAAATACTGGTTCTCTGTGAGCGACAGGGAACAGGAAAAACGTTTTCAGGACAGGATCAAAGACCCGACAAAGCGATGGAAGATAAGCCCTATGGATATAGAATCACGTGATAAGTGGGTCGAATATTCAATGGCCAAGGATAAAATGTTCTCATATACCGACACGAAACAATCGCCCTGGTTCGTGGTTCCGGCTGATGATAAACGTAGGGCAAGGCTCAATACTATCGATCATCTGCTTTCACTGATCCCCTATGAGGATCTCACTCCTAAACCTTTCAAACTGCCTCCTCTTAAGCACGATGTGGCATATGTAAGACCCCCGGTGACGGACCAGACTTTCGTACCGGAGAAATACTGAAACAGCATTCCGGGTAATGCATGTCGTAAAGGTACTGTAAGACTTTTAATAATTCTTTCTTACTTTTACCCTCTGAGTTTATAACAATATTATGGCAAATAAACCTTCCATACCAAAAGGGACACGCGACTTTTCCCCTGAGGAGATCCTCCGCAGGGAGTTCATTTTTGATACAATCAGAGATGTCTTTAAGCTGTACGGCTATCTTCCTCTTGAAACTCCTGCAATGGAAAACCTTTCAACACTTCTTGGTAAATACGGTGAAGAAGGCGACAGATTGATTTTCAAAATCCTGAATTCCGGTGACTTTCTTTCGGATGTTGCACCGGCCGACCTTGAAGAGAGAAATACCGCAAAACTGTCAGGTGTTATTTGTGAGAAAGGATTGAGATATGATCTTACAGTCCCTTTTGCAAGGTACATCGTTCAGCATCGTGATGAAATTATTTTCCCTTTCAGAAGGTACCAGATACAGCCTGTGTGGAGAGCTGACAGACCTCAGAAGGGAAGATACCGTGAGTTTTTTCAGTGTGATGTTGATGTTATCGGAAGCGACTCATTATTAAATGAATATGAGTTAATAAAAATTATTGACGAGATATTTTCAAAACTAAAGGTAAGTGTTATAACAAAGATCAATAACAGGAAACTACTGGCAGGCATCTCGGAATACATTGGCGAAGAGAATAAACTGACTGATATCACAATAGCAATTGATAAGATTGAAAAGATCGGTATCGAAGCGGTTAACCGGGAGCTTATGGAAAAGGGTATATCTGCGGAAGCTTTAAACAAGCTTCAGCCTGTCCTTAAGCTTGAAGGCGGCGCAGGTGTCAAACTTGATAAACTCAAATCCCTTCTTTCGAATTCGGTTACGGGGATTAAAGGTATAGCTGAACTGAATGAATTGTTCTCATACATTGAAACCGGTATCCTGTCAGGTTCCGTAGAGCTTGATCTGACGCTTGCCCGAGGCCTTAATTATTATACGGGCACCATAATCGAAGTTAAATCAGCTGATATCAGTATAGGAAGTATTTGCGGCGGAGGACGTTATGATAACCTTACAGGAGTGTTTGGTATGGATGGTATCTCAGGGGTGGGAGTATCATTTGGCGCCGACAGAATATACGACGTGATGAACCAGCTCAGTCTCTTCAGCAACAGCGATTCATCGCTTTCAAAGGTCCTTGTACTGAATTTTGGAGATGCTGTATTGGAATATTCATTTAAGATACTTGCATTGCTGCGGAGCATGAAAATAAGGTCTGAGTTTTACCCTGATCCGGTGAAGATAAAGAAGCAGATCTCCTATGCCGATGCAAGGAAGATCCCTTATATTCTTATCGCCGGGGAAGATGAGCTAAAGTCAGGTTTTGTCACAATCAGGAATATGATTTCCGGACAGCAGCAAAAAGTACCGATGGCAGATCTCAGAGGATATCTTAGCTCTGAAATCTGCAAAGGCAGATCATAGTCTCAGGTTGTAGAAATTTTCATTTTAACTTTCTGTTTAATCATGTTTTCCGCCGTGCAGCTGACAATGAGGCCGGGTTGGAAAATCATCGTATTAATTGATTAACTTTACATCCTACACATATATTGAATGAAATGGCTCTTCAGTGCGGAATTATAGGAATCACTAATGTAGGTAAGACTACAATATTTAACTGTTTATCAAACACCAGGGGTGAGACGCATGCTTTCGCTTTCAGTGCAACAAAGTCAAATATTGGCATCATCCAGGTACCTGACCAGAGACTTTATGAGCTTGAAAAACATCAGGTTACTGAGAAGATAGTCCATACCACTGTTGAGATAGTTGATATTCCAGGGCTTACAAAGGGATCCAATAAGGGTGAAGGCAGCGGTAATAAATTCCTTGGCGATATAAGAAATACAGATGCTCTGATACATGTTCTCAGGTGCTTTGATGATGAGAACCTGCCCCACATTGAAGGGTCAGTTGATCCGGTAAGGGATATAGAAACAATCGACCTTGAATTGCAGGTGAAGGATCTTGAATCAGTCGAAAAAAAGATCGAGAGGTTAAAGAAAGCATCCAAATCCGGAGATAAGGAGTCGCTTCAGGGCCTTGAGGTACTTGAGCGTTACAGGGACCATATAGGGAATTTCAATAATGCGCGAAGTCTGCGAGTAAAAGACGAGGAGAAAAAATTTATCGATGATCTGTTTCTTCTTACAATGAAGCCGGTAATGTTCATATGCAATGTTGATGAAAAATCAGCTGCGAGCGGAAATCACTATGTCGACAGGGTTAAAGAATTCCTCAGGGGCAGGGATGCGGAGATGCTTATAATTGCAGGAAAGACCGAAGCGGAGATTGCAGATCTGGAGAATATAGACGATCGTAACGCGTTCCTGGCTGATGCGGGACTCGATGAACCCGGCGTGAATAAACTTATCAGGGCTGCATATAAACTACTTAACCTCCAGACATTCTTTACTGTTGGCCCAAAGGAGATCAGGGCATGGACAATAAAAAAAGGCATGACTGCACCCCAGGCCGCCGGGGTGATACACAGCGATCTCGAAAGAGGTTTTATCAGGGCAGAAGTGATGAAATACGATGATTTTATCACTCTGGGTTCTGAGCACCGATGCAAGGAAGCAGGCAGATTTTATATTGAAGGCAGGAATTATGTTGTCGGCGACGGGGATATCCTGCATATAAGATTCAATGTTTAAGAGAATGTTGCGGAAAAGCCTGATCGTCAATATAATTATTCTGGCGTTCTTTTCATCAGAGTGCTTTTCACAGGTTAAATTAAAAGATGATCTTCTTAAGGAATTAGTTGAGCGTACCGGTCAGGCAATAGTTACTGTACATATTATTGAAAAGAATTCCCTAAACGAACTTTCCCGTAACGTTTCAATAAGTTCTGTTAAAGATGACATTGTTGAAATAGTCCTTTCACCTCTTACAATCGGATGGTTCATTGATCAGAAATTCGATTATTCTCTAATCCCGGACTCTGGTCTGAAAGGTATTATAACCTCGGCAGATCTTGCTGAGGCGATGGAGTGGGAGACATATCCGTCATATACACAGTACCTTTCAATAATGGAAGCTTTTGCCTCAGGCTATCCGGCAATCTGCGATGTGGATACAATCGGAACAACGAATTACGGAAAGCTGGTGCTTGCCCTGAAATTATCGGATAATGTTAAAACTGATGAAGACGAGCCCGAAGTTCTGTATACCTCAACAATTCATGGGAACGAGACGGGCGGATTTATTCTGATGCTCAGGCTTGCCGATTACCTGCTGAAGAACTACGGAACAGACAGCAGAATCACCAGACTGCTGTCTGAACTTGAAATATGGATCAACCCTCTTGCGAATCCTGACGGAACATATCTGACAGGTAATGAGATCACAGCTCCGGTCAGAGCCAATGCTAACGGGTATGATCTTAACAGGAATTTTCCTGACCCTCAGGTGCCAAATAACATCCTCCAGAAAGAGACTAGGGACATGATAAAATTCATGAGAAAGCATCATTTTGTTATTTCGGCAAATTTTCATGCCGGTGAGGAAGTGGTCAATTATCCCTGGGACAGGTGGAGCAGAAGGCATGCGGATGATGACTGGTTTTACGATATAAGCAGAAAATATGTGGATACTGTTCACCAGTTTTCTGCCCCGGGTTATATGACTTTTCTGAAAGACGGAGTAACAAATGGCTGGGAATGGTACCCTATAACCGGTGGACGACAGGATTATGTTACCTGGGAATTGCAGGGAAGGGAGGTGACTATTGAACTGGATAACAATTTTGTAACTCCTGCAGGTGATCTGAATTCATTATGGGATTATAACCGGCAGTCATTGCTTGGATATCTCGAAAACGCATTGTACGGGATCCGCGGAACAGTAACTGATATTAAAACGGGGCTCCCGGTTCCTGCAAAGATTCTGATCCCGGGGCATGACAGGGACAGTTCGATCGTCTTTTCCGACACTCTGACCGGGAGTTTTACAAGACTCATTGCACCCGGATCGTGGAACCTGCTTGTAAAAGCCAACAGGTATACCGATGCATTTGTGAAAAATGTAATTGTTTCCGATTACAACCGGACTGAGGTCATTGTCGAAATGACACCATACATTAATCCGGTAGATACTATTGATACTCCTGAAATAATTATTTACCCGAATCCCTCAAATGAGTATATCAGAGCTGTGTTGCCCGAAAAACTGTTCGGAAGGATCAATGTGAAAATTTACAGCACTCTGGGAATAAAACTCAGGGATTATTCCGGTATGGCGATTGAAGATATTCCACTTGAAATAGATGTGACTGATCTTCCTGACGGCTCTTATCTGCTGGTTATCAGCAGTTCAGAGTCAGCCGCTGTCTGCAGGAAACGGTTTGTGGTAGTGAAACACTGAATAATTCCTTCTATTTTCATTCCCCGGCATTGATACTCTGCTTAAAAAACCTACTTTTGAAGCTTGTTATTTTTTTACATAAACACATATTATAATTCCGAATTGTGAACTATGAAGGGTGAGACGATTTTGAAAGTTATTCTGTCAGGGTTTCTGGTATTATCTGTTTTTAATAATCTGCAAGGGCAGGGTGCTTATCTGCCTCCTGATAAACCAAGACTTGTTATTGGAATAGTAGTTGAACAGCTGAGATATGATCAGCTTGAAAAATTCCGTAACAGATTTTCAGAGAATGGAATCAGAAAGTTGCTTAATGAAGGTACCTATTTTCAGAATGCATCGTTCCAGTATATGCTTACCCAGTCAGCTCCGGGCCATGCAACAATTTCAACTGGTGCTGAGCCATCTATGCATGGCATAACATCTGATTACTGGTATGTTCCCCTGAAGGAAGAGCTTATATATTGCACAAGTGATAATACAGTCAGCCCTGTAGGAGGCAGTTTCGAGCAGGGGCTTCATTCTCCGGTCAATCTTCAGTCCTCAACTTTTTCCGATGAACTTAAGATGTCGACAAATAAGAAGGCAAAGGTTTTTTCGGTTGGTATGAAGGATAATCCGGTCATATTCTCAGCAGGTCATGCTGCAGATGGAGCTTACTGGTACGACAATGTAACCGGAACCTGGATGTCAAGCACTTATTATAACAATGCATTGCCGGGATGGGTATCCGATTTTAATGCAATGAAATATCCTGAAGTATTCCTGACAAATCCATGGACCTTATTCAAGCCTAAGGAAGTTTATAAGGACTGTTTGCCCGATACCAACATTTATGAACTGGGTTTTAATGGCATTAATTATTTTCCGTATGACCTGAAGAAAATGAGTTCACGGAGCAGGAGTAATTCAGGCCGCGACTATTCATTACTGAGGGAAATCCCAATGGGAAATACATTCACTACCGATTTTGCCGTTAAGCTTATCGAGAAAGAGGAGCTTGGCAAGGACGATGTAACAGATTTTCTTTCAATATGTTATACTTCAACTGATTATATCGGGCACAGGTTTGGCCCGTCTTCGATTGAAATGGCAGATGCGATCCTCAGGCTTGACAATGATATTGAAAAGCTGTTGAAATATCTTAATGATAATATCGGGAAACGGAATATCCTTGTATTCTTCACCTCTTCACATGGAGTTTCAGAGATACCGGGAGTTCTTGAAAGCAACAGGATACCTTCAGGATATTTCAGACAGAATCAGGCTTTGCAGCTTCTCAGGAGTTACCTTAACGCTGTTTATGGTGAAGGAGCGTGGATCAAGGGTTATTCAGACAAGCAGATCTTTCTTAACAGGACGCTGATAGAAGATGCAAAACTCTCTCTGGATGATGTTCAGAAGAAGGTTGCACGATTCCTTGTTCAGTTTTCGGGTGTTGCCACAGCCTATCCGTATTCTGCATTCGAGATGAATGATTACAGCAGCGGGAACCTTAAAAGGATTATAAATAATTTCAGTCCTCAGAGATCAGGGGATGTTATTATGACTCTTAATTCAGGCTGGGTTGAGAAGGATGATAATTACGTAACCAATCATAATTCACCCTATGAA
Source organism: Bacteroidetes bacterium ADurb.Bin145 (assembly GCA_002070505.1). Lineage (GTDB taxonomy): Bacteria > Bacteroidota > Bacteroidia > Bacteroidales > VadinHA17 > LD21. The sequence continues at coordinate 58,800 of MWDJ01000012.1, read as the reverse complement.
TATGATTCACATGTACCGCTTATATGGTACGGATGGGCAGTGAATAAGGCAGTTGTATCGCGAAAAATAAATATGACGGATATTGCGGCCACACTCTCCTCATTATGCAAGGTACCAATACCCAATGGTTGCACCGGAGAGCCTATGTTCGAGTTATTCCGCTAGTTACTTACTGATCAGATCATCCCTTAGTTTGCATGCTTCATTAAGCAGCCGGAGATCTTTCTCGCACCCGTTTCCAAGTATTATCAGGTCGGCGCCAGCCTCATAGATCTCCCTGGCCTCCTCACTGGTCCTGATCCCTCCTCCGACGGCCAGGGGAACGGTTATTTCCTTTCTCACAGCTTTAATTATTTCTGCCGGTACGGGATTCCCTGCTCCGCTGCCTGCTTCAAGATATATCATTCTGAGTCCGAGCATTTCACCGGCAATTGCAGTCGCTACAACAATATCAGTTTTATCGGAGGGGATGGCTTCAGTCTGACTTATATATTCGACTGATGTTTTGGATCCGCAGCCAATCAGAATATATCCCACGGGGATCAGTTTCTCCTTTACATCTTTGAGATATGGAGCGGCTATGACATGGTTCCCGATCAGAAGCTCAGGATTCCTTCCTGAGATCAGCGAGAGAAGAAGTATAAGATCTGCCTTCCGGCTGAGCTGAAGCAGGTTTCCTGGGAAAAGAACGACTGGAATGGAACAGTTACTCCTTATCAGGTCAATGACGTTCTCAACACTCCTGAAGGTAAGGCTTCCACCAACCATAATAAAATCAGTGCCGGCTTTCCTTGCACTCTTTAAGATTCCCGGAAGTGCTTCTTCATTTACTTTGTCAGGATCGAGCAGCAGGGCAACATTTTTTTTATTTCTGAACATTTCCATTTCCGTAGTTCTTCTTCGTCCAAACGATCGCATAATTATCATACCTGGTGTAATTGAGGTCAAAGGATTCATTGATCTTCCTTGTATGTACTTTCCCCCGGCATTCTCCTGATTCTCCAACCTCAAAAGCTTCAATAGTAATGTTATTCCGAATGCTGATTCCTTCCTTATCGCATATCTTGTAAAGTGATTCCTTTGCGCACCAGTGAAGATACATATGATATCTTCTCTTTTCAGGATCTCTGGTTATTTTTTCTCCCCGGTTAAGGAATTTGAAGGCAATAGCACCAATATTGGAGCTCATATATTCAAGATCTATACCCACCCTGTCGGTAGTACTGCAAAGGATTGCAGTCAGCTTATGTGAATGTGAGATACTTATAAACCTTGAGCCGTCCTTAAGAAAAGGCTTGTTATTCTTGTTGTAAACTATTTTGGCCTCTTTGCCAAGTAATTCTGAAAGTAATGCGCGTACGCTCAGGAATTCAAGTTTACGTGATGTGCTGGCAAATACTTTATATTTTTTCTTTTCCTCTGCATCCAGATCCACCATTCCAAGAAGGGTTTCAATATCCTCTTCGATTTTCCAAACCCCGAGAATAGTAGATTCGTTAAGATAATGTTTTGTAATGCAACCCATTATTTGCCTTTAGTTATTTATCCTGCCATTCAAGAGTTTCTATAAGATGAACAACATCCTTTCTGAAAAAATCGATAACAGGCGCCAGTGAATCAGGATTAGGTGCAGATGAAAAATAGAGTGATCCCCTGAAGAAATGTTTTGTGCTGTCTGTCACAAAAAACTGTACCGCTGTCGCTGTACTTCCTTTAAGGTCATAAAGAATGCCGTATACCCTGTGCTCAGGTTTAGTGATCAGTTCCTCATTTATAGCATCGGCTTTGGTTATATGGTTCTTGACATCCAATTTGTAGGATTCTTCAATAAGTCCGGCAAGATCTCCTCTCACATCCTTGTATGTAAAGTATATTTTTGCCCTGTAAGACGGGAAATTTATGTTGAACCAACCGGGTGTTGCAATATCATCAGATTTGAAAGATATTTCGCCATAAACAGGATATTCAAACAGAAGTGGAAGGGATCCCGGATGATAAGCCGTTGCCGGATCGAAAAGCCTGTATTTTTTTTCAGGCAGATCTATACGGAAGTATCCTTTTGGTTTTGGGACTGTCACTTCCCGGCAACCGGAAATCAGACAGATGGTAAGGAGCAATATCAGAATACTATTCTTTGTCAAGATCTTTATCAGCCTGATTATATTCGACACGGATTTCCCTGATTCTTCTTCTGTCGGCAGATTCTATGGTGAATTTGAAATCACCGTATTTGATTACCTGGTTCTTCTTCGGGATCTCACCCGTGAGCTCAAGTATCAGTCCTGCAAGTGTTTCGGATTCGCCTTTTACATAATCGAAGAAATTTTCATCAAGATCAAGAACTTTCAGGAAATCATTTAACAGGATCTTACCCTCAAACATAAAGGTCCTTTCATCGATTTTTCTGTAGAGTATCTCGTCCTCATCGCTTTCGTCAGTTATTTCTCCTACTATTTCTTCAAGTATGTCCTCAAGGGTAATTATGCCTGATGTACCTCCGTACTCATCAATTACAATAGCCATATGGATTTTCTTTTGCTGAAACTCCTTCAGAAGATCGTTTATTTTCTTTGTCTCAGGAACAAAATAGGGAGGTCTCAGCAGTGACTGCCACTTGAAGCTGTCAGTGTTGTTCATATATGGAAGAACATCTTTGGCATACAATATTCCCTTTACATTATCGAACGATTCTGAATAAACCGGTATTCTGGAGAATCCCGATTCAATTATGACAGATATTATCTGGCAGAACCCTAATTTGATATCGACAGCCGTGACATCTATTCTCGGGCACATTATTGCGTTGACACTTATATTCCCGAAGTTGACTATCCCCTTCAGTATTTTTTCATCCTCATCAAGTTCATCAGATGTCAGTTCCAGTGCATCTGAAAGATCATCCATGCTCAGATCAGATGACCTCCTTGAGGTTCTTTTTTTAACTATTGAAGAGGATTTAATAAGCAGAGAAGTGACAGGTTTCAGTATCTTTATAAGGATTGTAAGCGGAAAAGCCATGAAAAGAGCTGTCTGTAAACCGTTCCTTGATGCAAAAACCTTGGGTAATATTTCACCAAAAAACAACAGTAGGAAGGTAATTACTATTGCCTCGACTATGAAGCCGATCAGAGGTTCTGCGCTGAAATCGAACAGTCTGGCGCTGATGAAAGCTGCAAGAAGGACTATTGTAACATTGATAGTATTGTTTGCGACCAGGATAGTACTCAGAAGTTTTTCAGGCATGCTAAAAAGCTTCAGGACAGACTGGTTTTTGCTGCTTTTGTCATTGCGGAGTTTTTCAATGTCTTCAGGTCTGAGGGAGAAGTAAGCTACCTCTGAAGCTGACATAAGGCCTGATCCGATTAAAAGGATGGCCAGGATGATAAATCCGATAATTATCTTAAGATCAACCGGATTGACGACAACCACTGATAAAACCCCAAAACAGTTAACTGAAAATGCCGGTTCCAAATGAAACAAATTTAATTAATAAATCTAGAAAGGCAGGTCATCTTCGCTCTGACCCTGTGACGGCTCATTGCTAAATGTACCGCCCGGCCCGGATTCACCGCCGTTTGTTGTACTATTATCATTCCAGTCTTTTGCTTCGGTATTATTTGATCCCCTGTAAGGAAAGTCATCGGGTTCGTTTATCTGGGTAACAGGTCCTTTCTTGTTCTGAGATTCATTTCGGGCAGAATCAGACTGGGAGGGGTAAGACCCCGGGGATTGTTTTTTTTCGAGTACCATTAATGTATCTGCAAGGATCTCAGTGATATATTTGTTGTTTCCATCCTTGTCGACATAAGACCGTGTTTTTATTCTTCCGACAAGATATACCTGTGTACCCTTTTTTATCGTTTTTTCTGCAACTTCGGCAAGTGAGCGCCATAAAACGATATTATGCCATTCAGTCGATGTTATGGTCTCCCCCTGCTGATTGGTGTAAGTTTCGCTTGTTGCAAGGGGGAATGTAGCTTTTGCTACACCTTTGTCGAAATACCTTACAACAGGGTCTTTCCCGACGTTGCCAACAAGTATGACTTTATTGATTGACATGCAGTTATGGTTTAATAGGTTATGGACAAAACAGAAATGTAAAGTTAAGAAAAAAACCTCTATGTACAATTTTTTGAGGCTTTAAAGGTTATAATACATATAATCAATATTTTATGATCACAGTAATTTAAGAGACCTGTGAAGGCAGCTTAAGACAATCCCTTATGAAAAACTTCGGTAAAGTATTTCTAAGCCTTCGTAATTAAGTCAATAATAAAATATTATAAAAAAAATTATTATCAATGTGATTCTTTATTAAATAAATAATATTTCTATATTTGCAGGGTTGAAAAAAAAAGAATACTCAAAATAATTTGTTGAATTTTTAAACTTCAAGTAAAATGACTAAAGCAGACATTGTTAATGAAATTGCCAAAGGTACTGGTATTGAAAAGGTAACTGTACAGAAGACAGTTGAAGCCTTAATGGAAACTATAAAACATTCGATGGTCGCTGGTAATAATGTTTATCTGAGAGGTTTCGGAAGCTTTATTGTTAAGAAAAGAGCAAAGAAAACTGCACGGAATATTTCAAAGAATACTACTATTATTATTCCTGCCCACAATATCCCGGCTTTCAAGCCTGCAAAAACATTCATAAATAAAGTGAAATCTCACGCTAAGAAATAATCCTTTATATGCCAAGCGGGAAAAAACGTAAAAGACATAAGATGGCCACCCACAAACGGAAGAAACGTTTGCGGAAGAACAGACATAAGAAGAAGTAGCAGATCATAGGGTGGTCTTTAATGAAACGAACTAAACCTAAAGGTCCGGTGATCTTTAGGTTTGTTGTATGTGGGCGTTGGGTACGGATGATGATATATTATCTCTGATTAATATTCTAAGTGGCAAATAAGGATCTGATCATCGATGTAGGGGATACAGAGGTCTCCCTGGCATTATTGGATGATAAGCAGTTAATTGAGCTCAATAAGGAAAAGCGTAATATAAAGTTTTCAGTCGGGGATATCTACCTTGGTAAGGTAAAGAAGATAATGCCCGGGCTGAATGCTGCTTTTGTCAATGTTGGTTATGAACGGGATGCCTTTCTTCATTATCTTGACTTAGGCGCCCAGTTCAGAACTCAGCAGAGATATTATCTTACGGCTCTTCAAAGGCAGGGCAGGGTACCTGCCGTTCATAAATTCAAGCCGGAACCAGACATTGATAAGGATGGAAAGATCACTGATGTCCTGACTCAGGGACAGACCGTGATAGTTCAGATCACAAAGGAACCTATATCAACAAAAGGTCCGCGGCTTGCATCTGAGATATCTCTCGCCGGAAGGAACCTTGTACTAATACCATTCTCCGATAAGGTCTCTGTATCATCGAAAATAGAGAACGTTGAGGAGAAGAACCGTCTAAAGACTCTGCTTCAGAGCATAAAACCAAGGAATTACGGGATCATTATCCGCACCGCTGCTGAAGGAAAAAAGGTCGCTGTCCTTGATGCTGAGTTGCAGGAGCTTGTAAGAAGATGGGAATCGGCCTTTCTGACAGTGAAAAAGGAGATTAAATCACCCAGGCTCTTCATTGGCGAAGTGAACAGGACAACCGCAATGGTGCGCGACATGCTTAACATGTCATTCAACAGCATCCATATAAATGATCCTGCTCTCTTTGAGGAAGTACGGGCTTATATTAAGGGAATAGCCCCCGAGAAATCCGGCATAGTAAAACTCTACAAAGACACTATCCCGATCTTTGATCATTTCGGTATCAATAAACAGATAAAAGCTCTCTTTGGTAAAACTGTATCCTTCAAACACGGGGCATATCTTATTATTGATCACACTGAAGCACTCCATGTTATTGATGTAAACAGCGGTAACCGCTCAAGGACCGGAAATGACCAGGAACTGAATGCCCTTGAGGTAAATATGGAAGCCGCTACTGAAATATCCCGGCAGCTGCGTCTCAGGGATATGGGCGGGATCATTGTGATCGACTTCATTGATATGCAGTCAAATGAGAACAAGCAGATGCTCTATGACAGGATGAAAGAGCTGATGGCCAACGACAGGACAAAACATAATATACTTCCTCTTACAAAATTCGGCCTTATGCAGATCACCAGGCAGAGAGTGAGACCGGAAATGAAAATAATTACCGATGAAAAATGCCCGGCCTGCCAGGGTACCGGTGAGATCAAGCCGACAATTCTCTTTACCGATGAGCTTGAAAGCACACTTTCGTTCATTGTCGGCAAGATCAAAACAAGAAAGCTACTCCTGAACGTTCATCCTTTTGTATCATCATACCTGAAAAAAGGATTATTGCCCATATACATAAGATGGGATCTGAAATACAAAGTAATACTTAAGGTACAGGCAGTTACTTCCTACCATATGCTTGAATACCATTTCTACGACAGGTTTGAGAACGAGATCGACCTTTCGTAGCCTCCCCCGGCAGAAAACCCTTTACCCGAACATTTTCTATCGCTTTTTGTTTGATCTTTTGTTACATTTGGTAAAAGAAAAATATTCTGTAATGCCTGGAAAAAGAATTCTGATAATCCCGCTTATGCTTATTTCCCTGGTTATCCGGGGACAGATTTTCGATCCGGTAACCTGGAAATTTGGTTATGAGAAGAAAGGAGAAGGTAATTATGAGCTGATATTTACTGCTCTTATTGAGCAGGGCTCGCATATCTATTCAATGGATATACCTGAAGGAGGTCCTATCCCCACATCAGTTGTTATTGAAAGTACAGATGCTTTCGAGCCAGATGGGAAACCGTATGAAGTCACGGTACCAGAGGAGGTATTTGATGAAGCTTTCGGGCTCAAAATAAAATCATTCAGCAATAAAGCTGAGTTCAGACAAAAGATAGTATCATCTTCTTCTTCATTTACTGTCAAGGGTGTTGTAAACTATATGGCATGTAATAATGTAACATGCTCACCGCCCAAAGATGTGGAATTCAGCATAAGAATTGGCAGTTCGGTAAGCGAAAAGGTCATTGCTCCGGCAAAAGGGACCTCATCCGGATCAGTGAATAAAGGGTTATTCGGATTTTTTCTTATTTCACTTCTTGCCGGGTTTGCAGGGATACTTACTCCCTGTGTCTTTCCGATGATCCCTATGACAGTTGCTTTTTTCTCCAGGGGATCTGAGAGCAGAGGAAAATCCCTGGTGAAAGCTATTATTTTCGGACTATCCATAATACTTATCTATTCATCCCTTGGGATAATAGTTTCCCTTACAAGTGCCGGAGCCGGTTTTGCATCTGCATTAAGCACGCACTGGATACCTAACATTATATTCTTTCTTTTATTCATAACCTTCGCCATATCATTTTTTGGGGCTTTCGAATTAGTGCTGCCATCAAAATGGGTAACGGGCAGCGATAGCAGGGTAGATAAGGGAGGGCTCCTGGCTGCTTTTTTTATGGGATTGACAACAGTGATAGTATCATTTTCCTGCACAGGTCCGATTGTTGGAGCTCTCCTTGTGGAAGCTGCTGCCGGCGATGTACTTAAGCCGACAATCGGGATGTTCGGCTTTGGACTGGCTTTTGCTCTGCCCTTCACATTGTTTGCTGTTTTCCCTTCAGTTATGAACAAGTTCCCGAAATCCGGCGGCTGGCTGAATTCGGTTAAAGTTGTACTGGGCTTTATAATGCTGGCATTCAGTATGAAATTCCTGTCAACTGTTGATAGTGTCTATAATCTTGGATTGATATCAAGAGACCTGTTCCTGTCAGTCTGGATCGTGATTTTCGTACTTCTGGGACTTTACCTGATGGGTAAATTGAAATTTGCTCATGACAGCGATCTCAATCATATCGGGGTCTTCCGGCTTTTTCTCATCATAGCAGTTTTTTCTTTTGTTGTTTATATGATCCCCGGAATGTTTGGTGCTCCGTTTAAAGGATTATCAGCATTCCTTCCTTCACAGCGATCATCCTGGTTCATAGGGAAGGAGCAGGTTCCTTTAAATACTTCGTCCACCACTCCACTTTTTCAGGAACTGAAGATAAGTTCTCAGTGTTCTGAACCTAAGTATGCGGATAAGTTTGAAATGCCACTGGGATTAACGGGCTACTTCGATTACGAACAGGGACTTGCCTGTGCAAAAGAGCAGAACAAACCGGTCCTGCTGGATTTTAAGGGTCACGCATGTGCCAATTGCAAGCTGATGGAAGCAAAAGTCTGGTCAGATCCTGAAATACTCAGACGATTACGTGAGAATTTCGTGATAGTGTCGCTTTACGTTGACGACCGAACCCCTCTTCCAGAAAATGAATGGGTAGTATCAGTTATCGACGGAAAACAGAAGAAGACAATCGGGAAGAAGAATGAAGATCTTGAAATAACGAAATTCAGAACAAATTCCCTTCCCCTGTATGTTATTACTGATCATGAAGGTAATCCTCTCAATGAGCCGATGATAACTAACCTGAATATCGGGGAATATAAAAAATGGCTGGATGAAGGGTACAAAAATTTTTACGGAAAAAACTGATCTTCCACTCAAGTGACAGAACTCTGCGAAATCAGGAGATAATTACCTGATTTGAACTTCATTTTTTATTTAATGTAAATATTACCTCTCACAGCTTTTATGATAACTTTTACGTTTCCGGGATTACGGCCTACGGTTCCGGAAATAGCTGCCTCATTTCTGTTTTCATCAATTTTCCTTTTATCCAGGTCAGAGTTCTTTTCAGGCACAGTTACGTTACTGTTTGTATGCCTTATATCGAGATTATAAGATAAGGATCGACCAAAAGTGAGATCTATATCAGTGTAATTTGAATTAATGTTAATCCCTTTAAAGGAGCTTTCAATTTTCTCCGCACTCAGATTTCCGTATCTTGTTTCAAGGTTTAACTCCTGGCCCAGATTATCTATCCTGAAATCAGTAAAATATGAATTTCCTGTAATTGAATTAACAGAACCTACATAGAACTTGTCCCTTCTTGATTCGACATAAATATTCCCAGCTTTTTTCAGATCCAACCTTGAAGAAACTGAACTGATGTCCAGATCCCTTGATTCCCCGATAGTCAATTCTGAAAATGAGGATTCAATATCTCCCTCGGCCAGACTGTTTATCGTGGCGTCGCAGAAAGTAAGCTGCAGGCTTTTTGAATGATCAATCTCGTTTGCCTTGAATGATCCGTTCGCCAGGTTCAGGGTAAATTGCCCCCTGCAGTTTTCAATATATACATCACCGTATTTGTCTGTAATCCGCATATCAATGTACTCCGGAGCATTTATCTTATAATTGATCCGGATCCTCGATTCATAAGGTATCAGTTTATCGGTTAAACCTTTGATCGTCTCAACAAGATCATTTATGTCCTGCGAGAACTCAGTTTTCACCCTTACAAGGTAATCTGTTCCCGAAATGTCTACATCCACTCCGTCAAACATATTGTGAAGACGTTTAAGGCTTGAAGAAGTTGCCTCAACTTCAGCCACGACATAGACTGAATCCTTTTGCCATGAAGAAATATGGATATTTCCGTATTTATTATTCAGTTCCAGCGTCATTTCCCTTTTCACAGGAAAGGTTTTGCTGTATTTCTTTTTCTCTTCGAATGACTGACCTGAGAGAATTTCAAAAGAGAAAAGGCAGATCAGAATTATTGTTGCTGCGGAAAGCCATCTGGTTAAAACGCCCCGTTTTTTATGAAGGTCTTTGCTTATCCTTTTGCATATTTCAGGCAGGGGGGTGCATTTTTCAGGTTCTTCCCCGTTCTTTCTGATGTGATCTTCAATATTATCCATAACCTTATTTTTTTTGTATACCTTAAACTGGGCTTAACTACTGCCCCTGATGCATTCCATTATCAGAAGGGATTCTATTTTGATATCCGGATAATCCACAATAGGTTTAAACTGATATAAAGACAAACTGTTTCCTCAATAGTTGCATGGAAGGCAGATTAAAATACTTTTCATATTTCAATCTCTCCATTGCATGCAGGTAAATATGATCTTTGACCATCTCAGAACGCTTATTCATCTAATTTTTCAATAGTCTTGTGAAAATGACTAAAATAATATTGCTTTTTGATAAAAATAAGTATAATTTTACATATTAGTACCGTTCTGATCGGTTGTAATCGTTTTAGAATGAAGCGATTTATTTTGGTGACATTAAGTTCTATTTTGATGCTTCCGGCAATGTCGCAGGTTGCCAAGCAGGATGTAATTGCCAGCGCCGGAGGATATAATACGGCAACCGGAATCTCTTTAAGCTGGACGCTTGGGGAAACAATAGTTCCGACATTCTCTTCGTCAAACCTGATACTTACCCACGGTTTCCAGCAGCAGCTTATAGTAACATCTGTTCAAGAAAACCTTGAATCGCTTGTGAAGATCACACTTTATCCGAATCCTGCTGTTGATGTGATCAATCTGGTCTTTGACGACCCTCTTGACGGAGAAGTTCAGATCACTGTCATTAATTTTATGGGGAAACTTGTAAGAACTGATTTTATGGAATCGGCTATGCTTGAGAAACAGATCGATCTTCACGATCTTCCGGGGGGTATTTATTTTCTGCGACTTACAAAAGGTAAATTAAGTAACGTATATAAAGTTGTAAAACTTTAAAGAAGCTTTTACTGTCCAAAAGCAATTTTTCCATTCTTTTCAGGGCTGCCCCGACATTCACGTCGGGGCTTTTTTTTTAAATATTACCGCTTCCCTGGTTATCTGTCAGAAATTATATATTTGCTATTCATACTTAAAGTTATTAATGAATTTTACTTTCTCCGGCTGTTGTTGAGCCCGGTTATGATCTGTGTTAATTAAAGTTAAATAAATGAGCCTGTTAAATCCAAATATTCAAAATTATTATCTTGCACTCATTAAAATATGGCCAGGGATGAGACATAGCACTTTTCTTCTTATTGCTGTTTTACTTTTACCTGCATGCGGAAATACACAGGATCAGTTATTAAAAAAGGCTGACAGGCTCCATAAACATATTCTTACTGTAGATACGCATTGTGATACTCCTTTAAACCTGATGGAGTCTGATTTTGATCTTGGAAAAAGGAATGAAAAAGGTTGTGTAGATTTTCCAAGGATGGCTGAAGGCGGCCTCGATGCTGAATTTTTTGCTGTTTTTATCGCTCAGGGTCCGAGAAATGATACCGCATACCAGGAAGCTCATAAGAAGGCTCTTGAAATATTTGATGCTATTCACAAAAACCTGGAGAAGAATTCTTCTCTTGCCGAGCTGGCATTGACTCCGGACGATGCTCTGACAATCAAGAAGAAAAAGAAACGGGCAATATTCATAGGACTTGAGAACGGTTATCCTGCCGGAAAGGACCTGAGACGTATCAGGGAATACTATGATCTGGGAGCCAGGTATATAACTCTCAGCCATTCAGGGAATAATGATATTTGTGATTCTTCAACCGATCCAAAAGGCCCTGAAAACAATGGCCTCTCACCGTTCGGGGAGCAGGTTGTAAAAGAGATGAACGAGATAGGGATGATGGTGGATGTATCCCATATCTCCGACGAATCATTTTTTGATGTTATAAAAGTATCAAAGGCTCCTGTTATCGCATCACATTCATCATGCCGGTGTCTATGTTCAAGATCGCGTAACATGACTGATGAGATGCTTCAGTCTCTCAAGGCAAACGGAGGAGTAATACAGATCTGCATATTAAGCAATTATATTAAAACAGCTGAGCCTGATCCGGAACTGGAGGCTAAACTTGATGAGCTTGAAAAGAAATGGGGTGATACCAAAAGCCTTACAGAAGAGCAGAAGCAGCAATATAGAAGTGAACGTAAGGATTTACAGAACAAATATAAAAAACTGGCTACTGTTGCTGATGTGGTAGATCATATCGATCACGTTGTACAGGTAATCGGTATTGACTATGTAGGTATAGGGACCGATTTTGATGGCGGAGGAGGGGTGGAAGGGTGCAAATCGGTCGCTGAAATGAAAAATATAACGCTCGAGTTATTAAGAAGGGGATACTCCAAAGCAGATATTGAAAAAATATGGGGAGGGAACCTAATGAGGGTATTCCGTGAGGTTGAAAGAATAGCCGGTAAAAACAATATCTGATTTTGCCAGTGCGGGCAGATATCAGGTTCTGACACGCGAAAACTTCAATGTCTTCAAAATCCAGTCGGGCAAGGGCTTTGAAGCCCTCTTTCGAAGATCAATATACCATCCTATTTTTTTCAGTACAGGCAGCTTGTGCGATTCAACGAATTCTATAAGAGTTCCGTCAGGATCTTCGATATAAGAGAAATACCCTGCAGCTTCGCCCATATCAAAGCTATTTCCGTCATGACTTTTTTTACTGTCGACAGTAAATGGAAAACCCCTGCTGATGCAATAGTTCCTCAGCTCATCCATTCCGCGAATATCAAAACAGAGATGAATAAAACCCGGGTCACCCCAGAATCTTCCTTCATATATTCTTTTCCCGGGTCTTTCCACCGGGCATATAAGTTCAATCTGGCTCTGCCCGAAGATCCTTATAAACGGACCGCTGAAGGGCTCGGATGCTTTCAGGAGAACTCTGCGGACCTTATTCTCTCCTCCGGGCAGGGGTGAAAGGTCCGGAAAGATATCTGTCTTATCATAAACAACCTCATCATAGCCCAGGATGTCAGAGTAAAGCACCTTTGCCTTGTCGATATCAGAGACTCCTATAATGGTGCCATAGGCACCACCGGTTTCCTTTTTTTCATTCAGGAACCAGTTGTTACCTTCCACGATCTGGAAAATATTATTAAAGGGGTCTTTTAAAAAGAAGCTTTTTTCCCCTGAAGGATCTGCCATTGGCTCTCCAAGTAATCTCACCTTCTTATTTCTGAGGTATATATAAGTGCTGTCGACAGACTTCACTTTAATTTTGCATATCAGGATACCCATATCACCCAGTCTGACCTCTTCCTTTATCTCCTGGGGCTCTCTTCCTTTATACTGCCATATCTCAAAACCGCCTCCACTCTGAAGGTTAAGGGCAAGCACAGCGTGCCTGCTCCGGGGCTGACCTCCGGTATAAGGCAGCATCAGCTTCGCTTCTGAATCATCCTCAAATATCCTGCAATCCATCCCGAAATTCTGTATATACCATTGCCAGGCCTCATGAAGGTTTTTCACCCCTATTCCTATCTGCTGAATACCGCAGATACTATACCTCTTTTCCATTTCAGTTCTAAATTATGTTGGATTTATTCTGTCACCTATCCTGAAGAAGAGCCATGGCCATAATCTTCTGATATGAAGCATTATAAGTTCTCTTCCTCCAACAAGTATCTCCCTTTTGTTCTTTATTATTCCGCGTACAATTATTTCAGCAGCTTTCTGCGGTGATATGCCTTTATCCAGGCCGTCATCCATCTGACCATGCTCTTTGCCTTCGGCGTTCAGGGCATGAAAAGAGATTCTGGTTCTTACCCTGCCCGGGATAATGACTGATGTCCTTATATTGTTCGGTTTATTCTCGAGAAAGATAGTCTCAAAAAAACCATGAAGAGCCTGTTTTGAAGCCGAATAAGCTGAACGCAGCGGAAAGCCAAAACGTCCCGCTATACTGCTGGTAGCAAGGATATGTCCTGATTTTTGCCTGATCATATATGGCAATACCGCTTTAGTCAGGGCAACGGTACCGAAATAATTAATTTCGAAGATTCTGCGGTCCAGCCACAGAGGTGTTTCATCGACCCTCGATCTCTGGCTTATACCTCCGATATTCAGCAGGTAATCAATTTTCCCGAGCATATTTACCTGTTGTTCAACCAGTTTTTCTATTCCGGAAGTATCTGAAAGATCAAAAGGAGCGCATATAACATTATCAGCATTTCCTTTGCAGGCATTTCTTACCCGTTCCAGTCCGGGGCTGTCATTTGAAGAGATTATCACTTTTGCCCCTCTTCTGATAAATTCATAAACCAGTGCTTCACCTATGCCTGATGATGCTCCTGTGATCCAGGCATTCTTCCCTCGGAAAATATCTTTTGTCATGTTTAAAGGGCTGTTACAATGCTCACTAATTCATCGTGATCTTTTTTAAGATCAAGGAACTCCTGGTTGCGGGTCCACAGGTAGTTTTTAATCCGGAACCCTCCGATTATCCTTTTTAATTCAAGGTAATAAAGCCAGGCGAATAGTCCGGAAACCGGTATTGAAAGGAAAACAAGTATTGACAGCCACCAGGGAGAAAAGATAATAAATGAGAGGACAAGGAAAACAGGAGTCAGCAGAAGTGCCAGGGCAAAGGAAAATCCGTATTTCATTGTTCCATGGAACTGGACATCTTTTATTTTCCGTGTCTGGTAGTTTGGTATTGAAAGAAAAGTGAGATTGAAGATATTTCCGTAAAGGAACAGTGGCAGGGATGCTATCAATCCGACTGTCCCCGTTAAAAGCCATCCTAACGGGTGTTTCTTCTTTGCCAGCAGTCTGTAATCTGTTTTCAGCTCTCCGGCTTTCTTTTTAACGCGGAGGCTCAGTGAACATATTTTCCTGTAGAGATCAAGATTACGCTCTTTTAGTGAATTCAGCTTATCAATGAGTACCCTGTCCCTGAATAGTTTCGGGCTTTTTACATCATCGCTGTACTGTCCGTTTATCAGACTTCTCAGTTCGTCTATAGCTTCATAGTCTTCTTCTGATTCAATATGGACCATGACTTTTTTCATTTCAGCCGAAAGTTTCTTCCTCAGCTCATTAAGTGCGATCTCGGGGTTCTGCCTGTACAGTTCGTGAAATTCAGAGACCTCGATTGGTTTCCCGAATGCTACAGTAAGGACCTGGCGGTATCGTGTATAGTGACTGAATTCAAGACCGACAGGGATTATTTTAATTTTAAGTTTGAAATCTGATGCTTCATCGGCCTGGAACGCTATTCTGCAGATCCCTTTTTTGAGTTGCCGCAGCCTTCTGAAGCCTTCATGATTACCCTCCGGGAGAATGACCAGACCATTTTTGTTCCTAAGTACATTGATCGTTTTTTCAAATATTTCCTCGTTTCCTTTAAGTGAATTGAATCCATCCCTGATCCTGTAAACAGGAAGCATTTTCAGGTAGTAAAGGATTGCGGAAACAAATTTCTTTTTGAAAATATCGGCGCGGGTAAGAAAAACCGGTTGGGTTTTAAGTGTATAGACTAATGCAAGAGCATCCATCAGGGCGTTCTGATGGTTTGGCGCAAAAATAAGGTGGTCGTCAGGGTTGATGTTTTCACGTCCGGTCACAATCACCTTCCTGTAATAAACATTGTTATGCCAGAATCCTGAAACTTTCCTTATTAATGTATAACCCCTGGAATACTTTTCAATGTTATCCTTACCCATCCCCGTGAATACTCATTTACCGTGATTGATAAGATCAATCTCCCTTATGAATGCAATTTATGAAAAATGGTTTTACCGTGTTCAACAACAGTTAGTATTTAGGCTTAATATAAGTCTTTATACCACTTTTTTACAGATCACCGGAATGGTCTCTCCATTTATCGATTATCCTTCTTTCTTTCTTCGTTGGCCGCCCGCTGCCTTTCTTACGATAACCCGACGGATCGTTCCGGATCATATCCATTTTTGCCTTCTCGCTTTCCGGGGTGAGGTCACTAAGGAAATTCCCGACAAGTTTGGCAGAGACCCTGTTTGACAAAGGAATGATTATTTTGAAAGTATATGTGACCGGAGGTTTTCTTACGGTAAGGATATCATTGCCTTCTATTACCCTTGACGGCTTGACCGGATTGCCGTTTATCAGTATCCTTCCCATTCTGATGGCGCTGATTGCCTGCCCCCTTGTTTTATATGCCCTTACTGCCCAAAGGAACTTGTCAATTCTTACCGGTTCTTTCTGTTTGTCATTCATCTGATTGATTGCATCTTATTCCTGAGGGTTCTTTCCCGGGGGTCTTCCGCTCTCTTTTGTTAGTGGCACTTTGCCTGACTTGTTATATGCAGTCATTGTCAGCTCGGTACCTGCCGTACAGAATGACTTTATCATTTCAATTACAATACTGATCCTGTCCTTAAGGAAATTCATTTCTTCCTTGTTCCACCTTCCAAGTACATAATTAACCTGAGATCCTTTCGGGAACCCATTTCCGATGCCTATCCTGATGCGGGCGTAAACATTTGTACCCAGGACTGAATTAATATGAGCGAGTCCGTTATGGCCTCCGTCGCTTCCTTTAGCCCTCATCCTGATGCTGCCAAGCGGAATGGCCAGGTCATCAACAATTACGAGCAGGTTTTCGACAGGTATATTCTCCTTGTTCAGCCAGTATCTTACAGCGTTCCCGCTGAGATTCATGAAAGTTGATGGTTTAAGAAGGATCAGTTCCCGTCCCTTATATTTTACCCTTGAGACAAAACCATAGCGTTTATCTGTAAATGAGGCAAGTGAACCTGCTGCGAATGCATCAAGAACCGTAAATCCGATATTGTGCCGCGTGTCAGAGTACTCGTCACCAATATTTCCCAGGCCAACTATCAGATATTTCATTGTGCCTGATATTCAATAAGGGAATAATTATTTCTTTTCTTTATCCTTCTCCTTCTCTTTTCCTTCGGCAGCTCCTTCGGCAGGTGCCTGAGCACCTTCAGCTCCGGCTGCAGCAGCAGCGGCTTCAGCAGCTTCTTCCTCTTCAGTCTTGAGAGCTACGCGTGAAGTGGCAACAGAGACAACGGTTGTACTCTTTGGATCGAGTAATTCTATTTTATCGTAGGCAAGATCGCCAACTTTTATAGAATGATGAATTTTGAGTTCGGTAACATCAACAACAAGGTCTTCGGGCAGATGTTCAGCCAGTCCTCTCACTTTCAGATGTCTTCTCTTTACAATGAGCTTACCACCGGCTTTTACTCCGGCAGATTCCCCGGTAACGGTTACAGGTACATCGATCACAACAGGTTTGTTATCGAAGATCTTCATAAAATCGGCGTGTATTATTTTGTCTGTAACAGGGTGGAATTGCATATCATGAAGGACAGCATTAATTACCTGATCGTCAATCAATAGTTTAACAAGGTGAGCTTCATGAGTGTATACGAGCTTCAGAAAGCTGTTCTCATGTGCGTAAAAGTGGAGATTTTTTTCCTTATCATAGATCACGCATGGTACATTCCCATCTTTTCTGATCTGTCTGGAGTCTTTTTTCCCAAGTTCTTTCCTGAAAGATCCCCTGATTTCAATTGTCTTCATTGTTATGGTATTATTGTGCTACTCATTCCGTGAAACGGAACCCATTACACGTTAAACATTTAAAAAAACGGACTGCAAATATATTACAAAGGGATCAGAATACAAAATTTGTGCTTATTGAACTGTTATTTGTGACAGCCTGGATTGTTCTGGCGAAAATCTGGGCTATTGAAAGCACTTTTATTTTATCTGAAGAGGAGTTAAATGGGACTGAGTCGGTCACTACCAGTTCCTCTATGGCTGAATTATTTATTCTTTCGACTGCATTTCCGGAAAGGATTGGATGAGTGGCGAATGCCCTGATGCTTTTTGCACCTTTTTCCTTCATCATATCTGCGGCAAGAACAAGTGTTCCTGCTGTATCAACCATATCGTCAATAATGACAACATTTCTTCCTTCGACTTCACCTATTACAGACATTTCTTCAACCACGTTCGGTTTTTTCCGGAGTTTGTAGCAGAGTACCATTTCAGCCTGAAGGTGGCGTGAATAGGCATTGGCTCTTTTTGAACCTCCCATATCCGGTGCCGATACGGTAAGATTATCAAGTTTCAGAGCCTCGATATATGGAGCAAAAATAGCTGATCCGAACAGGTGATCGACCGGGACGTTAAAGAATCCCTGTATCTGGTCAGCATGAAGATCCATCGTTATGACCCTGTCAACACCTGCTGTGCTGAGCAGGTCGGCTGAAAGTTTGGATCCTATAGAGACTCTCGGCCTGTCTTTCCTGTCCTGGCGCGCAAATCCGTAATAGGGCACTACTGCTATTACCTTATAGGCTGAAGCTCTCTTCGCAGCATCGATCATAAGCAAAAGCTCAAAAAGATTATCAGCCGGAGGATTGGTGGATTGCACGATAAAAACCATATCGCCTCTGACTGATTCATCAAAACAGGGCTGGAATTCACCGTCGCTGAAATTTGTTACAGAGCTTTTGCCAAGTTCAACCCCCAGCTCCCTTGCTATCTTCTCAGCCAGCTGCCGGGATGACCTGCAGGAAAAGATTTTCATTGGTGCTTTGCCGTACATAGGTCTGCTTAATGCTTAAATGATCAAGATTATGCCTACAAAAATAACTATTCCTGAAAATATCAGGAACCTTTTTGCAAATTGTTGATAGATTCTTCAATGAAGTTCAGAATTGCCTCTCTACCAGTTCTTTTAATTGTTGATGAAATGAATGTCGGCGGTAATGTCTCCCATATCTTCAGCATCTCACTGTCATATCTCTGCACTGATTTTCTCAATGCTGACCCGCTTAATTTATCGCTTTTTGTAAATACCCTTGCAAAGGGGATCCCGTTCATTCCGAGAAATTCCATAAATTCCAGATCAGATCTTTGAGGTTCAAGACGTGAATCAATAAGTACAAAAAGACAGATAAGTGTCTCTCTCTTTGTAATATAATCCCTGGAGGTTTTCAGCCACTTTTCTCTCATTTTCACCGGCACTCTGGCATAACCGTACCCGGGCAGGTCTACCAGGTGCCAGCTGGAATTTATCAGGTAGTGATTAATGGTTCTTGTTTTGCCGGGCTCAGCCGATATCCTTGCCAGTCTTGACCATCCTGTCAGCATATTGATCAGTGATGATTTCCCGACATTTGACCTTCCGATAAATCCGAATTCAGGCAGACCGGAATCCGGACATTGCTTTAATGTTGCACTACTCTTAACAAAACTGGCTGAACGGATCAGCATTTCCCTTCTAGTTTAGATCGTTATATGGGAGATCGATCCTCTTGTAAACAAGGTTTCTGTTCCCGAGAGGTGTCAGCATTGAAGCTATAATCCCGACATAATTCTGACCGGGTTTATTAGTTTTCCTGAGGTCCAGTCTTGCTTTTCCATTGATTATTTTGACAGGTGTCAGGAATGCTGTATCGAATCTGTTATTGATAAATTCTCCCCTGTAAAAATCGACCTTTGTGTTTTTATCAGACAGCTCAAGACCGACCCTGTAAATCCCCTTTGAATTATATTCATCTGTGACATTTACAATAATCTCCGGATAGTCTTTGAAGACCTTGCCGTTAGACGAGAATTCTTCAAGATATGGTGTCCTCTTTCCTTTGCTGAAACCAATCCTCGCCCTCAATTGTCCCCCGCGGTAATACTGGACCTGTATTCCATCTATTGTGTCATGTTTATATGGTGTTTCCCTGAAGAGCTGGCCTTCTTTGAAGAAATACCGTCCTGTATCTTCCCGCAAACCATTCTCATACCAGAATGTCTGGTACAATTCTCCTGATACATAATATGTTTTGGTCAATCCCTGTCTTACACCATTTTTAAATGTTACTTCCTTTACAAGAAGATTGTTGCTCATATATTGTTTGATACCTGTGAAGCCTGTATCTGGTACCATTACCGAATCAGCTTCAGCAGCAATATCCTGTTTTGAAGTGCGTTTTCCTGAGCAACCTGCAAGGATTATTATCAGGATAACAACAAGAGAAGTGGAAATTGTTTTCATTTCGTTTATGGTTATTAGTTTTGTTTATCTACATTTATAAACACTTCCATGATTTTTGCTTCAGGTGAGGGTTCCAGAACAATGTCTTTTATCATTGCCGGAAGCAGAACTGTTTCACCTTTCAAAACAGGTTCAGAATTCCCGTCCCATCTGATCAGGAATTCCCCATCGATACAGATGAAAACAACAAATGAATCGATAAGTACATAATCTTTGTGTATCATCTGGTTAAAGCTGATCAGGTTGGCAACGAAAAATTCACAGTTGATCAGATTCTCCGTTTTATTCAGAACAGGTTTTGCATCTATTTTATTGCTTCCTGTTGCATTGAAATCAATAGCATCGAGAGCCAGATCAGTATGAAGCTCTCTGGGGAACCCGTCATACCCTTTCCGGTTCCAGTCGAAGATCCTGTATGTCACATCTGAAGTCTGCTGAATTTCTACCAGTACATTACCGGCACCGATTGCGTGTATTCTGCCGGAAGGAGTAAAAAAGATATCTCCGGGTTTTGTCTTTTCAACATTAAGAAGTTCTGCAAGACTGCCTGAATTAAGTGCGGAAAGGTAATCCTCACGGTTGCATGGTTTTTTAAAACCAGAATAGATCTTCGAATTATTGCCGCTTTCAAGGATGTACCACATTTCGGTTTTACCGTATGCCCTGTGCCTTTTTTTTGCCATCTCATTACCGGGATGCACCTGAATTGACAGGTCCTCAGATGCTTCAATCAGTTTAATGAGCAGAGGAAACTCATTCCCAAATTTATCAAAGATGGCATCACCCGTAAGATCACCCATGTAAACCTCGATCAGTTCTTCGATATTATTTCCTGAAAGAAATCCATTGCTTACAACAGAGATATTGTCTCTTACTGCCGATAGTTCCCAGCTCTCACCATATTTCACCGAAGGATCAGCTTTTTTAAATAAATGATTTACAAAATATGTTCCTCCCCAGATCTTCTCCTTCAGGATACTTTCAAATTTGAGCGGGTATAATTCTGACATTTTATTAGTAATGTAAGCCAAACTTCTGTGTGAAGACTGCCGGCCCTTTAAAAATAATCGCTTTTTTTGTAACTTTATGTGAAACAAAATTACAAATAAATGCTTATTGTTGGAATAGCCGGGGGAACTGGTTCAGGAAAAACAACTGTTGTAAATAAATTGCTTAATGTTTTTCCAAACGGCGAGGTCATTGTCATACCGCAGGATGCATATTACAGGGATAATGGACATATTCCCCTGGAGGAGAGGCAGAAAATAAACTTTGATCATCCGGATTCTCTAGAATTCGATCTGCTTATTGACCATCTCCGGCAGCTTAAAAAAGGTAAAGCAATTGAAATGCCTGTTTATTCATATCTTACATGTCTCAGGGCAAAGGAGACGATAACGGTCAGACCGGCCAAAGTAGTCATAGTTGAAGGAATACTGATACTCGCTGACGAAGGACTAAGGAAGATGTTCGATATCAAGGTTTTTGTAGACGCGGATGCTGATGACCGTCTTGGACGGGTGATCCAGAGAGACATAGCCGAGAGGGGAAGATCGGTTCTTAAGGTTCTGGAACGTTACCATGATACAGTTAAACCTTCACATCTTCAGTTCATTGAGCCCTCAAAAAGATATGCCGACATAATTATTCCACGTGGCGGAGAAAATGAGGTCGGGATAGAAGTGCTGGTTTCAATAATAGAAAAACACTTAAATAAAACCCCCGGTAACCATGCTTGACAATTTAAGGGTTGAAGACATACTGTTTATAGATATTGAGACTGTACCAGAGGTTCCTTCAATGGATCTAATGGACCCTCTGAAGAAAAAACTCTGGGATAAGAAATCCAGGCAGTTCAGAAATCCGGACCAGTCCGCTGAGGATGTTTTTGAGAGAGCCGGTATCTATTCTGAATTTGGCCGCATAATATGTATCTCAGTGGGCTTCATCAGGGAAAAGAATCCATTCAACCTGAGGATCAAATCTTTTTATGGTGAAGATGAGAAAACACTACTGAACGAATTTTCAGCAATGGTGTCAAAGTTCTCAAGGTCAAACAAGGAGGCTTCATTATGTGCGCATAACGGAAAAGAATTTGACTTTCCGTATATTGCAAGAAGAATGATAATAAACCGGCTGGTTATACCTGAGATCCTCGATAATGCAGGGAAAAAACCCTGGGAGGTTAAACTTCTTGATACAATGGATCTGTGGAAATTCGGAGATTATAAGAACTACACCTCCCTCGAACTTCTGACAGCTATTCTTGGAATACCCTCTCCGAAGGACGATATTGACGGAAGCATGGTAGCTGGTATATACTATGGGGAAAAGAATATTGAAAGAATTGTAAAGTACTGTGAAAAAGATGTTCTTGCAATAGCCCAGGTTCTTCTGCGGTTTATGAATCTTCCCGCCATTCCTGAAGACAGGGTGGAATCAGTGACCTCATTTAATGTACTCTGAAGACTAATTATCCAGAAGGCTAAGCAGCGCTTCAGTTACTGCTTCAGGGTTATCGCTGTGTATCCAGTGCCCCGAGTTTTTTATGACCCTGAACTCAACCCCGGGGAATATTTTTAGTATATGAGGGATGTCGCCATCCGGCAGGTAATCGGAAAACTCTCCTTTAAGGAACAGCACGGGAAATCCGGTGATCTCCTGATAATTATCTCGCGGCGCTGGCAGTCCTTCCATCATATTCAAAATATTGCCCTGAAGGGCACGGACATTCAATTTCCACCTGAAACCTCTGTCTGTCTCACGTTCCAGATTCTTCATTATCAGATTTCTGATCTTTTCTGATACGATCATATGGGACATCCTTTCATCAATTTCTTTTCTTGATGTTGCATCAGAGATCCTAAGCTCATTAAACGTCTTGATAATAATCTTATGTTGCTCCAGGGCCCTGGGATTTTTATCTGCGTTCTCGAAGGGAGATATGTCGGCCACTACCAGTCCGGAAACCCGTTCCGGGTATTTTACCGTGAAGTATATGGCGGTTTTCCCGCCCATGCTGTGTCCGGCAAGAAAGAATGATGCCAGCTTATGATCATCGGCAAACTCAAGAAGATCATTGCATAATGAGTTATAGTCATGTTTGTCGTCATGGGGAGAGCGTCCATGGTTCCTCTGGTCGGGAAGGTAGATCGTGAATTTGTGGCTGATACTTTTAGCAACAGATACCCAGTTATCTGACGATCCGTATAAACCATGGAGAATTATCAGGGGAGGTCCCTGGCCGATTTTTCTGAAGAATAGTTTCATCAGCTTTCAGTCAGCCAGTTGACGCTTGTACATCTGGATTGTGTTCTCAAGTCCAAGGTACAGGGCATCAGAGATAAGTGCATGTCCTATTGATACCTCGAGTATCCAGGGGATGTTTTTGTGAAAATAATTCAGGTTATCCAGATTCAGATCATGACCGGCATTAATGCCCAGCCCTAATTCCCTTGCGAATTCGGCAGCCTTTATGAAAGGTTCAATTGCTTCAGCAGCATTTAAGCTGAATCCGGAGGCATAAGGTTCTGTGTACAGTTCGATCCTGTCTGTCCCCGTCACTGCCGCATTTTCAATATTAACAGGGTTGGTGTCGACGAAAAGAGAGGTTCTGATCCCGGCTTTCTTAAAAGTAGCAACAACATCGGTTAGGAATATCCTGTTCCTTACGGTGTCCCATCCTGCATTTGAAGTTATTGCGTCATGTCTGTCAGGGACAAGGGTAACCTGGTGGGGCCTGACAGAAAGAACTAGGTCGATGAAACTGTCAGACGGGTTGCCTTCAATATTGAACTCAGTCTTTATGATCGGTCTTATATCGAGGACATCTTTATATCTGATATGTCTTTCATCAGGGCGCGGATGAACGGTTATACCATCAGCACCATAAAGCTGGCAGTTTATTGCTGCATTCAACACGTTAGGTATGTTCCCTCCCCTTGCATTTCTAAGGGTGGCGATCTTATTTATGTTCACACTAAGCTTTGTCATATAATAACTGGATCACTTTTACGTATTGCTATTCAGATTACAAAAATAGCAGAACTGTCTTTTTTTTACTACTTTAGTTGAAAATTAATGAAAATGGTAGCAGGCGATCTGATATCCCAGAATATTCCTCCTCTCAAAACATCTGATACAGGACAAACGGCATTGAACCTGATGGAGATATTCAGGATATCGCATTTGCCAATAGTTAATAGCCAGGATTTCCTTGGGCTTATATCCGACAGTGATATTTATGACATGAATCAGCCTGAAGAACCTATTGGCAATCATGAGCTTACACTGCTGAAGCCTTATGTGACTACGGAACAGCAATTTTTTGAAGTCATTGGTCTTGCTTCGCGTCTAAAACTGACTGTCATACCCGTTCTGGACAATAACAACCATTATAAGGGAGTGATCACAACTACCGATCTGATCCGGCATATTGCGGGAATATCTTCGATGGAACAACCTGGAGGAATAATAGTTCTCGAAACGACGGAGAGAGATTATTCACTTTCCCAGATCGCTCAGATAGTTGAAAGCAATAATATAAAGGTGCTCAGTATGTATATCACTTCACCTGTGGAATCCACTAAGCTTGAAGTAACCCTTAAAGTGAACAGCACTGATCTGGTTTCGG
The DNA here is from genome assembly GCA_002070505.1 of Bacteroidetes bacterium ADurb.Bin145. Lineage (GTDB taxonomy): Bacteria > Bacteroidota > Bacteroidia > Bacteroidales > VadinHA17 > LD21. Next base: position 34,454 of record MWDJ01000012.1, on the reverse strand, counting down.
TGATTCGCACATTTGAACGCTATAATTATGATGTGAAGACCTGGGTCACTACTGATGATTCGCTTGATCGCTTCTATTCCGAGAGGTTTGACCTGCTGATGAAATATCTTAATATGTAGCCTGCTATGTTACAACGAGTTGCTATTTTCAGCAAAGATAATAACGCAAAAACAAGAGATGCGGTACAGACACTGATTTCTGAGTTCAGCAAAAGAGGCATTGGCATCCAGCTTCATCAGAGACCGGGATTGGTAAGTATTCCTGAATATAAAGGTAATATCGAAATCTTTAAGGACATTTCATCTCTTTCTCATCTGCCGGAGATGATCCTGAGCGTTGGCGGAGACGGTACATTTCTTGAAACAGTACTGAGGATAAAAGATCTTGGAATCCCTGTTGCCGGTGTTAATACAGGCAGGATGGGATTCCTGGCAAATATCCCGAACGAGGATTTAGGAAGATCCGTCGATCAGCTTCGAAATAATGAGTACGAAGTGGTTAATCGGTCGATGCTTGAATTATCTCATCCCAAAGATCTGTTTGAAGGTGAATCTGCATTGGCTCTCAATGAGATCACCATTCAGAAATCGAGCATGAGCATGATAACAATTCATGTTTATGTCAATGATGAATTCCTGAACACTTACTGGGCCGATGGAGTGATAGTGTCGACAGCCACTGGATCGACTGCTTATAATCTTAGCGTGGGAGGGCCTATCTTATCACCGGAAGATGATAGTATTATAATTTCGCCGATCTCCCCGCATAATCTGACGATAAGACCAATAGTTCTCTCTGGCAGCAGCAGGCTAAGAATGGTACTTGAAGGCCGAACGAATGAATTTTTAGCAACATGTGATTTCAGATTCAGGAAGCTACCAATAAACGCGGAGGTAAGTATAATAGGGAGCTCAATAAAGCTGAAAACAGTAATGCTGAAGGGAAGGGATTTTTACAGTACACTGAGAAACAGGCTTATGTGGGGGATCGACAAAAGGAACTGAATAGTTTAGTTTAAACGAAGATCTTTAACTGTCAAAATATTAATATTTATGTCACTCGTAATTTTATACCTGATTATTATTTACTCTAAATTTTAGATTATTATATTTGTATCAGCAACCAAAAATGCCTAACATGAAAAGGATCTTATTAATAATTTTACTTTTTTGCCTTGCCGTTCCCTTTTCACAAGGCCAGTTATGGAGGATGAGACGATGGGAGGCATCAGCCGCCGCAGGTCCTTCATTCTTTTTCGGAGATGTCGGAGGATATTCCAGAACAAAAAATCTGCTGGGATTCCGTGATCTGACCTACCTTCAGACCAGATTTGATATTAACGGTAACTTCAAATACAGGATCACCAGGGTTGCCAATATCAGGCTCAGCATGACATATGCCCTGTTTAATGCCACTGACGTACGCGGATCGAATGAAGACAGGGAATATCAGTCGAAGACCTCTCTCTTTGAACCGGCATTGCTGGGAGAATATTATTTTATAAAGAACCGGGCAGAAATGAGCTATCTGTTCATAAAGGGAAGAAGGAGTTTTTTCTCTCAGATCCTCAGATCTCTTGATTTTTATGCTTTTGCAGGTATCGGCGGAGCTCTGTTCTATGTAGACCCCAATGAGGCACTTCTCGCCAGCGACATGCCTGTTAGCGGATTCACTCCTGTGATACCGGGGGGTGTCGGAGCAACATTGATATATAATCCAAATCTTAATTTCGGAGTTGAACTGGGTGGGCGGTATGCATTCTCTGATTATATCGACGGTTATTCTTCCCCACAATTTTCCAAGGCAAATGACGTTTATTATTTTTTGAACTTCACAATCGCTTACAAATTGAAGACGGGTCCTCACGGATGGCCGTCATTCAGATGATAATGAACGGGATATATTTTAATGAAAAGAATACCTTGGATCTTCTTTTTTATAATTGTTTACCTTACAGCTGCGGGACAGCCTAGTGCTGATTATGGCATATTTGGCGGTGTATCCTCTTACCTTGGAGATATCAATCCGGGAAGACTCCTGTACTCACCCATGCCGGCCGGAGGTATCTTTTACCGTTACAACCTGCATCCCCGGCAGGCTTTGCGCGCCAATCTGTTTTACGGAGGTATAAGAGCCAGTGATCTCGATTTCAACAACAGCTTTCAGCAAAACAGAAATGAATCTTTCTCAGGCTCAATTGGTGAATTCGCAGTCCAGTTCGAATTTAACTTTCTGCCATATACAACACAGGGCAAACTGTGGGATTTTACTCCTTATATAGCTGCCGGTGGAGCAATTGCTTTTTTTAATGCCGAATATCAGTCCTTTGAACCGGTAATTCCATTTTCAATTGGTTTTAAGGCAAATATTCATAAAAATATGGGTCTGGAGGTCGAATATGGTTTTCGTAAATCTTTTTATGATAACTTTGACGGCCTTAACGACAAGATAGCTCCGGCAGATTATGGATGGATCCATAATAATGACTGGTACTCGCTGATAGGTGTTGCATTTACATGGAAGATCTACAGTAAGATGACCGGATGCCCGGCCTATAATGATGTTGATGGTAAGAGAAAACGTTGAATTATGTCATTGCGACAGGAAATTAATCTATCAAAGCTGCCGGCCCATGTAGCGATTATTATGGACGGGAACGGAAGGTGGGCCATTCATCATGGCAAGAGCAGGATATTCGGACATCATCAGGGTGTTGAGTCTGTCAGGAAAGTGATCGAGGCCGCAGCAGAAATTGGTTTAAAATACCTCACTCTTTACGCATTTTCAACAGAGAACTGGGAACGTCCCGACGACGAGGTGGCTGCACTGATGGGAATTATGGTGCAATCGCTGAATGATGAAACCGAAACACTTTTAAAAAACAATATTAAGCTCACTGCAATCGGGGATCTTGACCGGCTTGACAAAGATGTACGGGAGAGGTTGTTCGATACAATTGATATCACTTCGGTTTCTACCGGACTCAGGCTCACAGTTGCGTTAAGCTACAGTTCAAGATGGGAAATACTAAGGGCTGCAAGAAACATAGCTGCTGCAGTGAAGGATGGTAAGCTGGATCCGGAATCTTTAAATGATGCTCTGTTTGAGAAATATCTTTGCACTGCAGATTTACCTGATCCGGATCTTATGATAAGAACAAGCGGAGAAAGAAGGATTAGTAATTTCCTTTTGTGGCAGTGTGCTTACACAGAATTTTATTTCACTGAAGTACTTTGGCCTGATTTTGGTAAGGAGGATTTTTATGGTGCTTTAATTGACTTCCAGAAAAGGGAGAGAAGATTTGGAAAAACAAGCGAACAGATATCGGAAAAATGACTTTATGAAGAGGAGGAGAAATTTTAAAAAGGCTGTATGGGGGCTTTTTCTGATCACGATGAGCATTGCGTTGTTTTCGCAGGAGAAAGAACAGATCTATGATTATTCAAATTCCAACAATTATATTGTAGGAGGCGTTACGATTTCCGGCATCAGATTCCTTGACATGAATGCCCTTGTCGGACTGTCAGGTCTTAAAAAGGGACAGGAAATAGATATTCCCGGGCAGGAGATCAAGGATGCTGCACAGAAGCTCTGGCAACAGGGGCTATTCTCTGATGTAAGGATTACAATCGACAGTCTGAAAGCCGATACAGCATTTATTAATATTTACCTTCAGGAACGCCCGCGCTTATCATCATTGCGGTTTAACGGTATGAAGGATTCTGAATCCCAGGATATAACTGAAAAAATAAATATGCCGATAGGTTCTCAGATCACCTCATACGTCATTGAAAACACCAAAAAAATAATTCTGGACCATTTTATTGAAAAGGGATTCCTTAATACAACTGTGGAATTTGTCCAGAAAGACGATCCTAATCAGCCTAATAATGTGATCCTTACAATTAATGTCGACAAAAAGGAGAAAGTCAGGATAGGGGAGATCACTTTCGTCGGGAATGAATATTTCGACGAAAAAAAGCTGCGAAGGCAGATGAAGGATACGAAAAAGAAAAATCTAAACTTCTTTAAAGCATCGAAATTCATAAGCGAGAAGTTCGATGATGATAAACAAAAACTGATCACTTTTTATAATGATAACGGATTCAGGGATTTTGAGATCATATCCGATTCCATCTACAAAATATCCGAAGACAGGGTAGGTCTGCAGATAAGAGTCGATGAAGGTGATCAGTATTTCCTCAGGAATGTAGAGTGGGTAGGGAACAGCGTTTACAGGAAAGAAGATCTCGACAGGGTCTTCAATGTAAAAAAAGGCTCTGTATACAACCAGTCTCTTATTCTTGACAGGCTGAAGGGTAGCGGTGGTGCAGAGGATGCTGTTAGTAATCTCTATCTTGATTATGGTTATCTTTCTTCACAGCTTAATCCGGTTGAAGCCAAAATTGAAAATGATTCAATTGATCTGCAGATACGGATATATGAAGGAGACCAGGCATATATAAATGATATCCTTATAAGCGGGAATACCCGGACAAACGAGCATGTTGCCCGCCGTGAACTCTACACCCTTCCCGGGGATCTGTTCAGCAAGGAAAAAATAATAAGATCGATTCGTCAGCTTGGTGTACTGGGGCATTTTGATCCGGAAAAAATCAATCCCACTCCATTATCCGATGTTACTACAGGTAACGTGGATCTGCTTTACAAACTCGAGGAGAAGGCAAACGACCAGTTTGAGATCTCCGGAGGTTGGGGAGCAGGGATGATGGTTGGTACTATAGGTGTGAGGTTCAATAATTTTGCGATGCGCAATTTCTTTGACTGGAAAGAATGGAGACCATATCCTTCCGGCGACGGCCAGTCTCTGAGTATCAGGGCCCAGTCAAACGGCAGGTATTACCAGTCTTACAATCTCTCATTCAGTGAACCCTGGCTGGGTGGTAAGAAACCAAATTCCTTCTCCATTTCCATGTACAGATCGCTGATGACCAACGGCAGAAAGAAGAGTTCTGAAGATTATCAATCTATGATAATCAGCGGGGCATCAATAGGCTTAGGCAAAAGACTCCAGTGGCCCGATGATTATTTTTCGATATACGGTGAACTTAATTACCAGCGATATAATCTGAATAAATACAATTATTATCAATTCCTTTTTGAATCAGGCGAATCTAATCTTTTCAGTGTTACCGGAAGACTTTCAAGATATTCTGTCGGACCTAATCTCATCTATCCGAGAAGCGGATCATCATTCACATTGTCTCTTCAGATAACACCTCCCTATTCTGCTATTAGCGGAAAGAAAATGATCGGAGTGCCTGATGAGGTAAAATACAGATGGATCGAGTTCCACAAATGGGTATTTAAATCGGAAAGCTATTTCCCGATGACACGAAACGATAAACTCATCCTGAGCGCCCGCTTTGCTTTTGGTTATCTGGGGCATTATAATAATGATATCGGACCTTCACCATTTGAGAACTTTTACGTTGGCGGCGACGGGATGACAGGATACAGCTTCTACGGAAGGGAGATAATTGCACTGAGAGGCTACACGAACGGATCGCTCACCCCGACAGACACCAAATCAGGCGCTCCCTCAGGGAACGTTTATTCAAAACTCACGTTTGAACTGAGATATCCTGTTTCACTTAATAATCAGGCTACTATTTATGGACTGGCTTTTCTTGAGGCAGGAAGGGCATGGAACAAACTAAAAGATTACAATCCATTCAGAATGAACAGGGCAGCAGGAATAGGACTGAGGGCAAATCTCCCGATGTTTGGACTGCTTGGAGTTGACTGGGGCTATGGATTCGATGAAGTACCGACTGGTGCAAAAGACGCAAATAAATCACAATTTCATTTTGTTATAGGTCAGCAGTTTTAAAAGTTAAAAATTGAGTCATGAAAAAATCGATTATTATAGGAATATTGATACTGTCTACAGCATTTGCTTCAGGACAGAAGTATGGGTTTGTTGATACTGAGTATATCAGAAAGAACATCCCGGCTTTTACGACAGCTCAGGAACAGCTTGATAAACTTTCACAGCAATGGGAAAAGGAAGTGGCTGACGGATATGCTGTTGTCGAAAAAATGTACAAAGCCTACCAGAATGAAGCTCCGCTTCTCTCTCAGGAAATGAAGACAAAGCGTGAGGAAGCGATCATAAATAAGGAAAAGGAGATGAAAGATCTTCAGAATAAGTATTTCGGGATGGAAGGGGAACTCTTTAAAAAGAGAGAAGAACTTGTAAAACCGATCCAGGACGAGATATTGAAAGCCATAAAAGATATAGCAGTCGAAGGAAGCTATGCGGTTATTTTCGACTCGGCCGCAGGAGGCAATGTTCTCTTCGCAAATCCGAAATTTGATATAAGCGATCAGATACTTGAAAAATTAGGTTATAAAAATTAAATGACTATTTTTGCAAAAATTATAATAATATAGAAATGAAAAGGATATTAGGGTTATTTTCCATTATCATATTAGCGGCATTTACTGCCGAAGCACAGACTTTAAAATTCGGACATATCAATAGTGATGAGCTGATTCAGGCTATGCCGGAATTTGATTCAGCAAATGTCAAGCTTGAAAAGCTGCAGAAAGAGCTTATGAATACTCTTGAACTGATGTCCGTTGAATTGAATAATAAGAGCGAAACTTATAACAAGGAGAGCAAGAACTATACTGATTTGGTAAGGCAGACCAAGGAACAGGAGCTGGTCGATCTTAACAGAAGGATCCAGGACTTCCAGACGAATGCTCAGTCTCAGTTTCAGAACAGGCAGATTGAACTATTGCAGCCTATCTATGCAAAGGTAGATAAAGCTCTTAAAGATCTGGGAAAGGAGAATGGTTTTGTTTATATTTTTGATATAGCAAAAGGCGGACTTGTGTTTTACGATGAAACCAAAAGCACCAATGTTATGCCTCTCGCAAGGGCAAAACTTGGGCTGAAATAATTATTGCATAAAATATGTATGACCATCTGCCAAAGGGCTGATGGTCATTTTTTTAATCTTTTTTAAAGTGAAAGACCGGCCGATAGGCATTTTTGATTCAGGTGTAGGAGGACTCACAGTTGCTCATGCAGTCAAGCAGCTGCTCCCGGGCGAGAGCCTTGTATATTTCGGCGATACTGCTCATCTCCCTTATGGGGATAAATCAGCAGAGTCTATCAGGTCATATTCCCGGCGGATAACTGAATTTCTGCTCGAACAAAATTCTAAGGTTGTCCTCGTAGCCTGTAATTCGGCTTCATCTTCAGCTTTTGATACATTAAAGAAAGAGTTTGAGAACAGGGTGATCCTTATCGACGTCATCGACCCTGTCGTGGATTATCTTGGAACCAGGAAATTCAACAAGATAGGTGTTATCGGGACAAAGAGAACGATAAGCTCAGGGACCTATAAGACCAAGATAGCTGAAAAATCACCGGGTACTGAAGTCATATCAATGGCCACACCCCTGCTGGTACCCATGATTGAAGAGGGTTTTATTTTTGATGATATCAGTAATGCCATCCTCAGAGCTTATCTGTCTGATAAATCGCTTACAGGAATCCAGGCCCTTATACTTGGATGCACTCATTATCCGATTATCAAGAACCAGATAAGCAGGATATTTAATTTCGGAATTGAAGTAATTGATTCTGCAAGACAGGTTTCACAGATATTGAAGAACACCCTTGAGAAAAATGACCTTCTGAACGATACGGATCATGTGAACGACCGCTTCTTTGTATCTGATTATACTCCTTATTTCGAAAAAATAGCCAGGATGTTCTTCGAGAGAGAGATTAACCTGAAAAAAGCAGATATCTGGGTTTAGGGTAATGGTTCTGACAAAGGATCTTAAACTTGCTTCATATTGATCTGAAATATGATCAAAATCATTCGCAATTATTATTAATAATATGTTCTTTCGAACTTATAAAGCTAATTTTGATTAAATTAAGCAGGTTATAAAGTGCGATGATACTTCACAGTTAATATTCAACGATAATGGCCAAAAACTCAAAGGTTATTAAAAGAGAAGAGGTAGTGATCCGCTTTTCGGGCGACTCAGGCGACGGGATGCAGCTTACCGGGACCCTGTTCTCTGATACTGCTGCCCTTTTTGGTAATGATCTTTCGACATTCCCTGATTACCCGGCTGAGATCCGTGCTCCTCAGGGAACTGTAGGCGGCGTTTCAGGGTTTCAGATTCACCTCGGACATTCTGAAATCAATACCCCGGGAGACTATGCTGATGTTCTTGTTGCAATGAATCCTGCCGCCATAAAGGCTAATGCCATATGGGTCAAACCCGGAGGAACAATAATTTTCGACAAGGATAATTTCACGGAAAAGAATATTGAGAGGGCTGGTTATATTTCAGATCCTATTGCTGAAGAGAAGCTTGAAAATTATAATATAATTCCTGCCCCGATTTCCTCAATGGTCAGGGAAGCACTTAAGGATTTTGGACTTGATCCCAAATCAGTTCTGAGAACAAAGAATATGTTTGCCCTGGGTATGGTTTACTGGCTTTTTGACCGTAAACTGAAATATACCGAACAGTATTTCGACAAAAAGTTTGCAAATAAGCCCGAGATAGCTGAGGCAAATAAAGTTGCCCTGAGGAAGGGATATTACTATGCAGAAACAATAGAAGCTCTTAATCCTGTGATCATCATTGAACCGGCGCAGATTGATCCAGGTATCTACAGGAACATTTGTGGTAACACTGCAACTGCCTGGGGTTTTCTGGCTGCCGCAGAAAAGGCCGGCCTTAAAACTTTCATAGGATCTTACCCGATTACACCGGCTACAGGAATACTTGAAGAGATGGCATTGAGAAAGGACCTGGGGGTTAAAAGCTTTCAGGCCGAGGATGAGATAGCTGGTATATGCACTGCCCTGGGTGCGAGCTTCGCAGGATACCTGGCAGTTACCTCTACTTCAGGCCCTGGACTGGCTCTTAAATCTGAAGCTATCGGCCTGGCAGTCATGGCAGAGCTGCCGGTCGTGATAGTTGATGTCCAGAGAGGCGGCCCGTCAACAGGCCTTCCTACAAAAACCGAACAGGCTGATCTGTTACAGGCTCTGTATGGAAGAAATGGAGAAAGCCCTGTTGTTGTTATTGCGGCAAGCACTCCTTCCAATTGTTTCCATTATGCTTTTACAGCTGCAAAAATAGCAATTGAACATATGACTCCCGTCATATTACTGACTGATGGCTATCTCGCCAACGGGACAGAACCATGGAAGATTCCTGAAATGAAAGATCTTCCGGAAATAAAGCCGCCGTATGCCGAAAAGAATGACATTCCGTTCCTGCCATATAAAAGGGATTGCGAGAGACTGGTCCGCGCATGGGCTGTCCCGGGCACTCCCGGACTTGAACACAGAATAGGCGGACTTGAAAAAACAATGAAAGGGACAGTATCCTATATACCTGAAAACCACGAACAAATGGTAAGGATTAGAGCGGATAAAGTCGCAAGGATAGCAGATGAGATACCTGATCTTGCTGTATGGGGCGAATCATCCGGAGATCTCCTGCTGACGGGATGGGGCGGATCTCAGGGCTACCTTATGACCGCAGCCAATGAACTCCGGGAAGAGGGATACAAAGTCAGTCTGGTGTGTTTTAATTTTATAAACCCTTTGCCAAAAAATGTCAGGGAAGTATTCAGCAAATTCACGAAAATCGCGGTTGCAGAATTAAACCTTGGGCAATTTGCAGATTATTTGCGCATAAAATACCCTGAGTTCGATTATCATAAAATAAATAAAGTTCAGGGAATGCCTTTTACTATAAAAGAAATAAAGGAGAATTGCATTAAAATCCTGGAGGATGAATAATATGGAAGAGAACCGTACTTTAAACTATACACCGAAAGATTTTAAAAGCGATCAGGAAGTCAGATGGTGTCCAGGCTGCGGTGACCATGCTGTACTGAGCGCAGTTCAGAAAGCTCTGTCGGAACTCGGGATACCCAAAGAGAAATTTGCCTTTATCTCAGGAATTGGCTGCTCGTCAAGATTCCCATATTATATGGATACGTACGGATTTCATAGTATCCACGGGAGAGCAGCCGCTATTGCCTCAGGTGTCAAGACAGCCAACCCGGAACTCTCTGTATGGAATATTACCGGTGACGGCGACGCACTGGCAATAGGGGGTAACCATTTTATACATGCAGTAAGAAGGAATATCGATATAAAGATCATCTTATTTAATAACGAAATATACGGTCTTACCAAAGGACAGTATTCTCCTACCTCTGAAAAAGGTCTGGTTACCAAGACTTCACCTTTCGGGACAGTAGAGGAACCATTCTCAGTAGGTGAAATGGTTATCGGCGCTAAAGGAAAATTCTTCGCACGTACATATGATTCAAATGTGGCATTATCAACCCAGATCTTTTCTGAGGCGGCTAAACACAAGGGAACATCAGTAGTTGAAGTCCTTCAGAACTGCGTTATCTTCAACGACGGAATTCATGATGTTGTTACCGGCAGGGAAGTACGGGATGACAGGACTATTGTGCTTAAGGATGGACAGCCGATGCTGTTCGGGAAGAATAACGATAAAGGCCTGGTTCTTGAAGGTCTGAAACTGAAAGTAGTCAGGCTGGGAGAAAATGGTGTTACAGAGAAAGATATTCTGGTTCATGATTCCCATGAACCGAACCCGGGTATACAATATATGCTTGCCAATATGAGATACCCTGATTATCCGGTTGCCCTCGGCATTATAAGATCAGTGGAAGGACATACTTATGAAGCTGATGTCGAGGAGCAGATAGAGAAAATCCAGAAAAAAGCAAAGATCAGATGCATGGACGATCTGCTTAAAAGCGGATCTACGTGGAAAGTTGAATGATTAACTGGCCGGCCGGCTTTCTTCTTGATCAGATGGAAGATAACAACCAAATAAGTCCCGAATACCATCGCCTGATGCATGAGCAGCATGAGCGGTTAAAGGAACTCGGCTGCATTAATCAAACCACTTATATTCTCAAGGAAGGCAAACCGATTGAAGAGACCCTCCAGCAGATAGTCCTTTTGCTTCCTGCAGCATGGCAGTACCCAAAATACACAGTCGCACGGATAACATATCTTGATAACTCGTTTGAGACACCGGGATTCCATGAGACTAACTGGAAGATGCGACAGGAATTCAGCACAATTGATAACGAGAACGGATTTATTGAGATATGCTACACAAAAGAATTCAACCGTGAAGATGAAGGTCCCTTTCTTAAAGAGGAGAGAGATCTGATACAGAATATAGCTGGTCTGATAACCGGATATATAAATAGTGCCAAGGCGCGGGATATTATCCTGAGAAAACAGAACGCTGATGAAGAGGAGGAGGACCTGAAGGAAGTTTCCAGCAGGAAACTGCTGCAAAAGTTCCTTGAACGTCATAATGCTGAACGGGATGTTTTCCATGATCTTCAGCCCTTCAAGGTAAAAGAGATACTGCTTGTGGCCAATCTTTATGATGCTTATTCGATTGAAGGGGAGGGAAGATTCGCCGATCATATGCTTGGCGAATACTATCAGCTGAGCCTTACCTCATTGCCGAGAGTGACAGGGGTTTCCAGTGAGGAAGAAGCCTTCAACAGGCTGAGATCCAGGCATTACGATATGGTGATAATAATGATCGGAGTTCACAAGGAAAGCCCTATAGAAATGTGCAGAAAGATCAAGGATAAATATCCCTACATGCCCACCTATCTTCTCCTGAATAACCCGGCTGACGTACCTTTTGTGAAAAGACAGAAAGAAGCAGGTGTCCCGATTGATAATTATTTCGTCTGGACAGGAGAATCAAAAGTCTTCTTTGCAATGGTGAATCTTCTTGAAGATCGTGTCAATGTTGACAATGATACCAAGAAGGGACTTATAGGAGTGATACTTCTTGTCGAGGACTCGGCTGAATACTATTCAAGTTATCTGCCCATGTTGTATACTCTTGTTATGGAGCAGACAAGGAACCTTATTGAAGAGGTTTCAGCAGACGAGCTTTTTAAGGTGCTGAAGCTCAAGACAAGGCCGAAGATACTTCTTGCTTCCAATTATGAGGATGCTATAACAGTCTTCAATAAATATGAAAATAACCTCCTGTGTGTTATCTCTGATATCCGGTTCCCTAAAAACGGTGTGATCCATAATACTGCAGGCTTTGAACTCATAAAACATATTAAATCGGTTATACCTAATCTGCCAACGGTACTACAGTCATCTGATCCCGGTAATGCTACATATGCCTATTCCCTTAAGTCGAATTTTATAAATAAGAATTCGGAGAGCCTGATGAAGGATCTGAAATCATTCATCAATTATTATCTTGGCTTTGGTCATTTTGTTTACAGAGACGACAAGGGACGCCAGATAGCTGTCGCCAAATCGATGAAGGAATTTGAGGCTTACCTTGAGACTGTACCTGAGGATTCGCTTGAATACCACGCACTGCGGAATCATTTCTCTCTCTGGCTTATGGCACGCGGAGAAGTAAAAATTGCCAAACAGATAAATCCCTTAAGAGTATCGGAATATAAAAATCTTAAGGAACTGAGAGAGCATCTGCTATCGCTTATAAGACAACGCAGACGTGAACTGAATAAAGGCCGCGTAATAAATTTTGAGGAATCAGCTGTTATCGACGACACTAATGTTGTGAGTCTTTCAGCCGGATCCCTTGGCGGGAAGGGAAGAGGCCTGGCCTTCATAAACACCCTGATAAACAGTTTTGAGCTTGGGAGGCTGTTGCCTGGTATTACGATCAAGACGCCCATTACAGCAATCATCGGGACTGATGAATTTGATATGTTCATGGAGCGTAATCACCTGTGGGAAAAAATAAATGAAGAAAAGGACTATTCAGTTCTTCAGAAATATTTCGTGCATGGGAGCCTCAGCTATACACTGGAAAAGGAACTGAGAATCTTCCTGAAACAGATCAGCAAACCTATAGCTGTAAGATCCTCGAGCCTGTTTGAAGATTCTATGAACCAGCCATTCTCAGGAGTATTCGGCACCTACCTGCTCCCTAATAACCATCCTGAATTTGAAGTCAGGTTAAGGCAGCTTACGGGTGCTATAAAACTTGTTTTTGCTTCAATTTATTCAAAAAGCTCACGTACTTTTTTTGAAGCTATTAACTACAAGATAGAGCTCGAAAAGATGGCGGTTGTAATACAGGAAGTTGTGGGCAACAGGTATGGCGATTATTTCTATCCTCACATCAGCGGGACTGCCCAATCATATAATTTTTATCCTGTGTCTCATATGACTCCATCGGATGGAGTTGCAGTTATGGCTTTAGGCCTTGGACATTACGTGGCTGAGGGAGAAAGGGCTTTCCGCTTCTCGCCTGCATACCCTAACCTTGATATTATTTCACAAACTGATCTTTATAAGAACTCACAGGTAAAGTTTTATGCCGTTGACCTTAAAAAGAAAGATCTGGACCTCCTGGATGGTGAGAAAGCCGGGCTGGCTTTACTTGATATCAGCATGGCAGAGTCCCAGGGCACTCTCGATCACCTGGCCTCGGTAATGAATACGGATAATGATACCATTATACCAGGACTGGACTTCCCAGGGCCAAGGGTAATAAATTTTGCAGATATACTCAAGTACAATTATATTCCTCTTTCCTCATCACTCAAGACTATCCTTGATGTGGTTGCAGAGGCTACAGCGAATCCTTCTGAAATTGAATTTGCAGTCGATATGACAAAGAACAGCAATGGACAGGCAACTTTCTACCTTCTTCAGATCAAACCACTTATTGGAAGCGGAATAGGGTATAATATTGATCCTAAGACCATTAAAAAAGAAGACCTGGTACTTGAGTCTCCAAAGAGCATGGGTAACGGCGTAATAGAGAATATTACGGATCTCATATATGTGGAACCCGGGAAATTCGATAATCTTTCCACAATAAAGATGGCTGAGGAAATTGATATGTTCAATGATGAGATGCTTAAGGAAAACCGCCATTATGTACTTATAGGTCCGGGGAGATGGGGTACAAGGGATAAGTTCCTGGGGATACCTGTGACCTGGCCTCAGATATGCAACGCCAAGGTGATTGTCGAGGTCGGAATACCGGGATTTCAGCTCGACGCCTCTCTTGGTTCACATTTCTTCCATAATGTGACATCAATGAAAGTAGGGTATTTTTCAATTGATCAGATGTCCCAGAGAGGATCAGTCAACTGGGAAAAACTGAAAGAGCAGGAAGTCATCCGGCAGGGAAGTTTCTTCAGTCATATACGTTTCAGTAAGCCTCTGCACATCATGATGGATGGTAAGAAAAGCCTGGCAATGATCATTATGAACAATGAAAAGGAGCAGTTATGACTATCATTGAAGGAATACTGGATCTGCAGAAATATGATTTCGCCGATACTTCATTCGATCTCCTCATGCAGAAACGGATCCATCGTGTCCTGCTTATCTGCAGTAATTATGACAATTATATGCTTGAAGAAGATGGCAGGATAGATGAACAGATCTTCAATGAATATGTATCGCTAAATCTGAGATATCCTCCCATTTTTGTTCAGACAGACAATGATGTGGATGCATTCAGGATCCTTCAGGAGGGGAATATTGATCTCGTTATTTCAATGATAAGCCTGAAAGGAAGCGATGTATTTGCACTGGCTAAAAGAATCAAGGAGAAATATCCGAACATACCCATTGTTGTTCTTACATATTTCTCGCGTGAAGTTTCCCTGAGACTACAGGGAGAAGACCTCAGTGCTATTGATTATGTTTTCTGCTGGCTCGGTGATGCATCTCTGATCCTTGCAATAATAAAGCTGATTGAAGATAAGATGAATGCGCAGCACGATATTGATATCGGCGTTCAGGCAATAATACTGGTTGAGAATTCAATAAGATATATTTCAGCCTATCTTCCGAATATCTACCGGATCGTATTAATGCAATCTCTGGATTTTCAGCGTGAAGCTCTTAATGAACACCAGAGGATGCTGAAGATGAGAGGCAGACCGAAAATACTTCTCGCGAATAATTTCAATGATGCAGTTGATCTTTATCGTAAGTATAAATACAACGTTCTTGGTGTAATTTCAGATATTAGTTACAAAAGGGATGATGTGCAGGATGAAAACGCCGGTTTTGAGCTCTGCAAGGTTGTGATGGCCGATGATGATAAGGTGCCTTTCCTTCTCCAGTCTTCTAACCTGGAGCACAAGAAGAGAGCTGAAGAAATGGGGGCTTCTTTCATTCATAAGTATTCCAAATCATTATCAATTGAGCTCAGGAACTTCATTATACAGAACCTTGCCTTCGGCCCTTTTGTCTTCAGGAACCCTGATACTCTTGAGCCGATTGCAATAGCAACAGACCTTCAGAGTCTTCAGCAGAAGATACTTACAATTCCCGATAACAGTCTTGAGTATCATGCGACCCGCAACCATTTTTCAAAATGGCTTAATGCCAGGGCACTGTTCCCGGTTGCTCAGATGTTCAAATACATAAGAAGAGAGGATTTCGCTACGATGGAAGAGATGCGGCGCTTTCTTTATGTTGCTATCTCAAGTTTCCGCCTCGGAAAGGGAAGGGGCGTAATAGCAAAATTTGACAAGACCAGCTTTGATGAATACCAGATCTTCTCACGTATTGGTGACGGCTCTATAGGAGGGAAAGCGAGGGGACTTGCCTTTATCAACAGGATAATTAAGAACAACAAGTTGTTCAATAAGTTCCCTGACGTACTGATCACTATTCCACGAACAGTTGTGTTGAGCACTGATATCTTTGACGAGTTCATGGAGCATAACAACCTCTATTCGGTGGCTCTGTCAGATCAGCCTGATGAGGAGATACTCAACAGATTCCTGAATGCCGAACTTCCGGGCAGGGTGTACCAGGATTTCTATGCTTACCTGTCGGTATCACGAAGCCATCCGATTGCGGTACGATCTTCCAGTAAGCTTGAAGACTCACATTATCAGCCGTTTGCCGGAGTTTACTCTACCTATATGATACCAAGGCTGGCAGACAACAAGCTTATGGTAAAAGCCTTGTCGGATGCCATTAAAGAAGTATATGCATCCGTATATTACAAAGCCAGTAAAGCCTATATGACTGCCACTGCAAATGTGATCGATGAGGAAAAAATGGGAATCATCCTTCAGGAAGTATGCGGCAACAGACATGGTAATATGTTTTACCCGACGATCTCGGGAGTGGCAAGATCAATAAACTATTACCCCATAGGTTCGGAAAAGGCAGAGGATGGCATAGCCAACGTCGCTTTCGGTCTTGGCAAGCTGATCGTTGAAGGAGGCTTATCCCTCCGTTTCTGCCCGAAACAGCCAAAGAAAATACTCCAGCTCTCATCACCCGAGGCTGCCCTGAGGGATACCCAGAAAGAGTTCAGGGCCCTTGATATGAATATTGACAGCTTTATCCCTTCAACAGACGACGGAGTGAATATACTCCGGATCGATATTAAGGATGCCGGTAACGATGTTGCACTGAAGTATCTTGCATCGACATACGACAGAACAAATAACATGCTCCGTGATGGCATAAACTCTGCCGGGCAGAAAGTCATAACCTTTGCCGGAGTATTGCAGCATAAAGTTTTCCCTCTTGCAGAGATACTTACAACACTTCTTGAACTGGGCCAGAGAGAGATGAATAATCCCATTGAGATAGAATTTGCTGCTAATCTTGAGACCCCTGCCGGTACACCTAAAATATTTAATTTCCTTCAGATAAGGCCGATAGTTCATTCAGATGACACTCATAACATAAATCTGCAGAAGGTCAAAGCCGAAGAAACTATCATTTTATCAGATTCAGCTCTTGGGAATGGTTCTTTTAAAGGCATACAGGATCTTATTTATATAAAACCAGAGTCCTTTAACCCGGCCAATAACAAGAAAATTTCTGTTGTTATAGATAACCTTAATTCCTCGTTTATTAAGCAGGGAACCGGCTATGTCCTTATTGGGCCGGGAAGATGGGGTTCTACAGATCCCTGGCTTGGAATTCCGGTTAAATGGGCCCAGATATCTGCTGCGAGGATTATTATTGAATCGGGACTTAAAAACTACCGTATTGATCCCAGTCAGGGAACACATTTCTTTCAGAACCTCACCTCATTCGGAGTTGGGTATTTCACAATCAATCCTTTTGTTAATGAGGGCTATTATGATGTTGAATTCCTTAACAGTATGCCCGCAATTTATGAAGACAGTTATATAAGGCATGTGAGATTTGAGAAGCCCATCAGCATTATGATTGATGGAAAAAGACACAGAGGAGTGATAATGAAGCCGTAGGAACGGCGCAACGGCGCAACGGCAAAGAAAGAGGTGAGATGTAAGTGGTGAGCAGTGAGCTCTTCAAATTCCCCCTTTGAAGATGGCTAGGGGGATGTTTTTACATGACTGCACGACCGCAAAACCACTTTTCCCTAGACCACGACTCCTCCCGTCACTATGCTACTGTTTATCTTCCGTATCAACCCCTGGAGGACACAACCCGGACCGACCTCAGTGAATGAATCCGCTCCGTCGGCTATCATGTTCAGCACAGTTTGTGTCCAGAGGACAGGTGCAGTAAGCTGTGCCACAAGATTCGATCTTATAATCCCGGGATCGGTAGCTGGTCTTGCAGTAACATTCTGATAGACAGGGCATATCGGATCATTGAACTTTGTCGACCTGATCGCTTCCTCCAGCTCTGCCCGTGCCGGTTCCATAAGTGGTGAATGGAAAGCTCCTCCCACAGCCAGCTTAAGTGTCCTTTTAACACTTCTGGATTTGAGGACTTCTATAGCTTTATCAATACCTTCGTTTGTTCCGGAGATGACTATTTGTCCCGGACTATTGTAATTAGCAGGGACGACAATTTCATCTATTGCAGCACAAACTTCCTCAACAGTCTTATCATCGGCCCCAATTATTGCAGCCATTGTGGAAGGATTCATTTCGCATGCCTTCTGCATTGCAATAGCCCTTTTTGAAACAAGTACCAGAGCATCTTCAAACTCCAGGGTCCTGTTAGCTACAAGGGCTGAAAACTCACCAAGAGAATGACCTGCAACCATATCAGGCCTGAAATCCGGACCCTGGACGGCTGCAAGTATTGTCGAATGAAGGAAAATAGCAGGCTGTGTGACTCTTGTCTGCCTGAGATCTTCTTCTGTACCCGAGAACATGATCTCCGTGATATTGAATCCGAGAACAGAATCAGCCTTGCGGAACAATTCTCTTGCAGCAGGCGATTTCTCGTAGAGATCCTTACCCATGCCGGGAAACTGTGCTCCCTGACCCGGAAATATATAAGCTTTCATATCAGTGCAGTTTTGAGCCGATCAGGTGAATGAATTCTTCCCGTGTATTAAGATTACTCAGAAAGATCCCGGTAAAAGCCGAAGTGGTAGTGACAGAGTTCTGCTTTTGTACTCCCCTTATCTGCATGCACATATGCTGTGCTTCAATCACAACAGCTACACCCATGGGGTTGAGACAATCCTGTATGCAGTTCCTTATCTGGGTGGTAAGTCTCTCCTGTACCTGGAGCCTGCGACTGAATGCTTCAACAACACGTGCGATCTTGCTCAGACCGGTAATATAGCCATCAGGAATATATGCAACATGTGCTTTTCCGAAAAACGGCAACATATGATGTTCACACATCGAGTAAATGTCAATATCCTTGACAAGTACCATCTGCCTGTATTCCTCTTTGAATTTTGCTGAATTGATAATTTCGCAGGGATTCAATGAATAACCCATTGTGAGAAAATGAATTGCCTTGGCCACACGCTCCGGTGTCTTAATGAGCCCCTCTCGTTCCGGATCTTCACCTATCAGCTTCAATACTTTATAATAGATCTGCGATAATTCCCGGATGTTCTCTTCATCCCATTGCTCTATTCTGCTGTACCCGTTGGATTTCTTTCTCACGGTTTTCTTTTCTTCCTGCTTTTTAGCCATAATATTCAATAGAATTGTTTTCTGTCTCCTCTATTCTTACGCAATGTAGTTGAGCTCCGGCTTTAAGTACAGGTTCCCTGAGCTCATTCCAGATCGCAATGGCGAGATTCTCAGTCGTGGCAATCTTACCCTTCATGAAATCAACTTCCAGATTGATGTTCTTATGATCGATCCTGCTGATGATCTTCTCAATTATGATATCCCTGAGTGTGCTGATATTCATAATAAACCCATGCTCTTCAGATATCTCTCCCCTGATTGTAACAAACAGATCGTAATTATGTCCATGCCAGTTCGGATTCGAACATTTCCCGAATATTTCCCGGTTCTGCTCATCCGACCAGTCCTGCCTGAACATCCTGTGGGCAGCACTGAATCTTTCTCTGCGAGTTAGGTATATCATAAGGAACTGCAATTAGAATGCAATATTAACCAATAAAATTAAGGTAGTAAACGGTTTGTGTCATATATTTATGGGGCGAAAAGGTATTACGGCATTAAGACGTTAAGGCGTTACGGCGCAGAGGCTCAGTGATTCAGAGGTGAAGAGGGTAGTGCAGCCAAATTCCCCCTTTGAAGGTCGAAGTGAAACGGAGATCCCGTTTCAGCGGGAGGGTTAGGGGGATGTAAATAACACTGCAAACCATCTTCGCCATTACTTAAAGGTTCGAAGGACGTTGAAAAGGTTGAAGAGTTGAAGAAGTTGAAAAGAATATTGATCGTAGCTGCGACTGAAGGAGAAGCCGGTATTCTCAGGAATATCAGGGGTATTGTAAATTCCGGGGGATGGTTTGAGAAAGGAGATTGTAAGATCGATACTCTTGTTACAGGGGTAGGATCGGTAGGCACCTCGTGGTCCTTGTCAAAATGGTTCTCTGTTAATGAAAAACCACAGCTGGCAATAAATATCGGAATTGCCGGGAGCTTTAAAAAAGATATAGCGGAAGGCGATGTTGTTGTTGCCGTATCAGATTGCTTTGCCGATGCAGGGATCGAATCAGGAAGAGGTTTTCTTACACTTGCTGAAGCCGGTCTTGAAGATCCTGACAGGTTCCCTTTCAGGAACGGAAGAATAATCTGCGATAACAGGTTTGTTGATCTTGCTGCAGGAAAACTCAGAAAAGTAAAGGCCGTAACAGTAAACACGGCATCAGGCACTGAAGAGACAATAGCCAGACTTGTAAGTAAATATGATCCTGATATTGAAACAATGGAAGGAGCTGCTTTTTCATATAGCTGCAGCTGTGAAAGGGTCGATTATCTGGCATTGAGGTCGGTTTCAAATATTATCGGTCCGCGTCTCAAGCAAAAGTGGAATATCCCGCTGGCTCTTTCTGCTCTGACACGGGCCCTGGAAGAATTTCTTATGACAAATGACTTATAGCATGAAACTGACTCTTGGCTTCTCTCCCTGTCCTAATGATACCTTTATCTTTGATGCAATGGTGCATGGGAAAGTTGACACTGAAGGACTTGAATTTTCATACTACCTGGCAGATATTGAGGAACTTAACAGGAGAGCTTTTACCGGACAGCCTGACATAACAAAAATAAGCAGTTTTGCATATGCATTTGCTGCAGAAAGTTACATGATACTGGATTCCGGCAGCGCTCTGGGATTTAAGAATGGTCCTTTGCTTGTCAGCAGGGCAGAGATAAATCCAGTCAATCTTGTGACGGCAAGAATAGCAATACCAGGCAAATATACAACTGCAAACATGCTTTTCAGCATCGCCTGGCCGGAGGCTGTAAATAAGAAAGAGTATCTCTTCTCGGAGATTGAAGATGCTGTGATTAGAGGCGAAGCGGATGCAGGACTCATTATTCATGAGAGCCGGTTTACATACGAGAAAAAGGGATTGAAAAAGATAGCCGATATGGGTGAATTCTGGGAAAAGCTTACCGGACTGCCGGTCCCGCTCGGAATGATAGTATTAAACAGGAGGATGCCTTCAGAAACTGCCCTTGCGGTTAATCGTGTAATTCAGAGAAGCGTCGAATTTGCTTTGAAAGACCCGGCTGCCTCTGAGGGATTTGTTACTGAGAATGCCAGGGAGATGGAAAGAGATGTGATGCGAAGGCATATAGAACTATATGTGAATAAATTCACAGTCAACCTGGGTCATGAAGGCAGAAAAGCCCTCACTGAGCTGTACAGGATTGCCGCAGAGAAAGGAATAATTCCTGTACTGCCGCAAAAGATGTTTCCTGAGATTTAGTACGATTAAGCTTAAATAATTGATTAAATTTGTATGATATAATATTAAAGTCCGGAAATTATCGGACAGAATTATTTACAGGTTTATTTCATTGATATGGTTCTTAAGGATTTAGTTTTCAGGACAAGATCTTACCGGCGCTTTGATGAATCGTACCAGATCGCTTATGAAACTCTTGAAAGTTTAATTGACCTGGCCAGGCTGTCTGCCTCAACCGCAAACAGGCAACCTTTGAAATATATTATATGCAATACTCCTGATAGATGTAATAGAGTATTCCCTTCCCTTGCCTGGGCCGGATACCTGAAGGAATGGGACGGACCTTCAGAAGGGGAAAGACCTTCGGCTTATATTATCGTACTTGGTGATAAATCGATTGCAGAATCCTTCGGGGTTGATCATGGTATCGCTGCTCAGAGTATTATGCTCGGGGCCACCGAAGAAGGACTTGGAGGCTGCATAATAGCTTCAGTGAAACGCGAACAGCTGCGCAATGAACTCAGGATCCCTGAAAAATATGAGATACTGCTGGTTCTTGCTTTAGGCAGACCGGTTGAGAAAGTCATTGTTGATGAAATAAAGGATGGAGATATTAAATACTGGCGTGATCCTGAAAAAAACCACCACGTGCCGAAAAGACCTCTGAACGAGATTATTCTTAATCTTTGAGACAGAATATGAAGCAGAGCATTCTATTCTTATTATTTCTGTTCCTGATGAGTAATACTGCATACACTCAGGAAGCATCCGGAACACAGAACCTTATCCGGTTTAGTGGCATAGTAATGGATTCAAGAACAAATACTCCTCTGGCTAATACTCAGATAATAATAAACCGGCGATATCTATCAGTAAGCGACAAGGAAGGGAAGTTTGCTTTTTATGTCAACAGGCGGGATACGGTTGTCTGCACAAGGCTGGGATACAAGACAGCTCATTTTATTGTAAGCGATACACTTGCTGGCAGGGAGTTCCTTGCAGGGATCTATATGAGTTCCGATACGCTTGAGATAGCTGAAGTGATAATCACACCAAGACTCAGGAACCTTAAATCGGAGCTGATGAACAGTAAGATCGAACCAAATATTCCGATGGAGAATGCAAAATACAACCTGGCTCTCTCTGCCTATCAGGGGAGAATGGGTCAGAATAAGATGGGCGATCCTGCAATAAATTACAAAGTGCTTCAGCAGAAACAACAGGACGAAGCATACAGTAAAGGTCAGCTGCCCTCGGACAGGATAGTAGGATTGAGCCCCTTTTTACTCCTGCCCGCAGCATACCTGCTGATCAATGGATTCCCGGATAAACCGTCGCCCATGGAATCCCAGCTGACAAGCCAGGAAATCGACCGTATAAACAGAATCTACCTCGAAAAAACCAGAAAGAAATAATCCCCAGGCTTCAGACTACATCCACCCCAACTCCCCAACCCCCCAGGAGGGGGGCTTTTGAATCCTTCCGGACTTCGGACTTCGGACTCCGGACTCCGGACTTCTGACTCCAGAAATCATCCCTTATAGAATATCGCCTTTATAATATGGCTTGCCATCTTCGGGTTTTCTTTCAGGCGGCGGGTTGAATAGCCAAACCACTTCTCACCATAGGGAACATATACTCTCATTTTGTGTCCTTTGCTTACTATTTCGTCCCTAAGTTTCGGGGTAACGCCGTAAAGCATCTGGAACTCATACATATTTTTAGGCACATTGTATTTCTCAATCAGCCTGTAAGCCCCATCTATAAGAGGTCTGTCGTGCGTGGCAATGCCGACGTGTATCTTATTCTTTAATATATATTCCAGATCTTCAAGGTAGTGCTGGTTTATTTCCTCATATTTCTTATATGATATGCTTTCCGGTTCAATGTAAATTCCTTTGCACAGTCTGAAGCTAAGAGGCGCAGCTTCACTGTTAAGATCTGACAATCCTGTTATATCATCAAGGGTCCTTTTCAGGTAAGCCTGGACAACCAGTCCCACATTAGAGGGGAATTCAACTTTGAGCCTGCAGAAGAGTTCTATTTCCAGGGTGGTGCAGGGAGAATCTTCCATATCGATCCTTATGAAATTCTTATAAGACGCGGCCTTAGCCACAATCTCACGGATATGGCTGTAGCATACCTCTTTGTCAATCAGCAGACCGAAACTTGTAGGTTTCACTGAGAAATTGCCATCTATACCGTTAGCAATGGCAACATCAATAAGGTTAAGGTATTCCTTTTTGTTTGTCTCAGCTTCGTCAAGATCCTTTATGAATTCACCGAGAATATCGAATGTGACCTTTATGTTTCTGCTGTTGAGCTCTTTGGAAACGCGCATGGCATCCTCGATCTTTTCTCCGGAAATATATGATCGAGAGAAGATCCATATGAATTTCTTCGGAAAATAGGGGAGTATTGAGGCAATGAATTTATTGAACATCCTGATGAGATTAAATTAATGATCCTTTATTAATTTTGATATGCTAATTAAACCACTTCTGTTATTTAAATTAATGACGTTTATCATTACTGAAGTAAGGTAAAGAAAAGGGAAATTAGTTATTTTGAATTAATTTTTCAGATCAGTGCAACCATTTTTTTCGGGTTGCAGTCTTAAAGATGTCCTCAGCCGATGATGAGTGACCTTCAGATAATAAAGGGGTGCGCGAAGCACGACAGGAAAGCGCAGCAACTGTTATACGACAGGTATTCGCCTTTCCTCCTTGGTGTTTGTCTGAGGTATGCTGCCGACAGAGCTGAGGCTGAAGATATTTTACAGGAAAGTTTCCTGAAGGTTTTTTTCAATATCAGAAAATTTTCAGCAACAGGTTCTTTTACAGGCTGGTTGAGAAAGATCGCAGTTAACACCGCAATAACTCAATATCATAAGAGCCTGAAATTCAGGCATTATGTTGAAATAGAAGAGTATGTTTCTTCTGAGACTGGTGATTCAGGGTTTGAAGAGGACTTTTTTTCATCCGATGAGTTATATAAAGTGCTGAATGAGCTGCCGGCAGGGTACAGAATGGTGTTTAATCTTTATGCAATTGAAGGTTATAAACACAAAGAAATAGCAAAGATGCTCAGGATAGATACAAATACATCAAAATCTCAATACAGCAGGGCAAAGGCAGCTTTAAGGGAAAAACTGGATAAAATCCGAAAGATCAGGAAAATATATCCCGGAGGAGATTGATGACAACAAGTTTAAAAGAGTGAAGGGAAAGAAAGACGATAAGGCATTCAGGGAATTGTTCAGGCAGAAACTTGATAATATTGAGGTTATGCCTTCATCTTCGACAGGCAGCGATCTTATGCGGAAGCTTGCTGTGAGAGAATTCTTTCATTTTATTCCCAATAAGTTCAACATCTGGTATGCGTGCGGAATTGCCGTGGCCGGTGTGGCGATTGCTGTAGCCCTGATATCAGGTCCGGGCAGGAATAATGAGAAAATGCCCGACTCGGCATCCTCGGTATTGAATGAGATCATTAATGAAGCAGGAAACGAACGGACACAGGGAGTGACAGTTCCTGAACCGGACAATTCAATTATTGCAGTGGAAAAAGGGACCGAGCCCGGGAGATCAATCTCACGACAGCGAGCTGGCAGAACTAATAACAGTAATCTGATATCTTCGGACCACAGACAGGCTGTTCCTTCAAGAACAGAAACTAATCTGTCGCCTGATAAGGCGTTTTTCTCTGAAAATCCTGCTGAAAAAGACAGGTTGAAAGGGGTAAAGCAGCTAAAGAACATAATAATACCATCTGTTATCGAGGGATGTTCCCCTTTAAAGGTCAGATTTACAAATAAATCCTCATCTTACGAGACATTCCGTTGGACTTTCGGCGACGGAGGTTATTCTGAAGAAAAGGAGCCTGAATGGATATTTGACATCCCTGGAGATTATGAAGTAACCCTGAGACTGTACAGCTCAAACAACCTGAAAGCTGTTTCTTCGTGTATGATAAAAGTATATCCGGTGCCTGTTGCCCGCTTTGAAATTGTCCCTGCTGATGTTCCACAGCCCGGAGAGAATATCACCTTTTATAATTATTCGACAGGAGCAGAAAAATTCAAATGGATTTTCGGGGACGGCAGCACATCAGACCTGTCAGAACCTGTTCATTCATATACGAAAAACGGTAATTACACAATACGGCTTGTAGCGACCTCGGAATACGGGTGTTCAGATACTCTTGTTGTTCAGAATGCCTTCGATGCAGAAAAGTACTTTATAGAATTCCCTAATGCTTTTATCCCAAATCCGGGGGGACCGTCAAATGGCTATTATTCAGCAAAAACCGATGAATCAGCAAGTATTTTTCATCCTGAAGCAGATGGTGTATCAGAGTACCAGCTAAAGATATTCAGCAAACATGGTATTCTTATTTTTGAAAGCAATGATATCAACATAGGTTGGGATGGTTATTATAATAGCCAGCTGTGCGACCCCGGGGTATATATATGGAAAGTCCGTGGAAATTTTATCAACAGGGAGCCTTTTACAAAAATGGGGGATGTCACTCTTCTTAAGGATATGAAATAATATTCTGAGACCCTCAATTTAAGAGGGTAAGCGTTTTAACAAAAAAAAAGCCATCCTGAATGTTTCAGATCCGGGGCTTAAAAAAAGCTCCGGATCTTGTCACATTTGGTGGAAAATTCCGTTAAAGAGTAGTGAATTGTGAAATGATTTAACTACTTTCGTCTTTAGTAACCTAACGTGAAAACTTTGTTTAAGAGGATTAAATATATAGCTCTACTGTCATTTATCCTTTTTCTCGATAGTTATGGTCAGGACCCTACATTCTCGCAGTTCTATGCGAATCCTCTCTACCTTGCTCCATCATTTGCAGGTGCCACCGAGGAATACAGACTGGGAATAAATTACAGGAATCAATGGCCGGCTGTGCCGGGCGTTTTCCATACATACAGCATATCCTTTGACAAAGCAATGCCTAATTTCAATTCAGGTTTCGGCATTCTGGCCACTTATGATGTTGCTGGTTCCGGTGATCTTAGTACTACAAATATCGGTCTGCTTTATTCTTACGATTTCAACATAAGCAACGACTGGCACATACGACCGGGCGTTCACTTCAAATTCTATTACCTGGGCCTGGATATATATAAACTTATCTTTAACAGCCAGCTTACAGGAAGCGGTACCAGTCCTTCTGTCTATCCTCCACCATTCGATAATGTGGCTGATGTCGATTTCGCAACCTCAGCACTCGCATATAACGACCGCATCTGGGCAGGTTTCACGCTCGATCACCTGCTGGTCCCTAAAACTTCTTTCTACGGTGATGATGCCAATGTTCCCATCAAATTCAATCTGTTCGGAGGGATACAGCTCATAAAGAAGACCAGGCTGAGAGTGAAGCTTCAGGAAACACTTTCAATTGCCATGAATTTCCAGAGACAGGCGAAATTCTACCAGACCGACGTGGGATTGTATTATTTCAAGAGTCCGCTGATATTCGGATTATGGTACCGTGGTATTCCATTTATGACATCACAGGCCGGTGATGCAATAATCGGGCTCATAGGGTACAAATCGGATAATCTTCATATCGGATACAGCTACGATTTCACAATATCGAATCTTATTGGTTCAACCGCCGGGGCTCATGAAATATCCCTGGTATATGAATTTACTTCCTTTACATTAGGAACCCAGAAGAAGAAAATAAGGGCTATACCCTGCCCGGAATTTTAGCTCCCTATACTGCAATCCCTGAGCATATTAACAATATTGCAATTTATAATTGTTTACAGTCACTTGCGTCGCTATTTGTTTATTTTTTATATTTGCGCGTGACTTTTGTTTAATAAAAATAAATCGTGATGAAGAAAATTACAATAGCCCTGTTTTCAATATTATTTCTTGCTACAGCGTTTCTATACGTTCTCCATTTTACCGGTAAGAGTAAAAACAAACAAGGTGCAGAGGGAGTATCTGCCAAAGTTCAGTCTGATGCCCAGGGAATAGCATTTGTGAACATCGATTCAGTTATTTATAACTTCGATATGTTCTTCGACAGGAGAGAAGATCTTATGGCAAAGCAGAAGAAAGCTGAAGCTGAGCTTAACTCAAAAGGGACGCAGTATGAGAAAAACGCCAGGGATTTTCAGGATAAAGTGAACAAAGGTCTTGTTACAAGAGCTACTGCAGCTGAAATGGAGCAGTCTCTTCTAAAGCAGCAGCAGGAGCTTGTTACACTACGCGATAATCTTCAGACTGACCTGATGGAAGAAGAGCAGGTGATGAACAGGCAGATAATAGAATATATCACATCCTATCTCGAAGAAAACAAAGCTGAATACAACTACCAGTACATACTGGGTAAGACTTTCGGAAGCGTGGTGCTCTATGGCGATACTGCACTGGATATTACAGATAAGGTTACAAAAGCCCTGAACAATAAATACAGGGTTGGGAAAAAATAAGACAAATGGGTTTTGCCACATCGTGGCTTGAAAAGAGGGCCCTTTTTCCGCTTATATTCGCAGAATCACCTGATAAGGGAACAGGCATAATAGTCGTTGTGCCTGCTTTCAATGAACCCGGTATTACAACTCTCCTCGACAGCCTTTCACAATGCAGTGAACCGGAATGCAGGACTGAGGTGATCATCATCGTCAATGCCCGGCAGGATGCAAGCCAGGAGGGTATCAGCAATAATAAGATATGCATTAGCAGGATTAACAGCTGGAAGGAGGAAAACAAAAATTGCTTTTTCCGGCTTCTTGTTTTTGATGCAGGTCTGTCTGATCTGCGCGACTGGGGCGCCGGGATGGCCAGAAAAACAGGTATGGACGAGGCATTAAGGCGTTTTAATGAGATTGACAAGCCTGATGGAGTAATAGTGAGCCTGGATGCAGATTGTATGGTAGCTGAGAATTATTTCACCTCTATCTGCGATGAACTGTTGAAGAAAAAGGAAAGATCAGCCTGTTCAATATATTTCGAACATCTTCTTGAAGGAGATGAGTATCCTGAAATAAACTATCGTTATATAACTCTTTATGAGTTACATATGAGATATTATGCAAGAGGACTGGACTATTCAGGGTTTCCTTACCCTTTTCATACAATAGGATCGGCGTTGGCGGTGAAAGCACTTGATTACATGAAAGCAGGAGGTATGAACAGGAGAAGGGCAGGGGAGGATTTCTATTTCATTCAGAAACTGGTTCCCAGGGGCGGTTTCTTTTTTCTTAATACAACTACCGTCTATCCTTCGTCAAGAACATCATCCCGAGCACCTTTCGGCACCGGGGCAGCGATGATAAAATTCATTGAGAATCCCGGACAGGATTTCCTGACATATAATATAAATGCATTCAGGGAACTCAGATCACTCTTTGCAGGGATTGAATCTCTCTATAATTCTGATGCCTGTCAGTTGAGGGAGTATTATAAGAAATTATCAGCAGGGTTAAGGTCATTTATAAGTGAAGAAGAATGGTTCAGGCAGATATCGGAGATACAGGCAAACACTGCAGGTGCAGGATCTTTCAGGAAACGATTCTTCGGTTGGTTCAATATGTTCATGATAGTCAGGTACATGAACCATGTGCATTCCGGGATCTTCAAAAAACAGGCGGTAACAGAGGCAGCAATGGAACTGCTTTCACTTACGGGTGTTCCTGAACCGGAACATAATCCTTATGATGTTCTGTTGACTTACCGGAATCTGGAAAGAGCATCAAATCTTAGTAAGATATTGGCTAACTAAACCAAGGAGATTACTTATTCTTTCTATTGATCTGCCTGTCTTCGCGGGGAGTAAGGACGATAAAGAGATCTTCATCAGGTTTTTTCATGCGGTACTGTTCCCTGGCGAACTTCTCGAGGTTATGGTTATCTGTTTTCAGCTCTTTGAGCTTACTCTGATCTTCCTCTATTTTATTTGTGTAGTATTCCTTGTCGCTTTTCAGCTTGCGGAGTTCACGGACCTCTCTGATACGCGAAAGCAGGTTATTTGAATCCATCAGGATGATCCAGATAAGAAAGGCAAGGACTGTAAGGAAATACTTGTTCCTGAAAATGACTGGTATTTTATCTATGTACCTGAACCTGATCATTATGATGCAAAGCTATAAATTTTTTTCTATCCGCCGCTCATAAGATAAAGCATCTGGACATTGTCACCTTCTTTTATCAGTGTTGAATCGTATTTGTCTTTCGGTACCAGTACTCCGTTGATCTTGATTATCCTCATTTTGAATGAGAACTTCTTCAGCAGCAGCATCTCGCTGACTGTTAACGTTTCTCCGGGGAGCATTTCTTCCCTGTTATTCAGGATTATCTTCATAGGCGGAAGTAGTCACTTGATTTTTTCATAAGCAGTTCTACTACGGTATCAGCCTGCATATTAGCCGCGATCCCCACTCTGGGCGCCATCAGGGGGTGTTCCTCGCTGACCTCTGTCGATTCGTCGCCGCAAACATAAAGAGTGTCATCGATCTTCCTGCATCTTATCGAATCGGTGTTGCCCCATCCCGCCACTCCGGATCCTACAATAAGAGGAACGCCGGGCATCTCTGACTGGACAGTCTCGATTATCATCTCTTTCATATCGTCTCTGTCGAAAGCCTCGACTATGATGTCGCATCCGCTGTAGATCTTTGGGATGTTTGTCCTTGTAAGTTTTTCTGTATAGGCAAGTACAATTATATCAGGATTTATCCTGGCTATATTCTCCTTCAGGGCAATTGTTTTCAGGGTTCCGACCTGGTTTGTAAAATAGTATTGCCGGCTCAGGTTAGCCGGTTCAATTACATCATAATCACAGATCACCAGTGTTCCTACACCGCTTCTGGCAAGGGCTGCGGCGCAGTTGGAGCCTAGTCCTCCGGCGCCTGCTATCCCTACCCTGAAGCGGGAAAGATGATTTCGGATATCTGACGATCTCATTGTCCTTTTATACTGATCCGCTAAATGCTAAAGGTATGAAGCTTTTATACTATAAACAAGTCATGCAAGTCATGCAGGTCATGCAGGTCATGCAGGTCATGCAGGTCATGCAAGTCGTGCAGGTCATGCAAGTCGTGCAGGTCATGCAAGTCATGCAAGTCGTGCAGGTCATGCAGGTCATGCAAATCATGCAGGTCTTGTTGTGAAAAAAAAGAGAGTAAGGCAAAAAAATAACTATAAATATAAGCAGTATAGAAAAATTGCTTAACTTACAGGGCAATTTAGAAAGGTGCATTCCAGCTGATAATAGCAAACCTGAAAAGGAAGTATTGGTCCATGTTTTATATGCAAAATACATAGAATGATTTGATCGGGTAAATGCCGGCTTGCAGCAATAATCTTAAATATGCCAATATGAGGTTTCTGTATTTTGTCCCGCTGATTATTATCCTTGGTTCATGTAAATCACCAGAGGGTGGTCTTTACCAGTTTGATCCCAGGACAATTGGGAAAAAAGAGATAGCTCTCTCTGAGCTTGCTGACGATATAACCTATATTCCTCTTGATAATAGCTTCCCAATAAACATGATTTATTATCCCAGGTATTTTATCGGCGATAATATTTATTTGTCTGAACGTCAGTCGGGAGTAATGATCTTTGACAGAAACGGCAGGTTCATAAAAAAGGTAGGAAGTAAAGGAAGGGGGCCGGGTGAATATGCTTTCTGTGTCAACTTCAGTGTTGATGAGAGAAGCGGAACAATTTGCGTTATGGATGCAAATGTAATTAAGGTCTATTCAAAAACCGGCAGGTTCCTTCGAAAAATTGAACTAAGGGAATACAGTGCGGGAACTGATGTACTTGAATTTTACAATTCGGAAATTTTCATTCCCTGTCATCCTCAATACACCGGAGTTAAACATGAATGGATATTATTTGATACATTGGGGAATATTATAAAAACAAAAGAAAGATCTACTCCGGAATTCACAGGTAATGACTTAATACCAGGTGGAATATATAAGTATGAAAACAAGCTTTATTCATGGAACCCATGGAGTGATACGATATTTTCACTATCACCTGATTTTATCCCTGAACCATCCTTTGTGATCAGTCCGGGGCAACACCGCTTATCAAGAGAAGCTTATAAAAGAATTGAAGACGCAAAGCTTTATTTTAAGCCTTATCTGATACTGGAGTCAAAAAACAATATTTTCACCAGATACTATTGGGATAATGATCTGATTATTGCAGTGATTGATAAAAAATCGGGGGAATCTCATTCAACTGCTCTGATAAAAGGTCCTGCAGTATTCGGAGATAATATTTTAGGAGGTATAATCAATGATATCGATGGAGGCATGAGGTTTCAGCCACAAAACTATTTTGTTGAGAATGACCGGGAATATCTGGAAGGGCTGATAAATCCTCATGAGATCAAGGCGCGGGTAAAAACTGATGAATTCAAAGAATTTATGGCAAAGTATCCTGAAAAGAAGAAGGTCTTTGAAGAGCTGGCCGGAAGTATGAAGGAGACTGATAACCCGGTGTTGATGGTGGTGAGGCTGAAGAAATAGCTGATCAGCCCGGATAGATATCGGGAATTGATTGAATTACCTGGGATTTAGCAAAAAATATGGATTGAGTTCTCAATTATTAAATCATTAATACATGATTAAACACGAAGATAGTATCAAAAAATTGTTGCCTGATTCAAGGAGAGGCTTCTGCAAAATATGCGTTTAAAAATTAAATTAAAGTTTTCATGATGATCAAATTGATTTTTTTTCTCATTTTATTATTTCGCTGTCATCTTATAAATAATTCGGAGAATGACTTAAAGGTATTTAACCTGGGAAGCTCAAAAAAAATTGAGAAACTGCGACTTTCAGATTTGGATATGAAGAATATACATTATATTCCGCTTGAGACGAATGAGAAAAGTGTCATTTCAAGCGGGGATAACCTGTATTTTCATGATTATACAATAAACAAGATAATATCAGCCGGGAACTCAATATTCTTTAAAAATCATGCGAAGATTATTAAATTTAAAAGAACAGGTGAATTTGAGACAGTAATAGCTCCAATAGGAAGAGGACCCGAGGAAGTCACTCAGATCAATGATTTTGATATTGATTTTAATACTAATAACATATATATACTCTCGGGTTGGCAGAAAAAAATAAAAATCTATAATGAGAACGGAGCTTATTTACGTGAGATTAATTTGCCTTTTTATTCTCACGAACTGGATGTTTATGAAAATAAGATAATTCTTTCTTGTGGTAATAATTCCGGTAAAAATGAATACAGCTATATTATTTTGGACCTGAATGGAAATGTATTGAGGTATTTCAGAAATAACCACAAGTTTACCAATAAAAGCGGATATGGTTTTGCCCATGAGAATCTCTTTTATCAGACGGGGGATAAACTCTGTAGAAAGGGAATCTACTCAGATACAATTTATTACCTCAATAAGAATAGTTATATTCCATATCTGGTTCTTGAGGCAGGGAACAGACTCATTACTCCCGAAGTCATGACTTCGAAGGATATGATATATATCTGTAATAATTACATCCAGCCGATGAGCCTTTTTGAATTTGGGAACTTCATATACTACCAGTATATGTATAAATACAATCCTCCTTCTGAAGCTATATTTTACGGATTCATCGGATCAAAGACAGACAACTATTCGGTTGTCTTTGATGCAGAGTCCGGCATTATTAATGATCTTGATGGCGGGCCTGACTTCCAACCCTTATTTGTTAATGGAGAAAATGAGCTTGTCTCCCTTAAAGATCCTCTTTCTTTAAAGTCTTATATAAAATCGGCAAGCTTTAAAAACTCGGTTCCGAAGTATCCTGAGAAGAAAAAAGAGTTTGAAAAGCTGGTAAACAGTCTTAAGGAAACTGATAATCCGGTTCTGATCCTGGTTAAATAAGGTAAGAAAATTCAGGATTTTTAACCTTGCCGACAACTGAAAATGGTTGTATTATGAAGGAAACATTTTTTTTAATATGTATGATCCTTTTTCTTTCCTGTAATCAGGATGATCATGATCTTTATAGTTTTGACCCCAGGATACTTGAAGAGAAATCAGTTTTATTATCTGACATTGCCGATGACATTACTTTTATTCCATTTGATAATAGTGTCCCTTTAGATTTGATTTATAGCGACATCCTTTTTTGTCGTAACTCAATATACTTATCTACAAAAGATAACGGAATACTGGCATTCTCAAGGTCTGGAAAGTTTATAAGGCCGATTGGAACTAAAGGAAGGGGACCAGGTGAATATACCTATTGTTATGACCTGGCTATTGATGAGGATAAAGAGATCATATATACGATTGATAACAGAATAATAAAAGTTTATTCCGGAACCGGGCGTTTCATCAGGAGCTTTTCAGTCGAAGACATTGGAAGCATTGATAATATTGACTTTATTGATTCTAAGCTATTTGTTATTTTTGATATGAATGATGCTTTAAATATGAATGATGCTAAAACTGAGTTAGCGTGGTTAGCACTGGATTCCTTATGCAAAATAGTCTGGAAGCAAGAAAGACGATTACCTGGCTTTGAGGCAAATTATGGATTTGGATCCGGAACCTATAGATTTATGAATCAGCTTTTTTATTGGAACTTTTTTACAGATACCGTATATTCTATTCTACCTGACTTTACAGAAACACCATCTTTTGTTATAAAAGCGGGTGATCACAGACTACCCAAAGGGAGAATAAATTCCCTCGCAGTTCTGGAAGGCAAATTAATTGTTAAAAATGTTTTTGAAACTAAAAGGTTCCTTGTTATCAGATACAGCTTTAATAAGCCAACGTTGGTCCTGATTGAAAAAGAAAATTATGGTCATTTTTTATCATATATGTCTGGCGATGATGGCGGTCTTTTTGAATGGAATTTAACTGGTGGTATAACAGATGACCTTAGCGGAGGACCGGCATTCCTTCCACATAGCTCATTTGAAGAGAATGGCGTTGAATATATGTTTGGATTAATAGATCCCTGGGAGATCAAATCGCATGTTGATAGTCCTGATTTTAAAAATGTAAAACCAATATTCCCTGAAAAGAAAAAAGAACTTAAGAACCTGGCAGCGAGTCTGAAAGAAACAGATAATCCTGTTCTTGTTCTTGTACGATTAAAAAATTGAATGTTTTATGGAGTTCTAAATTAATCTCCCGCAGATCACGCAGATTTACGCAGATAGAAAAATGGCATGCAAGTCATGCAAGTCATTCACAAGACCTGGGGACCTGCAAGACCTGCAAAACCTGCAAGACCTCCCTGCCCCCCGCCCCCTGACTTCTCATCGCTCACCGC
>MWDJ01000011.1 GCA_002070505.1 Bacteroidetes bacterium ADurb.Bin145 | reverse complement strand
GGTTGGAGTAATAGGTGCCAGTGATATGGATTATATTGGCGACCCTGCTCCTGATTTTACGTATGGTATTAACTTATCTGCCGACTATAAAGGATTTGATCTTACAGTGTTCTTCCAGGGTGTTCAGGGTAACGACCTTATGGGTATGTTATTAGCATGGACCGAAGGTATGCACAACAACTTTAACCTGGGCAAAAACGCTCTTAACCGCTGGACACCTACAAATAAAGATACAAATGTACCAAGGGCTGTTCGGGGCGACCCCAATAACAACGTTAAATACGTTTCGGACAGGTATCTTTTCGATGGTTCGTATTTAAGATTGAAAAACCTTACGTTGGGTTATACCCTGCCCAAATCATTGGTTAACTATGTTAAGCTTGACAATGTAAGAGTTTATTTCACAGGCCGTAACCTGTTAACATTGACCAGTTATCCGTTCTACGACCCGGAAATAGGTTCGGGAGGTGCTGGTTTGGGAGCCAGTGGTAACTCAAGTACAGCAAGGGGTATCGATCAGGGATATTATCCTCAGGCTCGTGCACTACTTATGGGTATTCAAGTTGATTTTTAACATTAAAACATTATGAAGATGAAAACCAAAATAATCTTATTCATTGCAGGGATACTGTTTTTTGTCTCCTGTTCTGAAGATTTTATAACTAAAGATTTAGATAAGTCGAGCTATGATCCCGGTTCTTATTTCACCACAAAAGCCAGGGCTGAACAAGCGCTTGTTGGAGCTTATACGCAGCTTCGCACTGAATATGGTAGTACATGGGGCGGAACCATCGTTATGCATAATATTCTTGGTGATGATCTTTATGAAACCCCAAAAGCAGCAGGATTTTTACCATGGGGCAACATAAATAACTTTTTTATTAATGGTAACGACGTTAATAGTGTGTGGAACGCCTGGTATGCAGCCATACAACGTGCAAATACTGCCTTAGATAATATGAAACTGGCCAAGGAAGCCGACCCGAATTTTACTCAGGATGATTTAGACGTTATGGAGGGGCAGGCTTATTTTCTCAGGGCGTATTACTATTACATTTTATTCGATTATTTCCCAAAAAATATAATTGTTTTGAGAAATACACAGGTTTTAACTCCCGGTGAAGAATTTATCAAGGCTCCGTCAACTAAAGAAGAAACATTTGCATTTATTGAAGCCGATTTAAAAAAGGCACAGGAGCTTTTGGTAAAGGGTACCAACACCACACCTGGTTATGGAAAATGGAGGGCAAGCCGCGGATCTGCCACAGCGTTGTTAGGTAAATTGTATTTAAATAATAAAGACTATGCAAAAGCAGCAGCCGAATTTAAAAAATTACTTCCCGGAGTGGGCGACCCTGCTTATGGCACATATACACTTGGCGATTACAGGGCTAATTTTACCAATGCCGGAGAAAATAACAGCGAATCGCTTTTCGAAGTTCAATTAACCGATGTAACTACGCCTTCAAACCAACGCGGTGGAGCAGTTCAGAACTGGTCATTTAACGATCATAATGCATGGGCAGCTATGGTTGGGTGGAACTTTGCAGTTCCTACCTATAAACTCGACGATTTTGAAAGTTGGACAGAAACCATTAACGGGCAACCCACTACTGTTTATGACTACAGAGTTTACGCAACTTTTTTGGGTGTACCTAACGGTATAAATCTCACGCTTAAGGGAAGAACAATTGATTGGATAGACCAGGGATGGTACTGGGTTGATGGAGTCGATTACACCGGCCGTAAAACGGGCAATGGTGCTGATTTTCTTAATGCAGACGGAGATAGAATTGCAACAATGTATAAAATAGGTGGTTTAGATTCTTATGGCTCTTTTGGAATTCGCAAAAGGTCGCATGAAAGCGATGTAGGTTTACCAGGTAATAATGCTACCAGTACAGTCATTAACTTAAGACTTTTACGCCTGTCTGATATTATGTTGAATTATGCTGAATGTCTTGCAAATATAAATCCTTCCAACCTTAGTGCTACCGATGTAAACAGTGGTGTTTACTGGGTTGACAAGGTTCGCGACAGGGCAAATAATGTTATGACCGGCGACCAGTCGCATCTGTATAGCGCCCGTGCGGGTGTTCGCGGTCAATTGCCACCAGTGTTAACATTAATGACCCAAAAAGGATGGACTTTAATGCAGGCAATCGAACACGAACGCTATGTTGAAGGTTATGGTGAAGGATGGAGACGCGAAGACCTGAAACGCTGGGAAAAAGGTGCCGGTTTTGTAAAAGGCAAACCGGGCTATAAAGGCTGGCAGTCGCTTATTCTTCCTGTTCCGCAACAAGAATTGGAAAGAAACCCGTTAATGCCGCGACCATAGGTTTTATGTTAATTAATAGTGAAGCCGTTTCAGAAATGAGACGGCTTTTCTGATATTATGAATTGCGTTTATGTCTTGTCCACATTTATCCAAATTTTAAAATTGTAAACTACTGCTGATGTGTTAATTTTTAAAAACTAAATACCATTCCCCGGCTTATAACATTTTTATTATACCCGCAATGAAGAAATTTTCAATTATTTCTTAATTTTACCTGTTATCCTTCACATTCAGGAAGCTATTGACAAAGTTTCAGATTTGAAGTCTGAACTTCAAAACAAAACATTGATAATCAAATACATTTTAAATGTAATATATACACTTATTAAAATTATCTGCTACCTTTATTGAAAATAAAAATTTCTGCAGGATTAATATGTTGATATTGAAGAAGTCGATTCTAATACCTTGATTGCCCGATACAAAACCTGTTAATTACAATAACAATGAAGAATCTGACTTATTCTCTCAGTTATTAAGATAAGCCCAAAAACAAGAAATAAAGTCTATTTCAATTTAAAAAGGTGAAAAAATGAAAAGAAAAACTCTTACCTCATTTTATACATTGGTAATTTTGTGTATTTCCTGCATTGCTTCAGGGCAACCGCCAACGGGCCCTCTCGCAAGGTCACCCCAGGTGAACCCCGACAAAACGGTAACTTTCCGCTACATCGCTCCTTCAGCCAAAAGCGTAACACTAAGTGCCCAGTTCGAGAAAGGACCTCTTGCAATGACAAAGGATGCTTCTGGAACCTGGTCGGTAACTACAGGACCTGTTAAACCTGATATCTATCCTTATAATTTCATCGTGGACGGAATTCAGGTAATGGATCCCGGCAATGTCGACTTTTTCCCTAATGAACGGTTTAAAGCAAGTATTGTTGACATTCCCGGTGATACACCACTGATCCATTCATTAAAAGATGTTCCGCACGGAACAGTTACATATGAGTATTATCCGTCCGTAGAAGGAACAACAGGATCTCTTGTAGTATATACTCCACCGGATTATGAAAAGAATGCCACAAAAAAATACCCGGTCTTTTACCTGATTAGCGGTACTACAGATACTGAAGAAACGTGGTTCAAAGTGGGAAGGGCTAACTTCATCCTCGACAATCTGATCTCTGAGGGCAAGGCAAGACCAATGATAATTGTAATGCCTTACGGGAATGTAGAAGGTACGATCGCAGCCCAGAAGGGCCTGCCTAAACCGGCTGCCCCGGCTGGCAGGGAAGGTACCGAGGCTGTTCAGAGGGCAAATAGCTTTGAAGATGATCTTGTAAATAACATAATACCCTATATTGAAAAGAATTACCGTGTAATAAGCAACAGTGATAACAGAGCTGTCGGGGGATTTTCAAGGGGAGGAGGACAAACACTCAGAGCCGGCTTCGGAAATATGGACAAATTCTCGTGGATATGCTGCTATAGCGCCTATCTTACAAACAAGGAGATGGAATCTTCTTATAAACATGTCTATGAAAATCCCGGTCGTACCAACAGCCAGTTAAAACTGCTCTGGGTAAGCGTGGGAAATGAGGACTTCCTGTATAAGCAGACAGTTGAATTTATGGACTTCCTTAAATCAAAAAATGTAAATTACAAGAGCTTCATAACAACAGGAGGTCATACCTGGATGAACACAAAGGTGTTCCTGACCGAAACTGCTCAATTACTCTTTAAATAACCGAAAAAGCAATGAACAAGATAATTCTGATACTAGTTACAACGGTCCTTACCAGCCTTCAGGCTCTGGCTCAAAGACCTCCTTCGGTAATCTCACCCGAAGTCCATCCCGATCACAGTATTACATTCCGGTTTTATGCCCGCAATGCTGCCGAGGTTAGTCTGAGCTCTGAGCTTCTGGCAAAACCTGCTGCTATGACAAAAGATGAATCAGGGCTCTGGAGCATTAAGGTCGGACCGGTTAAACCTGACATATATCCATATTGCTTTATTGTGGATGGTATTCAGGTTGCGGATCCTAATAACACTCTGATTTTTGCTAATGAGCGCTTTAAATTCAGTCTTGTAGATATCCCCGGAGATCAGCCGCTTATCCATTCCCTTCAGAACGTACCTCACGGGAAAATAAGCTACAGGTATTATAAATCCTCAACACTGGGAAGAACACGCAGGCTGCTTGTTTATACGCCGCCGGGATTTGATATTATTGGTAAGACCAAATACCCCGTACTCTATCTTATCCATGGCGGTTCAGATACTGAAGAAACATGGACAAAAGTGGGACGCGCCAACCTGATAGCCGATAACCTTATCGCTCAGGGTAAAGCAATACCGATGATAATTGTGATGCCTTATGCAAACGTAATGCCCGGGCCGACAGATGGATTCACAAAGGATGTAGTAAATGATATTATCCCTTTTATTGAATCAAATTATCCTGTTCTGACTGACAGTGAACACCGGGCTGTTGCGGGATTTTCGGTAGGAGGAGGACAGACTCTTAATATCGGACTGATCAATCCTGATAAGTTTGCATATGTGTGCTCATATGCACCGTATACTGCAACACCTGAATATAAAAATAATTTCGGCAACTGGTCGCCCGATGCAGCTTTGATGAACAAGCAGCTTAAACTCTTTACGATCAGTATAGCTACAGAAGATTTCCTTTATGAAAATACAAAGGAAGTTATTGCAATGTTTAAGGGGAAAGGCCTTGAGCTTGAAACCTTAATTGTTCCCGGTGGCCATACCTGGATGAATTGCAAACTGTATCTTACAAATACGCTTCAGCAGCTTTTCAGGGAAAAGATCGAAAAACAAGCTCCTCAGGGATATGATGTTCCCAGAACAGATATAGCCCATGGTAAAATTGACAGCGTTTATTACACGTCGAAAACCGTCGGGACAAAACGGAGAACCCTTATCTATACCCCTCCGGGCTATTCCAAGAATATAAAATACCCCGTCCTGTATCTTCTTCATGGTATCGGAGGAGATGAAAAAGAATGGCTGAAAGGAGGAAGTCCCCAGGTGATACTTGATAACCTTTATGCTGAGAAGAAATTAGAACCGATGATCGTTGTGATGCCGAACGGAAGGGCGATAAAGGATGACCGGGCAACAGGGAACATGATGGCTCCCGACAGGGTACAGGGATTTGCAGTATTTGAAAAAGATCTTTTGAACGATCTTATTCCGTTTATTGAAAAAAAATATCCGGTTATTAAGGATCGTGAACACCGTGCTATTGCAGGATTATCGATGGGTGGCGGTCAGTCTTTGAATTTCGGATTAGGCAATCTTGATAAATTTGCCTGGGTGGGCGGATTTTCTTCCGCTCCAAATACAAAGCCTCCCGAACAGCTTGTTCCCAATCCTGAAGAAGTAAGGAAAAAGCTCAAGATCCTCTGGATATCATGCGGCGACGCTGATGGTCTCATCACATACAGCCAGCGGACACATGATTATCTGAACAGGAACGATGTTCCGCATATCTATTACATCATGCCTGGAGTCCACGATTTCAAAGTATGGAAAAATTCTCTTTATATGTTTTCACAGTTGCTTTTTAAACCGGTGGATGTTTCAAGGTTCAACAAATACAGTTTGCTTGGGCAGGCTGCTCCTTCGAATGTAAGACGGGCAAATTTCCCTCAGATCTTACCCGACAGCCGGGCATTATTCAGGATCAATGCACCCGGCGTGCAGAAATTACAGCTTGACCTGGGAAAGAGATATGACATGATGAAAAACAGTGAAGGTCTCTGGGAAGTTACTACCGATTCTCTGACAGAAGGTTTTCATTATTACTCGCTTATTGTCGATGGAATGACTGTAGCTGATCCGGCCAGTGAAACATTCTACGGGATGGGCAGAATGGCCAGTGGAATTGAAGTTCCGTTTAAAGGTGACAATTACTACAAGGTTAAGGATGTGCCTCATGGTGAAATAGGTATAAAGAAGTACTATTCAACTGTTCTGAATAAATGGCGCCAGTTCTATATTTATAAGCCCGCCGGTTATGATGTGAATATAAACGAGAAATATCCGGTTCTGTATATCATGCATGGCGGCGGAGAGGACGAAAGAGGCTGGGCAATCCAGGGCAAGGCAGATCTGATACTTGATAATCTTATTGCAGCAAACAAGGCCCTGCCTATGCTTATTGTGATGCCTGACGGCAATATGGATGCTCAGGGAACAGGTGATGCCGCTTACAGGGTGTTTGAAAGAGAACTGAAACAGTGCATTATCCCCTTTGTCGAAAAGAATTACCGTGCCAGAACAGATGCGAACAGCAGAGCTCTCGCCGGATTATCTGCGGGAGGCTTACAAACACTTTACGCAGGATTCAATAATACAGATGTTTTCGCATACCTCGGAATTTTCAGCTCGGGCTGGAGGATCCCCTCAGACAATAAACTGGCTGAAACGCAGTATGAATTCCTCGCTAAAAATATAGAAACTATAAAGCAAAACCTGAAGCTTCTGTGGATTGCCACGGGAGGTATTGAGGATGGCGCAAATCCAAACAGCAAAGCTATGCTTGTAAAATATGATGAATTAAAATTAAAATATACTTACAGCGAATATCCTGGAGGACATACATGGCCTGTCTGGAGAAACAATCTTTATAATTTTGCTCAGCTGTTATTCAAATAACAACTAATTTGTAATCAACATTTTAAATTATATGCTATGAAAAAACTGTTTTTAGTATTCCTCCTGTTTATACCCTCTCTTATATATGTTGCTGCCCAGCAGGCACATATTAACCTTGATTGGGATCCTCAGAAGAATAAGGAAAATCTGATTCCTTTTTCTGCCAATGTAATTTCTCCAGAGGTTTTTGATGATCATACTGTAATTTTCAGACTGAAAGCTCCTGATGTATCAAAAGTACTTCTGACCGGAACCATGTATGTCGGAGAAGAGGCCGGGAAACAGGTCCCGTTTACAAAAGATAATGATGGTCTGTGGACACTGAAGATCGGCCCGCTTGTTCCTGATATATACCTTTATTATTTCATAATTGACGGAGTAAAAGTGGTCGATCCT
Organism: Bacteroidetes bacterium ADurb.Bin145; assembly: GCA_002070505.1. GTDB lineage: Bacteria > Bacteroidota > Bacteroidia > Bacteroidales > VadinHA17 > LD21. The sequence goes on along the minus strand of MWDJ01000011.1, from coordinate 78,306 downwards.
AATAACAGCTTTGCAGGCTTCGCAGCTATGCCTCCATTCAGTATGCTTTTTGTTCATGGTGACGGACCTGCTTTTTATGACGTAAAAAATGTACCTCACGGGGCAATAACAACTCATTTCTATCATTCTGCTGTTACAAATGGTGAAAGGGAAATGCTTGTCTATACTCCTCCCGGATATGATAACTCAAAGAAATACCCCACCCTTTACCTGCTGGGAGGATCCGGTGACCTGGCTCAGACCTGGTATATGCATGGGCAGGCAAACTTCATTCTGGATAATCTCCTGGCTGAAGGCAAGGCTGTTCCAATGATAATAGTAATGCCTAACAACCAGATGGTTCACCGGTCACACCCGCAACATACTGATCTGACATTCAAACTTGTCGAAAGAGAATTTAAAGAGGTTATAATTCCTTTTGTGGAAAGTCATTACAGTGTGATAAAGGACAGGCAAGGACGGGCAATAAGCGGCCTATCAATGGGCGGCAGACATGCACAATATGTCGGCCTGAATAACCTCGACCTGTTTGCTTCAATAGGGATACTGAGTGCTGCCATACCGGTCGATCAGACTCCTGCTCTGAAGGATCCTGACATAAATTCAAAGCTTGATTATCTTTTTGTAGGGGCAGGAACTCATGAGACAAGACCGGGGGCAAGACATGAGGTACTACACAATGATCTTGTTAAACTAAATGTCAAACATGAGTATTACATCGGTTCAAGAGGTGCCCACGACCTTATTACCTGGCGACATCTGTTGTATTACCGCTTCTATCCGAATCTCTTCAGGAATCTGAAAGTGGGAAAATGAGAACAAATATCCTGTATGATGGAATAAAATCTATTTTATGGTCAGACAGAACCCCATCTCTATAATTTTCTGCCTGCTCCTGTTAAGCGGATCAGGCGGAGCTCAGAATGCTCTTTACAGAAATGAATTCCCTCTGGGAGATGTAACTTTGCTCGACGGTCCGTTCAAACGGGCTCGTGACCTGAACATTAAAGTACTCCTGCAATATGATGTTGACAGGCTTTTCGCCACTTTCAGGAAAGAAGCCGGTCTTTCCAAAAAAGCAGAGCTGTATCCTAACTGGGAAGGATTGGATGGCCATGTTGCAGGTCATTATCTTTCTGCAATAGCCATGAATTATGTTTCCGTAAAGAATGAGGAATGCAGGAAACGCATGGAATATATCATCTCTGAACTCCGGGAATGCCAGGAAGCAAACGGGAAAAAATACCCTGACTGGGGAAAAGGTTATGTCGGCGGAGTACCGAATAGCGATGCTATCTGGAGCACCTTTAAAGATGGAAATTTCAAGGCATACAGGTCGGCATGGGTGCCATGGTATAACGTACATAAAATATATGCCGGTCTGAGAGATGCCTGGTTGTACACAGGAAATGAGAATGCAAAAGATATCTTCCTGAAATTCTGTGACTGGGGTATTGATATTACAGCTGCTCTTTCCGATGAACAGATGCAATCGATGCTGGATACGGAACATGGCGGAATAAATGAGATATTTGCTGATGCTTACCACATGACTGGCAATATTAAGTACCTCGTTGCTGCAAAAAGGTTCTCGCACAGGTTGTTACTTGATTCAATGGCTGCCGGCATTGATAATCTGGATAACAAGCATGCTAATACTCAGGTGCCAAAAGCAATCGGTTTTCAACGGATCGCAGAACTTACCCACGAAAAGGTATTTCTGGATGCGGGTAGTTTTTTCTGGGAAACAGTAACAAAGAACCGTTCTCTGGCATTCGGAGGCAACAGCAGAAGGGAACACTTCCCGGACGCAAATTCCTGCAAAGATTTTGTGGAAGAGGTTCAGGGCCCGGAATCATGCAATTCATATAATATGCTTCGGCTGACTGAGGACCTGTTCCGGACCAGACCTCTGGCACAATATGCAGATTATTACGAAAGGACATTATTTAACCATATTCTCTCGACACAACATCCTGAACACGGAGGTTATGTGTATTTCACTCCTGCCCGCCCGCGTCATTACCGAGTCTATTCTACGCCGAATGAAGCAATGTGGTGCTGTGTTGGCAGCGGTATGGAAAATCACGGGAAGTACAATCAATTCATTTATACCCATACAAATGATTCATTATACCTGAACCTGTTTATTGCATCCGAACTGAACTGGCGGGATAAAGGAATTAAAATAAAGCAGGAAACAGAATTTCCTTTTAAGGAGCAGACGAAGTTAACTTTTACCGGGAAGTCCACTCATTTCACTCTTTTGATAAGATACCCGTCTTGGGTCAGGGACAGAGCTCTTATAATCAAGATCAATGGTAAATCGATAGCCTATAATCAGCATCCATCATCTTATATGGCGATTGACCGGACCTGGAAGACAGGGGATGTTTTACAGATTATACTTCCGATGAATAATACTATTGAGCAGATGCCAAATGTCCCGGAATATATTGCCTTCCTCCATGGACCAATTCTTCTTGGAGCTAGAACAGGTACTAAGGATCTGAAAGGGCTGATCGCGGACGACAGCCGATGGGGTCATATTGCTTCGGGAGAAAAACTTCCTGTTGATGAAGCTCCCGCAATAGTAAATGTAACCCTCAGCAAAGCTCCGGAATTGCTTGTTCCTTTAAAAGAGAATCCACTTGTTTTTAAGTTGCCTGCCTCTTCCATTAATACTGCTGAAGAGATGATTTTAGAACCATTCTTTATGATACATGATTCAAGGTATATGATGTACTGGAAGATCTTAAAACCTGAATAATGTGGGTCCAGGCTAATAGATATCGAAAACATCAGTAATAAAAAGACATTGCAATAATTAACATGACCTATGAAAACAATAAGAAAAAGTTTTATTCTCGGATTGTGCCTTTTACTTCTTTCAGGGTGTAACCACTATGGTAAACGGACGAAACTTGGTGTACTGGAATCGGGTGCAATAGTTTCGTTTGTGCGTGATACATCAGGTAACTGGGGTATTGAAATTTCAGGGACTGAATTTCCTTTGCTTTTAAACCGGAAACCTGCTCAAATTGAAGTCTTTAAAAGCGCTGAGGATATAATAAAACTTGCTTCAGGCTATCAGTCAGTGAAAAAAACGGAAGGTGCTTTGGTCTCGAAAGCTGAAATAGCGGATGGTAATGGAGCCTCTTTTAGTATCGAGGACAAATGGAGCATTTCGGGTGATGTATTGTCTGTCCACAGGAAAGTAACTGTTAATGGATCCGGAAATGACGCCGGATTTCTTTCAGCTATAAGGTTTTCAACTGAACCAATATTGAAATGGGAGGATATGACCTATTTCGCACCGGATGTACTATATGGCGATCCCACTTACGATGGAGAAACTTCACCGGGAGGCACTCTGGCTTACAATTCAAAATGCTTTTCGATAAGAGAAGATTATATATCCGCACCTCTGTTTGGTCTGTCTTTCAAGAACGGGAGCTGGGCGGCTGTCCTGGATCTCGCTCCGGATGGTGCGACAACCCTCGCAGAGACAACTGCTCCTGCTACAACGCCGGTAATTGATGAAAAGATCAGATTCGGCGCTGTTGGGGCACGTGAAGTGGATGGCAGTGGAGTTGAATTTGGCTTCTGGATGCCGGGTACAACAAATGAATTCTCCGGGGGATTTGGGCTTTCCGGTTCAACAACACCAACAAGAATAGTAAGACATAGATATAATCCAGTCATAAATGGTTTTACCCAGAATTATCAGGTGGGTTTCCGACTGAGCAAGGGTGATTCTTTCAGCTCATTGGTCCGTGATGGCTGGCGCTGGGCATGGGAAAGCCTGAAACCTCAGATCACACCTATCGATATAGAAGTTGCCCGCCGCGCAATGATAGATCATCTTGCAGATCATGTCCTTGTTGTTCGTGATATGGCTGGAGTAGGGTTTCTTTATGATGCAGTTACAGGAAACCCTGGTTCCTATCGAAGAACTTCTTTGCCGGTACCCGGGGGATTACCCGCTAATGCAGTGGCCCCTGCCCCGCAACCCCGGCCGGCTCAGCCGGCTCAGGCCCGTCCTGTAGATGGTACCGGACGATCCATTCCTACTCCTGAAGAATTGGTTAAAATGGAGATCCTTGCACGTACCCTTAAGGTTAGTTTCGATCCTAAGGCATATGAACTGGCCCGCTGGCCAAAAATTTTAATGGGTTTTGTAGCAAAGGGAATAGAATCTGCCGACCAGCTTTTACAGGAAGGTGATCGCGATCCCGGTCCGCGCGGTCAGAGAATGAGAGAACTGGGATTAATGATAATAAACAGTTTTGTCCGTATTGTACCACTGGCCCCTCCGGCAGGTACCGGTTTTAATTTATTGACCGGGAAGCCTGATTGTCAGTCTGAAGGAGTAGTTACAATAAGAGAACCATCGGAAGATCTGCGTTGTCTGATTGATGTTATCCGCCGTGAAAGGAAATCCGGACGTGAACACCCGGAATGGATGGCCTGGTGTCAGCAGTTCGGCGACTGGCTGATACCCCAGCAGCGTACCGACGGTTCATTCCCGAGAAGCTGGAACGCCGGACTGGGTACACCCAGAGAAGAGTCTGGGACAAGCAGTTGCATTCCTGTACCCCTTCTTGTCAGACTTACTGAAGAAACCGGTCAGCAAAAATATCTGGATTGTGCCATACGCGCAGGTGAATATACATGGAATACCTACGGCAGCCGTGGTATCTTTATAGGAGGAGCTACTGACAATCCTAATGTTACTGATAAAGAGGCTGGAATGCTTGCTCTTGAAGGATATCTTGCACTATATGAAAATACAAAAGACAATAAGTGGCTTGAACGCGCCAAAGCAGCTGCAAATTTTGCCGAGAGCTGGATATGGATCTGGAATGTACCCATGCCTGTCGATGCTGATCCTGCAATGCTTGGCTGGAAACCAGGTGTACCTACAACCGGAGTTAATGGAATAACTGCACGTGGCTCAGGCGTAGACCAGTATATGGCCTGGTCAGTACCCGCTTACGCCAGATTATATAAATATACTAATGATGAACACTACCTTGATGTAGCACATATCCTTCTGCATAATACAAAAGCAATGCTTGCAATCCCGGGACGAACATATGATCTTTTAGGGCCCGGATGGCAACAGGAAAACTGGAGTATGGGCCGGAACAGAGGCAACGGATCACACCGGAGCTGGCTGCCATGGGTTTCAGTCAATCATTTGCACGGTATTACCGGTTTGGAGGAATTTGATCCGGAATTATATAAATTATTGTCAACAGGAAAATGACTATTAAGATGCCAGATACAAAAAGAATAATTATCGCATCGGTTATTGTCATGTCGCTATCTACAGTGACATGTAAACAAAAACAAGAAACCTCAGTTGAAAAAGTCAAGAAACAACCAGCTATTGAATTGTCAAACGACAATACCATCCCATTGGCTGATCTTGGTAACGGGTATTTTCGGAATCCGGTTTTGACAGGCACCAGAGGCGATAATACAATTGTCAGGGTAGACAAAGATTATTACATGATGGCAGGAGGCAGGTCGGTTTGGCATTCCCGCGACATGGTGAACTGGGTACCGTTACCTCCTTCACTGAATACATTCAGGAGTGGTACATGGGCCTCAGATATAACTTATTATAAAGGAAAATATTACATATATACTACTGAGGTAAATATGTCAATTGGCAACGTTGGACCCTTAAATATGGCTCAACGAAGTCTGCTTGGAGTACCATTTAAGGACAAGGGCGATAAAGGATGGAGCAATGTAGTTATCTGGGCTGACGATCCTGCAGGTCCCTGGAGCGAGCCCATCGAATTGGGAGTATACGGTCTCTTTGATCCGGGACATATTGTAGATTCAGAAGGAAACCGTTATCTCTTTTTTAATAAGGGCATGATGATCAGGCTCGCCCCTGACGGCCTTAGTGTTAAGGGAGATCTTAAGGAGGTTTATGATGGATGGGATGTCCCCGAAGGATGGGTAATGGAATGTAAATGTCTTGAAGCACCAAAACTGATTCATCATAATGACTATTATTATATAGCAAGTGCCGAAGGAGGAACAGGAGGCCCTACAACAGCCCATATGGGAGTTATTGCACGGGCCAGATCGCTGGAAGGACCCTGGGAAAACTCACCTTATAATCCGATCGTCCGTACCTGGGACCAGAATGAGAAATGGGTACGCCAGGGACATGGAACGCTCATCGACGATATTGATGGAAACTGGTGGTTTATGTTTACAGGTTATGAGAAAGGCTATGAGACTCTCGGTAAACAATCATTACTTCTTCCGGTTCAATGGACTGAAGATGGATGGCCGGTAATCGCTGAGGGAGTAACTGTTTATGATGATATTAAGAAACCGGCAGGAGAAAATATCGGACATGGGATACCGGTCTCAGATAACTTTACTTCTGAAAAGCTTGGATGGCAGTGGACTGCAGGAAAAGATGCGGATCCAGCCGCCGGGTATGAGTTTGGAAAGGGATTTTTAAAGATGCCTGCAAAGGGAAGTATTCCGGGGGAGGCAGCTATACAACCGGAAGGTGCATCTGTAATATCAGTAACTCAATACCATCATTCCTATGAAGCAGAGGTAGAGGTTGAAATCCCCGAAACAGCAGAAGGAGGTTTACTTATAACCGGAAGCGGCGGTCGTAACAGCTTCGCAACAGCCGGAATCCGTAAAAGTGAACTTTTTGCCACATGGGGAGGAGTAGCTAATTATCTCGATTGGGATGGTTTGCATATCTTTGTTAAGATCAGAAATATCAATGCTGATATTTCCTGCTTTTACAGTAGTGACGGTAAAAACTGGACAATGTTTAAAAACTCAACTTCTGTGTCTAATGCAAATACTATTTCACTTTATGCGGCAGGCAAAGGCGATGTTATTTTTAAAAATTTTAAATTCCGGGGATTAGATCGTTAATTTAACGATAAATAAAAATGAAGATATTTGAAAGTGCCCTAAATCATAATATCAGGTAAAACAAAACTAAATACATAACAATATTAAAAAGGAGAATTAAAATGAAGAAGAAAAGTCGTTTCTTAATTATTCTTACACTGGCACTTATATTGCCTGCTGCCATGATAATGGTAATGGCAATGTCGGGGTTGGGGAGCAAGGCTGCTCCGCCAAGAGCGGAAGGTCCATGCGATGTCTATGCTGCTGCCGGCAATCCGTGCGTGGCAGCTCACAGCAGTACGCGTGCATTATATGCTTCCTATAATGGCCCGCTGTACCAGGTAATGCGGCAATCAGACGGCAAGACCCTTGATATAGGTGTCGCGCAACCCAGCGAGGGCGATCCCGGAGGATATGCTGACGCGGCCGCTCAGGATGCTTTCTGCGCCAATACTTACTGCTGGATCACTGTTCTCTATGACCAGTCAGGTAAAGGCAATCACCTGACCCAGGCTCCCCGGGGCGGATTCAGTGGCCCGGCAATGGGCGGATTTAACAATCTGCCAGTCGCCGACATGGCTCCTGTTACGATACAGGGCCATAAAGTTTATGGTGTCTTCATCGAACCGGGTATGGGACTTCGCGACGACGATCCGGTTGGTACTGCTGTCGACGACCAGGCCGAAGGTCAGTATTGGGTAATCAGCGGACATCATTACAACTCCGGATGCTGCTTCGATTACGGCAATGCAGAGACCGACAGCCGTGACGACGGAGATGGTACAATGGAAACAACCTACTATGGCAATGCCACTGCCTGGTATCGTGGGCAGGCCCCCGGACCATGGATCATGACTGACCAGGAAAATAACCTGGTCGGCTGTGTCAATCCATCCCCGAACGATAAATACTGCCCCGATCTGCCAAGTATCTCCTGGCGCTTCGTGACTGCAACAGCTGACGGCGAACCTCATCACTGGAGATCAATGGGAGGAGATGCCCAGCAGGGTAATCTGCAAGTCATGTTCGATGGATCGCGTGTTATAAATGACAGAAGCAGCTATGACCCGATGCGCAAGCAGGGAGCTATCCTGCTGGGTAATGGTGGTGATAACAGTGTTGGCTCACAAGGTACCTTCTATGAAGGTGCAATGACCGCAGCGGGTACTTTCCCCACACAGGAAACAAATCAGAAAATCCAGGCCAATGTAGTAGCTGCAAAATACAATGTACATTACCTGAGCATAGCTCCTGCAAATGAAACAGATACTCCTCCCGGACTTCAGACTTTCTCACCACGTACCTCACAAAACACTACTGTTACTTTCACAAATTCAACAGGAGCTTCTGTTAAGGATGTAACTCTAAGTATTACTGTACCCAGAGGATGGAAATCCGTTGTCTTAAGTACAAACGAAACTTCGAAAAAATTCTCTGCCCCGGTAGCACCAGGCGAAAGTGTCAGTGCAACATTCACTGTTACTTCAGGATCGGAGTTTTTCAACGGGGATCTGATCGGCAAAGCAACATGGACAGATTCAGGTAACGGCCGAAACCGGTCCGAAACAACGGTTGAAAAAGTCCGTAATGTAAGTCCTGTAAAGATTAATGAGTTTCGTGTAAGCGATGGTTCTGCAGACAACTCAACAAACTCATTCATAGAACTTTATAATGCAGGAGACAGTGAGGTCGATATTTCAGGCTGGACTCTCACTCAACACCAGACCCAGATGCCGATCTTCTCATCCGTGAAGATCCCTGCCGGGATAAAACTATCTCCGAGAAGTTTCTACCTGTTAGGTCTTTCCAACTCCGGACTTGTAGTTCCGGCAAAAAAGGGAGAAAAGACAATTTATGTCAGGAATACAACAGATATGTCGGTAGGAGATATGGTACAGATCGGTACCGGACCGGCAATGGAAACCCGAAGGATAGTAAGCCTCACAGCACCTTCTGCGCCTGAAACGCCAGCTTTACCATTTGGTGGTGGACAGAGAGGCGGACCCAGAGGCTCAACAACGGTTTGGCAGCCCCTGCCCGATGGTCCGGTAATAACAATCCCCAAAGGATCTGTCAATATTCCTGTCACAAGTGTCAGCGGCTTCGAAGTCGGACAGAAAATGGCTATCGGTTATGGGGCCACTTATCCCTCCGCTTCTCAGTTTATTGAAAAATACGAGATAGTTACGATAACCCAGGTTGGCAAACCCGGCACTCAGGCATGGCTCTCAATGGATGCTAAACCTGGTGACAGGAACATTAAAGTTTCTTCAGTCGAAAATATCTCACCAGGTGATAAGATCAGACTTGATATCGACAGCAAGGGACATGGAATCGAAACTGTCACTGTGAAACGTGTCGGAACTCAATCTTCCCGCAGTACCTTCAACGGTCCGCTTACGGCAAAGGATGATCCTGGTACAGGGCTGGATCTTACCGGACGTCTGAAATTCAATCATGCATCAAACATGCCTTTCAGTGCAAGGGGAACAGGTATAAGCTTCAAACCTGCAACAGCCTTTGCTCACTCCAGCAATGAGCCTGTTTTGGCACTCAGCTACAGCATCACTTTCGACCAGCCTCTGGCAAATGATCACGATATTGATGATGTAGTACGGGATGAAAAAGTAAATACTGCGGGTTACCAGGGAGCACCAGCGCCTGACCAATGGTTCGGTGGTCCGGCACTTTCCGCCAGTGCCGGTAATATGGTACTGCGTGACGCTAATGGCAATGTTGTTGATGGTCTCAACTATGGCTTACTTGTTGATCCGTGGGCAGCTGAGGGTTATCAGGCTGCTTCAGGTGCAGGAGCAAGCGGATGCCTGGTACCTGCGCCATCTGCCGGCAGAGGCTTCAGGATGGGACAGACTGCACCTGCCAGCCAGCCAAACAGAAGCGCCGGCCGTTACCCTGATGGTGCCGACAGCGACTTCAATTGCCGTGATTTCCAGCTGCAGAATGCGATCAGCCTTCTGGCTCCGGCAGCAGCAGGTTCAAAAAACATTAAAGTAGGAAGCGTGGCAAACTTTGTAAACGGTCAGAAAATAATTATCGGAAGCGGCAGGAACAGTGAGACCGCAGTAATCGCGATTGTTGGTACAACCGGTGGCACAACAGTAGGTACTGCTACTAAAGCAGGTATTACTGTTATTCCTGTGGTCAGCATGGAAGGATTTAATGCCGGCCAGTCCATCACGATCGATGGTGGTGCAAACCTCGAGACTGCTGTTGTTGCTTCAACATCTGCCGGACGACGTCGTATGGGACCTGGCGCCGGAGGTGGCAGTATGCCAATGGACTCAATTAAGGTAACAATGCCCCTTAAATTTGCACATGCTGTTGGTGCTCAGGTCTCCGGCAGCGGTATAACCCTTACTTCTCCTCTGACCAAAGCTCATGAAAATGGTGAGCAGTTATCAAGTAACCTCCCGACACCAGGTGAACCTAATCAATATGTAAGGAGGCCTTAGTTAACATGAAAGCTGGTTTATATTAATATATTGAAAACACTCCGCGGATCGAAAGTAAAATCAGATACCGCGGGGTGTTTTATTTCAAAACACAGGAGGATTTGATTTTGACTGATCAAGGTGAAATCGCCCGTCTTAAACAGAGCTGGCCCTTGTGGCGCCTTGTTCTGACGGGATTGAACATATTAGCTTTGGTACTGAGTGTGATCATGAGCTGGCATTATCTGGCGGGCGGCTCTATGGCAGGTTGTGGCGGAGGGAGCCCGTGCGAACAAGTGCTTAACAGCCGGTGGTCGGATATAGCGGGTGTTTTCCCGGTCAGCGGCCTGGCTATAGGAGTATATCTTGCTATGCTTATATCAGGTATGTATACCGGTCCTGCTGCAGATGAATCAATCCGCCGGTTAGCCTGGAAAGTAATGTTATTCCTTGCAGGTTCGGTTGCGGGCAGCGCTATATGGTTCACAATTTTACAGAAATGGATCATCAGGGCATTTTGCCCTTATTGTATGACCGCGCACATAACCGGTCTGCTGCTGGCTGCTCTGGTAATCTGGAGAGTGTTAACTAAAACAGGTGGAAATATGTCAGGGCGGATAATTAAACCATTATCGGTAACAGGCCTGGTTCTGAGTGGAATGACTCTTGCAGGTGTCCTGGCTGTTTCCCAGGCAGCCTTCAATCCAAAGGCTGTTCATAGTGACGTCGGCTCACAGCAAAACCTGCCTGCCATCAATTATCAAAATGCACCGGTTATTGGATCTCCTGAAGCTCCTTACATCGTAACTTTGCTTTTTGATTATCAATGTCCCCATTGTCAGAAAATACATTTTATGCTCGATGAGCTAATTCACCGTTATAATAACAAGCTTGCATTTGTTCTTTGTCCTGCCCCCTTGAATTCAAAGTGCAACCCTTACATTCCCCGGGATGTGGATGCCTACATCAATTCCTGCGATCTTGCCGGGATTGGCCTGGCGGTCTGGCTTGCCGATCGCAAGGCGTATTCCGTCTTCGAAAACTGGATGTTCACATATGAATCAGGCAACTACTGGCTGCCCAGAAGTCCTGAAGCCGCAAGGGAAAAAGCCATTGAGCTGGTTGGCCGGGAAAAGTTCGAAGCTTCATTGGCCGATCCCTGGATAGGACAATATATAAAAACCTCTACTCAGATTTACGGTTATACCATTCAGAGTGGTATGGGTGGTATACCAAAAATGATTTTCGGTTCCCGATGGGTAATCCCGGAGCCATATAATGCTGATGACCTCATCAGAATTCTTCAGGAGAACCTGGGTGTTCCGTCTCCTTAACCCAATAGAAAACCTTCAAAGTGATTAAAGATAAAGTAATAATAAACTACTAATTTCAGTAAATAACCATCAAACTAACCTATACGAAAATGAAAAATCGTTTTGTGACAATTATTATTCTGGCGCTGATCGTTCCTGCAGCCATTATAATGGCAATTGCATGTTCCGGAATAGGTATTCCTCACAGGCCGGAAGGACCATGCGATATTTATACTGCTTCGGGTTTCCCCTGTCTGACAGCCCATAGCAGTACACGTGCATTGTTAGCTTCATACAACGGGCCGTTGTATCAGGTTATGCGTCAGTCGGATGGTAAGACACTTGATATAGGTGTGGTCCAGCCAGGTAAGGGAGATCCGGGCGGGTATGCTGATGCAGCTGCCCAGGATGCATTCTGCGCCAATGATTTATGCTGGATTACTACTATTTATGATCAGTCCGGAAATGGGAATCACCTCGTTCAGGCACCTCCCGGAACTTTCAGGGGACCTGCAAAAGGCGGATTCAATACACTTCCCATTGCAGATATGGCACCTGTCACAATAATGGGACATAAGGCTTATGGTGTTTATATAATGCCGGGTATGGGTTTGCGAAACAATAATGCCACCGGACTTGCAATCAATGATGAACCGCAGGGTATTTATATGGTATGTGATGGCAAACATTTTGACAGCGGTTGCTGTTTCAATTATGGCAATACCTCAACAAACAGCCGGGCTGTTGGTAGAGGAACAATGGAAACAGTTTATTTCGGTACAGCTACAGCATGGGGCAGCGGCAGCGGCACTGGTCCGTGGATAATGTCCGATATGGAAGCCGGCCTGTTCTCAGGATACGATGCAAAACAAAACGTTGCCAATCCTACGATTGATTCCTGGCGCTTCGTTACCGGAATGGTCAGCGGAGGCGGCGGAAATCAGTGGGAGATCCATGGTGGTAACGCCCAGGAGGGTGAGCTTGCAACATTCTATAAAGGAATACGTCCTCACTCACTCGACAACGACTGGTACTACCCGATGCACAGGAAGGGAGCCGTTCAGATGGGTAATGGCGGCGATAATGGCAATGGTTCGGCCGGTACTTTCTATGAAGGAGTGATGATTACCGGATATCCTGACGAAACTACCCTGGATGCCGTACAGAAGAATATCGTATCGGCAAAATATGATGTACAAAGAGTCAGCTTGTCGCACGTTATTACTTTTACACCCGGATCTTCCCAGGAAGTAACCGCTACATTCACAAATACCACCGGAGCTGCTGTTTCAGGTGTTACACTTAGCATGTCCGTGCCTGAAGGCTGGACTGTCTTAGTATCAGGTTCTGAAGATAAATCAAAGACCTTCAGTGAGCGCATAGCACCCGGAAAAAGTGTAAATACTACATTTAAAATTACTTCGGGAGAAACAACGGGTGCCGGATTCATTACATTGAGAGCCGGATGGAAAAAACAATCTGCGGAAACTTCCCAAAGGGTCAGAAATGCTTTTCCTGTTAAAATCAACGAGATCCGCTTCGATGGAGGCAGTGCCAGTCAAACTAACCAGTTCATCGAATTATTCAACGCGGGAGATAAGGATGTTGATATCTCCGGCTGGACTCTTGTAAACACCAGGAGCGAATGGGCTCCTGTAAAACTTGGTACAATCCCGGAAGGCAAAAAAATACCGGCACACGGGTTCTTCCTGCTGGGCCTTTCCTCCTCAGGACTTGCTGCTCCTGCAAATCAGGGAGATAACATTATCAATGTACGAAGTACAGCCGGATTAAGCACTGGCCAGAAGATCGTCATTGGCGGAGAGGCCTACACGATCGCAAAAGTCGGAACAGAAGCTTCTCCTATGGCTATGATCTTTGTCCCGGTCTCCACTGGTCCATGGATAACGATCCCTGCCGGCTCAACCAATCTGCCTGTCACTAACACAAACGGCTTTACGGTTGGGCAGAAAATCGGCATCGATATTGGTGGTAATTATGAGGTGGCCACAGTAACTGCTGTCGGTAAGGCATCAACATTGACTACACTGGCTGCAGAAGCAAAAGCAGGTGAAACCGTTATTAAAGTTGCTGCCAATTCCAATATGACTGTCGGTGACAATCTTACAATAGGAACCGGTTCCCGTAAAGAATCGGCAGAAGTTAAACGTCTTATCAACGTTGTCGAGGCTCCTTCACGCGGAGGATTTGACCAGGGATTCGGAGGAAGCCGGACAGGAGAGGTGGAACTGACTGTGCCCCTTAAGTTCAACCATATGCTTGCTGAAGATGTATCCGACAGAGGAACTGGAATAGATTTTAAACCGGCGACCCGCTTTGAACATAGAAGCGGAGATGCCGTTCAGGCATTAGGAAGCGGCATTACCCTGAGAGATGCTCTGAAGAATAATTACGAAGCTGGTGCAGCTGTGCTTAATCCATCAGATAAAACTTCGGGTTATCAGGGCCCTGTAGAACCTGATCAGTGGTATGGATCTCCCCTTTCATCATCTGCAGGCTCCGTCGCTTTAATTGATAATAGCGGTATAGTAGTTGTCGATGCAATTGTTTATGGATCAAGACAGAGTAACTCAAGCGCCAATGGAACTATCACAAGCCCCGAGATCGCTATCCTTGAAGGCGATCAAAGTCAGGGTGGTTGCATAGTAATAGCTCCTGGTGCCGGACGAAACACAGGACCATTCGCCCCGATATCTGGAAATAACAATAAAAGCGTGGGCCGTTACCCCGATGGAAATGATACAGATAATAACTGCACTGATTTTATGCTTCAGAACACAACTACTCTGTCAGCAGGATCAGGAATCGGGGCAAATAATATTAAAACCGCCAGTGTGAACGACTTTATTATTGGTCAGGAAATTATAATCGGGACAGATAAGAACAGCGAGAAAGCTGTAATTACTGAAATTGGCACCGCAGGAGCAACAACAGTGGGTACTTCTACTGGGGCGGGTGCGACATCAATTCCTGTCACAGGCATCGAAGGCTTTAGTGCCGGTCAGACAATAACAATAAACACCGGTGCAAAAATGGAGACTGCAGTTATCGCCTCAATAGCAGCCGGACGCAGACGTTTTGGCGGCGGAGGTTTTACTATGCCGATGGACACAATCAAAGTCACTGCACCGCTAAAAAATGTGCATGCTGTGGGTTCAATGGTCTCCGGCAGTGGTATAACCCTTGCCAGGCCATTGAGTATGGCTCATGAAAAAGGTTCACAGGTAGCTGGCAATGTCCCTACACCGGGTGAACCGAATCAATATGTAAGAAAACCTCAATGAAGAAACAGTCTGCAGGACATAAAAATATAAGCAGGCGTGATTTCGTAAAAGTCGCCGGAATTTCAGCTGCAGGGCTTTCTACATTTGGCTGCGTAAAATTCAATGCTAAAAGAGTTAGTATTGTCACTGAAGCCGGAGATATGATTGCCGGATCTGCGCCGGTACAATGGTCTTTAAAAGAACTTGAAAGCTGGCTGAAATCCGCGGGAATTAATGTCGGGAATACAAATCAGATTAATGATGCAAAAGATAATGATCTGATCATAGTTGCAGCTTCTGCCGGTTCTTTACTGGGCCGGAAATTACTTGAAGAAGCCAAAACAGATATCCCGCAGATCCCGGAAGCACTTGGTCTTGTTCCGGTTCAACAGGAAGGCAGACAGGTTCTGCTGGCCTGTGGATATGATATACGTGGCCTTGTTTATGCTGTTTTGGAACTTGCTGACCGTGTGCGATATTCAGACCAGCCCCTTGATTCCCTGACAATCAGGAAACCGGTTATTGAGAAACCGGCTAATAAAATCCGAAGTCTGAACCGGCTTTTTGTAAGCGATATTGAAGACAAGCCCTGGTTCAATGACCGGGAAATGTGGGAACAGTATCTTAATATGATTGCCACGCAAAGGTTTAACCGATTTAATCTGAGCCTGGGAATCGGCTATGACTTTCTGCAGAATGTAACTGACGGATATTTTCTTTTTGCCTATCCGTTTTTCTTGTCTGTCCCGGGTTACGATGTCAGTGTACCGGAATTGCCTGTTGAGGAACAGAAGAATAACCTGGAAATGCTGAAGTTCATAAGCGAAAATACTGTTGCCCGTGGTATTCAGTTCCAGTTGGGAATCTGGATGCATGGTTATGAATGGCTGAACAGCCCCAGTCCGAATTATACAATCAAAGGATTAACTCCGGAAACACATGGTCCTTATTGCAGGGATGCTGTCAGGCAGCTTTTACAGGAATGCCCTGCTATCAGTGGTATAACTTTCCGCATACATGGAGAAAGCGGAGTAACAGAAGGAAGTTACAATTTCTGGAAAACCGTTTTTGAAGGTGTTTCCTCCTGTGGCCGTGAAGTTGAGATCGATATGCATGCCAAAGGGATGAACCAGGAGATGATCGATCTGGCGGTTGGATCAGGCATGCCTGTTAACATTTCTCCAAAATACTGGGCTGAGCACCTGGGTCTGCCATATCATCAGGCTGATATTCGCGCGCTTGAAATTCCAAAAGACAATCAAAATGCTCAGGGACTGATGAACCTTAGTGCTGGTTCGCGCAGTTTTACCCGGTACGGCTATGGCGATCTGTTTAAGGAAAACCGGAAACATGGTGTGGTGCATAGAATCTGGCCAGGTACACAACGTCTTTTGATCTGGGGTGACCCGGAGACAAGTGCTGCCCATTCACGGAATTTCAGCTTCTGCGGGAGTGCCGGTGTAGATCTTATGGAACCCCTGTCTTTCAAGGGCCGTCGCGGATCGGGAATTTCCGGAGATCGTTGCGCATACCTTGACTCTTCACTGAAACCCCGCTGGGACTGGGAAAAATACCTCTACAGCCTTCGCGTTTTTGGCAGATTAGCCTATAACCCTGATACAGAGCCGGATGTCTGGCAGAGGTTCCTCAACATGCATTTTGGTGAAGCATCAGAAGACATTGAACTGGCTCTTGCCAACGCTTCGAGGATTCTTCCGCTCGTTACAACAGCTCATGGAGTCTCTGCTGCAAATAATATTTACTGGCCTGAAATCTATACTAATTTGTCGGTTGTCGATCCGAAGATGCGAACACCCTTTTCTGATACACCCGCTCCGAAAGTTTTCGGTAATGTCAGCCCGTTTGATCCGCAATTATTTACGGGTATCAATGATTTTGCCGGTCAGCTGCTGAAAAGGGAACGCAGCGGTAAATATTCTCCTGTTGAATATGCACAATGGATAGAAAACTATGCTGAAGAAGCATCAAGGTTGCTGATCCGTGCCGAAAACAGGATAAAAGATAAAAG
Source organism: Bacteroidetes bacterium ADurb.Bin145 (assembly GCA_002070505.1). Classification (GTDB taxonomy): domain Bacteria; phylum Bacteroidota; class Bacteroidia; order Bacteroidales; family VadinHA17; genus LD21. The sequence goes on along the minus strand of MWDJ01000011.1, from coordinate 61,316 downwards.
AAGTACTGAATTCAGGAGGGTGTCAATTGATCTAAAAATAATGATCGGATTAGGCCGGTTCTTTGGAGCACGGTTCAGGTCGGGAGTCCTTTATGGGATTTTTGAACAGAGCAACGATCGGTCAGCCCTTGAATCGTCTCTGGAATTATACCGTAAAGCCAGGGGTTATTGGTCTGATCTTGCTGAAACTGCAAGGAATGTATATAAACCTGACATTACAATCGGGGAAAACGATGTGATCAGGGGACACTGGCTCGACAGGCTGCCCGCTATGGATAAAGATATAGATTTAATGGCTGCAAAGCTGAAAAGCATTGAGCCTTCTGACAGGCAACCGGAAAATGTCCGGATAGCTATTCAGGAAACCCTGGGCAAACCAGAACGGATTTCTGTGAAATGCCTTCATCAGCAGCCGAAAAACTTTGTTGCGGGAAAACCACTGGAACTTGATCTTTCGATTGAAAAGGACATAGCTTCAGTAACAATGTATTACCGTCATGTCAATCATGCCGAACGCTATCAGACAATTGAAATGGTGCGCACCGGTAATAGTTATAAAGCGACTATATCTGCTGAATATTCAAATTCTGAATATCCTCTTCAATATTATTTTGAACTGAGAGAAGGACCTGAAAAAGTTTGCCTCTTCCCTGGTTTTAATGCAACATTAACCAGTCAGCCCTACTTTGTAATTCGTAAAATCTAAACAAGTCTAACTAATAATTTTTTCAGCATGAAAAAGACAATTAAAATCTATCTCGGATCTTTAGTAATCCTTTTATTCTTCCCCGGTTTCTCTGAAGTTTTTGGTCAGAACGCCAGGATAAAATTTGATACCGACCGTATTATCGGAGAGGTTGATAAAAATCTTTACGGCAATTTTGTTGAACATCTTGGAAGATGCGTATATGGCGGGATTTATGAACCCGGATCGCCACTTTCTGATGCCAATGGTTTCCGTAAAGATGTGCTTGAAGCTGTTAAGGGATTGAATGTCTCACTCATCCGTTATCCGGGAGGAAATTTCGTATCTAATTATCACTGGATTGATGGCGTCGGACCTAAAAATGAACGAGTGCCAAGAATGGAGCTTGCCTGGGCAAGATTGGAGACAAATGAATTCGGAACAAATGAATTCATTAAATACTGCCGGGCTGTGGGCAGTGAACCTTATCTGTCGGTCAACATGGGAACCGGAACTATCGAGGAGGCACAAAGGTGGGTCGAATACTGTAATATAAAAGAAGGCCCTTACTATGCAGAGCTCCGGAAAAAACATGGTTTTACGGAACCTTATAATGTAAAATACTGGAGCCTTGGAAATGAGATGGATGGAGAGTGGCAGATGGGACATCTTAATGCTGAAGATTATACAAAGAAAGCTCTTGAAGCCGCCAAGCTTATGAGGCTTACTTCTCCTGATATCAAACTTATTGCTGCCGGTTCTTCAAATTACAGACCTCATGCTGACCCGGATCATTGGAACCGGACAACAATTAACAACCTTCGAGACGTTGTGGATTATATTGCACTTCATATGTATGTCGGTAATCCTGAGAATAATTATTATAATTTTCTTGCAACCCCCCTGGTAATGGAGCAAAGAACTGATATCGTAAGGGGAATGATAAAGGAGGCTATGCAGAAAGCCGACAGGGGAAACAGACCTCCCATGTATATAGCCTGGGATGAATATAATGTATGGTACAGGGCAAGGACAGATGAACTAATGCAGGGAACAAGAGCGCTTGAGGAAAAATACAATCTTGAAGATGCACTTGTCATTGGAGGATTCCTGAATGTATTTATCCGTAATGCCGATATAATTAAAATGGCTAATATGGCCCAGCTTGTAAATGTTATTGCTCCTGTCTTTGCTGAAGAAAAAGGCATGTTCAGACAGACAATCTATTTTCCCCTGGAACTTTTTGCCAAAAACATGCAAGGCAAATCACTTGATCTCGTTGTTGATTGTCCCACATACAATACTGATGAATTCTATCTTGGTCTGGGTGAAACACAAACAAAACAGTCAAATGTTCCCTATCTTGATGTGTCAGCCACATATAACAACGGAGAGGTTGTAATCTGTGTCGTAAACAGGCATAAGGAGAACGCTATTAAAACTGATATCATATGCCAGTCAGGCGAGTTCAGTGATATGCTTAAAATATCAGAGATAAATGCTCCGGATATTAAGGCAGCAAATGATTTTGGTGTCGAAAATGTAAAAACGGTTTCAAAACCTGATGTAAAAGCAAAAGGAAATACAGTTACCTATTCTTTCCCCGCTCATTCTCTTACAATGATACGCGGCAAGATTAAATAAGCATAGTGTCTGATTCCTTTGTACTGATATTTAAAAAATTTTAAAGAATGAAATCTTAAAGGCAGCTAAATGATTAAATATAAGGCATTTGCGGTATTGATTTTTATTAGTGCAATACCTGCATTTCCGCAAAAGGTGACAGTTGTATCCCCCAATAATAAGATTATTGTCGATCTTATTAACAGGCAGAATACCGATAAAGGGGAATGGTTCTTAAAAGTCAGTTATAATGACAATAATGCAACTTCAGTAGTAATACCTGAGATTATTCTTGGATTGTCACGAAATGATCAGGATTTTTCAAAGGATCTTAAATTACTGAAATCCGGGAAACAGGTTCAGATAACCGAACAATATAACCTCTTACACGGGAAACGATCAGCTTGTTCAAATTCAGGCAATGAAGCTGTTGTATATTTTGAGAATTCCCGGAAGGCAAAATTGAATTTGATTATCAGGGCTTATAATGATGGAATGACATTCCGTTATGAATTTCCTGATAAAGAAGGTTCTTTTGTAATTAAGGATGAGCTGACTTCCTATAACATTCCCTCCTCAACAAAACGTTGGCTTGAAAAATGGAATACTGCAAATGAAGGTCTTTACAGTGTCATGAATGATGATAACACCCAGCAAAGCTGGGGTTACCCGGCCCTCTTTGATTCACCCGATAACGATTGCTGGTATCTCATACATGAAGCTGATGTCGACCGTAATTACTGCGGTTCAAAACTTAGTAACACTGATGATAAATCATTTTATAAGATCACATTCCCTTATCCTAAAGATGGAAATGGACTGGGGGAATCGGCTCCGACTATTAATCTCCCATGGAAATCTCCCTGGCGTGTGGTCATAATGGGGACTCTTTCAGACATAGTAGAATCAACTCTAATTCATGATGTTTCTCCCCCTTCAGTTATAAAGAATACCGATTGGATAAAACCCGGTCTTGTATCATGGAATTACTGGTCAAGTAATCATGGCACCAAAGACTATAAAATTGTTTGTGATTTCGCTGATCTGGCAGCCAGCATGGGCTGGCCCTATACCCTGATCGACTGGGAATGGGATGCTATGAGTAACGGAGGGAATCTTGATGATGCAATAAAATATATTCATTCATTAGGAGTTAAACCCTTAATCTGGTACAATTCGGGAGGTCCGCATACGGGAGTGCGCTCAACACCACGCGATCGGATGCTTACCCATGAAAACCGTGTTGAAGAATTCACCAAACTGAAGAAGATGGGTGTTGCCGGAGTTAAAGTAGATTTTTTTGAAAGTGAAAAACAGGATATGATAAGGTATTACCTGGATATCCTCGATGATGCCGCTCAATTTGAAATGATGGTATATTTTCATGGATGCATTGTGCCCCGCGGATGGGAAAGAACATATCCTAACCTGATGACACTTGAGGCGGTGCGTGGTGCAGAATGGTACAATAACGGACCTGATTTAACAACTACTGCACCGGAACACAATACTATCCTTCCATTTACGAGAAATGTGGTGGGCCCTATGGATTACACACCTGTAACTTTTACAAATTCACAGTACCCGCATATTACATCGTTTGGACACGAACTGGCCCTTAGTGTGGTTTTCGAATCAGGATTACAGCATCTGGCTGATCGTCCTGAAGGATACTATGGCTTACCTGATGCTGCAAGGACCTTCCTGAAAGAAGTGCCTGCTGCATGGGACGATACAAAATTACTCGATGGCTATCCGGGACGGGATTTAATTATTGCCCGGAGGAAAGGTGCTCAGTGGTATATCGGCGGTATTAGTTCTGAAAGATTTGAAAGGACAAAAAACCTGAATTTTAATTTCCTGCCTGATAATAAAAAGTATAAGCTTACTTTAATTGCCGATGGTAAACACGACAAGGACTTTTCTACTCAGTATAAGGTTGTGGATAAATCCAGCACCTTAAGTATCAAATTGCTGCGACGCGGAGGTTTTGCAGCAGTATTAAAACCACTTGATTAAACTGATCATTTTAATAACATGAAATTATCATTAATCCATTGCCCTCGAAACTATCTGATTATCACATCGGTCATTATAGTTTCACTATGTTCCTGCGGGAAAAAATACGCATATCAGGATCCCGGGCTAAGCTCTGAGGAGCGAGCTAAAGATCTTTTATCACGCCTTACACTTGATGAAAAGGTAACTCTCATGTGTGATGCATCGGAAGCGATCCCCCGGTTTGGGATCAAGAAATTCAACTGGTGGAGTGAAGCTTTACATGGTCTTGCAAACAATGAAAATGTAACAGTATTTCCTGAACCAATCGCCATGGCTGCCTCATTTGATGATGATCTGGTTTACCGGATCTTCGATGCCGTATCAGATGAAACACGGGCTAAGTATAATGAAACAATACAGCAGGGAAAGGAAAACTCACGTTTTCTGAGCCTTTCTGTATGGACCCCTAATGTCAATATTTTTCGTGATCCCCGCTGGGGTCGCGGTCAGGAAACATACGGCGAAGATCCCTATCTGACATCACGAATGGGCATCTCTGTTGTCAAAGGGCTCCAGGGACCCGACTCTTCCAGGTACCGTAAACTGCTTGCCTGCGCAAAGCACTTTGCCGTACACTCAGGGCCGGAATGGAGTCGTCATTCCCTGAACATAAATAATCTTGATCCGCTCGATCTGAATGAAACATATCTGCCGGCTTTTAAAGCATTGGTTCAGGAAGCAGATGTACGTGAAGTGATGTGTGCATATCAGCGTCTGGAGGACGAACCTTGCTGTGGTAATTCAAAATTACTGCAAAAAATCCTGAGGGACGATTGGGGGTATAAATACCTGGTAGTATCTGATTGCGATGCAATAGCCGATTTTTATAATGGCCATAAATTCTCTCCCGATGCCACTCATGCCGTGGCAAAAAGCGTTCCGGCCGGGACTGACGTCGAATGTGCCTGGATGGATTACAGTTATAAACATATCCCCGAGGCTGTTTCAAAAGGTCTGCTTAAGGAAGAAGATATTGACAAAAGCGTGTTCTGCTTACTTGTTGGTCGTTTCGACCTGGGTGAAATGGATGATGACGCGATTGTTCCCTGGACTAAAATCCCCTCTTCTGTAATTAACAATGAAGAACATAGAAAACTTTCCCTTGAAATGTCGAGGGAAACGATGACTTTACTTCAAAATAAAAATAATATTCTGCCTCTGAGTAAATCAGCTAGAAAAATCGCTGTTATAGGTCCAAATGCAGATAATGAAAGAGTTTTATGGGGAAATTATAACGGAACTCCTGTCCGTACAATTACTATCCTGGATGGCATTAAATCAAAATTGTCTGCAGACAGGATAATATATGATGACGCCTGTGATATTATTGATAATAAAGTCCTTGAAAGCCTGGCTTCCGGATGTTCCATTGATGGAAAACAAGGATTCAAAGCTACTTACTGGAACAGCAATGACATGAGTGGCGATATTGCAGCTGAACAGCAGCAGGAATCTCCTTTGCATCTGGCAACCGAAGGTGTACGTCCTCTGGCGGCCGGAGTACAACTTGAAGGATTTTCTGCAAAATTTGAAACAGAGTTCATCCCTGCCAAAACTGGTGAGTTAACAATTAAATGCGGAGCCGCTGGATCCTTTCAGCTTTTCATAAATGGAGATACCATTAAGAATTTTGAAGATTGGCGGACTCTTATCTCGAAAACTTCATATAAAGTAGAAGAAGGAAGGAAATATAAAATTGAAATCCTGTTTAAACAGCTTTACACCTGGCAGGCAGCAATCGAATTTGATTTCGGCATTGAATCTGAAAAGGATTTTTCAGGATTACTGGAAAAGATGAAAGGAATAGATACAGTCATATTTGTAGGAGGGCTTTCCAATATTCTTGAAGGAGAAGAAATGCCGGTATCCTTCCCCGGATTTAAGGGTGGGGATCGTACCGATATTGAATTACCATGGATACAACGTCGCTGTATAAACCTTTTAAAACAGGCAGGAAAGAAAGTAATACTTGTAAATCTATCTGGATCTGCTATAGGATTTGTGCCTGAAACGAAAAGTTGTGAAGCAATACTTCAGGCCTGGTATGGTGGTGAATCGGGCGGACAGGCAGTTGCTGATGTTCTTTTCGGTGATTATAATCCCTCCGGAAAATTACCTGTAACCTTTTATAAAAGTATTGATCAACTTCCCGATTTTGAAGATTACTCAATGAAGAACCGCACTTACCGTTTCATGTCCGACCCTTTGTTTCCGTTTGGATTTGGATTAAGCTTTACAACCTTTCAAGTCGGAGAGGCAAAGATCGATAGGAATCTTGTCAGGGCTAATGAAACTGCAGACATTAAGATACCTGTTTCAAACACAGGAAAACGCGACGGGACGGAGATTGTACAGATATATATCCGGAAATCAAACTCAACTGATGGACCTTTGAGAACTCTCCGGGCCTTTCGGCGCGTGAACCTGAAAGCAGAAGAAACGAAAGAAATTACAATTTCACTGCCGCCAACTGCATTCGAATTCTACGACAGGGCAAGTGATAAAATGACTGCGTTACCCGGTGAATATGAAATCTGGTACGGCCAGAGTTCGGCACCAAGGGATTTGAAAAAACGGACAATTACTATTCTCTGAAAAAATAAACATCTATTAACGGAAGAATAATTACTTAATAGTCTATCATGTAGTAATAAAAATACCATTTAATAAGTCAATCCGGAATCTGAATGACGAAAAGAGGAAAAAACAAGCTTTTTGTCCATCTTGCAGGGGTCTTTTTTGCCGTTCTTGCACTTGTTGCATCCTTTGCTCCCGGACCACATAAGGTTGAGGCTGAAAAAGCCAGATTAACCGGTGGAGCATTGAAGATTACAGATAAAAATGCATCCGGCGGAAATCTGGTCAGCCTGGAAAAGCCAGGAGGGGCAGCAAAATTCAGTAAACTTCCCTCCTCCGTCAGGCTGGCTATCCGATATGCATCGGTGAACACAGGGACAATAAGTGTTTATGTAAACGACCTTCCACCTGTAAAAGTAAATGTTCACTCTTCAGGAGCTCTCGCCGGCAGTTATTTAAATGCTGTAATCGATCTGACTATTCCTGAAGACGCCAGTCTTACAATTATGCAGGATAGCTCGGATATTAGTCTGAGTCTTGACTATATTCTGGTGGGGAAAGGAGATCTTGGTCTTTCTCCGGATATCTGGAATTTACCTTCGTTACCACTAACAGATGGTCCGTATTCTCCCGACTGGTATGACATAAGCGGGCTTTACTTCACACCAGAATGGTGGCGTGATGCAAAGTTTGGGGCATGGTCGCACTGGAGTCCTCAGTCAATGCCCGAATATGGCGACTGGTATGCACGTGGAATGTATATGCAGGGTCACAGGCAATACGAATACCATCTCAAGAACTTTGGCCATCCCTCTGAATATGGCTACAAAGAAATATGCAGCAATTGGGTAATAGACAGATGGGATCCGGAGGGGCTGATGAATCTGTATCTGGAAATGGGTGCAAAATACTTCATTGCAATGGGTTGTCATCACGGTAACTTCGACTGTTATGATTCCAAATATCAACCCTGGAATTCTGTGAATGTTGGTCCCAAGACAGATATAGTGGGTACCTGGGAAAAGACAGCACGCAAATACGGAATGCGCTTCGGTATAGGTTTTCATAATTCTCCTCCACGGACATGGGGTCAGTTCATGCCTGTTCGTTATACAAGCGACAGATCAGGTCCGATGCAGGGCAAACCTTATGACGCGCTCATGACAATCCTGGATGGAAGGGGAAAATGGTGGGATGGCATGGATCCTGTAGACCTTTACGGACCCGTTCATACAAAAGAATATCCCCTCCTTTCACCCTTTGCAAACCAATTTATGTGGCGTGTTGATGACGCCATCAACAGGTACCATCCGGATGTGATCTATTTTGATGAGGCCGCCGGCGATACCCTGATGGATTTGGGTGTTCGCATGGGGCTGGGTTTTCTTGCTCCCAGGCTGGTTTCCAACTACTATAATAAATCACTGAAATGGAACAAAGGAAAAATGGATGTGGTTATCAACCTTAAGTGTATTGGCGGACGTTACGACAGCTTCAAGAAAAATCCTGAACTTATTAATATTGTTGAACGCGCCCTGGTTAAGAGCAGTGAGGCAATCATCGAACCTATAATTATGGCATATCCTTTCCAGACTGAGACAACCAGTGGAGTGTGGCATTACCAGACGGGCCAGAGTTATCTCGATGCCGGAACAATAATCCGGTTGCTGATGCAGAATGTTTCCCGTAACGGAAGTTTGTTGCTCAATCTCAGCCAACATGGCCGTGGAGATCTCGATACGCTGGTTATCAATATTTCCAGGGATGTGGGGGCATGGCTTAAAGTTAACGGTGAAGCTGTTTATACATCGCGTCCGTTCGAAATATCAGAGGAAGACTCCGGATCTGTTTTTTACACCCGTAATTACGGAAAGGTCTATGCCACATTGATGAAGTGGCAGGGAGGGCCGGTCACTCTCAAAGCCTTACGCGCAGGCGGTGCGACACTCGGTAAGATATCGAAAGTTGAAATTGTTGGTACTGATGTCCCGCTCACATTTGTTCAGGACGATCATGGATTAACTATCGTACCCGGTGGATCAGTGCAACCGCTCCCGGGAATAACTGATAAATCTTTTGCATCCATGTGCCACGTCCTGCGTATCACGCACGAGAAGAGTTGGTTCAATGACGATGATCCTGGCGCTATTTATCCCGGATGGATGAGATATTGTAACCTTGGGACCGGTGATTATAATAATGATATCACTATGAGTAATACGCCCGGATTAAACTGGAACGCATCATTTACCGGAACAGGCTTTAAAATCATTGCGCCCAGGGAAAAGGGAGCAGGCAGTATCGAAGTTCAGGTTGACGGGAAAAAAATGGGAACAGCCGATCTGTCAACCGACGGCCAAAGGCTTGCTCAACAGGTGGTTTGTGAAATTAAAGGTCTTACTCACGACAGACACACTGTATCAATAATTAACCGGGGCCCGGGACCGGTAGCAATTGATGCACTTACAGTCAATTGATATGATTATATCAAATATATAACTGCCAAGATCTATAAAACATATAATTTCAATTCTATCAACCATGATCAGGAAAATTATATTGGGGGTTCTGCTGTATACAGCTGTCATTTCCTTCTCGAACCGCCAAGCTAAACCTCCTGCTTCTTTTGGCCCGGCTCCAAACGAAAACCAGATGAGATGTCAGAAAAGGGAATATTACGTTTCCTCTGAAACAACCTTACCTATAGCTGATTTCCCTGAGGCCGGGATATCAAATGGTATAATCACGGCTAAGATATATCTTCCCGATCCCGAGAAGGGGTATTACCGCTCTACCCGTTTCGACTGGTCAGGAGCTGTCTATAGCCTTAATTATAAAGGGCATGATTTTTACGGATCGTGGTTCGACAGGATTGATCCGGAAGTAATTAACTGGGTTCACAAAGGCCAGGAAATCGTTTCAGGACCTTGCAGTGCTTTATTCGGACCCGTTGACGAATTCCAGACTCCTCTGGGATATAATGAAGCAAAACCAGGTGGAAAATTTATCAAACTGGGAGTTGGTGTACTTAAAAGAGACGCTGGTAATTATAATCGCTTCCAACCCTATGATGTAATTAACAGTGGTAAATGGTCTGTCAGGAAAAATAAAAGTTCAGTTGAATTTACCCAGGAGCTAAGTGATCCTGATCTGGGTTACGCTTATATATATAAAAAAGTTGTACGCCTCGAAAAAGGAAGGCCTGAAATGATTATACAACACAGTCTTAAGAATACCGGACAAAAGCCTATCCAGAGCGATGTTTACAACCATAACTTTATTGTGCTTGACAGGCAGGCTCCGGGACCGGATTTTACTATCAGTGTACCTTATAATATAAAGACAAACCGGCCACCTGACAAGAATCTTGCTGAGGTAAGGGATAACCAGGTGGTCTATTTAAAAACGTTATCCGGAGAAGATGAAGTAGCTGTACCTATTCAGGGATTCACAGACAATATCTCTGACACTGAAGTAATTATCGAAAATAAAAAAGTCGGCGCAGGAGTGAAAATAACGGGCGACCGGCCTTTGATAAGAAATCTTCTGTGGTCTGTCAGAAGTGTTCTTGCTGTTGAACCTTATATTGAAATAGATATTGAGCCGGGATCTGAGTTCACATGGAAGAATAAATTAGAATACTATACAATCCCGGTTGATCAATCACATTATTGAGCTTGATCAGATTATACTGCAAAATTATTGAGCAGTAAAAAAAGAAATTTATCTTTAGAGCTTAACCAAAATTTGAATTTAATAATCACTATTAAGAATACTTGAATTATCTTAAATTTAAAATACTATTAGATCTTAAAATGATAAAACTCTCTTCCACTTTAGTAGTTCTTATTGTTATACTTTCTGGAATGCCTGTTACTGCACAGGTCAAAACTGCCCAAAACCCGATAATCTTTGCTGATGTGCCCGATGTATCAATGATACGGGTCGGAGACACATATTATATGAGCAGTACAACAATGCATATGAATCCCGGTGTTCCGGTAATGAGATCAAAGGACCTTGTAAACTGGGAGATTGTCAGTTACACTTACAGTACTCTTGGTGATAACGATGCCCTGACACTTAATAACGGAAAAAATGCTTATGGCCGGGGTACCTGGGCAAGCTGTATTCGTTATCACAACGGGACTTTTTATGTATCATCCTTTTCATCTACAACTGGTAAGACCTATATCTGGTCAACAAAGAATATTGGTATAGAACCCTGGAAAGAGATATCGTTCAGCCCGAGTTTTCATGACCATACTTTGTTTTTCGATGATGACGGTCGTGTTTATCTGATCTATGGTAATAAAAAACTAACCCTTGTTGAACTAAAACCTGATCTTACCGGAGTTAAGGACGGTGGGATAAACCAGGTAATTATTGAGAATTCAAGTGCTCCCTCTGGTCCGGAAAGCAGCCTTGGTGAGGGTTCGCAATTATTCAGGGTAAACGGTAAGCTTTATCTTTTTAACATTACCTGGCCCAAGGGCGGAATGCGTACAGTTGTCGTTCACAGGGCAGATAAAATAACAGGTCCCTGGGAAGGGAAACTTGTTTTTCAGGACAAAGGAGTAGCACAGGGTGGAATAGTGGATACTCCAGATGGCAGATGGTTTGCCTATCTTTTCCGTGATTATGGATCAGTGGGGCGTATACCCTATCTCGTTCCTATGAAATGGGAAGATGGATGGCCGGTTATCGGAGTGAATGGAAAGGCTCCTGATCTTCTTGACCTTCCTGCAAGCAAAGGTTTGATTCCGGGGATAGTCGCCTCTGATGAGTTTAAACGCAGAAAGAAGGATCAGGCTCTTCCACTTGTATGGCAGTGGAACCATAATCCGGTTAATGAGTTATGGTCGGTGACTGCACGGAAAGGATTCCTTCGTCTTACCACAAGCCGTATAGATACTTTGTTTGTAGAGGCGCGCAATACATTAACCCAGCGCACTTTCGGCCCAAAATGTTCAGGTTCAGCAGCGATTGATGTCACTAATATGAAGGAAGGGGATTTTGCCGGACTTGCTCTTCTTCAAAGAAAATTTGGACTGGTTGGTGTAAAATATACAGACGGGGCAAAAGCGATCGTCATGGTTAATGCCCAGTCAGGAAGACCTGTTGTTGTGGAGAGTATCCCTTTTAACCAGAAGGTCGCTTATCTGAAAGCAGATTGTGACTTTACAGACCTTAAGGATGTAGCTGTTTTCTTCTACAGTCTAGACGGAAAAACGTGGAAACCTATCGGTAATCAGCTGAAAATGGAATATTCAATGCCTCATTTTATGGGCTATCGCTACGGGCTTTTTAATTATGCAACTAAAACGCCAGGAGGATCTGTCGATTTCGACTGGTTCAGGATTAAATAAATTCTTAAAAATTAAACTATAAATTTATACTTACTATTATGAAAACTTACAAACGATTCATTCTAACAATTGTATTAACTGTATTATTTACAGCTGTTCTATCTGCGCAAAATCCTATAATCCGTGATCAGTTCACTGCCGATCCCACAGCCAGGGTCTTTAACGGAAAGGTATATCTCTTCCCCTCTCATGATATCAAGGCTCCGGAAGAGTTTAAACGCAAGGACTGGTTCTGTATGGAAGATTACCATGTCTTTTCATCGTCTGATCTTACAGACTGGACAGACCACGGAGTTATTGTTACTCAGAAAAATGTTAACTGGGTAGATCCTGCAACATTCAGCATGTGGGCACCGGATTGTATTGAACGAAACGGGAAGTATTATTTCTATTTCCCGGCGAACGTTAAGACGGGACATGGAAGAGGATTTGGGATAGGTGTTGCTGTTGCCGACAAGCCGGAAGGGCCTTATACTCCCGAGCCTGAACCAATAAAGGGTATTACAGGCATAGACCCTGTGGTGTTTATTGATAAAGATGGCCAGGCTTATATTTACTATTCCATGAACAGGCTTTTCGGAGCGAAATTGAAGGAAAATATGCTGGAACTTGATTCCGAAGTTAAGGTACTGGGAGATTTTCCAACAAAAGGGCTGGTGGAAGGTCCTTTCTTTTTCGAGCGAAACGGTATCTATTATATGACATATCCTCATGTGGAGAAGAATACAGAAAGGTTAGAATATGCTATAAGCGATAATCCTCTGGGCCCATTTAAAGTTACAGGTGTGATAATGGATGAATCAGAATCCGGATGCTGGACAAACCATCACTCACTTATCGAATTTAAAAATCAGTGGTATCTATTTTATCATGATAAAGACCTGTCGCCCAATTTTGACAAGAACAGATCTGCAAGGATAGATAGCCTGTTCTTTAATCCCGATGGCACTATTCAAAAAGTTAAACCCACCTTGCGGGGAGTGGGTCTGACAAATGCTTCAAAGAAAATTGAAATCGACAGGTACAGCAAAAAAGGTGACGCAGGAGTGTCGGTTGCTTTTCTTGATACTACTAATACCTTCAAAGGGTGGAAAACAATATTCGACAAGCAGAACAGCTGGATACAGTACAACAGCGTTGATTTTGGAAAGAAAAAGGCAAAATCCGTTTCAGCCATGGTATCTGCCAGAGATGGAGGCGTCATTCAGATCAGATTGAATAATAATCAGGGACCTGTCATTTCAGAAATGAAGATCCCGGCTGGCAGCGGATGGAATACTGTAAATGCAAAAGTGTCAAAATCGAAAAAAGGTGTTCAGAATCTGGTTGTTACATCAATGAGTAATAATCCCGTCGAAATCGACTGGATAAGCTTTAAATAAAGTGTAGAAATAACACTTATTCTGATTTATTTGATCTCTGATTGTTGACAGAGTAAAGGGCTCTTTATATCAGTTATTCTAATATATTTTTAGAGTCAGACCCAGCTCATCGGTAAAAGTACGAATAGCTTCGGCATCTCTGTCCAATTCAGGCATAGGCCGTTATGTCTGAATTTTTACTGTTGGATATGAAGAATGTCAATTTGAAAGTCTTAGGGAAATTATATTTTTGTATTGGGTTATTAAAGTAATTGTTAACTAATAAAATGAAAAGAAATCATATAACTCAACAGGATATAGCCGACAAGTTAAAAGTATCACGTATTACTGTTTCAAAAGCATTGAGAAATCATCCTGACATATCTGCGGGAATGAAGGAAAGGATTATTAAAGCTGTTGAAAGGATGGGATATTCTCCAAATCTCATTGCTAAACAATTATCACTTCAGAAAACCTTCACATTGGGTATTGTCGTACCAGACCTGGAGAATTGCTTTTTTGCATATCTTGTTGATAGTATAATTGACACAGCTACTGAACATAATTATCATATTATCCTAACGGTATCCCGGGAAAAAGAAGCTTTTGAGAGGAATAATATTATGAATTTGATCGGGATGCGTGTGGACGGTCTTCTTGTTTGCGTTTCACAACAAACATCCGATCAGAAGGTATTTAAATATGCCCGCAAAATGAAAATTCCTCTTGTATTTTTTGATCGTGCTATCAAGGATTTGAATTTCAGTTATGTTGCTTTTAATGATAAAATCGCCACTAAAGAGGCTATTAATCAATTAATTGCAGGTGGTTATACCAAAATTGCCCATTTTGCCGGGTTTTCAAGTACTAGCATTGGCAGTGAGCGATGCGCCGGTTATAAGGAAGCGCTGATAAGTAACGGCATCCCAATCAGGGAAGAATGGATAATCGAAGGAGGTTATGAGATTGATGATGGTATAAGGGCATTTGAAAAATTATGGGCTACCGGAAAATTACCTGAAATCATTCTGGCTGTTAATGATCGTGTTGCTTCAGGTGCATACAAAGCAATAAGAAAGACAGGATTAAAAATTCCTCATGATATCGGCATTTTAGGTTATGGCTTCAGTGATACAGCCCACTTATTTAGTCCGACTTTGTCAATTATCAACCAGGATCCGAGAAAAATGGGGAGAATAGCCGCAAATTTATTGATTGATGAAATTCAGGGCATTTCACAGAATTCTCATACTGAAATACTTATTGAAGTAGATTTTCAATGGAATACTTCGATCCTAAAAAAACAATCAATCCTGTCCTGAAGCAGAAATGCTTTCAAAATAAGATATCCTTGTAAATCTCTGAATTATACGATTCCTATACATAAGTCAGACTACGCCCTGTGAAAGTACAATCACATTATAAGCTGTATTATTGATAATCAAAGCTTTTTTCTCCTGATCTATTGCATTTTAAAAAAAAATGTGTTAGATTTACACGAGAAAGTTACCGCGTAATTGAAGTTTTGAGTTTTTTCAAAACGAAAGTAAACTCATGAAAGAAAAGTATTACTGGCTTTTTGGGAATTTACATAATCACGCAAACTACCATGATCCCTTTTCAGGTTAAAGCTCAGGTTCGGACGCGATACTGAATATAGGCGTTAAAATTGTAATAAATAATTAACCCTAGTAATAACCTAAATCCATCTGCCTATGAGAAATTAAAACTATAATGAAAAACGCAGGATGCTGCAACACCCTGCGTCGGGTTTTTAAAAATTTCCTAATGAGGCCTCCTTTAGCAGGCCGTGGTATATTAAACTTCTAAAAACTTTGCAAAAATATGAAAAAAAATCTTCTGTGTTATTTCCCTCTGATTAAAACGGGAATAAAAAGATTTCTTTTAACTATGAACCTTGCCCTGGTAGTCTCCTGCTTAAACCTTTTACAGGTAAACGCAAATGGAGCTAATGACCTGCAGCAACTTCAGGTCAGGGGTAAAGTAACTGACTCCAATACCGGAGAGCTTTTGGTTGGAGCAACCGTTGTAGTTAAAGGAACAAATACCGGAGCTACCAGCTCTGCTGACGGAACGTATACAATAAATGTCCCTGACGGATCTGCTATACTGGTGTTCTCATTTATTGGATATACGACCCAGGAGGTAAATGTATCCGGCAGAACAACTCTTGATGTAGCACTGATATCTGAAACTACAGGACTGGAAGAAGTTGTTGTAGTTGGGTACGGTACTCAAAAAAAGGAAACCATGACGGGATCGATTTCTAAAGTCGAAGGTGCGGAGATAGTTAAAAGTCCTTCGGTAAACGTTACTACCTCGCTGGCGGGGAAACTTCCTGGCTTGGTTATAAACCAGCGTACAGGACAGCCCGGAGCTGAAAATCTAAGTATATTGATCCGTGGATCGGGTACTTTTAACGATAATAATCCTCTGGTAGTCATTGATGGTGTGCCACGTGATAATACTTTACAAGATCTTAATGCACAAGATATTGAAAGTATAACGGTATTGAAAGATGCTTCAGCAGCCATTTATGGTGCCCGGGCAGCCAACGGAGTAATCTTGATTACCACAAAACAGGGATCTCAAATCAACCCTAAGTTCAACCTGACTTACAATTACGCTATTAATCAGCCTACAATAAACCCGGATATGGAGGATGCGGTCGTATTTGCAGAATCATATAATGAAGCTGAGTGGTACAGACAAGGCCGGCCGGCCACTGGTTTCGTTCCATTCTATTCAGATGAAGCCATTCAGAAATACCGTGACGGCTCCGATCCCATTTTATACCCAAATACCGACTGGAGTGATGTATCAACAAGAAATTGGGCGATTCAGCAAAATGCAAATCTCCAGGTAAGCGGAGGATCAAATAATGTCAGGTATCTTCTCTCTTTCGGTGCGTCAGATCAGGGTGGTAATTATGTACATGTTGACGACAGCTATAAGCGTTATAATGCAAGAGTAAAAGTTGATGTTGATTTATCGGATAATTTAACTGTTGGTGCGAATATTAGTGCTATTCCCTCTAACCGACATGCATCAGTTGGAACTGACTTTGCCAGTATATTATTGTCAAACCCAACGGTGGTGGCCATATATCCCAACGGATTGATTGCTCCCGGACGTTTCCGTCAGAGTTCTCTGCTGTCAGACCGGAGGGGATTTAATGAAATTAAAAATTATCCTTTACAATCAACGTTTACGGCCTCATATAAAGTGCCATTCGTTCGGGGCCTTACACTGGATGCTTCCTACAATTACGATTTAAGAAATCAGTTCCAGAAGAATTTCGGCAAACCAGCCTGGTATCATGAGTACAACGTTATAACCAAGCAATATGATATGTTCTGGACTATTCAACCTATCGAAGTAAGGGACACATACAGCAGGTGGACAAACTCCCTGTTCAATTTCAGGATCTCATATAGAAGAACAATCGCGGAAAACCATAATATTTCTGCTATGTTGGGAACTGAGCAACAGAAGGCGAACTATAGTTATGCAATGGCCTACCGGAAGAATTTCGTCAGTGCAGTTATCCCACAGATCAATGTAGGAAGTACGAGTGCGACTGATGCCGAAACCGGTGGAAGCGCTTCGGAGAGTGCCTACAATAACTTTTTTGGACGTCTGAATTATGATTTCAAATCCAAATACCTGGTAGAATTTGTATTCCGTTACGATGGTTCACAGATTTTTCCGAAAGGAAAAAGATATGGATTCTTCCCCGCAGTTTCAGCGGGATGGAGACTGTCTGAAGAAAACTTCATTAAAGACAATCTGCCATTCGTAGATGAATTGAAACTCAGAGGTTCGTATGGCGAGTTGGGTAACGACCGGGTACCTGCATACCAATACCTGCAGGCTTTCCAGTTTGGTAACAATTATGTTTTCGGCGGCAAAGATTCGCCGGGCATATACTCCAGCAGATTGCCCAACCCGGATATTACCTGGGAGGTCAGTAAGAAAATGGACTTTGGACTGGAAGCTTCTCTCTGGAACAGGTTGCTTGGTGCTGAAGTGACAATATTCAGTGAAACAAGATCCAACATCCTTCTCCAGCCTGTCCTTTCGGTAAGTCATGTGTTCGGATTTCCCGCATTACCCGACCAAAATATCGGGGAGGTGAAGAATCATGGATTTGAACTGATGCTGACTCACCGTAACACTGTTAGACAATTGACCTATTCAGTGAATGCAAACGTATCTTTTGCCAGAAGTAAGATAATATTCATGGACGAAGTGCCGCCGGCTGAACCTTATATGGCACAAACCGGACATCCACTTGGATCAGGGCTTTATTACAAGTCTGATGGTATTATCAACACCCAGGAAGAGTATGCCAATTACCCGCACGCCAACGGAGCTCAGGTGGGCGATATCTTTTTAGTTGACCTGAATAAAGACGGTAAAATAACTGGAAATGACCGGTATATGACCAATAGTTCTCCAATTCCGGAATATGTATTTGGTCTTACTACAAATCTGCAATACAAAGGATTTGATCTGATCCTGTATTTCCAGGGACAAACCAATGCCTGGACCTATGATGGTGGACTTGAATCATTTGCACGGACAAATCTTGATAATAATACCGTTTACCGGGCAACCAACCGCTGGACCAAGGACAATCAGGAGGGCGCTACCATGCCCAGGGCAGATGCCGTGCAACCCGGAACTACAGATTTCTTCCTTTACGAAGCCACGTTTATCAGAATTAAAAACCTTGAACTTGGATACAGCCTGGGGAATAATCTTTCTAAAAGAATAGGTCTTAATGACGTCCGTGTATTTGTAAGTGGCACTAATTTACTTACATGGGCTAAAGAAATTACATGGAGAGATCCGGAAATTAACGGCTCATTTGGGACCTATCCGCCTCTAAGGATTATAAATGTTGGTATTAATGTCAATTTTTAAAATAAGTGTGATTATGAAAACGATAAAAATAATAATACCAGTAATATTACTTATACTGTTCAGTATTTCCTGTGAGAATATACTGGATATTTCACCTCAGGATCGTATTGCTGAAGATGCCGTGTGGAGTGATCCAAACCTTATACGTGCTTACCATACCGAACTTTATAACGCGGTACCGCACGGATTTTTCATTCATATGTATTCAAAATATACTGATGAAGCTTTTAACAATGCCCCATGCTGCGGAGCCAATCTATTTAAACTCAATACATATACTCCCGACAATATTGCAGAGGCAGGAGGTGGTACTGGATTCTGGGCTTCAGGCAGCGGTTACATGTATTACTGGGATCGTGCGTATGAGTATATTCGCAAGATTAATGTTTTCCTGAGTAAAATGCAGGAAAGCGATGTTCAAATGAATGATAAAGACCAATTGATTGGAGAAGCAAGGTTCTTAAGAGCCTTCATTTATTTCAATCTCATTGAAAGGTTTGGCGGAGTACCGATCGTCGACGAGGTTTATCAACTCGGCGATGAAGTACAATTTACGAGAAGTACCTTTGATGAATGCGTGACTTTTATTGAACAGGATATTACTGCGGCCAAAGCAGTTTTGCCGGATAAGTACTCATCCACGGATGCTAAATACGGAAGGGCTTCAGGTGTTGTCTGCCAGGCTCTGCTTTCCCGTGTGTATCTCTATGCAGCTTCCCCTTTATTCAGTCCTACAAAAAGCCAGCAAAAATGGCAGAAAGCCGCTGATGCCGCAGAAGCTCTGTTAAACAAAGGTTTCGCTTTGTATTCTGATTACAATAAGCTTTTTCAAATGTCACAGGGTGCCGCCAATGATGAAGTGATATTTTCCAGGGGCTTTACCACCGCCAACGGTCATCAGGGACCCATGCATAATTTCAACCGTCGTTATGAAGGTTATGGAGGATGGTGGGGCAGTAACGGGCCTTCCGCGAACCTGATTGATAGTTACGACATGATCAACGGGGAACCGGCATTCCTGCCCGATGGATCTGTTAATCCTGCTTCAGGCTATGATCCAACCCAACCTTTCAAGAATCGTGATCCCCGGTTTGAAGCTACTATTCTGCATGATGATATGTATTTCCGGGGAGACCATTTTGAGATGTGGATTGCTGAAGATGGTGCTTCCTGGGGCTATGATTCATATAAAGCCACGGGTGACAATCCCAGAACAAATACGGTACTCCTGAAGTTCATGCCTGAACAGGGTCCTTTTAACTGGCAAACACAGTTCACAATACAATGGCCGTTTTTCAGGATCGCCGAAATATACCTGAATTATGCCGAAGCAAAGTTTGAGCTGGGCGATGAAGTTACGGCCAGAGAGTATGTAAATAAAGTAAGAAGAAGAGCAAGTGTTAACCTGCCAGACATCCCTGCCACTGTTACCGGGGAGGACCTGAGGAGAAGAATTTATAATGAAAGAAGGATAGAACTGGCATTTGAAAATCACCGGTTCTTTGATGTCAGGCGTTGGAAAATAGCTACCACAGTCGAAAATGCAAAGATTACAACGTACGATATTTATTTGAATAAGTCGACCGGCGTTAAAAGGTATGAAAAGGTAGTATTGCTTGACAGGTCGAATACATTTAAGGATTATCAGAGTCTCCTTCCCATTGCACAGGATGAGAGACAACGTAACCCTCAGATAGATCAAAATCCTGGTTATGATTAGACCATTTAGCCAGTTGAATGCTTGTTATTGAGTGGAAATAAGTTTTCTGGCCAGCCTGGGTCTCAGCCTGAAACGGAAAGTTAAATTCGGGCTGGCCAGTTTTTATCAGGGAATCAACAATTACCAATTATGAAAAATTCAACTACTTTGATCAACATTATGTTCGTCGCATTGATGGCTGCTTTTATCCTGCCGACTTCGTGTTCATATTCCACTCAAAAGTCTCCGGAGGAGAAAAATATGGTCGCCTGGTATAATAAACCCGCCGATCAGGTGTGGCATGATGGATTACTCATCGGGAATGGTTATATGGGTGCAAATGTTTTTGGAAGAGTACAGAACGAGAGAATCGCTTTAAATGAATCCACATTCTGGTCCGGAAGGCCCCATGATCATAACGATCCTGATGCCTTTAAGTACTTTGATCAGATCAAGGAACTTGTCTTCGCAGAGAAATTCAAGGCAGCGGAGATACTTGTGGATGAACACTTCTATGGTAGACCTACGGCACTTCAAGCATATGCGCCTCTTGGAGATCTTTTACTGAATTTCAAGGTAACCGGTGATTCCATCAGTGATTACTATCGTGAACTAAATATGAAAACCGGTATTGTTAAAATCTGTTACACTGATGGAGATGTGAAGATGACCCGCGAGGTATTTATGTCTTACCCTGACCATGTGATGGTAATGAAAGTGTCAGCTGATAAACCAGGCCGTGTATCTGTTGAGGCAAAGTTAGCGAGCCCTTTTACCGAGCAAACAACCACAAACGACAGCAGGTTAACAATAAATGGTATATGGAGATATCTTTCCCTTACCGAAAACTGGCTTGTTGCAAAAGTAGAAGGAACAGGTCTCAGGTTTCAGACAGATATTGTTGCCCTGCCTGAAAAGGGAAGCCTCCTGGCAACCGATTCGAGTTTAATTGTTACTGACGCAAATTCCGTGACATTCATCCTTACCGCAGCAACCAGCTATGTTAATTACACTGATATTAGCGGAGATCCTGCAGCAAAATGTGAAGAAATTCTTGCAAGGGTCAGAGGCAAAAAATTTAAACAACTAAAAAATACGCATGTAAATGATTTCAGCAATCTGATGGGGCGGGTTCACCTGGATATTGGGGATCCCCTGATGAATGAAAGACCAACTGACGAGAGACTTACAGACCTTAAGAAGGGCCTTCAGGATCCAAATCTTATCGGTAAATTATTCCAGTTTGGCCGTTATATGCTGGTTTCAAGCAGCAGGCCAGGCAGCGAACCTGCAAATCTCCAGGCACGATGGAATCAGGAACAGCTTGGAAACTGGGGAAGTAAATATACGATCAACATCAACACTGAGATGAACTATTGGCCGGCTGAAGTCACAAACCTTTCAGAGTGCCACATACCATTGTTTGACATGATCAAGGATTTAGCTGAAAACGGGGCTAAAACAGCAAAATTATATTATAATGCGGACGGCTGGGTAGCCCATCATAATACTGATCTATGGCGGGCCACAGCTCCTGTTGACGCAGCCAGATACGGTATGTGGCCGGTCGGAGGAAGTTGGTTGTGCCGGCATATATGGGAACATTACCTTTATACCGGTGACATCGAATTTCTTAGAGAGTACTATCCGATCATGAAAGGCTCTGCACAGTTCTTAATGGATCTTATGGTTGAACATCCAAAGTATAAATGGTTGGTAATACCATTCTCAATGTCTCCTGAACAAGGTTATTTTGTCAGCGAGGGAGCTGAAGAATGCTTTTTATCTCCATCAACTACAATGGATATCGGGATAATAAGAGATCTTTTCCCACATTGCATTGAAGCAGGGAAGATTCTTAATGTTGATAAGGAATTCGGAGATCAGCTCGAAAAGGCATTAGAAAAAATTCCACCATACCAGATAGGTAAGGACGGCCGTCTTCAGACCTGGATTGAAGACTGGATAAGAGGCAAGGAATCTCACAACGAGTCGTTAATGTTTGGATTCTATCCGGGAAACTCAATTACCTTAAGGGGAAATCCGGAGTTATCTGCAGCACTTGAAAAATGGCTGGACCCCCGTCCTGCAAGAAATTGGTTTAACAGCACCTGGGATATATGCTCCTGGGCAAGGCTTGAAAACGGATTAAGAGCTGATTCAATTATGAGAGGTTGCTTACGCACTCCTAGTACCAGGGGAGGAATTGGAAATAATTTACACAATTCTGTCGCTAATCAATCAGATTTAAATTTCGGATTGACTGCAAGTATTGCTGAATGCCTGCTGCAAAGTCATGCAGGTGAAATCTCTTTGCTACCGGCACTGCCTGTAACCTGGGAAAACGGATTGGTGACTGGATTAAAAGCCAGAGGCGGATTTGAGGTCGATATTGAATGGAAGGATGGAAAATTGACAAAGGCAGAGATCAGGTCATTGCTTGGAAATTCGTGTATTGTCAGGGTTGACGGGAAAACTACAAAATATAGCCCGGTTAAGGGTGAAACAATTGTTATAGAAGGTACTTAGCTCAAGGATTCTAGTTTTCTGCTAGCAGTTCCCGTTGAATTGTTTTTATTTCTGGTGTGGGGGTTTACAGAACGTCTTATAACTTTCAAACAAATAATTAAACTGACATAATCTCATACAATTTCCCGGCTTCTGTATTAAACTCAAATACATTCTGTTCAGGACTGTAAGTTTTTATTTCTTTACCATCGAGGAGAATTTTTGCATTGCTTTTGGTCCGGATTCTGCATCTATTGCTGAATTTTGAAAATATAAGTGCCCTGGTTAATTTACCACTATTCCAAAAGATAGTTATGTTGTAACCACCCCTGGCGACAAGTCCCTGAATACCGCCATTTTTCCATTCATCTGGCAAAGCAGGTAAAAGTGATATTTCAGAAGAATGACTTTGCATCAACATCTCTGTAATTCCGGCAGTCACCCCCTGGATTGCCTGATTTCCCTCAAAGGAAGGAGTAATCTGGCTATCTTCTGGTCTAGGATGAAGACTTACTTCTGTTAACATATTTTTCAGGATATTATATGCTGATTGTGGCTCTTCCAGCCTTGCATGAAGGTTTATTTTCCATGCACCTGACCACCCGAGATTTATGTCCCCTCTTCTTTCCAGAACTACACCAACCGCTTGTGCCAATTCAGGTGTTTTGCGTAATGTAATATCGTCATCAGGATATGCTGCAAAAAGATGCGATAAATGCCGATGGGTGGGCTCTGCTTCTTTAAAGTCATACAACCATTCCTGCAGTTGTCCAAATCGTCCAACCTGATGCGGAGGCAACTTCATCAAATTATCTCCAAGCTTTTGTCTTAGTTCGCTGTCTGTATTTAGTACTTTGCATGCTGTTATACAGTTTCTAAAGAGATTGCGTATGAGTTGATTATCCATGGATGTTCCCATTGAAATAGAGCAAATTCCCTCTTTATCAGTAACAAAACTATTTTCTGGGGTGGTTGACGGGCATGTCACAAGCCATCCGGTTTCAGGGTCCGTCATTAAGAAATCAAGAAAAAATTCTGTGGCCCCTTTCAGCAAGGGATATATCCTCTTAAGATAAGATGTATCGCAACAATATTCATAATGATCAAATAATTGCTGCATAAGCCATGCCCCTCCCATGGGCCATGTCGCATATTGTGGATTCCCATCTGTTGGCGCCGTATTAAACCATATATCTGTTCCATGATGAGCTGTCCAGCCCCGGCAGCCATATAACTCTTTAGCTGTTCTGGCTCCGGCTTCGGCTAAATTCTCGACAAAGAGAAGTAAAGATTCATTGATATCGGGCAGGTTAGTACTTTCAACAGGCCAGTAGCATTCTTCAATATTAATGTTTAATGTCCATCTGCCTCTCCACCGTCCTTCAAGATCATCCAGCCATATGTTGTGATTATTAAAAGCCAGTGTATTTTCCCTGGCCCCTGCAAGCAAAAGATACCGGCCATATTGAAAATATTGTGAAATATACAACGGGTCATTTTCACCTGCCCTTAACCTATCCATTCTTTGCGTTGTATTTAATTCTGAATTCCTATTCTTACCTAAATCAATCTTACAGGTATGGAATAAGGGTAAATAGTCTTTTAAATGTCGTTCTTTAAGCTGAGGATAAGTGTAATGAGATGCTCTTGAAATGTATTCCGCACATTTGTCTTTTTCATTTTCTGAGACATCGTTCCAGTTTTTCCAATTCGTGGCTCCTGCCAGGATTAAAGTAACTGCATTG
Organism: Bacteroidetes bacterium ADurb.Bin145; assembly: GCA_002070505.1. GTDB lineage: Bacteria > Bacteroidota > Bacteroidia > Bacteroidales > VadinHA17 > LD21. The sequence continues at coordinate 36,738 of MWDJ01000011.1, read as the reverse complement.
GCATTTTTAACAATGATTTTATTTCTGTTCTCACCCGAACCTCTTGTAAGACTTCCACCTTCCTGAAGTATTTTCACCTTCGATTGCCATTTCATTTGTGCAGGTAATATTCTTAAGTTATAAGGGTTTTCAGTATTCTCAATTGTTGTGCCTTCAATTACAATAACATCGTTTTCAAAATAGGTTGTTGCTGACGGTTGAAGACTGGACAACCACACATTAATATCAATCGCACCTTTCTTATTTGATTTTAACCTCATCACAATTACCTGATCCGGGTAACTGGCAAAAACTTCCCTTTTATAATCCACACCGTCGAGTTGATATGAAATAGTAACCATGGCACTATCCATGCTTAATTTTCTGATATATTTTTCTACTCTGCCCTCATCATGTCCGGGAAATTGAATGTGCAACCGGCCCATTGGCTGATAGTATTGCACACTCATTGGATCGCTGGAGAGTTTTTCAGCTTCTTTATCTGCGTTTACCCAATCTTTTTCTAAAGCATATTTTCGAATATTCTTTAAGATTTCAGGACCATTCGGATTATTTGGATTATAAGGCCCCCCTGTCCATAAAGTTTCATCATTAAAAGGGATAACTTCATCCGACGTTTTGCCAGATACCATTCCCGCAAATCGTCCGGTTCCGATTGGGAGTCCCTCCCAGTACTTTGTTGCAGGTTTATTATACCACCAGCACATTTCATCCTGTATAACTTCTATATTATTCTTTTGAGAGCAGAGTGACTGAATACCCAGACTAAAACAAACCAGAAAAAACATTTTAACGTGCATAGTATCGTATTTTAATAAATCAAATTAAGTACTAGACAAATAATTACAACAATTTATAAATTTACCTATATCGTTGTTAAAAAGCAAGTTGGCAATATATTACTAATCATAATAGATAATCTTTGCTGACAATGTTGTATAAGAACAGCCTATCCTGAAGTACTGAGAATATTAACACAGTGAACTAATCTGAAAATCCGGGAGAAAATGGATAAATTTGTGTTACTAAGTGGTTGGTTTTGTGTTAAAATAAACCTGACTGAAATTGATATCCTTCCAACTGTTCATTTTTTTTCTTACTTAACTTTAAACAAACCTGATTATTAATGCAATATTAATTAAAATGAAAAGGAGAAAATTTTTGACAGCAACAGGTGCCTCGCTTTTAGGAATAGGCGGCTTAAAAGGCAGATCACTCAATCGCCTGAGATAATCAGAAAAAAGAGATCTAATACTATTAAAACAGATGTACTGGTTATGGGAGGTGGTCCTGCACGGATAGGGGAAGCTGCAGGTGTGGCTGCAGCTATTTCTTATAAATTGAAAAAAATCCCAAGAGAGCTGGAAGTAAAAAAATACAGGAAATACTTAGAAAAGATGAAGCTGACCTCTCAAGAGGCTGTGAAGATCATGATAGCAGAATGGCAATGTGAATCTTCGCATCTCTCACATTGAAAATAATTACAGACTGAAGGTCAATTACAATCTGGTTAATTTCGCCACAAAACCTCCTTTCGGTCTTATTGTTAATTTAATACTGTCCGACTGGCTAACCGTACTTACATATTTATTAATATCATCATCCCGATCAGGATCATCTTCACAGGCATCCATCTTGTAAGAACCTGCCTGTAAAAATCTCAGAGGAATATTTATATTTTTATTTTCACCGCCGTTTATTACACCAATAAACCAGGTATTTGCACTACGTCGGGCAAACGCAGCACACTTTCCTATTTCACTATCCTGCAGGACAATGGTTTCGTCCCAGGTTGAAGGAATAGACTTTATTATATCAACTGCCGGATTTTTCAAATAATTTTCAGGGTGATCGGCATAACATAAAAATGGTGATGTAAACACTATTGCCTGAGCAATTTCACGGGTCCAGGTATATCCCAGGAGTTCGGACGGATTAAAAACAGTCGGTGTGTAATCGGCAAATCCCTGTACAAACCGGTTAAATGGTACAGTACAATCATGATCAGGTTCCAGTATCCGGTTATACCTTTTAATATGGTATTCATGACCTCTGATGGCTTCCCGGGTAAGTTCATTTGGCCATGTGCGTTCACGTCCTGTTGGCTTTACGGGACCATGGAAATCTATTATTAACCTGTTTTTTGCAGCATCCCGCAATGTCGCCTCATACCAGTTTGACCAATCGCGTGTACATTTTGGAACAAAATCGATTTTAAGTCCAGACACGCCAGCTTTTACAGCATTTTCAAATATCCTTGTACGGTCTGCTTCATTAGAAACTTCCCTTGAATGAAGCCAGATCCAGATATCGACTCCGACAGACTTTGCATAACTGACTACCTCTGTAAGGCAATCCCATGCATTCATATTACCTTCTTGCCACCGGGTCCAACCTGCATCAATCAGGTAAAACTCAAAGCCTAATTGTTTTGTCCAATCAATCCATTGATGCTGTTGGTTATATACAAGTGCAGGTGTTGACCACCAGTTCCATGCCGCGCGGCCAGGTTTTATCCAGTCTGCATTTACCAATTCTGATGAAGGTGGCGGACAAAGATTTCGTATCAAATCACTATTGACTAAAGCATTTAGATCATCCGGAATAAGGATTACTCTCCAGGGTTGAGTAACTTCGTCATTTGTGAACCATCCCTTTTCCTCTGCATGGAAAAAGCCTTTTAACGTCCCCCCTTCTCCTGACTTAACAGCAAGATCAGAATAATCAACCAAATTGGCTTCTGTTAATAAAGCATATTTACCCGATGATAATAATGCAGTTACAGGCAGTCCAATAATCTGATCGGATGCGAGAGTGTCTGTTAAAACTTTTTGAAATGTTCCTTCATAGGAAACAAGGTCAGTCTGATACCAGTATAGAGTATTAGACGGTAGCTTCCATTCTGTTACTTCACCTGTGATATGACGATCCGGTTTAGCTGAAAGCCGGCTACGAACTGCAACACCATCATTATATGCGCGTATATCAAGAAACCACTTCTCTCCTCCGGTCCGAACTTCAACTGTTTTAGTATTACAACGATTAATTGCTTTATTATGAATACCGAAAACTGAATATGTCTCATCAATCATCCCTGACTCAACTGATCCAAATGTAATATTGGAACCCAGATCAATACTATCACTTATAATTCCGAACCTCGAAGGAGTAATTATCTCCATTCCAGAGGCTGTAACTTTGTACAAAAGCTTAGAATCAGTGCCTTTAAACATTTCAACACATATTTTACCATCAGGGCTGTAGACCTGAATTGCATCTGACACCTTCTTCTGAATACCGCACTGGTTCAGAAAGCAAAATATGCTTATTAGTAACATCCCTCTGTTAATTGATTTCATATTCGTATATTTTAATATTTCTGACATATTACATTATATAATAAACTCTCAAATAGTGCTAATAAAAATATTGTTATTTATTTGTTTAAAGCCGAAATATTCAGCCGGCTGAAATGCAAAACCAAAATTATTTCTGATAATAGATATCAGGTTTGAAAACAAAATTAGTATCTTATCAATAATTGTAGTTTTAATATTGAATATAAGCATTTGCCTGATAATGACCACATTTGAAATCCACTTTTTCATGTGTTATGTATTTTATTGGTCGCTGTTTACATAACCGGATTATACATTAAAAATGAATTAGATATATATTGATTATGCATTTTTAAATTTATTAATTTTAATAGTTCTATATATTATATTTATTATAATTTTATACGAGAAAGTTACCGGGAAAGCAAAATTTTATTTAAAAGGGGTGTTGAAGACGGGCGAAATAAGCGAAAACCTTGTAATTAAAAACAAATGTTACAATCTTATTAATAATCTGGTTCATGATTCTTTACAACCCCGAATAAATAGAATTTAAATTTTTAACTATTGGAAAATTAATATCCAGCTCTTTATAATCAAAATGATTTTAATAGTTTGGCAGTCCATTTTTAAAGTTGTAATTATATCCGACCTATTTTCAGTTTTACTGACTGGCGAAGAAATTACTTAAAAACAACTATATGAAAAAAGTTATTTTTCACATGAGAGAAGTTATCATTCTGATTATGGCTGTTTTGATGATACCAACATCCTGTTCAACTTCCTCTCAAAAACCGCCTGAAGCAAAAGAGATGGTTCTATGGTATGACAAACCCGCCGAAAAGGTTTGGCTTGATGGTATGTTCATAGGGAACGGCTACATGGGAGCGAACGTTTTTGGAAAAGTACGCAATGAACGTATCGCTTTGAATGAATCTGCATTCTGGTCCGGGAAACCCCATGATTATAACGATCCTGAAGCATACAGATATTTTGATAAAATCAAAGACCTTGTATTTGCAGGTAAATACAAGGAAGCTGAAAAACTGGCTGACGAGCATTTTTATGGAATACCGGCGGCTCAGCAGGCTTATCAGCCGTTAGGCGACTTTCTTCTTGACTTTAAGATAACAGGAGACTCAATAAAAGACTACTACCGTGAGCTGGATATGGAAACCGGTATTGTTAAGATAAGCTATACCGACGGAAATGTTAAGATGACACGGGAGATTTTCATGTCATATCCCGATCATGCAATGGTGATGAAAGTCTCAGCAAACAAACCGGGAAAAGTCTCTGTAGAGGCAAAACTAAGAAGCCCTTTCCTTGAAGAATCAATCGCCAAGGATAACAAGCTGACTATGAATGGTACCTGGAAATATCTCCCGAAAAGCGACAGCTGGCTCATTGCAAAAGTCGATGGCCCTGGTACAAAATTTCAGACTTCACTAATTGCAACACCCGATAAAGGAAAACTTGAAGCGACTGATTCAAGCCTTGTGATCACAAATTCCAATTCTGTAACATTTGTACTTATAATTGCCACCAGTTTTGTTAATTATAAGGATATAAGCGGGGATCCTGCAGCTAAATGCGAAAAGATTTTATCGGATATTTCAGGCAAAGATTATAATACCCTGAAAAACACCCACCTGAAAGATTTCTCAGGATTGATGGGGCGTGTGCATCTTAAAATTGGCGATCCCATGATGAATGAAAAACCTACGGATGTGAGAATTGCTGACCTTAAAAAGGGACTCTCCGATCCGGAACTGCTATCCAAAATATTCCAGTTCGGTCGTTACATTCTCGTTTCAAGCAGCAGGGCCGGAAGTGAACCGGCTAATTTACAGGCAAGATGGAATCAGGATCTGCTGCCTAACTGGGGAAGTAAATACACAATTAATATTAACACTGAGATGAACTACTGGCCGGCAGAGGTAACAAATCTGACAGAATGTACACCCCCTTTGTTTAACCTGATAAAAGATCTTTCGGAAAATGGTGCTAAAACAGCTAAATTATATTACAATGCAGGAGGATGGGTAGCTCATCATAATACAGATCTTTGGCGCGGTACCGCACCTGTTGATGCAGCCCGCTACGGGATGTGGCCCGTTGGAGGTGTTTGGTTATGCCAGCATATCTGGGAACATTATCTGTACACAGGCGATCTGGAATTCCTGAAAGAGTATTATCCCATTATGAAAGGGGCTGCACAATTCCTGACAGATATAATGACATATGAACCAAAATATAATTACCTGGTAATTCCGTTCTCAATGTCGCCTGAACAGGGATTCTTTGTCAGAGAAGGTGCTGAAGAGGCATTCCTTGCTCCCTCTACAACAATGAACATCGGTATGATTAAAGACCTTTTCCCTCACTGCATCGAGGCTGCAAAGATCCTGAATGTCGACAAGGAATTCAGTGATATGCTTGAAAAAGCACTTGACCAGATACCGCCTTATATGATCGGTAAAGATGGTCTTCTGCAGGTATGGCTGGAGGACTGGATAAGAGGCAATGAAGGTCACAATATGTCTGCTAACTTCGGATTCTTCCCCGGTAATTCAATAACGTTGAGAAAGGATCCTGAAATAGCTGCAGCAATCCAAAAATGGCTGGAACCGCGTGTTTCAAGATTAGGCTGGCCAAGCGCCTGGGATATCTGCGACTGGGCACGTCTTGAGAATGGCATAAGAGCCGATACAGCAATCCGGCAGTTCTTCCGTGTCCCGCCAATAAGAAGAGACATACCTGGTACACAGATGCCAAGAGGCGGAATAGGAAATAATCTGCATAACCCGTCAAGTAACCAGTCGGATGCCAACTTCGGATTTACGGCTGGTGTTGCGGAATGCCTTTTACAAAGTCATGCAGGTGAAATCTCCCTGTTACCTGCATTGCCGGTCAGCTGGAAAAATGGTTCTGTGACAGGGCTTAAGGCAAGAGGCGGATTTGAGATAAATATAAGCTGGGAAAACGGTAAATTAAAAGCATGCGATATCAAATCTCTGCTTGGTAATCCTTTCACTGTACGCTACGGCGAAAAAACCAAAACATTTAAACTTCCCTTAGGAAATTCTATTAGAATAAATGAAGAATTGCAATAAATCGTCATTCTTCTGGGATAAAAAACTTCTTAATACCCTGATCCAGTATTTAAATTATTAAAATAAGTAATTGTGAAAAGAAGAAAATTTTTAAAAAAAAGTGTAGTCGCGGCAGGACTGGTCGGTATCCCGGCTTCCTTTCTGCCACTGACAGCCTGTAAGGAATCCTCACAAAAGCCGAAATCTGGTACTTTATCTTCCAGGGCGAAAAAGAAAGAAATTCGCTCCTCCGCTTATCTTCAGCGTGCTCAGTCTGACAAGTTCCTTCCAAAAAAGCTGAAATACAAAAATCCCACAATCCCTCCAATGGCTTTAGCGGAGCGAATCAGACGTAAAATTGTTCCGAACCGTGGTTTTTGCAGTCTGGCTCCCGGAGGTGATGTTCTTCTCTCAGGGAATGGAGCTGTAAGTATTGAAGTTGCAGGAAATCCTTACACTGAACTGATCCCTTTCAACCATGAAAGCCTGTTCGCACCCCGAAAGAAATCTTCGGAAACCTCGAAGATCGCAAATGTTTTTCAAAAAGTGCGGCAGATGATAATGGACGGAAAATATCACGAGGCAGCTATGGTGGGCTATAATGAATGGCAAAAGAATCCTGTCACCCGGGGAATGGGCGGATTTGGCGGTGGAAGATTCTCTATGCTTCTGGAATTTCCAAAAAGCTCATCTGTCAGCAACTATTTGCGTACAGTTGATTTTGAGAGCACTGAGATTAAGGTCCATTGGACAGATGAAAAAGGCGACTGGGTTCGTAGTGTATTTGCATCGAGACCTGATAATGTGGTTGTCCAACAGTTTACGCCTCCGGTAGGACAGTTGGTGAATGTCCGTATAAGAATGTCGGAAGGAAGGGGCCCTGCTGCCAGAGGAGGACAGGATTTTGCAGGCATACGCAGCCGAAGAGAAACACAGGCTGGAGGCAGTGGAGTAACAAACACTCAAAACGATTTCAACGAGCAACGTCTGATTATTAAAGGCCGTCTGGATCCTTCAGTTGATAACAGGGGTTATGCCAACGTGACCCGCGTGGTCTGTGAAGGCGGCTCAGCCCGGATGGAGGATGATACCCTGATTATCGGGGATGCAACATCTGTGACTCTGCTTACCCGGATAGAATATTTCCCGGACTACAGTGAGGACAATGTGGAAGCCGTGCGTAAGTCCCTGGAAGAACTCACTCCCGACTATAAGACCCTTCTGGAGCGGGCCAGTAAAGTCCAGTCAGAAATGCTTAACCGTGTTACTGTGGATTTCGGTGACAACTCAAAATATGGCCTGTCATCTGAGGAACTTCTGTCTGATCAAAGATCCAGCACTGACTTTTCGGGTGCTTTTCTCAAAACGTTTTTCGAAATGTGCCGCTACTGGTTTATTCTTTCCAGCGGCAAGTATTTAAGCGTATCGGCTCTGACAAATGTCAATATCAACCTTCAGATTGCGCCAATAAGTATAGGCAACTACCGTGAAGGAGAGATGGCATACTTCGACTGGATTGAAAGTCTTGTCCCCGATTACCGAACAAATGCAAAGAACATATATGGATTTCGTGGCGCCCATTATCCTATCGCGCCGTCGAAAGATTCCGGTGTTTTTAATATGTTCGATTACGCAGATAACACCGGTGAGACCTGGCCGCATCCCTATTGGATAAGTGCCGGAGGGTGGGTTTTGCGCCCCTTCTGGGATCACTATCTTGTAACTGGCGACCTCGATTTCCTCCGTAATCGCCTGGTGCCGCTTTATAAAGACCTGGCATTGTTTTACGAGGATTTCCTGACCCTTACAGATAAAAACGGAAAATACATCTTTGTCCCTTCTTTTTCTCCTGAGAACAATCCCGGTAATCTGAATCCCGGATGTATGGCAGTGATCAATGCCACAATGGATATTTCGGTATGCCGCGAAGTTCTTGCTAATCTGGTGGAGTCTTGCGAACTGCTGGGCATTGAAGCTGACAATGTGTCGAAATGGAAAGCTATGCTGGCTAAAATGCCGCCTTATCTGCTAAATCCGGATGGGACCCTTAAGGAATGGGCATGGCCCGATCTGGAAGACCGTTATAACCACCGGCATATCTCTCAATGTTACGGTGCATGGCCCGGTGATGAAATTGATCCGGATCGTACACCTCAACTGGCCAAAGCCTTGGTGATAGCAGCCCGCAAACGTGTAGACGAGCGCTTAGCCGCTCATAGTCATTGCCAACGGACTCTGGCTGCAGCAAGGCTCAAAGACGGCTTTTTGGTAGACAGCCAGCTACGGCTTATGATTGAGCAGGGTTTCGTGAGCACAACATTTATTTGTCCTCACGATCCATATGCCGCCATGCGAATAGCTGACGCACAAGGCGGTATCCCGGCGATAATGATGGAAATGCTTGCGTATTCACGTCCCGGGGTTATTGAAGTGCTTCCGGCTCTTCCTCCCTCGCTTACCAAAGGATCTATCAATGGAATGCTTCTGCGAACGTTTGCAAAACTTGATAGACTGAACTGGAACCTGGATGATCGGATCGTGGATTTAACTGTTACTTCTGTGAAAAAGCAGGATGTGACTTTAATTGCACGATATGGTATTGAAGAAATTTCTGCTTCTTCCGGAACTCTGGAAGTGAAACCCCAACCCGGAGAAGCTGCCTGCAATCTGCACTTACCGGAAGGGAAACCGGTTGAGGTTCATTTGAAAATAGGCCAGCGAAACCCCCTGGACTGGATCAATTGGGTATAATCTATAAGCAAAAAATCAAATAAAAAATAATATGAAACGCAGGAAATTTGTTAAAACAAGTGCGTCGGCTGTGGGCCTGGTTGGTACTATGGAAATACCATCAATACTTGTTGCTGCTGAACAGGAATCTCAAAAAACAGATGCTATTGCAGCTGATAATCGTCCGGCTGAATATCTTAATCGTGTGAAGGGAGACCCATTTCTACCCGAAATGCCACAAGCCGGTAAATCGTATCCGGTCTCACCTATGCCTTTGGATGAACGGATCAGGCGGGAGATTGTACCCCGAAAAGGCTTTTGCAGTATTGCTCCCGGAAATCTGGTCAGTGAGGCTTTAATATCCGGCAATGGAGCGATGAATATCGAATTGATGGGCGATCCCTATTCAGAGCAAATTTTATTCCGTCACGAAAACCTGCTTATGCCATGGAAGAGGCCGGTGGAAGCACCCAACGTAGCTGATGTCTTTCCACAGATCCGCCAGATGGTAATGGATGGGAAAAACAACGAAGCCATAGCTCTTGCCCTTCAGCATATGAATGAAAGTCCGGTAAAGCAGGACACCGAGCCGCATCTCACTATTCCGGCCTTCCTGATGAGGCTCGATCTCCCCAAAACAAGTTCAGTCAGGAATTACCTTCGAACTGTCAATTTTGAAAACAGCGAGATAAAAGTGATCTGGACCGACGAACAGGGTGAATGGGTTCGTCAGACCTTTGCTTCACGACCCGATAATGTTATTGTTCAATTGCTCACTGCTCCTGCAGGCAAGACTTTAAGCGTCCGGATCTCCCTTGAGAGATCTGCCGGATGGAGCATGGTTTCCGGAATGGACTGGGGTGCACGTCGTGGAATAGGCACTACAGATCCGGATATGAAAGCATTTGTCCAGCTGACAGCCGACCAGAAAAGACTCGCACCAAAGGGTGTTGAGACATGTGATGTCCGGCAGGGATCAAACAAGCAAAATTTGATTTACAAATGCCTTCTGGATCCATCTGTCGATAACAGCGGCTATGCCGGAATAACCCGTGTCGTCAGCAGTGGCGGCTCATCCAGGATGGAAGGAAATACTATGGTCATTGGGAACGCATCATCGGTAATGTTGCTTACACGAATTGAATATTTCCCTGATTTCAACGAGGCTGAGGTAGCAGCCCTTCTGAAAGCCGTTGAAGAAATCACACCCAACTACCCTGCACTGCTGGAGCGGCATCAAAAGGTACAGTCTGAAATCCTTAACCGGGTCACTGTTGATTTCGGAGGGGCAGAACAATATGGTCTTTCTGCCGAGGAGCTTTTATCCGATCAGCGGTCAAGATCTGATTATTCCCCTGCCCTGCTCCAGAAGGTCTTCGAAATGGGTCGACACTGGTTCATCCTTAACAGTGGCAAATATCCGGGTATCGCAACCGGAATTAACTCTACAATAAACCTGCAAACGGCGGGAGCTGTGCAGGGCGATCTGCGGGAAGGAATGGAAGCCTATTTTAAGTGGATGGAGGAAATCGTACCGGATTGCCGGAATAATGCAAAGAATATTTTTGGGTTCAGAGGTACTTCCTATCCTCTCTTCCCTGATAAGGAATTTGGTGTTAATTTCTATTATACTGCTGCCTCTGAAATTGGAATATGGCCCTATTGGATCTCTGCAGGAGGATGGTTATTGCGCAACTTCTGGGACTATTATCTGGTAACAGGAGATTTGGAATTTCTTAGAAATCGCGTTGTACCGGCCTATAAAGAACTGGCTCAGTTCTACGAGGATTTTCTGACTGTCACAGACAAAGACGGGAATTATATTTTTGTACCATCGATCTCTCCGGAGCACTTACCCAGAAGAACAGATCCTTCCGGACCTGTTCTGATCAATGCCACAATGGATATATCAGTATGCCGGGAAGTGCTGACAAATTTAATTCAGGCTTCGGAAATACTCGGCAGTGATAGTGGCGATATTTCTAAATGGAAAGCCATGCTGGATAAGATGCCACCCTATCTTGTCGAAACGGATGGTACACTTAAGGAATGGGCCTGGCCGACATTGGAAGAGCACTACAGTCATAGACATGTGTCTCATCTCTATGGCGTCTGGCCGGGCAGTGAAATTGAGCCCGATGGAACCCCGGAACTGGCCTGCTCTGCAGTTATTGCAAACCGGCGTCGCACTTTCGATACTATGTCTACCGCGGTTGCAGGAGAAACCCTGGCTGCTTATACCCGATGCCACAGAGCCTTGGCCGGTGCAAGACTTAAAGACAACATCATCGTTGACACACACTTACGGCAACTGCTTGAACAGGGCTATGTAAGTACTGCCCTGAGGTGTTCACGCGAACCGTATGGAATACCTATACCTGATGCACAGGCTGGAATTCCGGCAATTATTATGGAAATGATCGCTTATTCGCGCCCCGGAGTGATAGAGGTGCTCCCTGCACTTCCTCTTACTCTTGTAAAAGGATCTATCAAAGGGATGCTGGCCCGTACTTTCGCCAGAATTGACGAACTGACCTGGGATATGCATAAGAGAACTGTTGATATAACGATTACTTCTTTAAAAAACCAGGAAATAACATTGATTGCCCGTTATGGAATAAATGATATTTCAGCTTCCTCGGGAATCACAGTAAAATTCAGAAAAGGCAATGCTGATTGTGTAATCAGCTTACCGGAAAATAAGCCGGTGGATATACATATTGAACTTGGGCAGCATAATCCGCTTGAATGGGCTGGAATAAATTACTTACTTACATAACTAACTTAAAATGAAAACAAAAACAATCAGGATTCTTCTGTTAATTTGTATTGGCATTTCCGTAATGGCTTTCTCCCGGGATGGAGGGAATGCTAAAAAACCAATTTATCTTAATACAGCTTATTCCTTTAAAGAAAGAGCCGTTGACCTTGTTTCAAGAATGACTCTTGAGGAAAAACAAAGTCAGTTAGGAAATACAATGCCTGCAATTCCGCGGCTGGGCGTTAATAAATACGACATCTGGGGTGAAGCACTTCACGGAATTATGGGGAGGAACAATAATAGCGGAAAAACCGCAACATCTTTCCCAAACAGCGTTGCAGTCGGATCAAGCTGGGACCCTGAACTGATTTTGAAAGAAACATCAGTTATTGCCGATGAAGCCAGGGGCTTCAATTACAATTTAATCTTTACTCTGACATATTGGTCACCGGTTGTTGAACCAACCCGTGACCCGAGATGGGGAAGGACTGCAGAAACCTTTGGAGAAGATCCGTTTTTAGTATCCCGGATAAGCAGTGGTTTTATACGCGGATTAATGGGAAATGATCCAACCTATCTTAAAGCCGTACCCTGCGGTAAGCACTACTTTGCAAATAATACCGAATTTAACCGTCATTCGGGAAGTGCAGACATGGATGACAGGGATATGAGGGAATATTATCTGGCACCATACAGATCACTTATAACAAATGATAAGCTTCCTTCAATAATGACCGCCTACAGCGCCGTAAATGGTGTGCCGGTATCGGCAAGTAAATTCCTTGTGGATACCATAGCAAGAAGAACTTATGGCTTGGATGGCTATGTAACCGGCGATTGTGGCGCTATATCAGATATACGCTCAGGCCATAATTATGTTAAAAGCAATGAGGAAGCAACAGCTCTGGGACTGAAATCAGGAGTTGATACTGATTGCGGCAGCGTTTATCAGACAAGCGCCCTTAATGCAATTCAGAAAGGTTTGATGACAGAAGCTGATATGGATAAGGCTCTTGTTAACATTTTCGCTATCAGGATGCGGCTTGGTGAATTTGACCCACAGGAAATAGTCCGCTATGCTGGTATAAAACCTGATATAATAAATGATCCTTCACATAATGATCTGGCACTTGAAATTGCTACAAAAACACCGGTACTGCTGAAAAATGAAATCGTAACAAAAACCGGGAAGAAAGCATTACCTCTTAATAATGATATTAAGATGATCGCAGTATTGGGTCCCCAGGCCGATAAAACTGAACTTGGTGATTATTCGGGTGACGTTGAACCTGAGTTGAAAGTTTCTCCCCTGGCCGGTATTCAGAACTATATCAGGAAAAATGGATACGATATTGAAATTGTGCACAGTTCCGGAGGAAATACTGAAAGAAGAACAGATTTCTTCACACTTAACAGTTTTACAACAGTAACAAAAGACAGAACCGTAAAAGAATATGATGCGACAAAATTCAATGCTTCAGCAAGCGGTATTATAACATCTTCAAGATTTGGCGGAGCCTCACTAAGAGGAATTAAGGATGGAGACTGGACAGCTTATGACAATATCGATTTAACTGATCTCGATTCAATCAGATTCAGGTTGTCTGTAGCTGCCGGTGGTACAATTGAAGCAAGGATAGGATCAGCGACAGGAAATATTATAGCATCAAAAAAAATTGAAGCACCTCAGCAGCAGGGAGGCGGAGCATTCAGAGGATTTGGAGGAAGACCCACAATTATAGCATCAAAAATTAATACTCTGGGAATTACCGGCCCTCAGACAATTGTCCTTGTTTATCGTGAACCCGAAGCTCCGGCAACTGATAAAATAACACTTGATCTGGCAGCTTCCGCTGATGTTGCGATTATTTTTGTAGGCACAGATCAGACAACTGGAAGAGAGGAATCTGATCGTTTTTCACTTGCATTACCCGGAAATCAGGCAGAACTTATTAAAGCAGTTGCTGCTGTCAATCCAAATACAATAGTGGTGATGCAGGGAATGGGAATGGTGGAAGTGGAAGATTTCAGGAATAATCAGAATATCCCGGGCATGATATGGACCGGATACAACGGACAGGCACAGGGAACGGCAATTGCCAAAATATTATTCGGAGAGGTCAACCCGGGAGGAAAACTAAGCATCTCATGGTATAAATCGGTCAGAGATCTGCCTGATTTTAATGATTATACTCTTCGCGGAGGTAATGGTAAAACCGGAAGGACATATTGGTATTACAATAAAGAAGTTTCTTATGAATTTGGATATGGACTGTCATACACCTCTTTCGAGTACAGTGATTTTAAAATCAGTAATCCCAGAATTACCCCGAACGCTAAGGTTACTATAACGTTTGATATTAAAAACACAGGTAAAGTTGACGGCGATGAAATCGCACAGGTATATGTCAGAACTCCTGACAGTCCATCATCTTTACAGAGACCCGTAAAGAGACTGAAAGGATTTGAAAGGGTTACAATACCTGCCGGACAGACCAGAACAGTTTCTATTGATATCGATTGCCAGGATCTTTGGTTCTGGGATACTGAAAACAAAAGGATCACTTTTGACAAGGGAAGGTATATCTTCGAAATAGGAGCTTCTTCAAAAAACATTAAAGGACAGGTTGAAGCAACAATGAGCGGGGAATATAATGCAATCCTGAAAACTGTTGTTATCGATTGTAACAAAATAATCTTCCGCCCAGGTAACACAGATCAGACAAGTATAACTGCAAGCATGTCAGATGATAGTTTCATTGATATTAAAAAAGCTTCAGTAATCTATAAGAGTAATGATCCCTCGGTCGCAAGTGTTGATGAAAATGGAAAGGTAACTGCCAATAAACCTGGTACCGCATCAATTTTTGCTTATGTTACATATAATGGGATCACAGTGTCAAATAGTTTACCCGTAAAAGTAATGCCTGATCTTACACCGGCAGGAATCACAATCGATGGAAAGAAAATGAAAAGTTTTAATCCGGATGTTAAAGCATACAGCTATTTATTAAAACCCAACTCAAAAATTCCGGTGATTAAAGCCACTTCTTTGGATAAAGGTATTGATGTTGTTGTTACCCAGGCAAAAGCTATGCCCGGTACTGCTGTTGTCAATTTTGTTGATTATAACACCTTTGAAAAAAATACTTACTACATCAATTTTGACGTGAATTCAACCAGCGATGATTTTAATACTGGATCCATTGGTAATCAATGGAGCTGGATCAGGGAAAACAAGGCAAGGCATAGTCTCTCAGCCAAATCAGGTTCTCTTACTATTACCAGTGAAACAGGCGATGTTTCGGAAGGAAGTAATAACGCAAGGAACATCCTGTTGCAAAGTGCCAATAATGACTGGACTATAGAAACAAAACTTGTAGCTTCAAGAGTTCCCTCTCAACCTGAAAATGCAGGAATTCTTGCCTATGAGAATGACGATAATTTTGTAAAGCTGATGTTCAGGGCTGTCATAAAAACTACCAGACAAACAGGAGTACAACCTGGTACAATAGATTTCCTTATCGAAGAAAATGGTATTGCCAAATCAGTAGCAAGTGTAAATCTCCAGCGTGAAATTGTTGGTGATAATGCATTATTACTGAAACTGGAGAAAAAAGGGAATAAATATACAGCGTATTATTCTGCAAATGGTGAAGCATTTAAGGCGCTGGGGACAGGTGATGCTTTGTTAAAGGATATAAAGGCAGGGCTGATTGCATGCGACGGTGTAATTACGCAGAGCATGACAAGTACCTATTATTTTGATTCCGATACAACTAAACCCGATACACCGTTTGAAGTATCATTTGACTATTTTAATATCATTAACACTGGACTGAAATAGATTTATACAAACACACTTGCCTCATATTAAATTTTAAATAATTCTTTTCACCCATATAATAAAAATAACTTCTATGAAAAGGATATTAGCCTTTTGTATTGTTATACTTCAGACATTTGCATCCATTTCCTCCCAGGATGATCCCTATTTAAAACTCTGGTACACAAAACCTGCCAGACAGTGGGTTGAAGCCCTGCCTGTAGGAAACGGCCGCCTGGGAGCAATGATTTATGGAGATCCCTCAAAGGAACTCATTCAGCTTAATGAGAATACGGTATGGGCCGGATCACCGTACCGCAATGATAATCCCGATGCCAGAGAGGCACTGCCCGAAGTAAGAAAACTGATCTTTGAGGGTAAATACAAGGAAGCTCATGATATTGTCAACCAGAAATTCATCAGTAAGATCTCCAATGGGATGCCCTACGAGATTATGGGAAATCTCAGGCTCACCTTTTCAGGCCATGACAATTACTCAGATTACTACCGGGAGCTTGATTTAACAAATGCAATAGCAACAAGTCGTTACAACCTTAATGGTGTTAAATATGAGACTAAAGTATTTACCTCTTTCCCCGACCAGATCCTGATAATTCGCATCTCAGCCGATAAACCCGGGTCCGTCAGTTTTTCCGCAACACTCGACAGGCCATCAAAAGTAGATATAGCAACAAGTAGCAATAATGAGTTACTTATATCGGGAAAAACGAACGAATTTGAAAAGGTTAAGGGTAATTTGCTTGAGTTTGAGACCAAAGTAAGGATACTTACAACAGGTGGTTCGGTAGCCGCCGCCGATACAACACTTAATGTATCGAAGGCTGATGTCGCAACGATATATGTTTCAATGGCAACAAATTTTATTAACTACAATGATTTAAGCGCAAATGCCCACGAAAGGGTAAATAATTATCTTCAGAATGCACTGAAGAAAAGCTATGATCAGCTGCTAAAGGATCATATTGCGGATTATCAGAAATACTTCAACAGGGTAAGTCTCGACCTTGGAATTACTGATGCCGTTAAAAACCCGACCGATATACGTCTTGATCAATTTGCAAAAGGGAACGACCCCCAATTGGTTTCACTCTATTTTCAGTTTGGCCGCTATTTGCTTATTTCTTCTTCTAGACCCGGGGGACAGCCTGCGAATCTTCAGGGTATCTGGAACGACCAGCTGAATCCTTCATGGGACAGCAAATACACCATAAACATTAACACAGAAATGAACTACTGGCCTTCCGAGATCACTAACCTGACTGAGATGAATGAACCTCTGGTCGGGATGGTCCGCGATCTGTCACAAACCGGGAGGCAGACAGCAACTGATATGTACGGGGCACAGGGCTGGGTTGCACATCATAATACCGATATCTGGCGCTTTACCGGGCCCATCGACGGTGCCAGCTGGGGACAATGGCCAATGGGGGGAGCCTGGCTCTCACAGCATCTTTTCGATAAATATGATTATACCGGTGATAAAGAATTTTTAAGATCAATCTACCCGGTTGTAAAGGAAGCATCATTGTTCTTCCTTGATTTTCTTGTTGAAGAGCCTGAACATAAATGGCTCGTGGTATCCCCTTCTCTTTCTCCTGAAAATGCACCTTCAGCACATCCGAGAGAAGCTATTTCTGCGGGAACAACTATGGACAACCAGATCGTATTTGATCTCTTAACAAGAACTATCAATGCATCACGAATCCTTAGCACCGACCAGGAGCTGGCCAGTAAACTGGAATCGACTGTAAAGCGACTCCCTCCTATGCAAATAGGAAATTGGGGGCAACTGCAGGAATGGATGTACGATTGGGACAACCCAAAAGATAATCATCGTCATGTTTCACATTTATACGGACTATATCCTTCAAACCAGATATCTCCTTACAGAACACCGGAATTGTTTTCCGCAGCAAAAACATCACTTATTGCAAGAGGAGATGAATCAACCGGGTGGTCGATGGGCTGGAAAGTAAATCTTTGGGCACGGCTCCTGGATGGAAACCATGCCTATAAGTTGATTACTGACCAGCTGACACCGTCCATTCAGCCTGGTGGAAGACAAAGAGGAGGTACTTATCCAAATCTTTTCGACGCTCACCCGCCTTTCCAGATCGACGGTAATTTCGGCTGCACTTCAGGTATTGCAGAGATGCTCCTTCAAAGCCAGGATGGGGCAATCCATCTGCTTCCTGCTCTCCCGGATGCATGGCAGAAGGGCAGTGTTAAAGGTCTTAAAGCACGAGGTGGTTTTGAGGTTGATATCGAATGGAAGAACGGAGCAGTTGCATCTGCCATTATAAAATCTTCACTGGGGGGTAATTGCAGGTTGCGTTCTTATGTGCCTCTTAAAGGCAAAGGACTAAAGAAGGCCAAGGGTCAGAATCCTAATCCATTCTACGTAATTCCTGAGACTAAAAAGCCGGTAATAAATTCGGAGATACAATTACTGCCGGTGAGGGAAATTTTCGAGTACGACATTAAAACCCGGAAAGCAGGAGTTATCAAAGTTACAAGTACTTAAAGTATTTAAAGTGCCTAAAGTACTTAGAGTGCCTAGAGTACTTAGAGTTAGAAGAAACCAAAACTTTAAGTACTCTAAGTACTTTTATAATTCCAAACTTCTTTTATTCCTTTACTATCTTGTTGCCTTTGGTTACTCCTGATTCATTAAAAGAGTCAACGCTGTAGTAATACGTTACATCTCTATTTAAGCCTGTCAGCATTACTGAATTTGTGTCATAAACAATCACTGAAGTATAGAGCTTATCCTGCCGGGTGCCATAATTCACGATATATCCTGTTGCATTTGCGTCACCAGACCATTCTATTTTTGCTTTTCTTGTGTCAGCTTCGTTGCGGTCTACTGTGAAATTATTAACAGCAGAAGGAGCCTTCCCTTCCTTCTGACCGAAAATCCTGAGATCGTAAACTGAGAATTTCCCATCTGGTACTCTGACGTTCTCAATCTTAATAAATTTTGTTTTAACAGGTTTTTCAAGTTCTATATAATCGTGGCAGGCATCCAGCGTGTTATTGCTTTTATCGGTGAGAAGATCCCATGATTGTCCGTCGTTTGATGTAAGAATGCGATATTGATAATAAATGCCTTTGCTGTCTGGCTTGAGGGTTGATTCATTATCGGCAAAATTAACCTGTATTGCATTCACTGTTGAGTTGTCATCAAGCTCTACGCTAAGCCATTCTCCTGCATCGCCTGTTTTGGCTGACCACCATGTCCTGATATCCTCGTCAAATGCATTTTCTACCGGAAGGTTGCCAATAGCAGATGACGCTTCTGCTTTCTTTTTAAATGATAACAACATCCATCCCCTGAAAAGGTCTTCCTTTTCAAAGTCTATCTTATGATCCGGCATTATTGTCGGATAATCGCCAAAAGCCGTAAATGTTCTGAGCACACCATCTTTATCGAACGCTGCAGGAAATATTCCAAGGCGGCGTTCGAACATATGTCTTATCGAGATTGACATTGATGAAACATGCCAGTAATTGCCGTATTTATCCTGAAACGTTGAGCTGTGTCCTGCGCCTCCGGCAAAACCTCCGGGTTTATATGAAAAAGGACTGTAAGTTTCATATGTAAACGGCCCCAATGGAGAGTCGGAAGTATAAACGCCGTCAGCATAGGTCTTAAATTCTGTGCCGGGAGCCGCATACTGGAGGTAATAACGGTTATTATGTTTAGTCATCCAGGCTCCTTCATTCCATCCGGGCCGGGTCAGTTCATTTAATTCACCAGGTACTTCCCATCCATTATTGTCAGGATTATGTCTTATAAGCACCTCCGGTTCGGTGACAGCCTGCATTTTTGAATTCAGCCGGACTCCATATATAGGATCTACATTTGAGCATCCCCAGTAAAGGTATCTTTTACCGTCATCATCCATGAAGAAATGCGGATCCCAGACAGCAAAAGGCAATGTGTCAGGATAGGGTTTCCAGTCATCCACAAAGGGATCGGTAGTAAAATAGAAAGGTTTCCTTGTCCCGGCAGAAGCAATATAAAACACAGTATCATTTATCGCAATTGCATCCATTGCATAATCTTCAATGGGAAGTGATTTTACCGGAAGATGCTTCCATGAAAGCATGTCGTCAGAGATCCAGTATCCGCCGCTATGGGACACAAATAGAATATACTTATCCTTATATCTTATCATGGTCGGATCAGCTGCTTCTCTGTAGGAAATGCTTTCTGTGAACTGAAACCTGTAATTAAGGTTCAAGGGATTGCAATAAGTCTTTTCTTTCTCGGTGATCTCCTTTGAACATGAAACCAGGATCAGGATCACGATGAATAGTACAATTGTCTTTTTCATATTAACATTTATATAATCACTTATTAAAATACTTTCTAACGTATAAAAATAACTTATTTATCATAATCTGAAGTCTCTCAGATCTTTCTTTTCAAGTGAGGATCGTTATCTCACCCATTCTCTTAATTCAGTGAGATCAAGTTTCTTTATTAACTCATTCATCTCCTTTCTTGCCTCATCGAAGGAGTTGTACCTGTTTATAGTGATCTTGAATGAGCCGGTCTCATCAAGCAGTATTAATCTGATGTCGCTGTCTTTCAATGTTAAAGGAACATTTGCCCTGCTATATGTGGTATAACTGCGTTTTGATTTATAAATACTGAATCTTTTGAAATGACTTAAAGGATGCCATTTGCCTGAATTAATCAATCCAAATAAGGAAGTATAATTTTTTATTCTTTTAAGTTCTACATCAATCTTTGTTCCCTCGTAAGTAAATGCCATAAACATACCGGCAACTATGAGAAAAGATCCGGTCCAGTTATAAAGGAATGTCCCGATAATGCCGAATATCATCAGGAAATAACCGGCTGCAGTTCCTGTCGATCCTAAGAGTTTCCCGATCCTGTGATCTATCACCTCGTGTTTCATAAACGAATATATCTTTCAAAATCTGACTGACTAAAGTTAATATAAAATATAACCTGAAAGCTAAACCTGATACTTCCGGAATTAATTGAAAGTATGTAATATAATTATTAACCATGTTTTATTTTGAGCTTTGCTTATGTAATTTTACATTAGCTTTATAGTAGTTAATAAATGACATATGAAAACTACTAATTATAAAACAATCCTGCCGGTAATTTTGTCGGTCCTTATTTCTTCAGCCGGCTGTTCAGATGCAGATAAGGAGGCATGGAAAAAAATTTATCCTGATATACTGAATAACATCCGCGTTCCTGAATTCAAAGACCAGATATATAATATCGCTGATTACGGAGCAGTCAGGAATGATCCCGCAATTCTGAACCACGAGGTTATCAATTCAACAATTGAGGTATGCAGTAAAAACGGCGGAGGAGTAGTTTATATTCCTGATGGTACATGGTATACCGGTCCGCTTGTTCTGAGGAGCAATGTTAATCTCCGACTGGAAGAAAATGCTTTACTGATCTTCACTTCTGACATTTCAAAATATCCTTCGGTCCTCACAAGATGGGAAGGTATAGACTGTTATAATACTTCTCCGATGATATATGCATATGGTCAGGATAACATCGCAATAACAGGAAAAGGAACTATAGATGGAGGAGCTTCGGTGGAAAACTGGTGGGGAATGCAGCGGTTGGCTGTTATTCCGGGACAGGAACTTAGAGGAAGACCTTTATTACAGGAACTGAATGAAAAGGGTACTCCCGTTGAGGAAAGGCGTTTTGGTGCCGGCGATAATCTCAGGCCCCAGCTGATTAACCTGTACAAATGCAGGAATATCTTAATAAGTGACCTAACCCTTACCCGGCCTGCATTCTGGACAATCCATCCCCTGATGTGTGAAAACATCACCGTGAAAGGAGTCACAATTATAACTGAAGGTGCTCCAAATGGTGATGGCTGCAATCCGGAATCATGTAAAAACGTCCTGATTGAAGAGTGCTTTTTTAATACAGGTGATGATTGTATCGCTATCAAATCAGGACGCAACAGAGACGGCCGTAAATGGAACCTGGCTACTGAAAATGTTGTTGTCCGTAAATGCCGTATGCAAAATGGCCATGGAGGAGTAGTTATTGGAAGTGAGATCTCGGGAGGATTCAGAAACCTGTTTGTTGAAGCTTGTGAGATGAACAGTCCTTCTCTTGACAGAGTGATTAGAATTAAAACAAATAACTGCCGCGGCGGGGCAATTGAAAATATTTACGTAAGAAATGTTGATGTGGGACAATGCCGTGAAGCAGTATTAAGAATAAACCTCAATTATGAGCCTGGTGAAATATGCCAGCGTGATTTCCCTCCCTTTGTAAGAAATGTATACCTCGAAAATGTGAAGTGTAAACAAAGTCTGTATGGTGCATATATAGATGCTTACACCGATTCGGAAAATGTAACAAATATCAATCTGGCTGATTGTGAATGGACAAATGTTAAAGAGGGTAACCGGTTGGAAGGACTTATAAAAGGACTTAAATTCAAAGGGACTACTATTAATGGAAATCCTGTTAAAAACTGATCTTTCGTTCGTCAGCTGAAACAGATATAATTTTTAATTACAGCTTTACAAATGAAAAAAATTATCCACTTATCTGATCTGCATATCGGTCATAAGGATTGTGGCAGGAACTTTCGTACTATTATCGAAAATATTTCACTTCTGAAAAAACCTGCTCAGGATTATATTATAGTCATCACGGGAGATCTTGTTGACAACGCAAACAAACCAGAGATGAGAGAAGAGGCTGCAGATGATATTGAGGAACTTGAAAGAAGAGGCTACAGGGTGCTTGCAGTGCCGGGAAATCATGATTATGGAACAGGAACGATAGGAAATCAAAAATTTGTAAGAATTTTTAAGGAACGGTTCTATAAGAACCCTGAAGTGACCTACCCAAAAGTGGATATCATTGATGAAATGGTTTTCATAGGACTTGATTCAACTGCCTGGGAGCTGCACTGGCACGACAGGTTTTTAGCCCAGGGCGAACTGGGTAAAGAACAGCTTGATAGTCTTAAAAAGATCCTTGATGATCCATCCCTTGTCTACCTTAAAAAAATTGTTTATCTGCATCACCATCCTTTTGATTTTAAACTGGGAAGACAATTGAAGGACAGTGATGATCTCAAAGAAATCATTAAAAACCGGATTGATGTTCTTCTTTTCGGGCATTACCACCGAAGCAAAACCGGTGCAGGAAAAATAATTCATGGCACATGGGGAATACTACGCTGCTATAATGCAGGCACCTCAACCCATAAGAATGGCAATCCTGGTTTTCACAGGGTTATAGATCTGGATTTCTCCGATCCCATCGCGGATCGTAATGAGGATTTTAGTTCAGATTCGATCTCTCTTTTTAATTTATAAGGAAAGTTGATTTAATCAGATCGTTTTCATCACTGCTTGAACCTATATAAATCTGATATTCCATTTTCTCCAGCTTCCATCCCTCAGTTTCCGGATCATAGTACCTGATCTTATCATACGGACAAGTTATTGAAACCCGTTTGCTTTCTCCCGGATCCAGGGTTACCCTTTCAAAACCTTTAAGTAATTTATGTTCTCTTTCAACTTCTGAATTATCGAATCCAATATAAAGCTGTACAACCTGATCACCTTTTCTGCTTCCGGTATTTTTTACATTAATTGAAGCAATTATCTTATCACTCTCTGTTACAATATCCATGCTGTCCTGAGTGAATTGCGTATAAGAAAGTCCGTATCCGAAAGGGAAAGCCGCTTCCTTTTTGTTGTGATCCATTCTTATATACCCATGGTACCTGTCATATGTCACTTCGGTTGCCAGCCTGTCAAAATAAGGGTAATCACTTTCATCTTTAGCAACCGTGAAAGGCAGTTTTCCCCCCGGATTGACATCTCCAAATAGAACCCTTGCAATTGCTGTTCCGCCTTCCATCCCCGGATAAAAAGCGTGCAGTATTCCATTGACATTATCTTTCCATTCTTCAACAATTATAGCACTCCCTCCAATAAGTACAGCTACAGAATTCTGATTGAGAGGGCCCGCTTCCTGAAGCATCCTGCTTTCATTCTCATGGAGACGGAGGCTCTTCCTGTCGCCACCGATTTCAACCTTGCTTTGCATAACATATTCTCCTTCATCATCATGGTCATATCCAACAACGAATATCACTGCATCAGCCTTTTTCACACTTTCCTTTAATGCTTCAGCATCCTCTCCATTGTCATAAATAAAATTAATTGAGGAGCCATATTCATTTATCAATCCTTCCAGCGGAGTGACAACATAAGCCGGATATACTCTGCTGGAACCATGATCTCCAATATTTTCGTTATTCCCAAGCATTCCTGCAACTACCACTGTCTTAACCTTTTCCTTATTAAATGGCAGTACTGATCCTTTGTTCTGCATCAGTACGATCGATTTTTCAGCTGCTTCCCGCGCCAGGGATATATGATCGTTGTTCCCGATCAATGAAGACGGATATTCCGGTAAAGGATCAGGAGCCGTTTCAAATTTTAACACTGTTCTCGCTATCCGGAACGCACTCTCATTAATATTTTCCATCGGAACTTTTCCTTCTTTAACTGCCGAGAGAAGCTTTTTACCATAAAATCGTGTTGCAGGCATTTCAATATCAAGGCCTGCCCTGGCAGCTTTTTCAGTGTCGTGAACAGCAAATATGAAATCACTGATCGTAAATCCTTTAAAGCCCCAGTCTTTCTTTAAGACCTTTGTCAAAAGATAAGGACTTTCGCAGGCATAATCGCCTCTGAATTTATTGTATGAACCCATGGCACTTGCTGCCCCGTTATCAACACATTCTTTAAAATGAGCAAGGTAAACTTCCCTCATTACCCGCTCATCTGCTTCAACATTAACTTCAAATCTTGTATTTTCCTGATTATTTACGGCATAGTGTTTTATGCAGGCCATAACATTATGATTTTGAACTCCTTTCATCAAAGAAGTCCCCATCTGACTTATGAGATAAGAATCCTCTCCATACCCTTCCTGAGATCTCCCTCCTGCAGGATGACGCATTAAATTGATACACACTCCGCCAAAATAATTCCCCTTGCCTGCCCTGATCTCTTTACCTATTGCCTCACCTATTCTGTATTCCATGTTTCTGTCAAAAGTTGCAGCACGTGCTATTGCTACCGGGAAACAGGTGGCCTCACCACTTACCAGTCCCCTGGGGCCATCAAAAAATCTCATCGTCGGGATATTTAACCTAGAATTACCTCCTGCCTGGTAAGGTCTCTGATTGTATCTCATCTTATCGCGTGCCATTTCCAGGACGAACTTAAGCATGCTTTTTAACCTTGGAGTCATCATCTGAACTTTTTCTTCAAGTGTCATCTGATCGACAGCTTCCCGGGCCATTTTGTCAATCTCCGCTTCGCTAAGAGGCCTGCGTTCCAGATTAATTATTGGGGGTTTTGGATTGATCCCCAGAATAAATAAGACTACAAGCAGAACTCCGATAAATATCAGAAATCCCAACAAGATTTTCTTTAGTGTTTTCATTGAAGTCAGTTTAACAGGTTTAAGTAAAATTAAAAATATTTCTTAATTATCTCATTTTATACCATTAGTCCTGGATACTGATTATTTAAAAATAATATATTTGCAGATTTTTAAATCTTTTCGTTCATAAATTGAACTTACAATGAGAGGTCTTTCTACAATTGGTCTGCTCGTAGTATCAAATACCTTCATGACATTTGCCTGGTACGGTCATCTGAAATTCAAAACAGGCGGATGGATCAGTAAATGGGGATTACCTGCAATCATTCTTATCAGCTGGGGTATTGCACTTTTTGAATACATTTTCCAGGTTCCTGCAAACAGAATTGGTTATCAGACCTACGGAGGCCCCTTTAACCTTTGGCAGCTTAAAGTGATACAGGAAGTGATAACCCTGGTGGTATTTACCTTTTTTACCTTATTTGTATTTCGTAATGAATCGTTCCGGCTCAACCACCTTATAGGTTTCGGTTTTCTTGTTCTGGCGGTTTATTTTATCTTTAAAAATTAAAACTCTGGTTTTTTATTGTCCGCTGATAAACAGGCTTTTGCTTGAATATTCCGGATCGCATGTCACGTTTACCTTCAGCTTTCGCAGTCCGGCTTCGTCTCCTGGTGTCGGTATATGGGTGAGATGCACTTCACAATCCCTGAGAAATTTAAGGTTTTCGAGTACCATCTGAGCTGCGGGGTTTGAATGTGCGCTTACTCCTAAAAGGATCAGTGTTTCATCAACATCAAGACTGACCATTTTCCCATCGAGGATATTTTTTTTAAGGTAGGAAACTGAATCAATAATGTTTTTCGGTAACAGATACAGATTATCCGGCAGCCCGGCCAGTCTTTTTGCCGCATTCAGGATCAGGCTTGATGAAGCATGCATCAGCGGAGAATTCTTTCCTGTTACTATTGTTCCGTCATGCAATTCAATGGCTGCGCCGCAAAAGATACCCGCATTGCCTTTTCCCTTTCTTTCAGCTTCTTTTGCAGCTTCTCTCGCAGGTTTGACAACTCTCCTGTCTTCCTCTGATGCGCCTACCTTCTTCATGATTTTTACAGCCCTGTTAAGAGTGTCCTTGTCTACAATCCCCATAACATATTCCACGGCACACCTGAAGTAGCGCCGAATAATTTCCTGATGTGAGGCTTCAGAAATTATTTTGTCGTTTATGATCCCGGAACTTGCACGGTTTACTCCCATATCAGTGGGCGATTGATACATGGACTCCCCTCCTGTTATTTTTTCAATTATCCTTTTAAGAAGATGAAATGCTTCAATATCGCGGTTATAATTTACTACCTCCTTGTTATAAGCTTTCAGATGATGTTCATCTATCATGACCCGGTCATCAAGGTCAACAGTCGCTGCTTCATAAGCTATATTGACTTTATGTTCGATCGGCAAATCCCAGATCGGGAATGTCTCAAATTTTGCATACCCTGCTTTTACTCCTCTCCTGTACTCATGATAAAGATTACCCAGACAGGTGGCAAGCTTTCCGCTCCCGGGGCCAGGCCCGGTCACTACAACAATGGGATTCGATGTTGCAATATATTCATTTGAACCATAACCCTGGTCACTTACAATGAGATCTATATCTGTAGGATATCCTTTGGTGGGATAATGCAGATATACTTTTACTCCTCTGCGTTCAAGTTTATTTTTGAAAGTCCTCGCCGGAGCCTGATTCTGATAACGTGTAATTACAACCGCACTTATTTCTATCCCCCATTCCCTGAAATCATCTATTGATTTTAAAGCATCCGAATCATAAGCGATCCCAAAATCGGCTCTTATCTTTTTTCTTTCAATATCGCCGGCATTAATACAAAGAATTACATCAATCTTGTCCTTTAACATTTGCAGCAACCTCATTTTTACATTGGGATCAAATCCGGGTAAAACCCTTGCTGCATGATAATCGTAAAGAATTTTCCCTCCAAACTCTATGTAGAGTTTATGATTAAACCGGTTAACTCTCTCCAGGATTGAAGCTGTTTGTTCCTGAAGATATTTCTCATTATCAAATCCTATCTGATCTTTGATTTCCATTATGTAACGGAATATAAGAAGACTCAAAATCCGAACCCCAATATTAGTATTTTTTTAATTTACTTATTGAGGATCACGTTTATTTTAAGTATGTTTTACCGGAGTTCCAGACTTGTTCTCGGAATAAATGAGGCTGGTGATGGTATGTCATAGACAGCCTTTCTGAGAAAAAGATTAAGATCCTCTATATCAAGATATTTTTCCTGCTCCTGAACAGAAATAATATTACCTATGGCAATTCGCGGTTGCTGTTTTCTTTTGTTGAAAACTTCTGAGGGTAATCGCAGGGATCTGATCTTCCAGTGGATCATTCCAAGAAAATAAAAAAATGGTGAATTTATATCGAAAAATTTTATCGGAAGTACTGGTACTTTTGCGTGTTGAATAAGATGGATAATACTTGTTTGCCATTTACGGTCCCTGACCTTGAAATTTCTCAGGCTGAAATTTGAAACTGCCCCTGAAGGGAAAAAACCTACCGGATGCCCATTTTGAAGATTGATCAGTGCTTCACGGACTCCCTGCAGGCTGATCCCGGAAATCCCGCTTTTCTTGCTTACCGTAGGTGTAACCGATATGAAATTCTCCTTCATCGTTTTTACAAGGGAGATGACCTTATTCACCATTAATTTATAATCCGGACGTAATCCTGCTATAAGGTCTATTAATATTATCCCGTCCAGACCACCATAAGGATGATTTGCGATAGTAATAAAAGCCCCCCCGGGCAATTGTTTTAATCGCTCTGAATAACCGATAACATAATTGACCCCTATGTCCTTGAGTAAATTGAAAGCAAATGCTGATCCGGTATAATTGCGTGAGTTATAGTACACCTGGTTTACTTTATCAATAGCTGTAAGCCGCATAAAAAGCTGGGCCCGCTTCCGTCCGTTCTTTCCCCGGAAAACAGGAGAGAGTTTTTCAAAATACTCCTCATCAAGTACTTTCATGTCGTTCAAATTTCGGAATTAAAAATATTAAATTTTACATCCCTAAACGAAGAACAAAATAATAATGACTTCTATCTCTTTATCCGTGCAAAAATAACAGGATCTTTAAATCGACCGGATTGCCGGATAGATTTTCCTGTATCTTGGCAATAGATCCCTGAATAAACTGACATTCCCCGGAATTGGTTCTGTTATTCCTTTAACATGAACCATATTTGCAGCTGCCTTATTAAACGAATTAAACCAGCCAACACCAACAACTGCTGCAATTCCGGCACCCAGGGAGGAGGCTTCGTCAGTTTCCATGCTTAATATGGCCTTATCACACGCATCAGCAAAAGTCTGTCTCCATAACTTGTTTTTTGCCCCGCCTCCGATTACGGCAAATTCTTTTATCTTCGTTCCTGTGACTTTTTCCACCAGAGATGCAGACAGGGATTGTTCCATTGCTATCCCCTCAAGGATCGCCCTGTAAATATGGCCGCGATGATGTCCCGATGAAAAGCCAACCATACAACCTCTTGAATCAGGATCCCACCAGGGATTCATAACTGCATTCCAATAAGGAAGAACCATAAGTCCTTCACTTCCAATGGGTATGTTTTTTGCTTCCTTATCCAGGTCATCATAAGTTTTTCCTTTCTGTCCGGGATCTGATCGCAACACTTTTTGAAGAAACCAGTCAATCAGAAAGGTCCCTGCCCTCAGACTTGTTTCACAATAGTAGCCCTTATCAGAACAGCTTGCCATTGTGCGAAAGGCTTTGTCAACTATATACTTACTTACAAATGAACCCGAAACAACTGCTGTCCCTAAATTCAGATATGCCCGTTCTCCTGTTAAAGCATTCACTCCCAGGCCGGCTGCCTGACCATCACCTCCTCCTGCTATTACCGGAGTTCCTGCTTTCAATCCTGTTAATTCTGAAGCTTGTTGCGTAACATGCCCGATAATCGTCCCTGGAGAATATGGAACAGGAAGCTGATCAGGACTAATATCCAGATGTTTAAGAATATCTTCTGACCAGGTTTTCCTTTCAAGATCAAATATCCCCATTGGATCAGCACTTGCCCAGCTTGTTCTGAACTGCCCGGTCAGTTTGTAAACCAGATAAGCATGAACGTCACAGAATCTGGATACTTTTCTGAAAAGATGATTTTCCTTTTCCTTCATCCAGGCGAGGCGATACACAACAGGAGCATAATCCTTTGGTTTGCCTGTTAACTGATGAATCCTGTCGTCTCCCACTATCCCGGCGAATTTATCCACGATACATTTACACCTTTCATCAAGCCATATAATCGCCGGTCTTACCGGATTACCCTTGTTATCAAGGCCAACAAAAGTTTCCCGCTGATTAGAAATTGCCAGCCCCCTGATGCTTTCATTATTTATTTTTTGTGTGATTTTTTTCAGAGCACCTGCTGCTGAATTCCACCAATCTTCAGCATTCTGTTCATAATAGCCCATCACCGGAGAAAACGTAGACAGTGGTATGCTTCCTTCGGCAATATTTTTCCCCGAAGCATCCCACGCTATAGCTTTGGTCGATGTGGTGCTGCTGTCAATTCCTATTACTGTATCTGCCATTATGTAATGCCGTCCTAATAATTCTTTTTATATACTCGCTGATGTTTCATTTATGTAACCTGTTGCATAAGCAATTAATTTTTCTTCGGTTGCAGCATCCCGGTTTAATATTCCTGCCAGCTTCCCTTCATGAAGTACAGCGATTCTGTTAGAAATCGCTAATATTTCAGGCATCTCTGAGGAAATCAGTATAATGCCGACTCCCTGAGAGGCAAGTTCCCTTATTATAGTATGAATTTCTTCCTTTGCGCCAATGTCAATACCATGTGTAGGCTCATCCAGTATAAGTATTCCCGGACGGGTCATCAGGTTCCTGGCCAGAATTACCTTCTGCTGATTGCCTCCGCTTAAATTACTTATGGGCTGATTGAGCTCATCCATTTTTATATGCAGCATTTCAATGTAATCATTTATTATCTTTTTCTCCCGCGATGACCTGAGGAAGAAATTATAATGACTTAAACTCTTAAGAGACGAGAGAGTCATGTTTGATAACACTGACAGGTTCATAAAAAGCCCCTGATCTTTTCTGTCTTCGGGAACCATGGCAATCCCTTTTTTCAGAGCTTCTGCCGGAGAACTGATTTTAACAAATTTATTGTTTATTTCAATAGTACCCCTTGTTAGAATATCCGCGCCATATAATGCACGCGCCAGTTCACTTCTTCCAGACCCGACAAGTCCGTAAAAACCGAGTATTTCTCCTCTGAATAAATTAAAATTAATCCCGCTGAATCCCTTTCCGCCTGCATTCTTAACATTCAGCAGAATCTGTTTATCTGAGGTACTTCCCCTCGAAAGAGTTTCTTTCAAATCCCTTCCGGCGATCAATCTGAATAACTTTGTAGTCGTTGCATCCCTCTTTTCTATTGTCCCGGCATTGCGCCCATCCCTTAATACTGTGATCCTGTCAGCGATCCGGAGTACCTCATCAATCTTATGAGATACATAGATAACTGAGATCTCCTTGCTCTTGAGTTTTTCTATGATCATGAACAATTGCCGGGTCTCAATATCAGTAAGGGAAGAATTGGGTTCGTCCATAATTATGAGCCGTGCATTTCCCGATAATGCCTTAATGATTTCAATTTCCTGCTGTTCCGATATGCTGAGATCACTTACGGTCTTTTTAAGATCCATTGAAAGATCAAGGATATCAAGGGCTTCTTCAGCCGATCTGACAAGCTTCCGACCATTGATAATCATTCTGCCAATATTGAATTTCTGCATCTGCCCCAGGAAAATATTCTCCATGACATTCAAATGCGGCAGCATAGTCAGTTCCTGGTGAATTGTTGAAATCCCTTCTTTAAATGCCTCACGTGGGGAATTGAAGCTGATATTTTTCCCGTCGAACAGCAGTTCTCCTTTATCCTGCCTGATTATACCACCGAAGATGTTCATAAGTGTTGTTTTCCCGGCACCGTTCTCTCCAATAACGGCATGCACTTCACCCCTGCGAACAGCAATATTGATATCGATCAATGCTTTCACACCTCCGAAGCTTTTTGAGATATTTCTGGCTTCCAGAATATTACCGGCTTCTGTGGACATTAGAACCTGAGTTATTATTTATTTAGTCTGGCCAGTATTGGTTTACATTATCAGGAGTCGCCATGGGGGTATCAAGCAATAATTTTCCGAATGGCGGAACAATTCCTCCGGCAATATAATTATAGAGCCTGATCACTGTATCCCGTCCCTGGAGCTTAGTGCTTTGATCTATCACTCCCTGAATTACTCCCTCTTTGACAAGGCCCATCGTCTCTGGTAAAAAGTCATGACAAACAACTTTTACCAGTCCTTTTTTCCCATAGTCCTTTACAGCATTCGCCGCTCCAAACTGGCCGCTTGCAGTAATATAAATGCCCGCCAGATCCGGAAATGAACTCATAAAATCAGTGGCCTGGGTATATGCGATATCGGCAAGATCAATGTTCTCCACTTCTCCGGCGATTGTAATTTCCGGATATTTTTCAGATAAGATATCTTTAAATCCGGTACGCCTTAATTCATGAGCTTCCACGGCAAAGAATCCCGTAATGATTGCGACTTTACCTTTACCTCCTATGAGCTGAGCCATTTTTTCACCGCACGCCCTTCCCTGCTGATAATTGTCTGCTCCGATAAAAAATGCCCTGGCAGATTCTTTATTTGTTTCCGAATTATATGTAGCTACAGCAACTCCAGCGTCAACAGCTTTTTTGATGAACGGTATCATTCCCTCATCGCCGGCCAGACAAGCTATTCCATCATAATTCTGGGCCATTGCGGCTTCTATGGCAATTCCAAATACATCAGCAGTATGACGATCGCCAGCCACTATCCAGTCAACTTCTGTATTATATTCCTTAAGTAATTCTTTTGCTTCCATGACTCCAGCTTTTACCGGAGTCCACCATGGATTGGTTTCCATTGCCAGAAAGGCTATTTTAATGTGCTCGTTTTTCCTGTTTGCTACGGGCATAACCGAACCCTGATCCTCTGCTCTTCCTTCTGAGAAATATGGAGGAGGCTCGGGTAATGTTCTTGAATTCCTATGTGAAGCTGACCTTTGACATGAATAATTCAAGATCAATAAAAATATCAACAATAGTGCTTTCCTGAACATATTGACAGATTTAAAGGTTTTTAACTTTTCTCTTTAACAGCTGGTCAAATCCTACTGCAAGTATGATCACTATCCCGATAGTAATTGTCTGAAAATGGTTGGGAATATGCAGAAGGACAAATGCATTCCGGACTATTGCCATAATAGTGGCGCCGATTATGGCTCCGGTTACAGTGCCTTCACCTCCCTGCAGGCTTGCCCCGCCAATCACAACTGCGGCAATTACATCCAGCTCGTTTCCCAGACCGATGTTGGTGGCTGCAGTTGATAACCTTCCCGTCAGAATTATCCCTGCCAGTGCACAAAAAAAGCCTGATATGGCATAAACAAAAACCCTGACTTTATTAACGGGAACACCTGATAATCTTGCTGATCTTTCATTGCTCCCAACAGCATAAATATAACGCCCGGGAACAGTATGCCTCAAAAACAAGGAAGCCAGAAACAGCAGTATCAATAAAAGCACAACAGAAAAAGGAACAGGTCCAAGATATCCGTTCCCGAGAAAAACAATGAAACCATTTTGCATCGGGATATTTGAAGCCACACTGCCTTTTACTCCTGTAGCCAGAAGATACGTCAGCCCCCTGCCAATACTAAGCATACCCAGTGTAGTAATAAATGCATTGATTTTAAAACGGGTTATTATAAGTCCGTTCATAATCCCTAAAAACAATCCGAAGGACAAACCAGTAAGCACAGCAATAAAAGCACTCTGATCATGCACTGTTATTAACCTGGCTGTCAGCATCGAAGACACTGCCAGCAATGATCCTACCGAAAGATCTATACCGCCTGTAATTATTACCATTGTCTGCCCGAGCGCCATAATCCCTATTGTCGACATCCCTCTGAGTACATTGAATATATTATCCTGCTTAAGAAAATAAGGGCTTGCTGCGCTCATGATAATTATTAAAACTACCAGGGCCATAAATACATTCACTTCCCGGATACGAAGATATTTTTGCCAGATCGAAGCAGTTCCTGTTTTATTCATCAGATTCTTTATTCCTTACAGAATAAATTAAGATATACTAAGGTATTGAATTTTGGCTATACTAAATCAAACATTAAGGTAATTTGTTGTTTTCTCCTGCAAAAAGAACAATATTCCCGAGAAATATATATTTTTGAGAAATAATTGAATAATTGTTCATATATTGATATTTATGAAGGGAAAGAATCCTGATCTTAAATTAATAAGCGGAATCGAGAAAGAAAAGATCCGTTCGGTAAGGATAAGTATGAAATCCGATAGTTTTTTCCATCATCTTGCTGAAACATTCAGTGCGATGAGCGACCCCACAAGAACTAAGATTATTTATGCATTATGCCAGGAAAAAGAACTTTGCGTCAATGATATCGCGGCAATAATCGGTACGACTAATTCGGCTATTTCCCATCAGTTAAGAACATTGCGTAACATGCGTCTTGTAAAATATAATAAGATTGGAAAAATTGCTTATTATTCCCTTGATGATATCCATATTAATAATCTTTTTGCAGAGGGATTGAGACATGTTGAAGAAAAATGATTTTTTATTCTTTTTATTTGAATACTTGTTCATATATCTATATAAACAATAAAAAATGACTCGAACAGAAGAAAGCAGAAGGTTAATTGATCTGGAAGATGGTCAGAAGGCAATAATAATTTCAATAACCGGAGGAAAAATGCTGATAAAGAGAATGGCCGATCTGGGACTTACCTCCGGAACTGAAATAAAAATTCTGAGGAGAGCTTTGTTCTCAGGTCCGGTCCAGGTTGAAGCAGTTGGTTCAAGGTTGGTTCTGGGATGGGGCCTGGCTTCTAAAATAATTGTGAAACTGCATGAATGATGAAAAGAAGATCAATATAGTTCTTGCCGGACAAGGTAACACTGGGAAATCGAGCGTCTTCAACTACCTGACCGGCTTGCACCAGCATACAGGCAACTGGGCAGGTAAGACTATTGAAAAGCTTGAGGGAACCCTTTACTATAAAAACTATACAATTGATGTACTTGACCTTCCCGGAATATATTCTCTTACAACATATTCAGAGGAAGAACTGATATCCCGTGAATATATAATAAAACAAAAGCCTGATGTAGTAATTAATATCATCGACTCCACCAATCTGGAAAGGAATCTTATCTTCACACTTCAGCTTTTGGAACTTGAATGCCCTGTTATCCTTGTTTTAAACATGGTTGATCTGGCTAAGAAAAAAGGTGTCACTATTGATTTTTTAAAGCTTGAAAAGATATTAAAAGCACCTGTTATTGCTACAGTAGCTTCACGGGGCTATGGATTGACAGATATTATTGATAAAGTCATTGAGATAAAAGAAGAAGGAACCAGGGATTATCATATCCCGGAATATGGAAAAGAAATTGAAAACATTATAAACCAGTTATCAGTTTCACTTAAAGAAACGGAACTGCCCTACCCTAAAAGATGGGTAGCAATAAAATTGCTTGAAAAGGATAAAGAAACACTTAAAACAATACGGCAGATAAATCCACAGATAATAGATCTGGCTGACACCCTGGGTAAAAAACTTGAAGATATTCATGGACATGATCCGGATGTTGTCATTGCAGATGAAAGAAGCCACCTTGCATCGCAGATCACCAGGGAAATTGTGAAAATCAGTCCTCATAGAAAAATGACCTTAAATGAACGGCTTGATCTGATAACTACACACCGTTTTTCAGGTTATCTTGTTATGCTGCTAATACTTGGGGGCATGTTCCTTTTTGTTTTCAGCTTTGGCAACTGGTCTTCATCACGCCTGGATCTTGTATTCCATAAATGGCACGACAGGTGGATAAATTCTTTCGGTAACGCTTTTATTTTTTCCCTGGTATGGGCAGCAATAGAAAGTGTCCTTGCTCTTATTCAGATCGCATTACCCTATATACTGCCTTTTTATATTATCCTGTACATCCTGGAAGATTGGGGTTATATTTCCCGCATATCATTTCTTATGGACAAGCTGATGCATAAAATGGGGATCCATGGGAAAGGATGTATTTCGTTCATTATCGGACTTGGATGCAACGTACCCGGTTGCCTTTCGTGCCGGATAATGGAATCCCGACGCGAAAGGTTTATTACGGCTGTGCTAGTTACCCTCGTTCCCTGCTCAGCAGTTTCTGTAATAGTTTTCGGACTCGTGGGCAAATATGTAGGTATGCTATGGGCTTTTGGTCTGTATATTTTTGCTATGATCATAATATTTGCAGCCGGAAGACTCTCATCAAAATTCATGGTTGGTGAACCGGTTGAACTTATTATGCACATGCCCGACTACAAGACACCTCATCTAAAAACAATAGTGTCCCAGACGTGGGATGCATTGAAAGAATTTATCTATATAGCTGCTCCTATCGTTATTATTTCCGGCGTATTGATACAGGCAATCTATCTCGCAGGATGGATGCCTGCAATTTCCGGATTCCTTAGCCCGGTTACTGAGAAATGGCTCGGACTTCCGGCAATAACGGGTATTCTGCTTATTTTTGGTATACTGAGAAAGGAGCTGATCCTTGTAATGCTTGCAGCTTATCTCGGGACAACCGAATTCGCCACTGTACTCTCTCCGCAACAAATGATTACTCTTGCTGTTGTCAGCATGTTCTATGTACCATGTGTTGCAACAATTTCTGTTCTCTGGAAAGAATACGGATGGAAGAAGGCTCTTGCAGTTTGCATAGCAGAAATTCTTTTTGCAATTGTTCTTGCAGGAATTGTCATGAGAATCCTTGATTTTGTTTTCTAACTTTTATTTTTCAGATTCTGCTTATAGTGCTAATCCTTCTCATCCCATGTACCATTGATCCTGAATAATTTAAAGAGATCAACAATCAATATGGGCATTAATGACATTAATACTACGATAATCCAATGTTTGCCATCCATCTCTGTCAGCCTGAACGCGTCACGAACGGGAGGGATCAGTAATACGATCAATGCCAGGCCCGTGGAAGCCAGGATGGCCCCGATCAATGGTTTGTTTTTCAACGGACTGATTGCCATTGAGGACCGTGTATTTGAATGCAGATTCCTCACATGTATGAGTTGTGCAAACATGAGTGTCGCGAATGCCATTGTCTGACCAAGTATTTCTCCCCTGTCGCGGAGACCCAGTATATATGCTGCCAATGGAATAGATCCTATCATTATCCCCTGGTAAATTATCCTCCATACCATTCCGCTGGTTAAAAATCCCTGTTTTGAATTCCGGGGCTTACGTTTCATG
>MWDJ01000010.1 GCA_002070505.1 Bacteroidetes bacterium ADurb.Bin145 | reverse complement strand
GGGGCGTTTTGATTCAAATTCTTTTTCTTTTGTTGACTTTCTGGCAAAACGCCCCGCCTCATTCCCCCCTAATACTCACCAAAACACCGTGTCATTCCGATCCCGATTCATCGGGAGAGGAATCTCCGTCCCTTACCACTGCATCATTGCTGGCTCCTCGGAAGCTGAATCTTACCGTTTAGAAACAAATCCTGCCAATCCTTGTTGAATCCTTCTATCAATGCAATTTTCTTAATTCTTGAATAACCCTTGATCTGTTTCTCCCTTTTAATAGCTTCTTCCACTTCATTGTAAGTTTCAAAATATACAAGTTTGTCTACATTGTACTTTTGTGTAAAGCCCTTTACATACTTCTTCTTGTGTTCTATGCATCGTCTCTCAATATCATTTGTAATCCCTGTATAAAGAACATTATTATATACATTTGTGAGAATATAAACATAATACTGGTGTACTTTTATCATGGTCCCCTTGAGTATAATTGCAATTTAGAAATTTAAGAGCCAGTCCCTTCTTTGCTATTACCTTAATTATATTTTACAATTTCTTCAGATTGTTAAGATGCGCTTTCACGATACTATCATTAAGAATAACTTATGGTGACTGAGATCCCTCTTTCGTCAATCCCTCATAAGCTCAGGGAAGATTCGTTTCAATGAAACCCCTTATAGTATTTCTGGAAGGGGAAGGAGATTCCTCACTCGTCAATCCTTCGCAAGCTCAGGATTGACTCGTTCGGAATGACACGGCCTCTTTAGGGACAAGGGGGAATGAGGCGGGGCGTTTTGATTCAAATTCTTTTTCTTTTGTTGACTTTCTGGCAAAACGCCCCGCCTCATTCCCCCTACTATTCACTAAAAACACCCTGTGATCCCGGAGCGACTCGAACGCTCAACCAACAGAACCGGAATCTGTCATTCTATCCATTGAACTACGGGACCAGTTTCAATGCTTCAAAATTATAACGATATGACCGGTTTTACAACTATTTTGAATATTTTAATTATCAGTCCTGTTATGACATGCAATTATGTTTTCTTTAACCTCTACGAGGTAGGCAATTATTGTGATACCTGTCAGCTACAATACTTCATCGCCTACGGCGAATGCAATGATTGTTCAAATTTACCACGTAGTGGTTAAGGTATTGTAGAATACATCATCTCCACCATTGAACATATTCTCCGCAGGGGATAAAGGATGTTATACTCCTGATTATCGTTATTTCCCAAAGATTTCATATTTTCGCAGACTTGTTGGAAGCGTGTGAGTGGTGAGCGGTGAGCGGTGAGTGGTGTGTTATGAGTAGTGAGTATTAAACAGGTTGAAAAATAATTATTCTACTTTTAGAAGATGGATTACAATTTCAAAGAGATCGAAAAGAGATGGCAGGAATACTGGGAAAGAAATAAAACATTTAAAACCCCGGATGATTTAAGCAATCCGAATAAATGCTATGTGCTTGATATGTTTCCGTATCCTTCCGGAGCGGGCCTTCACGTGGGACATCCCGAAGGTTATACAGCTACTGACATTTATTCAAGATATAAAAGGATGAAGGGATTCAATGTGCTCCATCCAATGGGATGGGACGCCTTCGGACTTCCGGCCGAACAATATGCCATCCAGACCGGTACACATCCCTCTGTAACAACAAAGAACAACTGCGATACTTTCAGGAGACAGATTAAAGAACTTGGCCTGAGCTACGACTGGGACAGGGAGATAAATACAACAGACCCGAAATACTACAGATGGACCCAGTGGATCTTTATCCGGTTATATAATACCTGGTTTGATGAGAAACTGCAAAAAGGCCGGCCTGTTTCTGAACTTCCAATTCCGGATGAAATAAAACGTTCAGGAGACAAGGAAATAAAGAAATACATTGATTCAAAGCGTCTTGCTTATTACGATGATGCGCAGGTGTGGTGGTGCCCTTCCTGCAGGATCGTTTGCGCCAACGAAGAGGTACTTTATGACGGCTCACACGAGAAATGCGGAAACAAAGTTGAAAAAAAGAACCTGAAACAGTGGATGCTGAGGATACCTCTTTATGCCGAGAGGCTTCTGTCCGGTTTCGATAAGCTCGAATGGCCCGAAGGCATTAAGGAGATGCAACGTAACTGGATAGGACGGTCAACCGGCGCTGAAGTCGATTTTCAGATTGACGGTCTGGATGAAAAACTGACAGTCTTTACAACACGCCCGGATACATTATTCGGAGCTACATATATGGTAATTGCTCCTGAACATCAGCTTATCGACAAGATTACCACCGAAAAAAACAGGGACAGCGTGAAACAATATATCAGGGCTGCATCCCTTAAATCAGATCTGGACCGCACTGACCTTGCACGTGAAAAAACCGGTGTGTTCACCGGCCGTTTCGCAATCAATCCGGTCAATAATGAAAAAATACCGGTCTGGGTCGCAGATTATGTGCTTACCGGTTACGGAACCGGAGCTATTATGGCAGTACCGGCCCATGATACCCGGGATTTTGAATTCGCTGAGAAATTTAACCTTCCCATCGTGTGCATCCAGGATCCGGATGTTAATGATACGACACAGAGGGAAAAAATCCTTGCCGGTAAAGAATGCTGGACTGAAGACGGGAGATATATCAATTCGTCAAGTAAGGAGAATGGCATAGATATTAATGGTCTGAACAAAGAAGCTGGTATCAGTAAAATAACAGACTGGCTTGAAAAGAAAAATATCGGAAAAGCCAAGGTCAATTATAAACTCCGTGACTGGCTTTTCAGCAGGCAGAGATACTGGGGTGAACCCTTCCCTGTTATACACTGGGAAGACGGAGAAATAACGCTTCTCGATGAGAATGAACTTCCTCTGCAGCTGCCGGAACTTGAAAAGTATCAGCCGGGGGAATCGGGTGAATCACCTCTGTCAAATGCAACCGACTGGCTTAAGGTAACTGACAGTTCAGGAAGAACAGGCAGAAGAGAAACAAATACGATGCCGCAGTGGGCAGGTTCATGCTGGTATTACCTCAGGTTTATCGACCCGAAAAATGACAGTATGATTTTCGATCCGAAAAAAGAAAAATACTGGATGCCGGTCGATCTTTACATCGGAGGCGCCGAACACGCTGTGCTTCATTTGCTCTATAGCCGTTTCTGGCATAAAGTCCTTTTCGATCTTGGGATCGTCTCAACCGACGAACCATATCAACGGTTGTTCAACCAGGGGATGATACTTGCATTTGCCTACGAGAACGAAGCCGGGGCAAAGATACCAGCCGACCTTGCAGAAGAAAGGGACGGGAAATACTACAACAGGGAAACCGGTGCCGAACTCAGGCAGATAGTTGCAAAAATGTCCAAATCGCTGAAAAACGTCGTAAATCCTGATGACGTAGTTTTGCGCTATGGGGCCGATTCCCTGAGATTGTACGAAATGTTCATGGGTCCTCTTGATGTAATAAAACCCTGGGATGATAAAGGCGTAAAAGGAGTTTATAACTTCCTTGCAAGAACATTCAGATTCTTTGCAAACAGTGAAAATATAACCGAAGGTCCCGAAAGTAAAGAGATCCTCAAGGGGCTGAATCAGGCGATCAAAAAAGTGGAAGGCGATATCGAAAACCTCCGGTTCAATACTGCAATTTCAGCTATGATGATCTTTCTTAATCTTGCCACAAAACAGGGAAAAGTGACCCGCGACACTGTTAAAACCTTCACAAAAATACTCTCTCCCTTCGCTCCTCACCTGGCTGAAGAACTGTGGAATATGCAAGGGAATAAGAACACAATTGCATACGAACCCTGGCCTGAGGTGAACGAGGAATACCTTAAAGAAGACACTTTTGAATATCCTGTTTCCGTTAACGGAAAACTAAGATTTAAAATAGAACTGCCTGTCAGTATGGATAAAGAGGAAATCGGCAGGATAATACTTAAAGATGAAAGAGCGCAAAAATGGCTGGCAACAGGGACGCTTGCGAACCTTATCGTTGTGCCTAACCGGATAGTTAATTTAGTGATCAGGAATTAACCCGACCTGCTGATGAGCCGCTCAGGAAAAGCAATATTTCTTCTTTCAGTCTTACTACTGTCATATTCCTGCAGGTATTTCAAAAAAGAGGTACCTGAATCGTTTGCACTTGCCCATGACACACTATCGGTAGAGAAGATTAAAGAACCAGAAAAGTTATTTGGCATCCCGGCCGATTCCTATAATATAGTCACAGGACATATTAAACGTAACGGATTTCTCTCTGAATTACTTTCCGGACATGGTGTCTCCTTACAGGAGATTGAACAGGTTTTAAGAAATTCCAACTCCGTCTTCGATGTGAGAAAGATACGATCAGGGAACCGTTATACCCTTCTCTGTGAGACAGATTCTGCAGCCCGGGCAAGATATATGATCTATGAACATGATCCTTTCATGTGTTACATATTCAGCTTTAACGATTCCCTGAATATAACTCCATATAAAAAGGAAATTAACAGGATCATCAGATATTCATCCGGAACAATTGAGACATCTCTTTGGGAATCAATGCTATCTGCTAATCAGCATCCTGCTCTGGCAGTGGAATTGTCGGATATTTTTGCCTGGACAGTTGATTTCTTCGGACTTCAGAAAGGTGACTCATATAAAGTGATCTATAATGAATTATATATTGATAATGAATCACTTGGTATCGGCAAGATCTATGGTGCGGAATTTACCTGGGCCGGGAAGAAAATAACAGCTATCCCTTTTATTCAGGATAGTATCGAAACGTACTTCGATGCAGATGGTAACAGTCTCAGGAAGGCGTTTTTAAAGGCACCTCTGCAGTTCTCACGAATTACTTCACGCTTTTCAGGATCAAGGTTACATCCCATCCTCAGGATCCGCCGGCCGCACTTTGGTGTCGATTATGCAGCGCCGGTAGGAACTCCTGTTCATGTAATCGGCGATGGCAAAGTAGTTGAAATGCGTTCAGAGGACGGATCAGGAAGGATGATAAGGATAGTTCATAACAGTGTTTATTCAACAGCTTATCTTCATCTGAGCCGGTATGCCGAAGGCATTGGTCCCGGATCATTTGTAAAACAGGGAGATATCATAGGGTATGTGGGGAGCAGCGGACTGTCAACAGGGCCCCATCTCGACTTCAGGTTTTATCAGAACGGTTCCCCTGTCGATCCTCTGGCTGTGGAAGCGCCCCCTGTTGAACCGGTAGCTGAAGAAAACATGGAAAGATTTGAGAGGAATAAACTTGTGGTTTTAAGCCTCCTTTCAACTATCTGACATTACTGTCAAGCTCAGATATCATTTTCTCTATGATCCTTGGGAAATGTTCATACTCAAGCCTATGTATCCTCGCTGCAAGTGATTCGGGGGTATCTGACGGTTCCACTTTACATTTTGCCTGGAAGATAATATCCCCTTCGTCGTAGAATTTATTTACATGATGAATTGTTATGCCTGATTCTGTTTCATGATTACTTATAACAGCCTTATGAACTTTTTCGCCATAAAAACCCCTGCCTCCGTATTTCGGCAGCAAAGCAGGATGAATATTTATGATCCTGCCATTGTAGTGAGTCAGAATGTCGTCAGGGACAAGCCACAGAAAACCGGCAAGAACGATGAAATCTATATCATTTGAAATAAGTGTGTCGAGCACGATTCCTGAATTATAAAATTCATTACGGTCGAAAAAAACTGACTTTACATTGTTCTCCGCAGCCCTTTTAAGGACGAAGGCTTCACGACGATTCGACAGGACAAGTGTTACTTTCGCGGTCTTTCTGTTCGAAAAATATTTAATTATGTTTTCTGCGTTTGTACCCGATCCTGAAGCAAAAATCGCTATATTCCTCATTATAAAATACTTAATGTTTTCGAAAAATAAATTTGCAAATCCGAAAAAAGATGTATATTTATCTAAAAATCAATTTATTATTTTTCGCATTCAATAAAAAAACTGAAAATCATTTGAAAAATAAAGTACAAATATATTTCTTTGCATCATCTTAAAATTATTATTAATTAAATTTTATCACTATGTCTGACATTGCCACAAGAGTTAAAGAGATCATCGTTGACAAACTTGGAGTAGACGAATCAAAAGTTACCCCTGAAGCCAGTTTCACAAATGATCTTGGTGCGGATTCTCTTGATACTGTTGAGCTGATCATGGAATTTGAAAAAGAATTTAATATTGGTATTCCTGACGATCAGGCAGAAACCATAAGCACCGTTGGTGATGCTATCAAGTACATTGAGGAAAATGCAAAATAAATTTGCATAGCTAATAATCCTTTTAATGAGAAGAGTTGTAGTTACCGGCCTCGGAGCCTTAACTCCTATTGGCAATAACTTACGTGAATACTGGGATGGACTTGAAAAGGGAGTAAGCGGGGCGGTAATGATCACCCGGTTTAATACCGAAAAGTTCAAGACTAAATTTGCTTGTGAATTAAAGGGCTACAACTCTGCTGATTTCTTTGACAGGAAAGAAGTTAACAAGCTTGATCTGTATTCCCAGTATGCACTGGTTGTGACAGATGAAGCAATAAAAGATTCCGGGCTTGATCTTGTAAAAACAGATAAATCCAGGATAGGTGTTATCTGGGGATCCGGAATTGGAGGCCTTGATACATTCTACAATTCGATAAAACAACATGTTCTTGGAGATGGGACTCCGCGGTTCAGTCCCTTTTTTATTCCCAAGATGATAGCCGACATTGCTGCCGGAACGATCTCGATCAGATATGGTTTCACCGGACCTAATTTCGCCACTGTATCAGCCTGTGCATCTTCAACAAATGCCCTCATCGATGCAATCAATTATATCCGGTGGGGAAAAGCTGATATTTTCATTTCCGGAGGCTCTGAGGCTTGTATAAATGAACCTGGTATCGGCGGATTCAATGCCACTATGGCTCTTTCGACAAAGAATTCGGAATACCAAACCGCTTCGAGGCCGTTCGATAAAACGCGCGACGGTTTTGTACTTGGTGAAGGCGCCGGAGCTCTTATCGTTGAAGAGTATGAGCACGCAAAGGCAAGAGGTGCAAAGATATACGCTGAACTTGTCGGCACAGCAATGACTGCTGATGCTTATCACGTGACAGCACCCCATCCGGAAGGTCTGGGCGCAAGAAATGTCATGAAGTTTGCAATTGAAGATGCCGGTCTTGCCCCTGCCGATGTAGACTATATCAATGTCCATGGTACTTCCACGCCTCTCGGCGATATAGCCGAAGCCAAGGCCATCCTTGATATTTTCGGAGAACATGCATTCAGCCTTAATATAAG
Organism: Bacteroidetes bacterium ADurb.Bin145; assembly: GCA_002070505.1. GTDB lineage: Bacteria > Bacteroidota > Bacteroidia > Bacteroidales > VadinHA17 > LD21. The sequence goes on along the minus strand of MWDJ01000010.1, from coordinate 83,097 downwards.
TGCTACAAAATCAATGACAGGTCATCTTCTCGGAGCTGCCGGTGCAATTGAAGCCATAGCTGCCATTTTCTCTATCGTGAATGACACAATTCCTCCGACGATCAATTTCAGCGTACCCGACCCTGAAATCGATCAGAGGCTTAATCTGACCTTCAATAAAGCACAGAAAAGAAAAGTAAATGTTGCCATAAGCAATACATTCGGGTTCGGCGGCCATAATGCTTCCGTTGTATTAAAAAAAGCAGAAGTTTAGTGTCGTTCTTACAAAACCGGTTTAATGGCACATATATCCTCGACAAACGTGAATTCGGTTCACGCTTAAGAAAAATTCTCGGGTTCAAACCCGGAAATCTCAGATTCTACGAAATAGCCTTCATACATCGCTCAGCTTCCTTTACGCTCCCTGATGGCAAAAAGGTGAACAATGAACGCCTCGAATATCTTGGGGATGCAGTTCTTGATGCAATTCTCTCCGATTACCTTTTCGAAGAATTTCCTGATGCCTCAGAGGGCTTCATGACTAAAATACGCTCAAGGATCGTTAACAGGGATGTACTTAACCAGCTGGCATTATCGATGGGAATAAACAATATCCTGATCAGCAATGTAAACTCATCACATCCCACAAAGAACCTGTATGGCGATGCATTTGAGGCACTTATAGGTTCTGTATTTCTTGACAAGGGATTTAAAAAGACGAAGAAACTGTTTATCAGGAAAGTACTCCGAAAATATCTTGATCTTGATGATATAGTCAAAACCGATACCGACTTTAAGAGCCTCGTTTTTGAATGGGTTCAGAAAAATAAGGCCAACCTGATCTTCACTTACAAGGAAGAATATGACTTTAACCTGAAAAAATCAATGTTCTCCTCAACATTGTTTATAAACAGGGAAGAATATGGCACGGGACAGGGTGAATCAAAGAAAGAAGCAGAACAGGAAGCTTCCGGAATAGCGTGGAAACGCATAAATCAAGGCTCCGGAAATTTTGAATAGATCTTTCTTTTTGCTATCTTTACTTAATTGTAGGTTCCCCATAATGAAAGCCAATCCAAAAATAAAAAGGGTCCGTTTAAAAATAAACCCTGAAAATGGGTTTGTGTTTTTTGGGATAGTCTCTCCGGAACCCGATTATAAACTCTCACTGGCATTAAACAGGAAACTTAAAATCAATCTCCGGAACGTAACCCCCGTGATCATCGGCCAGAAGGAAGGAGAAGAAATTTCTTTCAGCAGGTTCTCTGATGCTTCTGCTTCTCCTCATTTAACATATGAACTTATCTCAAACCGGTCAGGAAAAGATTATTTAATTAAGAAACTGATTAATATTGATTTTATTTTCAGGATCTTCAATGGTGAAAATGAAGCCGATATAAACCTGATCAATACCCTTGTAAAAGAAATTGAGTGCATTACTGCTGTATTCAACCTTGACCCTGCAACAATAAAAGACAGAAATCTGGATTACATTACATACTGAATCAAAAAAGAAGAGGCTGACGATCGTCAGCCCCATTTTGATAACCCTAAAACTAACCTAACCTATGAAAAAACCTCTATTTATTACTGACCAAATTCCGTGCCAAATACATTGCAAAAATATCTGTAACTTTTATTAAAAAGAAATTTTTTATCATAATTAACTGAACATTAACATTATTATCAAAAAATGTTAAATTTCGTTATATTCCTGCAAATAAATCTCCCTGTAAAAGAGTGCATTAAAGTTAAAGAAAGTTAAAGGGTGGGAATAGAAATTATTTATAGTCGTACTTTTGTAACTATATGAGACGGAGTACTATTACCATACTTGCAGTTTTCTTTTTTATCACTATCACCGGACTGATCCTTATACAGCTCAGATGGATAAAGAATGCCATAGATATTACCGACCAGCAGTTCCGTTTACTTGCAAACAAAGCTTTGGAATCGGTTGTTCTCGACCTGGAGGAAAAAGAGCTGATTCACAGCATTGTAGATGAGATAAATCCTTCATCAATCGATTCAGTGACAGCAATAGTACCAGCAAATTCACCGCTGGCAAACAGGCTAAGGGGATATCATCCCAACTTAAAGCTTCTTGAGATGTATGGCCTTCAGAATCCTGATCAGCCAATTACAATAATAAGCTCAGGGCAGAATATCCTCATCTCCTCCGAGAATGTACCTGACCTTTTATCCGACGAGTCTTCAGAAACCTCCGATCAGTCATTGAATGCAGAACTGACCGGCAGGGTGACAAATAAGATAGTGGTTCTCGAAAATATTATGGAGAAGATGCTGCGGAAAAGACCTGATATCAGAGAAAGAGTTGATCCTGAAACTCTGAGGAGATTGCTGGCAGATGCCCTCAAGAATGTGGGAATCACTCTCGATTTTGAATTTTGTATCCGATCAGGTACTGAAGGAATAATCTGGAAAACACCCGGCTTCACAGATAAACCCGGTACGAATAAATTCATCAGCCAGCTATTCCCAAATGATCCTGTTCCGGGACAAAACCAGCTGGTGCTGTATTGCCTTCAGGAGAAACAATACAAACTGGCACAGATCGGAAACCTGGGTTCTCTTTCAATGATTCTGACCCTTCTGCTGCTGATCCTCGTGACAAGCACTTTCATTGCTATCTTCCGTCAAAAGAAGTTATCTGAAATACGGACGGATTTTATCAATAATATGACGCATGAGCTTAAAACTCCAATATCCACAATTTCTCTCGCTTCCCAGATGATGGCTGACAAAACAATCGCCGACGAAAAGAAAAGCTTTGATTCACTTGCAAAAATAATTTACGATGAGAGCATGCGTCTTAAATTTCAGGTTGAAAAGGTGCTGCAGATGGCTATTTTCGAAAAGGCCCGGATGAAACTTGCTCTTGTGAACCAGGATATTCACCATATCCTGAATAATGCCATTGAGAATTTCTCTCTTCAGATGGAAAGCAGAAAAGGGACTATATTCAGGGATTTCAAGGCTGAATCGCCGTTTGTAATGGTCGACGAAATTCATTTCCTTAACGCAATTTCAAACCTGATAGATAATGCTATAAAATATTCAAATGACAATCCGTACATAACAATAGCCACAAGGAATATCAGAAACGGCATATTAATAACAATAGAAGACAAAGGTGTCGGGATAAGCAAGGATGCACTTAAAAGGATCTATGACAAATTCTACCGTGTCCATTCAGGTAATATTCATAATGTAAAAGGATTCGGACTTGGTTTGAGTTATGTCAAGCAGGTGATTGAAGAACATAATGGCACCATTAAGGCAGAAAGTCATATCAATAAAGGAACAAAATTCACTCTGTATATCCCTCAAAACGGACAAAAATGAAAAGTACCAGTATTCTCCTGGCTGAAGATGACGTAAATCTGGGTAACTTACTGAAGAATTACCTGGCCGCAAAGGATTTTGACACTTCGCTGTTTACAAATGGGAATCTTGCTCTTAAAGCCTTCCCGGAAGCAGTATTTCAACTGTGCATAATCGATATAATGATGCCTGAGATGGATGGTCTGACACTAGCCAAAAGGATCCGCCAGATCAATCCTCAGGTGCCTATTATTTTCCTTACTGCAAAGAGCCAGAAAGAAGATATCCTGGAAGGCTTCAGGACAGGAGCCGATGATTATATAACAAAACCGTTCTCTATGGAAGAACTGCTTTACCGTATACAGGCCGTTCTCAAAAGAACTTCCGCTTCAATTACATCTCTCAAAGAGGAAAAATATACTATAGGGAAGTATACTTTTGATTCCGTTAAACAGTTGCTGTTGTTCGAAGATGAATCTGTTAAGCTTACTACAAAGGAATCGGAATTGCTTGAGCTGCTTTGCAGGCATGGCGGTACCATTCTGGAAAGGAATTTCGCTCTGAAAACGATCTGGACAGATGATAATTATTTCAATGCCAGAAGCATGGATGTTTATATTACCAAATTGAGAAAATACCTTAAGAAAGATCCGTCTGTCAGGATCCTAAATATTCATGGAAAGGGTTACAAGCTCTTAACATGAGAAAATTAATTCGCCTTTTTAAAAGATTGTAATTTCAGTTATTTAATCGATTTTCAGAACAGCAAGGAAAGCCTGCTGCGGGACTTCTACATTGCCTATCTGACGCATCCTCTTTTTCCCTTTTTTCTGTTTCTCAAGAAGCTTTCTCTTTCTTGTTATATCACCTCCGTAACATTTGGCAGTTACATCTTTTCTGACTGCCTTGACAGTCTCGCGGGCTATTATCTTAGCCCCTATTGCCGCCTGTATGGCAATATCAAACTGCTGCCTGGGAATAAGTTCCTTGAGTTTGACACACATTTTGCGCCCAAAATCATAGGCATGGCCGCGGTAAATCAAAGTTGAAAGGGCATCGACCATTTCTCCGTTAAGCAGGATATCAAGGCGTACAAGATCGGCCTCCTTGTACCCGGCATAATAGTAATCGAACGAAGCGTATCCCTTTGATATACTTTTGAGCTTATCGTAAAAATCAAATACTATTTCCGAAAGGGGCATTTCAAAGGTCAGTTCCACCCTGTCCTTTGTCAGGTAGATCTGATTCTTCATGGTCCCCCGCTTATCGATGCACAGCTTCATAATAGTCCCGGTGTAATCCGATTTGGTGATTACCTGCGCTATAATATATGGTTCTTCAATACGATCGATATAATTAACTGCCGGCAGACCTGATGGATTGTGAACATCTATTTCCTCTCCCTTCGTAGTGATCACCTTGAAAGAAACGTTTGGCACGGTTGTTATCACATCCATATTGAACTCTCTGTCAAGCCGTTCCTGAATTATCTCCATATGAAGCAATCCAAGGAACCCGCATCTGAATCCGAATCCCAGGGCTGCAGACGATTCCGGGATGAACGACAGCGAAGCATCGTTCAGCTGCAGTTTTTCTATAGAGCTTCTAAGATCTTCATACTGGTCAGCATCAACAGGATACAGTCCGGCAAATACCATCGGTTTTACTTCTTCAAAACCTGATATTGCCTTGTCACAGGGATTTTCCACATGTGTGATTGTATCCCCCACCCTTACCTCTGCAGCATTCTTGATCCCTGAAATTATATATCCGACATCTCCGGCTCTGATCATATTGCGGGGATCCTGCCTGAGTTTCAACACTCCTATTTCTTCAGCGTTATATTCATGTCCGGTGCTTACAAACATCACCTTATCTCCTTTCTTTATGGTACCGTTAACTATCTTGAAATAGGCAATTATACCTCTGAACGGATTGAAGATAGAGTCGAATATAAGGGCCTGCAAAGAGGCATCAGGATCTCCTGCAGGGGGAGGTATCCTTAAAATTATCTCTTCCAGTATCCTGTCCACACCCATTCCTGTTCTGCCGCTTGCTTCAATAATTGCGTCTCTGCTGCAACCAACAAGGTCGACTATCTGGTCCTTAACCTCTTCGGGCATTGCATTAGACATATCCATTTTATTCAGCACAGGAATGATCTCAAGGTTGTGATCAATAGCCATGTACAGATTTGATATTGTCTGGGCCTGAATGCCCTGGGTTGCATCAATTACGAGAAGGGCCCCTTCGCAGGCAGCAATGGATCGAGAAACCTCATATGAAAAATCGACATGCCCCGGGGTGTCGATAAGATTCAGATAATACTTTTTCTCTTCGTAAATGTATTCCATCTGAATGGCGTGGCTCTTAATCGTAATTCCCCTTTCCCTTTCGAGGTCCATATTGTCAAGGACCTGATCCTGAAATTCACGTTCCGGAATGGTATTTGTCTTTTCAAGAAGCCTGTCGGCCAGAGTGCTTTTCCCATGGTCGATATGAGCTATTATGCAGAAATTACGGATGTTATCCATTAATTTATCTGTCTGAAATCAGGTGCAAATATAAAAATAAGAAGGGGCGTTGCAAGCAGCGCCCCTGTTATTTTTAAACTATTCCGTCTTGTTATAATCTTACATCATTCCCGGCATACCGCCTCCCATACCCTGTGGTGGCATCGGAGGATGATCTTCCTTCTCCTCGACTATCACAGCTTCTGTTGTAAGGAACATTCCGGCAATTGATGATGCATTCTCAAGTGCAACACGCACAACTTTAACTGGATCAATAACACCGGCTTTTGTAAGTTTTTCGAATGTATCAGTCTGGGCATTGTAACCATAATCGCCTTTACCTGATTTTACATTCTGAACAACAACGGCTCCTTCTTTACCTGCATTGACAGCAATCTGACGCAGCGGTTCTTCGATAGCTCTTTTTACTATCTCAATACCTGTTGTCTGATCTTCATTATCACCTTTAAGGTTTTCAAGAGCAGCTATTGAGCGTATGTATGCCACTCCGCCACCCGGAACTATACCTTCCTCAATAGCGGCGCGTGTAGCATGCAATGAATCGTCAACACGGTCTTTCTTCTCCTTCATTTCAACTTCTGAAGCAGCTCCTATATACAGAACAGCAACACCTCCTGAAAGTTTTGCAAGTCGTTCCTGCAGTTTTTCCTTATCATAATCGGATGTGGTTGTTGTCATCTGCTGCTTGATCTGGCCAACGCGTGCCTTTATCATTTCCTTGTCTCCGTAACCATTCACAATGGTTGAATTTTCCTTGTTAACGGTTATCTTTTCAGCTGTACCGAGCATATCAAGTGTTGCATGCTCCAGCTTAAGACCTTTTTCTTCAGATACGACAGTACCGCCAGTCAGGATTGCAATATCTTCAAGCATCTCTTTTCTTCTGTCGCCAAAGCCCGGAGCCTTAACTGCACATACTCTCAGTGAACCGCGAAGACGGTTTACAACAAGTGTTGCAAGTGCTTCACCTTCAACATCCTCAGCAATTATCATAAGGGGTTTCCCTGTCTGTGCTGTGGTTTCAAGGATAGGAAGCAGATCCTTCATTGAGGAGATTTTCTTATCGTGAATAAGGATATATGGATTTTCAAGTTCAGCCTCCATTTTTTCAGCGTTAGTCACGAAATAGGCGGATATATATCCACGGTCGAACTGCATCCCTTCAACTACTTCCACGTGAGTGGATGTTCCTTTTGATTCTTCAACAGTAATGACGCCTTCTTTATGGACCTTACCCATTGCTTCAGCGATCAGTTTTCCAATTTCCTGATCGTCATTGGCAGATATCCTTGCAACCTGTTCGATCTTTGACAGGTCATCTCCGATAACAGTGGCCTGTGAAGCAAGATGTTTTACAACCCTCTCAACGGCTTTGTCAATTCCCCTTTTAACATCCATCGGATTAGCACCGGCTGTTATATTCTTGAGGCCGACATTGATAATAGCCTGGGCAAGAACTGTTGCAGTTGTAGTTCCGTCACCGGCAATCTCACCTGTTTTGGAAGCAACTTCCTTTACCATCTGGGCACCCATATTCCTGTAAGGATCCTTCAATTCGATCTCCTTTGCAACTGTAACACCGTCCTTTGATATCTGGGGAGCCCCGAATTTCTTTTCAAGCACTACATTACGTCCTTTAGGTCCCAGGGTTACTTTAACAGCATCTGCCAATTGATCAACTCCTTCTTTAAGAAGGGCTCTTGCATCAATATTGTATTTTATCTCTTTTCCCATGTTTATATAGATTTATTGGTTTAATAATTAAGATATAAATAGGATGTCTGATTGTGAGATAAGCAGATAATCTTCACCATCAATTGTCAGTTCCTGTCCTGAATATTTTCCGTACAGGACTTCATCACCCTTTTTAACTTCCATTTCCTCATCCTTTTTTGAAGCGCCTACAAGAACTACTTTCCCCTGACGAGGTTTTTCTTTTGCGGAATCAGGAATAATGATTCCACTGGCAGTTTTAGCTTCAGCTTCGTTAGGTTTTACCAAAACCTTACCTGCCAGAATTTTTCCTTTTAATTGTGCCATGTGATTTATTTTTAGAGTTAAACAATATTTTCCGACTCCCAACTGTATCATAATTTATGCCAAAGGGTATAATATGACATTTTTAAACAAAAAAGTGTCAGTTGAATGACAAACTGACACTTTAGAGTTAGAAAATATAAAGTATGTGAATTATTCAGGTTGCTGTTCTGCCGGGGCAGGAGTTGTAGTAGTGGACGATGGAGGAACGGCTGTTGGGAGAGTAGGAATTGCGTTCGGATCCACTGCATTCTGAATCTGGTTAGAGATCCTTGACTGTACTGAAGCTTCCCCGCGTGGGATAGTAGCTGTTGCCACAACACAGAGAATCAGAATAGCTGCTGCGAGTGTCCAGGTAGATTTTTCAAGGAAATCAGCAGTTTTCCGGATCCCCATTGTCTGTCCGGCTGAGGTAAAGTTAGCTGCAAGGCCTCCTCCTTTCGAATTCTGAACAAGTACAATCAATATCTGCAGGACGCAGGCAACAATAACTAAAATCGAAATAAAAATATAGATTCCCATTTATTTACTTTTTTATAAGCTCTTTTACTTTTTCAATTTGAGATACAAAGTAACCACTTTTTTCCGGAAATTTCAAACTTAATTTTTCATAAATATCTATGGCTCTTGAATAATAGCCCTGCCTTGTATATATTTTTGCCAGGGTTTCTGTCAGTAATCCGTCACGTTCTTCAACAAAAGGCTTTGAAATATCCTCATTAGGTAAATTGCTTTTCGTTGCAGCAGGTTCGATCCTCGGGTTTGAAAGAATGAATTTGTTAATAAGGTCAGCCTGGATTTCCCTGCTTGTCGGAACTGTTTTGACAGATTCCGGAATTATCTTCTCCGGCTCTACGGTATCTGCACTCTCTTCATTCGTTAGTTCCAGTAGATCTTTTGATTCGGGAAAAGAGAATCCCGGATCCATATAAAAGATCTTCTCCTCGATATCACCTGTCTCTTCGTCAACGACAATAATAGTTGCATTCTGATCATCGATCTCAGGAATAGTGGATATCACAACATTATGATCCCTGTTACCTTTTCCTGATTTCTCTTCTTCCGAGACCTTTTCTATTTCATTTATCAGTTCATCGCTGCTTTTTGCCGAGTCAATAACTGTCTGCTGGTGGTCAGTCTTATCATCAAATGAAGTTTCGGTTACAGCTTTGCTTTCAATCTTGCTTACTTCTGCAAATTGTTCCTTTTTCAGGTAATAATAAAGCACTTCCCTGTCAGCAATTCTGAGAGCCAGGCTTCTGAGCTGATTCTCAAACCTTACGTCAGATGTGTTATGCAGTCCTTTGAGGAGAAGCATGTATGCACTCTGAAAATAAGGGAATATATTAATGATTTCACTAACTTCCCCAATCATATTCCTGTCAGCGGGTCCGTTCCTTTCAATCATTCGAAAAAAATCATTTCTGTTCATGGGGATTACCAGTTAACGAATGCCTTGTTAAAAATATCCTCCACAAGCAGATCAACTATTTTAGCTGAAAGTTCTTTTTCAACTTCATCAAGATTATACCTGCTGTCATAATCTTCATACCTTGAGAAAGTCTGTTCGAAGCTGAGATCCGGATTGACTGAATTTGTGTATTTGACTCTCAGGGTTATAGTAAACCGGTTTGTAGCTGCCTGAGCATCAGCAGCCACAGTCTGAGGCCTTGTATTATAGTCGACTATTTCACCTTCAAAGTCAACATCCCCTGGTCCGTTAACAAAGTTCAGGTTGGTCTGAGCCTTGCACTTATCTATAAGAGCATCCGTAATGTATTGTCCCAGACCGGTCTGAACTATGCTTGCGCGGTTCTGAAAATACTGCACACTGATTGTTTTTATTTCAGGGGAGATGCTGGCTCCTGTAAATGAATAACTTACTTTACAGCCGGACAGAAAAAATATTTCTGAGACGATCAGAATGCACAGAAAGATCTTTTTACGGTACATCCTTCCGTATTTACATTTCAATGCCATATTCTTTTATTTTCCTGTAAAGGGTACGTTCGGATATCCCTAGTTCATGGGCAGCCATCTTTCTTTTGCCGCCATATTTCCCGAGTGCTTTCCTGATCATCTCCATTTCCTTATCAGCCAGGGATAATGATTCTTCTATTATCTCTTCGGTATCCTGTATATCATCTCTTTCCTTTACCGGTATAAAATCAGGTTTATGTGCTTCAGCAACCTTTGGTACAACTTTTTCCCGGTGGCTGTCTCTGAAAAGATCCTTTATAACTGTCTGACTTGATTCATTCAAAGGAATTTCAATTTCTCCACGCTGAATAAGATCATAAACAAGCTTTTTTAAGTCATTCATATCGCTCTTCATATCGAAGAGTATCTTATATAAGATCTCCCGTTCAGAAGAAAATGACTTATCTTCATTTTTTCTTAAAAGTGCCGGTAATTTCACTCCTTCGTAATCAGGCAGATATGTTTTAAGTGTCAAGGCCTTTATTTCCCTGTCTCTTTCTATAATTGAAATCTGCTCCGTTATATTCTTAAGCTGCCTGACATTCCCGGGCCAGGAATAATTAAGGAGTATATTTTTCGCTTCATTATCAAGGGTAATAGGAGGCATCCTGTATTTCTCAGCGAAATCGACTGAAAATTTCCGGAAGAGCAGGAGAATATCTTCACCTCTTTCCCTCAGGGACGGGATTTTTATAGGAACTGTATTAAGCCTGTAGTAAAGATCTTCGCGGAACCTTCCGTTGTCAATTGCTTTTGCCACATCAATATTGCTTGCAGCAATGACCCGGACATTAGTTTTTTGCACTTTAGATGATCCCACCCGAATGAATTCCCCGGTCTCGAGCACTCTCAGCAGTCTCACCTGTGTAGATAAAGGTAATTCAGCGACCTCGTCAAGGAAGATTGTCCCTCCGTCTGCCACTTCGAAGTAGCCTTTTCTGCTGTCTGTAGCTCCGGTAAAAGCACCTTTCTCATGTCCGAATAATTCAGAATCAATAGTACCTTCCGGAATAGCGCCGCAGTTTACCGCTATGTATTGTCCGTGTTTCCTGATACTATAGCTGTGAATTACCTGCGGAAAGACCTCCTTTCCGGTTCCGCTTTCACCCGTAACAAGCACGGAAAGATCAGTTGGGGCAACCTGCACAGCTATATCAATAGCCCTGTTGAGCCCGTCAAAATTGCCTATGATTCCGAATCTTTGTTTTATCTGCTGAAGGTCTCTCATCTCTGAATTAAAGCTGGTGCGAATTTAAGATATTTTTAAAACATTGGGAAATGCATTTTTCGTAAATTCGCAGGATGAAGAGTAACTCTGATTATACCTTTGCCGGCATTATTCCTGCCCGGTATGCGTCAAGCAGATTTCCGGGGAAACCTCTGACAATGATTGGTAATAAATCAATGATTCAAAGAGTCTATGAACAGGCCGGGAAATCGATCCCTTCTGTTTATGTAGCAACCGACGACAGGAGAATATTTGATACTGTAACCGGATTCGGGGGTAAAGCGGTAATGACATCAGCAGACCATAAGAGCGGAACCGACCGTTGTGCGGAAGCAATTGGCATAATAATCAGGGAAACCGGGATCAGGACAGATGTCGTGGTCAATATTCAGGGGGATGAACCTTTCATAAAACCCGAACAGATTGATTTGCTTAAAACCTGCTTCGACGATCCTGAGGTTAAAATAGCCACCCTTGTACGGAAAACATCCCCCGGAGAGGATATTTTCAATCCTAATCATCCCAAAGTTGTCCTTGATTCATCAGGTAATGCCATCTATTTCAGCCGGGCTGCCATTCCGTTTATAAGAGACCTGAAGCCGGAGGAATGGGCAAAGGAACATTTCTTTTATAAGCATATCGGAATGTATGCTTTTAAAACTGATACCCTGATGCAAATAACAGCATTGTCAGAAAGTTCCCTTGAAATATCGGAATCGCTGGAGCAAAACAGGTGGATCGAGAACGGGTTTAGGATAAGATGCGCTGTCACTAAATGGGAAAGTATAAGCATAGACACGCCCGGGGACCTTGCAAGAATCAAATCATTAATTGATAATAATATTTAAAATTACTAACTTTAGCACAATTTTTGATGAGTATTTACAAACGGTAACAATGAAAAAGAGCTTACTTTTAACTCTTTTACTGCTTTTTTCCTTAACCCTTCAGGCTCAGAAGGATACTGTTAATATTGCTCAAAATCCCATCCAAAAGAAAGCACTGACTGCCGATGCTGCCGGCCAGATTACAATTTACCCTGTCCCAGTTCGGGAAAATTTTTTTAACGTAAAATGCGAAAAAGATGTTGTTTCCATAAAGGTCACAAACATAATTGGACAGGAGATCTTTAAAGAGAGATACAGCAACCCCCAGACAATTACAAAAGTCGATCTCGAGGACCCGACAAGGGGTATGTACCTCGTAACAATAATCTTCAGTGACGGGGCTAAGGTCGTGAAAAAGATCATGATCGAACCGGCCGAATAATAAAAGCTTCTGAAAATATTCCTTCTTATGACTGAGAGTAATCAGCATGTTGCTGAATTATTAGTACCAGGAATCATTAATTAAATTGCGAAAATCGCTCGAAAATCAATTTATCTACCCCAGCCCCAAGGGGAGTAAAAGAGATACAGGATTCTCGAACCCGACAGAACCGAATCGAATATCAGATTTTACAATGAGAACGAAGTAAGGAAGATCCTGAATTTAGCATATCTGAACAGGAACGGGATGAAAATATCCAAAATTGCTTGATACATGTCCGTTTCCGGAACTTCTAAAACCGGATTATTTATGAGGCCCGATGGATAAGCTCAAGGAAATACTTCTTTTCATTCTGCAAATTAATCTCCGGGGCTTTTTTTGATATCAGGTCTATCTTTGCAAGAATATTCTCAGCAAATTTTCTGGTTTCACCGGAATAAGGATTCTGGATCCTGTGTGACATGGCTTTTGATATCCGGTCTATTTCCTGAACCAACTCAGTTGTGGTCTTCTCAAAATAACATTTCGAGAACTCTTCCCATATATAATCAATTGCTTTTGGAGACGGATGCAGCATATCCTCATCATAATAACGGTAATCCCGCAGATCATCCATAATAAGCTCATAAGCAGGAAAATATGACGGTTTTGATGGATGTTTCAGGAGTTCTTCCACTGCAAGAAAGAGAACTGATTTACTTACCTGGTTGCCATGAGCACCGTCTTTCCAGTGACGTACGGGGCTGATCGTAAAAATCACTTTCAGACCGGGATACAATGACTTTAAGTTATCCAGAAGAGCGTTCCATGAAATAACAATATTGTTAACTGACATTAGTTCACGGGTAAAATTAATAGCAGGCAACTTATGACAGTTTGAAACTATGAGTCCGCTCTCTTTCAACCGGAAAACCCTTGCCGTGCCAAAAGTGATGAAGAGGAAACGGGTTCCGGATAAAAAACTCCGGGATTCGTTAAGTTTTAGATTAATAGCAGAAAGAGTGCCTTCTGCTGTTTCAGATGAAAAATCGGTATAATGATCAAAACTGAACCAAAGGCCGTTAAAATTATTGAGATCCTTTAATTCATAGCTTTCTCCGGAGATTATCCTGCTTATAGTCTTAAGAACTGATGCGGGATTGAATACGGTACCTGAAGGATTGATCATCACAGGCATGTGACCCGATTCGAATTTCCTGCCTATATAAGTAGCAAAACAGGATCCGATAAACATTACCGGATCATTGTATGAGATCTTCTGCTCCGAAGGGTCTATATTGAAAGTCGTCCTCAGCTCCATTCGGCACCGGTGAATTTTAATTGATTCTCCTGTTTATCCATTCAATTACTGCGGCAAATACATCTTTTTTGAAGAATTCATTATGCAGTTCATGAAATCCTCCTTCCCAGATCTTCAGTTCTACTAAATCAGATGCTGAAGCAAACTGTCTGCTTCCTTCGGGAGAGCATATCATATCCTCGCTCCCATGCATAAGAAGCAAAGGTACAGCGAGCTCTGAAGCGTGTCCAAGCGTGTGTCTGGCCGCTTTCATTGCACTGTCAAAAAGAGCTATAGAGATCTTATCATGAACCAGTGGATCAGCTTTATATTTCCTGACAACTTCCTTGTCGTGCGAAATATGTTCTACAACCAGTCCTGATGGTTGTATCAATCCGGGTAAAATATTCCTGGTTACCGAGGCAAGAAGCAGCTTTGCTTTTGCTGGTTCAAAAGAAAGCTTCAGCCAGGGGGAAGTAATTATTGCTCCCTTGATCCTGGGGTTTTTTCTTATCAGATAGTCAAGTACGATCCCACCACCCAGACTATGTCCATAAATAAATACCGGGATCCCTGGAAACGTTTTATTTACACTATCATGAATTATTTCGATCATCTCATCTGTTACTGCGAAACTCTTTATATGACCTTTTTTCCCGTCTGACATACCATGCCCAGGCAGATCTACTCCGGTAAATCCTATCCCCTCTTTTGCCAGTGATCCATACCAGTCAGTATACCGGTGTATGTGTTCGCCAAGGCCATGAATAAAAATAATGACCGCTCGAATTTTTTCTCCGGGACTTGAGATCAAGCCCCTTAAAACCAGCCCCTTGCTAATCTTTATGCTAAAATCCATCTTTTTTTCTTTAAAAATACGAAAGTTTAAGCAACATAATGGGAGTATAATTATCAATTTATACATAATTTATACAGGGATCATATTTTGACCCATATCTTATTGATATTCCTGCACTTCCTAAATTTTCTTATTTAGAATATCCCTGGATTTAACAGATTTTAAGATATTAAGATTTGTTTATCCCTTTTTATTCGTTTAATTTTGTTCAGACAATAAAAATTCAGAGCTATGACAACTTATGAATTCAACAATAATCTGATAGGGATGAAAACCAATCTGCAAAGGTTTGCAATGAGTCTTACCTACGATCGTGATACAGCCCTTGATCTTGTTCAGGATACTTATCTGAAAGCTCTTACATTTAAGGATAAATTTGTCGATTATACCAATTTAAAAGCCTGGGTTTTCACAATTATGAAGAATACATTCATTAATAACTACAGGCGTAATGTCAAGGAGAATACGATAATGGATTCTACACGTGATCTGTACTATCTCAATCAGCCACATGATAAGGGATATATCTCACCTGAGTCAAATTATTCTGAAGCAGAAATAGAAAAAGCGATTGATTCTCTTGAAGATGAATTCAGAATTCCATTCAGGATGCATATACAGGGTTATAAATATAAGGAGATAGCTGATAAGCTTGGTTTAAAGATAGGGACGGTAAAAAGCAGGATCTTTTTTACAAGGCAGAAACTTATGCTCATGCTTAAGGATTATGCAGTTTAACTTTTGGTTTCAGGGTTTTTGTGGGTTTAAGAGTCGAGGCGCAGGAAACTGCGCCTTTTATATTTCAAGCCTTCTGATTTTTCCAAGCTGTCATTAAAAAGCATAATTTTGTTTAATTATCAGTTTCATTATTACCTTAAACATCTGATTAAAACCATGCAAAAGATAATTACACTCCGTACCGAAAGCAGATGTGCTTTATATGATATAACCGGCAGGGTGAAGGATATCATTAAGGAAAGCAGGGTAATTAATGGCATTGCCAGTATATATGCCAGAGGCTCTACAGCAGCAATAATGATCCAGGAGAATTGGGATGACTCCGTTCAGACTGATGTTATTACATTGCTTGGAAAGATGATCCCTTCAGGAATATGGCAGCATGATCACCAGGATAATAATGGTGATGCACATCTTAAAGCCGGACTTGTAGGACCTTCCGAGACAATCCCGGTAATCGATGGCAAAGCCGGCCTGTCAACCTGGCAGAATATCTTCTTCTGTGAATTTGACGGACCAAGAAACCAGAGAGAGGTCGTTGTAACTGTTCTGTCAGATAAATAAAATATCAATTGGAATACCCTAAGGAGAATACTATAATTAAAAACTTAAACGACTTGCATGATCCCGATTCGCTTTGCTCTCGGGATTTCGTCTCCGCCGGCTGGCGGATCCTCAACCTGCATGACCTATACGAAGTGCACTACTTATGCTTCCATCACCTTCCTTACATTCTCCATCAGCTGTTTAAAATCCTTCCTCCCAATCGGATAACCTGAAAAGAGTCTGTTGAATTTTTCTTCAGTAAGTGAAAGCCAGTCGTCAGATCCCATCTCAGCTATTTCCTTCGTTAATTTAAATTCCGGTATCCTGGTCTTCCTTGCTTTTGTATTCCAGGGGCATACTTCCTGGCATTTATCACAGCCATAAATTCTTCTGCCCAGTTTTGGGATTATCTCAGAAGGTATTGGTCCTCTTTTATCTATTGTCAGGTTAGCAATACATTTTCTTGTATCTATAGTCCTGTTGTCATTTATTGCCTGTGTGGGACAAGCACCGATACATAAACGGCATTCGCCACACAAATCACTTGTGAAAGGCTTATCATAATCAAGCTCAATATTCAGGATCAGGACACCGATAAATAAAAAAGAACCCAGACCTTTGTTTATTAACAGTGAATTGCGGCCCTGCCATCCCAGTCCGGCTTCAACGGCCCATGCTTTCTCATGAACAGGCCCCGAATCGCAATACACCCTTCCTCCGGCATCAGGCACTTTACTTTTAATGAATTCAAATAATTCCCTGAGTCTGGGAATTATTATATCATGATAATCCTTCCCGTAAGTGTACCGTGAAAGAACAGGTACTCCCTCCTTTTTCTGACCGGCTTCAGAATAGTAATTCAACGCGGTCACAATTACAGATCTTGCTCCCGGTACGAGAAGACCTGGGTCCATACGTTTTTCAGGCTCCCTGGCGAGATAACCCATGATGTCATTCATCCCTGCATCAACCCACTCCTTCAATACAGATTTCCGTTCGGAAAGCGGCCGCACTTTCGCTATACCGCACATATCAAAATCAAGATCAGATGCTTTGGACTTAATCTCTAACGATAACTTCTGTGTACTGATAACTGCCATTTTTTTGGAATCATAATAATCCCAGTTCCAGTTTGGCCTCATCGCTCAGCATACTTTTATCCCAGGGCGGACTAAATGTAAGTTTGAGATCTATATCTTTTACACCCCGGGTACCGACAACCTTGTATTTGACCTCCTCGATAAGCTGGTCAGCCATTGGACAATTAGGTGCTGTAAGAGTCATAGTAATATGGACAATATGATCATCATCAACATTAATATTGTAAATGAGGCCCAGGTCGTAAATATTTACGGGTATCTCCGGATCGAAAATACTCTTCAGTACGCCAACAAGCCTTGTTTCAATTTCAAGTTTTTCAGATGCATCCATCATTTTATGGATTATTTATTAGTATTCTTTGCTTTAAAGGCAATTGCATATAATTTTATCTGTCTGACCATTGAAAGTAATCCGTTAGCCCTTGTTGGTGAAAGATTCTGTCTCAATCCGATCTTATCGATAAAATGCAGGTCGGCTGAAATAATTTCTTCCGGACTTCTTCCGGAGAAAACCCTGATCAATAAAGCGACTATCCCTTTAGTGATCAAAGCATCGCTATCCGCCTTAAAAGACACAGTACTCCCGTTAAACTCCGGATAAAGCCATACCTTCGACTGGCAGCCTTCAATAAGGAAATCCCTTGTTTTGAATTTCGGATCAAGTACCGGTAATTCCCTGCCCAGATCTATGAGAAGATTATATTTCCCCATCCAGTCATCAAAAGCCGAAAACTCTTCAATGATCTCTTCCTGTATCTGTTCAATCGTCATAACTCAAGAAAACATTTGTATCACCTTCTCAATT
Source organism: Bacteroidetes bacterium ADurb.Bin145 (assembly GCA_002070505.1). Classification (GTDB taxonomy): domain Bacteria; phylum Bacteroidota; class Bacteroidia; order Bacteroidales; family VadinHA17; genus LD21. Next base: position 65,398 of record MWDJ01000010.1, on the reverse strand, counting down.
CCCGTACCAAGAGCATCAATTTCTTCCCTGGTATTGTAAAAACACATCGAGACCCTCACCGTTCCGTCTATTCCCATCCTGTCCATAACAGGCTGGGCACAATGAGTTCCGGTACGGACAGCTATTCCAAGCTTATCCAGTACCATCCCGGTATCGTACATATGGATCCCGTCGATGAGAAATGAGATTGTGGAAATTTTTTTGTCAGATTTCCCGAAGATTTTTACTCTCCTGATCCCTGATAAAATTTCAGTTGCATAAGTCAGAAGATCTTTTTCCTGTGAAGAAATATATTCCCGGCCGATCGAAAGTACATAATCAAATGCTGCAGCAAGACCTATTGCGGAAGGATAATTCATTGTTCCGGCTTCGAATTTCAATGGAAGGGCTCCGTAAGTAGTTTTTTCAAATGTCACCTTGTCGACCATATCACCACCGCCCTGGTATGGAGGAAGTTCTGATAGCCATTTTTCTTTTCCGTAGAGTACTCCTATTCCGGCAGGGCCATAGATCTTATGACCGGAAAAGACATAAAAATCGAAATCGGATTCTCTTACGTCGGTGCCGGCATGCTGGATTCCCTGGGCACCGTCGATCAGAACAGGGATGTTCATTGAATGTGCAGCTTCTGTTATTTCTTTTACAGGTACTATTACACCAAGGGCGTTTGACACCTGGGTCACGGCAACAATCCTTGTTTTCTGATTGATCAGTTTATAATATTCTTCAAGGATTATTTCCCCGTTATCGTTAACCGGAATGACTTTCAGTTTTGAGCCTTTCCTTTCGCACAGCATCTGCCATGGCACTATATTGGCGTGATGTTCCAGGGTTGAGACTATAATTTCATCATCCTTGTTGATGAACCTTTCTCCGAAAGAAAAAGCCAATGCATTTATTGAACCTGTTGTGCCCGATGTAAATACAATCTCTTCTTTTTTTTCAGCATTGATGAAAGATCTCACTTTCTCGCGTGCAATCTCATATTCTTCAGAAGACTTGTCACTCAATGCATGAACGCCTCTGTGAATATTACCGTTGTAGTTCCTGTAAACCTCGTTAAGTTTATTAATAACCGCCTCCGGTTTCTGACTTGTTGCGCCGTTATCAAAGTATATAAGAGGTTTACCGTAGACTTTTGTCGCGAGTATTGGAAAATCCGCCCTTATTTCGGAAATTGTTTTCACCGTAAATCTTTTATCCGCATTTAACCATACAACTTGCACATCGTGATAATTCTCCCCTGAGACGTTGCATTACAAGATTATCCATCCTGTCACGAAGAGCCTCAACCTTTATATTCTGGATCACTTCATGTGCAAAACCAAACATTAGCATAAGCCTTGCCTCTCTTTTATTAATCCCTCTCGATTGCATATAAAAAAGAGCGTCATCATTCAGTTGTCCCACAGTGGCACCATGACTGCATTTCACATCGTCAGCATAGATCTCAAGCTGTGGTTTAGTATCCATTTTTGCATCATCGGAAAGAAGGATGCTATTATTCTTCTGATAGGCTGATGTACCCTGTGCATCCTTATTCACGTATATACGACCGTTGAACGCACCCGTTGCCACGTCATCAAGCACACCTTTAAAAAGCTGATTGCTTGAACAGTTGGGGGCCATATGGTTGACACTCACATAATTATCAACATGCTGAAACTTATCGGTCAGGTAAAGGCCGTAAGAATTGCATTCGGAGCCCTCTCCTTCCAGAAAGTGATATGTATTATTCCGGACAAGCCCCCCGTGAAGGGTTATATTGTTGGAGGATGTCCTGCTGTTTTTCCCCTGATGAATAAATGTATGTGTTATCTTGGCTGCATTGTTATGCTCATTCTGCACCCTTATTATATCAAACCGGGCATTCTCACCGACATAGATCTCGGTGACAGCGTTTGTAAGGAAATTATGAGGGGAAAGAGTATGGTCGCAAATTATAAGTGTAGTATCGGTATTATCTTCAGCAATTATCAGATTTCTGTGCTGATTGAATATGTCACTGTCGGCCTCAACAAGGTTCACAACCTGAACCGGTTTACTAAGCACCACTCCGCCCGGGACATACATAAAAACACCATCTGATGCAAGGGCTGTATTCAGATGGACCAGTCCGTCGTTATTCCCGTTTGTATATCTGTTATAATGATCCTTTATCTTATCCGGAAATTCTTTTGCGGCCTCATTCAGGCTCCCAATCCAGATCCCTCCCGGAAGACGGCGAAGCTTATCACTTATTGTAGGATAAAAGCCATTTAAAAGTACTAGTCCATGCGTATCAAGGTCAGCAACATCGCAACGGAACTCTTCAGCTTTAATAAAATCCTTTTCTCCAGGAATAAAGTAGTTTTTAAAATCAAGGCTGAAGAAAGTGTTCAGTTCAGTGTACCTGTACGCTTCATGTTTCCTTGTGGGAATCCCCAGTTCCAAGAACTTTTCAATTGCAGGTTCCCTGAATGAGTTTATGAAAGGAGATGAGTCGGGCAGGATCTTCCCTATATTCTCCTTATATAAATTGAAGTATTTATTTCTTGTATCCGGCTGACTATTCATGATATCTCTGTATTATCATTCTCTTTTTTTATCCAGTCGTAGCCTTTCTCTTCAAGCTCCAGGGCCAATTCTTTCCCGGCTGTTCTTACAATCCTTCCGTCATATAAAACATGAACGACATCGGGGATTATGTAATCAAGAAGTCGCTGGTAATGTGTAATTACAATTGCAGAATAATCAGGGCGTTTAAGCTTATTCACACCTTTTGCAACTATTCTGAGAGCGTCAATATCAAGACCGGAATCAGTTTCATCCAGGATGGCAAGCCTGGGTTCGAGCATCGCCATCTGGAATATCTCATTTTTTTTCTTTTCGCCGCCAGAAAATCCTTCATTTACCGACCTGTTGGCAAGTCGTGAATCTATCTCTACCAGTTCTTTCTTCTCCCTCATCAGTTTCAGAAAATCCGAAGCTGAAAGCGGTTCAAGTCCTTTATGCTTGCGATGTTCGTTTACGGCAGTTTTCATGAAGTTCACCATACTAACACCAGGGATCTCTATTGGATACTGGAATCCAAGAAAGATGCCCTCTTTAGCTCTGTCTTCCGGCGACATTTCAAGCAGGTTCTTCCCCATATAATGAACACTTCCTTCAATGACCCTGGCAAACTCCCGTCCAGCAAGGACAGCTGCAAGAGTGCTCTTGCCCGATCCGTTAGGCCCCATGATAGCATGTGTTTCTCCGGCTTTTACCTCGAGCGATATCCCCTTCAGGATCATCTTGCCATTGATGGCGGCTTTTAAATCTTTTATTACAAGCATATTATTCTTAAAACTTCTTAAACTTTCTCAACTCTTTCAACCTATTCAACCTCTATAACTTCACTGAGAACATCCCCCCAAACCCCCTTCAAAGGGTGAATGAAAACCAGTCAAACTTTTCACCCCACACTCCCTTCCAGGCTTATCTGCAACAGCTTCTGAGCCTCAACAGCAAATTCCATAGGGAGTTTATTTATTACTTCACGGGCATAGCCGTTAACTATAAGTCCGATTGCATCCTCAGTTGATATTCCCCTCTGGTTACAATAAAAGATCTGGTCCTCACCAATTTTTGATGTTGTGGCCTCATGTTCCACGATCGCGGTCTGATTATCGACCTCAATATAAGGGAAGGTGTGAGCACCGCATTTATCACCGAGAAGAAGTGAATCACACTGGGAAAAGTTCCTTGCACCAGTTGCATTTTTAAGTACTTTTACAAGTCCCCTGTAGCTGTTCTGACCATAACCGGCGGAGATACCCTTTGAAACTATTGTACTTTTAGTATTCTTTCCTATATGAATCATCTTCGTACCGGTATCAGCCTGCTGGAAATTATTAGTCACTGCAACCGAATAAAATTCCCCTGTTGAATTATCTCCCCTCAGTATGCATGAAGGATACTTCCACGTAATGGCGGACCCTGTTTCAATCTGTGTCCAGGATATTTTTGAATTTTCTCCCCGGCACATACCTCTTTTAGTGACAAAGTTGAATATCCCGCCCCGGCCATCCTTATCACCAGGGTACCAGTTCTGAACCGTGGAATATTTCACTTCAGCATTGTTTTCAGCGATGATCTCGACAATAGCAGCATGAAGCTGGTTCTCGTCCCTCATCGGAGCTGTACAACCTTCAAGGTAACTCACATAGGCTTCCTCATCAGCAACAAGGAGTGTTCGTTCAAACTGCCCCGTGTTAGCTGCATTTATCCTGAAATAGGTTGATAATTCCATAGGGCAGCGAACACCTTTCGGTATATAGCAGAAAGAACCGTCACTGAAGACAGCTGAATTGAGTGAGGCAAAGAAATTGTCAGTATAGGGAACTACTGTTCCGAGATATCGCTTCACAAGATCAGGATACTCTCTTACTGCATCACTGAAGGAACAGAAGATAATGCCTGATTCCGCAAGAGTCTCTCTGAAAGTGGTTTTAACTGATACTGAATCCATTACAGCATCCACGGCAAAACCTGCCAGATGTTTCTGTTCTTCGAGGGGGATCCCGAGCTTATCGAAAGTTTTCTTCAGTTCAGGATCAATCTCCTGCGGATCGTCAGATGGTGATATCTTTTTTGGAGCAGAATAATAGATAATTTCCTGATAATCAATCGGTGATATTTTAAGATTCGCCCACTCAGGCATCTTCATTGTCTGCCAGTGACGGAATGCTTTAAGCCGGAAATCCAGGAGCCAGTCAGGTTCTCCTTTTTTCAGCGATATCGTTCTGATGATGTCTTCATTAAGCCCCTTAGGTATGGCATCAACCTCAATATCAGAATAAAATCCGTATTTATATTCCCCTGAAGTAGCTTCGCCTATTATCTTGTTTTGATCTTTTTCCATTTAAATAACCTAGAAATAGCTTAACCTTCCGGATAAACAATTAATCAGCCTGATTTGTTGGTTAAATTTAATCTAAATAAAGATTACAAAAGTAAAAAAAAATACAATCATTAAAAACGGGGGAAGAATGAACAAGTAGATCTGATCCATCACACTTTTATTGATCGTACAGTAAAAGTCTGATCCCAAATAATAATTTTTATATATATTGCGCTCCTGATTTTAAAAAATATTATATATGGAAACATCCGTAAGCTTGCCTGGAACGTTCATTATTGCCGGATTAGGATTTATATTACTGTGCGTTCTTACGCTGCCATTTCTTATAAAAAAAATTGAACACAATCTGGAAGCTTTCCTGTTTGTGATGGGAGTGCTTGCCGTCACAATTTCACAACTCTGGAGTTTTGAAGTTATTAAGACTGCCGCTCTTTCACCTGTTAGTCCGAAGCACCCCATTGTTGAGGTGGTTTTGATTGCAGGAATACTCTTCATTTTATTATCACAGAAAATAAAATCTGTAACGAGAAGCCTTGAACAGAAACTAGGACTTAAATTGTTCGTTTTCCTGCTTGTTTTTCTTCTTGGTCTTTTATCTTCAGTCATTACTGCAATCATTGCAGCACTGGTCCTTGTGGAAATAATTTCTGCCCTCAGACTCGACAAAAAAACAGAAACGACGATTGTTATTTTTTCCTGTTTTTCAATCGGTTTGGGTGCCGTACTTACACCTGTCGGTGAACCTCTTTCAACAATAGCTGTCAGCAGACTGAAAGGAGAGCCTTATAACGCCGATTTTTTCTTCCTGATAAGGAATCTTGCAGTTTACGTTATCCCCGGTGTCTTATTCTGTGCACTCACTGGTTCATATTATTCTAAAAGGAATCCTTCAACTTGTGACACTCTTGAAGCAGAAAAATCTGAAACATATAAGGATGTTTTGATAAGGTCAGGAAAGGTTTTTCTCTTCATTATGGCGCTTGAATTACTGGCTAAAGGATTTTCACCTGTTGTCGATTACCTTATGCCAAGGGTAAGTCCGCAAGTACTTTATTGGATAAATACTATATCTGCGGTTCTTGATAATGCAACACTGACAGCAGCCGAGATAACTCCAAAAATGGGTATCCTCCAGATCAGGGCTATGCTGATGGGACTCCTCATAAGCGGAGGTATGCTGATCCCCGGAAATATTCCAAACATAATTGCAGCAGGCAAGCTTAAGATCGGAAGCAAAGCATGGGCAAAACTGGCTGCCCCCTTTGGTTTGATCCTATTGGTAGTTTATTACATTATCCTGTTTGTTTTTTAATACTGACTGAAAAGGCTGATCTTTTAAATTGTTCAGGTCTTGTCTGTTTTCCCCTATGGGAGAATAAACTATGTATCTATTTCTAAAATGGATACATAGAATAAAAATCTTAACTTTATCATTCAATCAGTTAATAAAGTATTATGAAAGAATTTATTATTTCACTTTCTTTTCTCATATCATTTTTACAGTATTCATCTGCTGATAATGAGAAAGATATAAAAGCAACATTGTCTCGTGTCACTGTATATCCCGACCGTGCACAGCTCTTTCACGAAGCTACTATTGACATCCCTTCCGGCAGTACCGTGTTCAAACTCGGAGGTTTGTCTCCGTATATTGATGTGCAAAGCATCCAGGTAAAAGGTTACGGGGAATTCACAATAATGGGGGTTAACCACCAGAATAATTATCTTGAGAACCTCGAGGAACTGCCGGAAATAAAGTCGGTCAGAAATCAGATTGAAGCCTTGCAGATTAAGGCTGAAGATGAGAAAGCCGCTATAAGCGTCCTTAAAGAGAAAGAAGCTTTCCTCGTAGCCAACAGGGCTGTTCTTGTTGCCAAGGAGACCGCATTCAGTACTGATCAGCTGAAGAATGTAATGGATCTTTATACAAATAATATGGAACAGGTTACAATAACTGTTCTGAAGAAGAACAGGCTTATAAAAGATTACGAGAAACAGATTGCGGCACTTCAGAAACAGATTTCCGACAGAACCGGAAAGCAGCAACTGCCTTCGGGAGAAATATCAGTAACAGCGACTTCATCTAAACCTGTTGCAGGGAAGCTGTCTTTCAGCTATGTAGTTAACAATGCAGGATGGTATCCCTCATATGATATCAGGGTCGATGATATTACCAAACCTGTCAACATCCTTTATAAAGCTAATGTATTTCAGAGTACGGGAACTGAATGGAAAAATGTTAAACTAAGTTTTTCGAACGCCTCCCCCTGGATTTCAGGGGATGTCCCCAAACTGGATCCGTGGTTCATTGATTATTACACGCCTCCCTCCCCGGGAATTGTTCTGAGGGGAGCTGTTTCCGGAGTGAGAAAAAGTGAGGCTCCTGTAATGATGGAGATGGATGCCAGGGAAAGTTCAGTAATTAAACAAATTGAAGCTGCACCAATGATCGTCGGAAAGCAGGTGGGAGAAACAACTGTTACTTTTGACGTTGCCATTCCTTACTCAATAGCCTCAGATGGGAAGATACAGACCATTGAAATACAGCGTACATCGTCTCCTGCTGACTATAAATATGTTACTATTCCAAAGCTGTCCACGCTGGCATATCTTACTGGTGAAATCACCAACTGGGCAGAACAAAGCCTTATGAGCGGCGAAGCTACCCTGTATTTTGAAAACAGCTTTGTCGGCAAGTCTTTCCTGAACGTGAATCAGCTTACTGATTCGCTTCAGATCTCGCTTGGAACAGATAACAGCATCCTTGTGAAAAGAGAGAAACAGAAGGATTTCACAAGCAGAAAGGTACTTGGTTCGAACAAAACGGAAATATACTCATTCCTTACTACAATAAGGAACAACAAACCTGGTCCTATCAAAATTGCCCTGTATGATCAGATCCCTATATCATCAAACAGCGGAATAACTGTTGATGCAACTGAGCTCACCGGAGGACAATTAAATTCAAGGACCGGGATCGTCAAGTGGGATCTGGAGATTAAACCGCAGGAGACAAAAAGAATCATTCTTACCTACTCTGTCAGATATCCAAAAGAAAAGACTGTGATCCTTGAATAAAATGAAATGAAAATAATCGGAAACCTTTTATGGCTGATTCTTGGAGGTATTGTCATTGCTGTCGAGTATATGATAGGTACCCTTGCCCTGATGATAACAATTATCGGGATACCATTCGGTCTTCAGACTTTTAAAATGTCGTGGCTTGCTATATGGCCATTCGGCCGTGAGTCGCGGGTTCAGTCAAGGTCATCGGGCTGCTTATATATCCTGATGAATGTAATCTGGCTCCTTTTCGGAGGTATCTGGATAGCCCTTACTCATGCAATTATCGGATTGATCCTGTATATCACAATTATAGGGATACCTTTCGGATTGCAGCATTTCAAGCTTACATCTCTTGCGCTCAGTCCTTTCGGACGGGATATTGTAAGGATTAAATGATTATATCACCTGGGGCCTCTGATTACTCCCCTTTCGGAATTCTTTATGAATTCTATGATATAATCCCTGTCAGTGGATTGTCTGAAGTTCTTTTCAATGAAATCCAGAGCCTGGGTAAAATTCATGTTATTCTGGTAAATGACCCTGTAGATATCATGGATCTCATCAATCCTTTCTTTTTCAAAGCCTCTTCTTGTAAGGCCAACGGTATTCAATCCAAGATAGCATAGCGGATCCCTGTCGGCTTTGATGTAAGGTGGCACATCAGTTCTCACCTTTGCTCCCCCACCAATCATAACATGGGCCCCGATCCTGGTAAACTGATGAACCAGTGTACCGGCACTGAGAATAGCCCAGTCGTCGACTTTTACTTCGCCGGCCAGCCCGCTATTATTACCAATTATACAATTGTTACCGATCCTGCAGTCATGGCCGGTATGTGAATAGGCCATCAGCAGGCAGTCGTTCCCTACAACTGTTTTCCCGACAGCTGCCGTTCCACGGTTTACAGTAGCCCCTTCCCTGATCGTTGTTCTGTCGCCTATTTCAGCTGTTGTTTCTTCTCCCCTGAATTTAAGATCCTGAGGTATTGCTGATATTACTGCGGACGGGAATATCCTGCAGTTTTTTCCGATACGGGCCCCGCTCATTACTGTTGCATTCGGGCCCACCCATGTACCTTCTCCGATTACAACATTACCTGCAATGTAAGCGAATGGTTCAACGTTCACATTTCCTTCGAGTTGTGCATCGGGATGCACATAAGCTAAGTTTGAGATCATTTCCGTTTTATTTGTTTTTCTTTATTACCTGTGCCACCATTTCTCCTTCAACTACCAGCTTATTATCCACAAAAGCCTGTCCGTACATTGAGACAATTCCCCGGCGCAGAGGTTCTATAAGTTCCATCTTGAGGATCACTGTATCACCCGGAACGACTTTTTGCTTGAACTTAAGCTTATCTATCTTAAGGAAATACGTGGAGTATGTTTCAGGCTCTTCTACATTGCTTAATATCAGCAATCCTCCGGTTTGAGCCAGAGCCTCGACAAGGAGTACTCCGGGCATTACCGGTTCATTCGGGAAATGTCCCTGAAAAAATGGTTCATTGTAGGTTACATTCTTTATCCCCACCACTGTATTTTCATCAAGGGAGATTATTTTATCAACCAGCAGAAAGGGCTGTCTGTGAGGCAGTCGTTTTTTGATATCCTCTATTGTATAAACCGGCGGTTGTGAAGGATCGTAGGCAGGGATATTTCTTTTTGACAATGCTTTTTTCATTTCCTGCCTCATGATCTTTGCAAGACGTGTATTGGCATAATGACCCGGACGAGTAGCAACAACCTTCCCTTTTATCGGATGACCGACAAGTGCAAGGTCGCCCATAATATCAAGAAGCTTATGCCTGGCCGGTTCATTTGGATAACGGAGTTCGGTGTTATTCAGAATTCCTGCCTTATGAGAGTTAATACCCGGCCTGTTGAATAATTTAGCGATCCTGTCTATTTCAGACTGGTCCACTTCTTTTTCCATTATAACTATGGCGTTATCAAGGTCACCACCTCTTATAAGACCCATATTGTAAAGAGGCTCAAGCTCATGAAAAAAGACAAAAGTCCTGCTCCTTGCAATCTCTTCCTCAAAATCATTAATAGAATCCAGTATGGCATACTGATTTCCAAGAATCCTTGAATTATAATCTATCAGGACATTAATGCTTAAATGGTCATCCGGGTAAATGATCAGGTCGACTCCATGTTCTTCGTCAGAAAAAGCTATTTTCTGCTTTACAACAAAATAATTTCTTTCCTCTTTATGTTCAATGAATCCGGCTTCCTTGATGGCTTTTGTAAAAGCCCAGGCACCTCCACCCATTATCGGGGCTTCAGGCCCGTTGAGCTCAATCAGCGCATTATCAACCTGTAACCCGTGAAGTGCAGCCAGCACGTGTTCTACTGTGGAAACGGAAGCATTACCCTGCAAAAGGGTTGTTCCTCTGGAAGTATCTGAAACATTCTCGGCCAGCGCGTCTATTACAGGTTTGTCAGGAAGATCAGTCCTGCAGAATTTATATCCATGATTTGCAGGAGCAGGCTTAAAAGTAATTGTAACATTGACTCCGCTATGCAATCCCTTTCCGCTAAGAGTGACTTCTTTTGCCAGGGTTCTTTGTTTTTCACTCATCAGAATGAGGTATTTGTTTTTTCAGGTACAAAAAAAATAAAAATTATTCTCCAAGTGAAATAACACCCATACTTTTATTTCAGAGGAGATCATGATCATTTGATTTTTAAAGATTCAATGGTTTTCTCCAGGGCGTCTAGTTTCATTTTCAATTCAGGGAGATTTTTAAAAATTACAGATGACTTGAGGAAATTCCTGTGATCAATTGCAGGATATCCGGTAAATATTGAATTTTCATTTTTAATATTCCCTGCCACTCCGGCCTGAGCTCCGAGCTTGGTCCCGTCGGCTATTGTTAAGTGCCCGGCAATTCCAACCTGTCCGGCAAACATACAATTCCTTCCGACCTTGCTGGATCCGGCTATCCCGGTCTGTGCAGCCATTACCGTGTTCTCTCCAACCTCGACATTATGACCGATTTGTATAAGGTTGTCAAGCTTTACACCTTTACGGATTATAGTTGATCCCATTGTTGCCCTGTCAATTGCTGCATTTGCACCGATTTCAACATGGTCCTCAATAACGACATTCCCGAGCTGGGGTATTTTCATGAATTCAGTTTCGGACTGCGGTGCGAATCCAAATCCGTCACTTCCTATGACAGTTCCAGCATGAATGATACACCCTTCTCCAAGGATACAATCATGGTAAATCTTCACTCCGGGATTAATAGTACATCCTGAACCTATTTTAGTATTGTCGCCGATATAAACCTGGGGATATATGGAACAATTATCACCGATAATGCAATTTTCACCGATGTATGAATAAGGGCCAATATAAACATCCTTCCCGACTGATGCTGTCTGTTCAATTACAGCTGTCGGATGAATCCCCTTCTTCCTTGGACGCGACTGATCAACAAGCCTCAGCAGAGAGGCAAATGCTTCGTAGGCATTTTCCACCCTGATAAGCGTGGCTTCAACTTTTGAAGAAGGTACAAAGTTTTTATTAACCAATACGATCGAAGATTTGGTTGAGTATATGAAATGTTCATATTTTGGATTGGCCAGAAATGAGAGAGCTCCCTGATGACCTTCTTCAATTTTTGCTATAGTATGGACAACCGTTTCAGGATCCCCTTCGATTTCTCCTTTAAGAAATCCGGCAATTGTAGCAGCAGAAAATTCCATGATCTGATTTTTTATTTATCGACATTCTTTAGGATAACTTAGAAAATATTTTGTATTCTTCTCCGAGATGAACCTGTTGTCGCACATGTCTGATACCTCAGATATATCAGCAATTTTTCCTGATTTGAGAAGTATCTTTATTTCAGGGGCATCAAGAGTGTACGCCAGGTTAGAGATACTGGCAGTGAAAATATAATAGTCCGTCAGTTCCGGTATTATGTCAAGGATCTTTAATGCGGAGCTTTTAAGTTCTTCAATTCTTTCATCTGAAAAAGGTTTGTCCTGCAATTCAACGGCAAACAGGTTTCGTTGCATTAGCCTTCCTGCAAGTTCGGCAAGGATTTTATCAGAATCATCAGCCCAGTATTTGGCAGCCACATAGATATCTGTGTCATCAAGCCTTGTGAAATTAGCAGCAATCAACCCGGGTGTAAAAGTGCCTTCCTGAAGCAGATCTTCCGGTCCGATGCTATTATATAGGAAAAACCGCAGAGCCGGTGTTGCGTAAAGATCTCTGCCCTCTGATGCAAGTTGCTTCGCACGTTTAAGTACATTTACAAGCAGCGTTTCTGAAGCGATCACCGTTTTATGCATATATACCTGCCAGTACATAAGTCTCCTGGCGATCAGAAATTTTTCAAGTGAATATATCCCTTTTTCATCAACAACAAGTTCATCATTCACAACATTAAGCATACGGATGATCCTGTCAGAGCCGACAGAGCCTTCTATTACTCCTGTGAAGAACGAATCCCTCCGGAGGTAATCAAGCCTGTCCATATCTATCTGCCCCGCAATGAGATCATGCAGGAATCTTCTTTTATAGTTGCCTTTGAAGATCTCAATTGCAAGTTCAAGTCTGCCCCCGAATCTCTCATTCAGTTCCTTCATAAGCAGTAATGAGAGATCTTCATGAGTAATTCCTGAAATAATTGAGTTTTCAAGAGCATGAGAAAAAGGTCCGTGACCCGAATCATGCAGGAGAATAGCACAGAAAACGGCTTCCTCTTCCTCAGGCGAGATATATGTCCCTTTCGATCTAAGTGTACTTATAGCCATCTCCATCAGGTGCATGGCTCCTAAACAATGCTGGAATCTGCTGTGGTTTGCTCCCGGGTAGACGAAGCTTGTCAGGCCAAGCTGCCTTATATTCCTCAATCGCTGGAACCACGGATTCTCAATGAGATCAAAAATAAGATCGCCCGGAATGTTTATGAATCCATAAACAGGGTCGTTGATAATCTTTCGTTTGTTCGTCCGGTAAGCCACAGAAAGAAAACTTAGCTTACAAAAATATGAATTTGTTTGGCATTACAACTAATTACCATTCTCTAATAATATAGTTTGACTACTTTCATTAATTTTTCCTAATTTGCTGTTATTTAGCAGATTCTTATTTCTCATGCAATAAAATGTATACTCCAATGCAGCATTCGGAATAAAAGACGTCTTTATTGCATCTATATAATAAATATACCTTTCTAACGATGATCACCCTCTATGAAAGTGGAAATTCTGGGACTGAATAAGATTTATCCCAACGGTAATCAGGCATTAAAAGATATTAATCTCGAGTTCGGGACCGGGATGTTCGGCCTTCTTGGACCTAACGGAGCCGGTAAATCAAGCCTGATGAGGATCATAGTTGCACTGATGAAACCCACATCAGGTTCGGTGCTTATCGATGGAAAAGATATTCAGAAATACCGGAAGGAATTACGAAGCATGCTCGGCTATCTGCCTCAGGATTTCAGATTTTTTACCTCCCTGAAAACATGGGAATTCCTTGATTATTCCGGAGCTCTGGCCGGTATGAAGAACAGGAAGGCCAGGCTTGCCGAAGTTGACAGGCTGCTTGACCAGGTGGGTTTGCTTGAAGTGAGGGACAGGCAGGCTAACAGGTTGTCGGGTGGGATGAAAAGGCGTCTTGGAATAGCTCAGGCTCTTATTGGCAGTCCTTCTATAATTGTAGTCGATGAACCTACGACAGGTCTTGATCCTGATGAGAGAATAAGATTCAGGAACATCCTTTCCCAGCTCACACAGCATAATGTCACTATCATTCTTTCAACCCATATTGTTGGAGACATATCATCTACCTGCCAGGGAATGGCTTTGCTGAACAAAGGAGAACTGGTCTTCTCAGGTTCACCACCGGAGCTTATAAGACATGCAGAAAACCACGTTTTTAAATTAAACCTGACCCCTTCCGAATATGAAGATGTAAAAGAAAAATATAATGTCATTTCAACAATACCAGTAGAAACAGGCTGGGAAGTGCAGATCGTATCAGATGATTTACCTGAATTTGCCTGCTCCGAAATCATCCCCAACATCGAACATGCATATGTGTATTTCATGGAACATAAATTACATGCAGACATAGCTGAATAAAATTATAGTGTGATAACATTTTTTCATAATATAAGAACAGTAGCCCGATATGAGGCTGTGACCCTTCGAAGAAGCTGGTTCTTCAGGCTTTTTGCTATAGGTTCGTTCGTGATTTTTACCTTTCTGAACATCGGGCTCTTTTCTCCCATTGGAGATGAATCATGGGAACTTGTTTCTATCCCGTCCTCAGTTCCTCTTATTAACCTCTATATTCTGAACATTGTACAATCAATAGTGGTCATATTCCTGGCAGCCGATTTCCTGAAAAGGGATAAAAAAATCGACACAAATGAAGTGCTTTATACAAGACCTGTATCAAATTTTGAATATATAACCGGTAAGACATGGGGAATCCTGAAGCTTTTCATAGGTCTGGATATCATAATTCTCTTCATCGCCCTGCTGATGAATATAATCTCAAAAGACATGAGTGTGGACCTGGTCTCTTATCTGCAATACCTTCTGATAATATCGGTTCCGACAATAATTTTCAGCCTTGGACTTGCTTTTATGCTTATGCAAATTATAGGTAATCAGGCTATTACATTTCTTTTATTACTTGGTCTCGCTGCTCTTAACATGTTCTGGCTGTATTACAGGATGGGTTCCTTATTTGATTATATGGCTTTCGGCCTTCCGGTTTTTAAATCGGGAATCATCGGATTTGACAATAACCAGCTTATTGTTAACCAGCGTCTGATGTACCTGCTTTTCGGACTTTGCCTGGTTATGGCAACAATTTTAACATTTAAGAGGTTGCCCCAGTCAAAATTACAAACTACTCTTTGTTACGTTCTTCTCTTCCTTTCTCTTGCAGGGACAATTATTTGTACAAAAAACACTTTCTTAATTTATAAGAGAAATCTTAATGAAAGGAAGCTGATAATCGAGACAAACAGGCAATTTGAAAGCCAGGATGCCGTAACACTGACCGATGCAAAAATCGATATTTCACATTCAGGCGGGGAAATCGAAGCTGAAGCTGCCTTATGTTTCGTTAACGAAAATAAGACCGGAATAAATGAATGCTTCTTTTCCCTGAATCCCGGTCTGAAAGTAAAGCAAGTTTACCATAGCGGTCAGGAAATTGATTTCAAAACAGTGAATCATATCATTCTGGTCGGGTTGCCTGCGATGCTTCAACCCGGACAGAAGGATTCATTGACAATTACTTACGCCGGGAGCATTCATGAAGCATTCTGCTATCCGAATTACACAGGAAACATAAAGGATAATCCATACATGATTGAGATGCTCCGGGTAAATAAACGACAGGCTTTCCTGACTAAGGATTTTGTTTTACTGACTCCGGAAACTCACTGGTACCCGGTTCCGGGATTAAACTATTATCCTGATAATCCTGCAAGAATGAAGATTGATTTTACAAATTTCGATCTCAGGGTAAAAACCACTCCCGGATTAGTACCAGTTTCCCAGGGAATTATGAAAAAGGAAACTGAAATTTACACCTTCAGGACGGAATTCCCGCTCACAGGTTTAACTCTGGCGATTGGCAATTATCTTTCTGATACCTTAACAGTTGATTCTATTAATTACATAACTCATTATTTCCCTGGTAACGATTATTACAGGAATGAGTTCAGTGAACTGAAAGATACCCTTTCTTTGCTGGTATCGGGAATAATGACTGAACTGGAGACAAATTTTTCTTCGGAATATCCATTTAATACTCTGAGTTTCGTCGAGGTTCCGGTACAGTTTTATTCATACCCGAGGATGAGCACTCAGACAAGGGCAGAGATTCAGCCGTCATTGGTGCTTCTCCCTGAGAGAATGGCCACGATCAGAAATGCCGGTTTTCGTAAACAGAAAGCCAGACAGAAGAGGAGGATGGCAAGAAGCAACACTGTAATTACTGATAAAGAGCTGGAGGTAAGGTTATTCAATGACTTTATCAGGAATACTTTCATCAGTGGTGAGAACTTCAGGTTCGTCAATGGGAATGCAGTTAATGAGCCGGTCCGGTATCGTCTGAGTCCGAGCTTTTACTTTTTTAAAAACAATTTCTATTCACATGATTATCCTGGAATAAATGCAGCTTTTGAATCTCACCTTCAAAAGGTTGCTTCACCATTACCTTCAGGGTACCAGGGGATGGACCGGGTGATGACAGATAATGACCAGGCTAATCTTATCCTCAGCAGGTACAGTTTCAGGGAACTTCTCTCGAAGAATCCTGCGAGTGACACTATAAGGCAGGTTCTGACTGTCAAGGGAGATTATCTTTTCAATCTTTTCAGGGCAAAAGCAGGTATTGAGGAATTCAACGACTGGTTCAAAAAATACCTTGATGACCACAGGTTCAGAAGTGTCGGTATTGAGCAATTCAACAACGACATGATTGAAAAATTTGGCTTTGGCTTTTACCCATACCTTGATAACTGGTTCGGGAGTAAAGAGCTTCCCGGTTTTATAATCAGTAATCTTCAGGTATCAGAAATTGTTGTGGAAAACCGGGTAAGATATCAGGTGACTTTTGTGGCTTCTAATCCGGAGCCTGTTACAGGTCTGTTCAATATCTCTTTCCGTACGGGAGGTGCAGGCCCGCAGGGAGGGCCGGGAGGCAGGGGACCGTTGATGATGCCCGGCGGAGGCAGGGGAATAATGGCTATTTCACGACAGGGAAGGGGAATGGAATCTGCTGATATATCAAAAATAGTATCAATAGACAGTTGTGAAGCTAAGAGAATAGGCTTAATACTTGACGCAGAACCCAGGGCCATGATGATAAACACAATTTTTTCCAAGAATATTCCTGGTCAGCTTATCATACCAGTCAATGAAATAGGGAGGATAAAAGAAGGAACAAAACCTTTTACAGGAGAAGAACTCCTTCCATCAATTCCTGATTATGGTAATCCCGATGAAATAATCATTGATAATGAGGACTCACTATTCCATATTTCGAGGCAGATCGATAATAGCCCTTTAAAAAAGCTGCTTAAAATAAATAACAACCAGGGAAATACATATTTGCAGATCAACAATATGTATGCTCCTGAACACTGGCAGCCGGTTGTTCAATCATCATATTACGGGAGATATATTCTTTCAGCGGTATATACAAGGGCAGGATCAGGCAATAAGGAGGCAACATGGAATGCAATAATAAAAGATCCTGGTTATTATAACATATATTTCTACGTGGGTAAATCTGTTGAGCGGACAATGGTAAGAGGCAGGGCGATGGGCCCCGGCGGACGAGGGCCGGGAGGAGGCGGGCCGGGAGGAGGAGGACCAGGAGGAGGACCAGGAGGAGGTAGGCCCCGGGGAGATATGCCTCCCGGAAACGTTCCCGGAGCAAGTGGGCCGGGTGCATTTCAGGGCGGCCCGGGAGCTGAGGCACCAATAAAGGATCTCCATCTGAAAATATATCATGATCAGGGTGTGGAAGAGATGACTTTTGATTACCAGAACGCTGAAGGAGGCTGGAATTACCTTGGCAGATATTATCTCTCAGCAGATACGGCTAAAGTAAAGATCTCAAATCTTTCAGAAGGAAGGATGGTAATCGCCGATGCAGTTAAATGGGCAAAAGATAATCAGTAATGAACTATAATTTAACAAAAATGAAAAAGCAGGTAAAAACAGGAAAGAGAATTAATCTCGCAATTCTCCTGTTAATTATACATGGCTTAACAGCATTCGCCCAAAGGGGGCTTACACTGGAACAATCATTGAAGGTTGCTGAGGATAACAGCCCTGCGATGAAACGAACAAGGCTGAATCTGATCAGGAGTCAGGAAAACCTGAATGCACAGAATGCCGCCCTGAAATCAAATTTCTCCCTGTCAGTCAATCCTCTCTCCTACAGGCAGGATCGTTCATTCAATGACCTCATTTCGGCCTGGAATACTACAAAAACAACCGAGAGTTACGGGGTTTTTACTGTCTCACAGCCAATACTCCTTACTGATGCAAGAGTATCGCTTCTAAATAAATTCGGCTATGTTGATTCCTACAGTGAATATTCTAACAACACTAATAAAGGATTTAGTAACAGCCTGTCGCTGAACCTGTCACAACCTATTTTCACTTATAACAGGACCCGGTTGCAGCTAAAGGAACTCCAGCTGGCTCATGAAAATGCACAGCTAAATTACGCAATTCAATTGCTTTCTCTTGAAAGACAGGTGACCATATCCTTTTACAATGTCTACCAGAAACAGCAAAGTCTCGAAATAGATCGTCAGGCTTATGAGAATATGCAGAAAAGCTACGAGATCATAAAGAATAAAGTTGATGCAGGCCTGTCTGCCCGCGAAGAAATATTCCAGGCTGAACTCAACCTTGCATCTTCAAAATCATCTTTTGAGAACAGCCAGGTCTCTTTCGAAAATGCCAAGGATGAATTCAAGATACTTATAGGAATAAGTCTTTATGACGATCTTTTAGTATTGCCGAATATTGAAGTTGATACAGTCGGTATAGATGTTGCTTTTGCTATTGACCAGGGCCTTGCAAACCGGATGGAAATAAGACAAAGTCAGATAAATCTCGAAACTTCTCAGTTTGACCTTATTACAACAAAAGCTCTGAATGAGTTCAAAGGGCAGCTTGACCTGTCAGTCGGTTTGTTTGGTGATAATGAGAATTTAGGAAACTTGTATGAAAATCCCACTGATAATGAAAGCGTTTCCCTGTCACTTACAATCCCACTGTGGGACTGGGGAGAAAGGAAATCAAGGATCAAGGCTTCTGAAGCTTCAATAGAATCATCAAAGATATCCCTTGAAGAGGAGCAGAATGATATCATTCTCAATATAAGGCAGGTTTGCAGGAACCTTATCAATCTTAAAAATCAGATTGAAATAGCACGCCAGAATGTCAACAATGCCCAGCTGACCTATGATCTTAATCTGGAAAAATACCGTAACGGGGATCTTACCGGTATGGATCTGAACATTTATCAGAACCAGCTCTCTCAACAGCAGATATCTTACACCAATTCGCTTATATCATATAAGCTGGAACTTCTTAATCTCAAAATTCAGACTCTTTACGATTTTGAAAAAAACGTACCGGTAACTCCGGTGAAAACACTTTAACAAATAATGAAAATTAAATAGTACTTAAATGAAAAATCTTGTACTTGCCGTCGTTTTAGCTCTTGCATTAGCTTCCTGCAGAAACCAGGACCAGAACCTGACCGCCGATGTGGAGATACCTGTCTCCGTTCAGGATATAAGCCTGAAACCGATCGAAGAATTCATTAATACTACCGGGACAGCCTTCCCAAAGGGCCAGATAGAATTAAAATCAAAGATATCGGCGAACTATTATCTTGAAATAAATCCCCAGACCGGAAAACCATGGAAAATGGGAGATAAGGTCCGAACCGGTGATCTGATAGCAAGGCTTGAAGACAGAGAGTATGTTATTGGCGTGAAGCTCGAGACTACTCAGCTGAACCTTGAGCTTGCTGAAAGTGAACTGAAAAAACAGGAATCACTCTACGAAAAAGGAGGTGTTACACTCAAAGAGCTGAAGACCGCAAGCATAGAATATGAAAATGCTAAAACAAACCTGGAGAGTGCAAAGCTGCAAATGGCAAAGACAAGGATTATCTCACCAATTAACGGGGTTATCGTTGACCTCCCTTATTATACTCCGGGAACCCAAATCGAAACCGGATCTTCTATTGCAAAAATTATGGATTACCAGACAATGTACATGGAAGTCCAGCTTCCTGAGAAATACATCTCAGTAATTAAACCCGGACAGGATGTGCGGCTCACAAACTATACAATCCCGGAAGATACCGTAATGGGTCATGTGACACAATTATCACCGGCAATTGATGCCGACTCCCGGACTTTTAAAGGCAATGTAGAGATCTCTAATACAAATTACCTTCTGAGGCCCGGAATGTTTGTCAAGGCTGATATAGTTACAAACCGCAAGGACTCTGTTATTGTGATCCCCAAAAATATAATCCTCTCCCGCCAGAGGGGAAAAACAGTATTTATTGTTCAGAGAGGCCTGGCTGAGGAAAGGATCATTGAAACCGGACTTGAAAACCTGACAGATGTCGAAGTCACAAGGGGCCTTATGAAAAATGACAGGGTCGTTATAAGCGGATATGAAACCCTGAGCAACAGATCCAAGGTAAAAATAGTTATGTAACCCGATGAATAAGATTGCCCAATTTGCTGTTAGATACCCTGTAACAATATTGATGTTGGTACTGGGTATTGTGCTCCTTGGTTTTATTTCCTTTGGCAAGCTCGGAACAGATCTTTTCCCCAATCTGAATAATCCAAAAATATATATAGAACTGTCAGCCGGTGAAAAACCGCCGGAGGAGATAGAAAAAAATTATGTCGAGCAGATTGAATCTCTTGCGATGCGCCAGGCAGATGTAGTTCAGGTCTCTTCAGTAGTAAAAGCCGGAAATGCGCTGATTACAGTCGAATACGATTGGAACAAGGACATGGATGAAGCCTTTCTTGACCTCCAGAAAGAACTGAATTCCTTTGCTCAGAATTCCGACCTTGAAGATTTTTCAATCTCCCAGTATGATCCAAATGCCTCACCAGTAATGGTTGTGGGTTTCAGGAATGATAAAATAACAAATATGGACGACCTCCGGAGAATAGCTGAGAACTATATCCGGAACGAACTTGTGAGAATTGAGGGAATAGCAGATGTAAAACTCACAGGAGACGAGGAGGGTGAAATAATTATTGAAACAAATAATTATCTTCTCCAGTCGTTTGGAATAACTTCTGATGTTATCGCATCCCAGATAAGCGCCTATAACAGGAATGTATCAGGCGGATCAATTGTGGAAATGGGTACCAAATACACGGTAAAGGGAGTTACTGTACTTGAAGATATAAATGACCTTGAGAATATAATTGTTGGATTTAAACAACCATCCGCTTCAACTTCTTCAACCTCTTCTACCTCTTCAACTTCTTCAACCTCTTCAGCCTCTTCCAGGGTTCCCGTCTATCTCAGAGACGTGGCAACCATCAAAACCGGCAATAAGGACCCCGAGAATATTGTGACTATTAATGGTGAACGATGTGTGGGATTATCTGTTTATAAAGAGCCAAAGTACAACACGGTTGATGCAGTAAAGAGCCTTGAGAAAGAGTTTACAATTCTCGAAAAGGCTTTGCCCGGATATGAATTCATTAAAATTCAGGATCAGGGCAACTACATCCATAACGCGATAAGTGAAGTCAAGAATACCCTTATTCTGGGGATTCTGCTGGCTGTCTTTGTTCTTTATATATTCCTTCGCAGGATCGGTACGACCCTGGTAATAAGCGTGGCTATTCCGATTTCTATAATAGCAACATTTAACCTGATGTATTTCAGTCACCTGACCCTTAATATAATGACTTTGGGAGGCCTGGCTCTGGGAGCCGGCATGCTGGTTGACAATGCAATTGTTGTCCTCGAGAATATAACGCGTCTCAGGGAGGAAGGCATGCCTCTCAAAGATGCTGTTATAAATGGCACCGGCCAGGTGGGAGGAGCAATTACAGCCTCAACAGTAACAACCATAGTTGTATTTCTGCCAATAGTATACCTCCATGGCTCATCAGGAGAGATGTTCAGGGATCAGGCCTGGACCGTAGCTTTTGCGCTTATATCATCCCTGCTAATAGCATTGCTGGTAATCCCGATGATGGTATCAACCCTGTCCTCAGATAAAAACAAAAAAACCTTCCATCCGGAGCCCCTTCATTTTCCAGGATATCCAAAGCTGCTGGAAAGAATAATCGAACGAAGAGGTCTGGTGATAATCTTTTCGGCAATACTGATATCTGGTTCAGCTCTGCTCATACCTCGTATTGGCAGTGAATTTATGCCCGGATCTGAATCGGCTGAATTCACGATTAACCTTTCTCTTCCCGAGGGAACAAGTCTTGACCGGACCTTCAGCACTGCAAGGAAAGTTGAAAACATTGTCAGGGAATTACTTGGAGAAAAAATTGATCTGATCTACTGTCAGGCAGGGAAACAACAGACATCCTCATTCGCTGCTTCGAATGAAAGCCAAGGAGAAAATTTCGCATCGCTTAAAATCAGACTTAAAAAGGAATTCTCTTCTATATCTGAAAATGCCATTGATCTCATCGACAGTTATCTTGCCGGCATAACAGATATGGAAACCAGTTATACCCGTGAGGAGAGCGCATTGCAAACTACTCTCGGGACCACAGAATTCCCTTTCATTCTTGAAATATCCGGTGATGATTACAATGAACTGGAAAAAATCCTGGACCAGTCAAAAGAAATATTGAAGAATAACCAGGCTCTCTTCAACATAACAACTTCAATGGACGAAGGTACTCCTGAAGTGGAAATTGAGATAGACCGTTTCAAATCGAGTTTTTATAATGTACCTGTTGAGAATATAACAAATCAGATCAGGAATTATCTGGAAGGTTCCTCAGCAGGAACTTTTGAAGAGAATGGTGAGATTAAGGATATTACTGTAAAGCTGGAGGATGTCTCAATCAGCCAGCTAAAAGATATTATGATCACTGCAGGAAGCCTGAAAGTTCCGTTAAGTGAACTTGCCAGGATAAACACTGTTGTCTCACCGCGTGAAATAACAAGGAGGAACCAGGCAAGGACCAGCTATCTGTATGCTAATGTTGATAAAAAATATGCTTTCGATAAAGTCATTAAGGAGGCGCAGATGGCTCTCCGGCCGGTAACGATGCCTGTAGATTACAAGATGGAATTCACAGGGGAGGAACTCCAGAGAAAGCAATCAATGTCAAATCTGTCGTTTGCACTGATCCTGTCACTTATTCTTGTGTTCATGGTCCTCGCTGCTCAATTTGAATCAATTATACAGCCATTCATAATAATGCTTACAGTACCTCTTGCCGGTGTGGGAACAATACTCATTTTTTTCCTTCTGGGTAAAACTTTAAATATGATGGCCTATATAGGTATTATTATGCTTGGTGGCATCGCTGTCAATAATGCTATTATACTCATTGACAGGATTAATCAGCTCCGAGAGGACGGATTCGGCAAGAAGGCGGCAATAATAGCTGCCGGCTCACAAAGGATAAGACCGATACTTATGACGAGCCTGACTACCATTCTTGCCCTGCTCCCGCTTACTATCGGATTCGGAGAGAGTGCCTCCCTGAGATCCCCTATGGCTCTTGCGGTAATAGGAGGCCTCGTTTCTTCGACAATGCTGACACTTGTCGTTATTCCATGCGTGTACTGGTTCCTGGATAGTTTCAGCAAATGGATCACAGGCAGATCACAAACGGAAGCTGCTAAATTATAACTTCTTACAAGGGCGTACTATGAACTTTATCCTGAAAAGAAGAATTCTGATAATTATGATATTTGCCGCGCTTACAATGCTCGGTTATGTCTCCTATAAGAAACTTTCTGTTGAGCTTATCCCGAATGCAGAATTACCTGCAATTTTTGTGCAGGTAGGTACTATGCTGGAAATGGATCCTTCTTACATAGAAAACCAGGCTATTATACCTATCGAAGGTGCTATAGGAACACTGGAAGGCATTGAGAAGCTTGAAAGTACAGTTACATCAAGGTATGGTACGATATCAGTATTTTACAATCAGGGGGCGAACATGAAATATGCTAACCTGAAGCTTCAGGAGAAAATTGATCTGGTAAAAAGTTCCATCCCCGATGAATTTCAGATCAATGTTCTGAAAATTGATCTCGAGCAACTCACTAATCAGTTCATGGAACTTCAGGTGCGGGGAGAAGGAGGTATAGACAGGATAAGAAACATAGCTGACAGGGAGATAGTAACGGAACTTGAAAATATTGATGGTATAGCAGGTGTGGAAGTTTTTGGCGGACAGGAGAATTCAATTGAAATAAGGCTTAACAGGAAAGCCTGCAAGGCTTATGGAATTACTATGAGCCAGGTAAGCAACCTCCTCAGCAACAACGGAGCTGATAAGACTTTTGTCGGAGAAGTTCATGATGGTGATAAAAGGCTTTTTGTGAACATAAGATCGGAATATACCGATATAAAAGATATCGGTAACATAACAGTAAGCAAGAATGGCCCGGTTCTGTTGCGTGATATTGCCCAGATATTTTTCGGTGTAAAGGAACAGGAATCATATAGCCGTGTTAATGGCCTTGATGCAGTCACAATAACGCTTACTAATGACAATCAGGCCAATATCATTGATTTGTCCCACAGGGTGCTTGACCAGATAAATAAAATTAACGAAAGCCTGAAGAGATTAAATGCAGAGATTGTTGTGCAGAACAACAGTGCGGAGATAATGGAGAAGAACATTTCTCAGATAATCAACCTGGCCTTTACAGGAGGTCTTCTCGCTGTGCTTATACTTTGGTTTTTCCTTCGTAACATCAGGCTCATTGGCATAATCGCAATTTCGATTCCGGTATCTGTGTACACTGCTTTCAATTTTTTCTATGCATCCGGCATCACTATCAACAGTCTCACGCTTGTCGGCCTAGCTCTGGCCATAGGTATGCTCGTTGATAATTCCGTGGTCGTACTGGAAAATGTATATCGCCTGGCAGGGTCAGGCAGAAGTAATGAGGATTCAGTAAAACAGGGAACTACAGAAGTGTGGCGATCGATCTTTGCTTCAACCCTGACGACAATTATAGTATTCCTTCCCTTCGTTTTTTCATCAAATTTCCTGATAAGGCTCGTGATCAGGAATATCGGAGTATCAATTGTAACAACACTTCTTGCTTCGCTGGCTGTTGCATTAATGGTCATTCCCATGGCAACATATTTTTTACTTACGCGGTCTCAGAAAGGGGAATCGGCCATCTATAAGAAACTTTCAATTCATAACAGGGTCATCCAGGCATATAATCTTGTTCTTAAAGCCAGCATGAGAAAGCCCGTTCTTACGATTATCGGAAGCCTTGTGGCATTCTTTGCAGCCCTGCTCATTAGTCTCACTTTAAGCATTAATTCCACCCAGGAAATTGAATCAGCCAGTTTCAGATTGTCGGTTACAATGCCTGCTGGCTCCACCCTTGAAAAAACTGATGCTGTAGTTAGTGAAATAGAAAAACGGCTTGCAAATGTACCCGAAAAAGAAGATGTTATAAGCAGAATTGAGGAGGACCAGGCAACTGTAACAATTAACCTGGCAAAAGACTGGGATAAAAAGAGCGACCGTGATCTTCCTGAAATTAAGAATGATATTGAAGAAAGGACCAGGAATATCTCAAATGCAGAAATAAGCATGGATGAAATATCTGCCAGCGGAGGATTTGAATCATCAGGAGCCCTGGGAGGCGGCAGTGCGGGAACAGGAGGAAATCTGCTAAACCTTCTGGGACTGGGATCGCAGAATGAAAGTGTGATAATAAAAGGCCAGGATTTTGAAGAAATGAGAAATCTTGCCGATGATATTAAAACATATATTGACGAACTGACAACAATTGAAAACGTAAGTGTTAATGTTCAGTCAGGCACTCCGGAAGTAAAACTGAATTTTGACATGGATTTTATTAACAGGAATGGATTCTCCTTAGGTAATATCTCGTCAGCTCTTGCAACTTTCGGACGGGAATATTCATCCGGGGCTACATTCAGACAGGGGACGGAGTACTACTCCATAATTCTGAAGTACACTGACGAACAAGGCGAAACTGAGGAGATCACTGACAAGACAATTGATGACTTAAAGGATTTGGAAGTCAGTTCGTCAGAAGGAACAATAATGAATATCAGTGAGCTTGCTGACATAGTATTTTCCTATGGAATGGGAAATATCCACCGTGAAAACCAGGAAAAACTTATAACTGTCAGTTACAGTTTCACCGACGAAATAAATGATTCAAAAGATTTGCTTGAAGGAGCCCGGCTGGAAATTGAAAACCTTGTTGCTGCTCTTAATTTATCGCCCGGGATTGCTGTGGAAGTCATCCATGAAGAAAATGCGCTTAAAGATTTCTACCAGCCCTTAGGTATTGCTTTCGTTCTGATCCTGATGATACTTGCTGCAGTATTTGAATCTCTCTGGATCCCCTTTGTGCTTCTTTTCAGTATACCTCTTGCCGGACTCGGTTCGATTATTGCACTGATCCTTACAGGTAATTCACTCCTTAATCTGAACACTCTGACAGGATTTCTGATTCTTCTCGGTATTGTAGTGAACAATGGCATAATACTTATCGATTATACAAATATTTTAAGAAAAAGAGGTTACAGGAGGACAAGGGCACTTATGACAGCAGGCGTGGCAAGGCTCAGACCGGTCCTTATAACCGCATCCACAACAGTTGTGGCTATGATCCCGCTGGCAATGGGTAAAGCAGAATATGTTTCAGTCATAGGAGCCTCTTTTGCCATAACCGTAATAGGCGGTCTTACAATGAGCACCTTGCTGACACTTGTATTCATACCAACATTTTACTCAGGACTGGAAAATAGTCTAAACTGGATAAAGTCGCTTTCTTGGAAAAATAAAATCATTCAGGCAATCATCTTCGCTTCATTGCTTTTAATAATTTTCCGTAACATTGATAAATTTCTCTGGCAGCTGATCACTACAATTCTGGCGCTGATAATTGTCCCGGCAGGTACCTGGTTTGTTATGAACAGCCTGAGGAAAGCAAAAGAATCCGTCATTCCAAGTGAAGAGAATATAAATATTAAAATTCAGAGCCTGGTAAAAATATATGACAGGAAAAGCAGATGGCTCAGGGAATGGGATGCAGGGAAGAAGATCAGAAAGCGTCTTGGTTATGAAAAGCCATTTACCACATGGAAAGATCTGTCTGACAAGCTATGGCAACTTCCTGTTTTCAGTTTCCTTGTCTATTTCACTTACTTTTATCTTAAGAAAGGATTCTGGATCTTTGTACTCAGCATTATTGTATGGTTTTTCCTCTCATCAATATGGAGTTCTGTCAGTCAACTGCTAAAAAACCTCAACGCGGGAAAACAAAAGAAACTGATCTCATTTTTAATTAAAACTATTGATCTGATAGTTTTCTGGATTGTCCCGCTTTTGAATCTCATTTTCTTTCAGATCAGATGGAAAAACCTGCCAACCGTAATTATCCTCGGATTCATCTGGTTCACAGCTCTCTTCATTTATAAAACAGGTTTAAAACTTACAAGGGAAAATACAGATATCTACAGGCTTGAAGGCAGATTTAAAGGCATCCGGAAAGCTGTCTATAAATTAGTATCTGTTGTCCCGGTTATAGGCAAGAAGAAGAAACCATTCAAAGCTTTAAGTTGTGTCTCGCTTGATATAGGTAATGGAATGTTTGGTTTGCTGGGACCGAATGGTGCCGGGAAAACAACGCTGATGAGGGTCATCTGCGGGATTCTTGAACAAAGTTACGGGAAGGTCTGGATAAATGGTCTTGATACCCAGAAAAAACGCGAGGAGCTGCAGGGTCTGATAGGATATCTTCCTCAGGAATTCGGAAGCTATGAAAATATGACTGCTGATGAATACCTTGATTATCAGGCAATACTGAAAAACATTACCGACTCAAAAACAAGGCAGGAAAGGGTGACTTATGTTCTTAAGGCTGTTCATATGGAGGAAAGGAGACATGAAAAGATCAGTTCTTATTCCGGAGGAATGAAACAGAGAATGGGTATTGCACTGATCCTTCTGCATCTGCCCAGGATACTGGTTGTTGATGAACCGACTGCAGGCCTTGATCCACGGGAAAGAATACGTTTCAGGAACCTTCTTGTAGAACTTAGCCGTGAACGGGTCGTTATCTTTTCCACTCACATCATTGAAGATATCTCAAGCTCCTGTAATAAGGTCGCTGTTCTCGATAAAGGGAAACTCAGGTACCTGGGAAAACCAATAGACATGACAAAAGAGGCAGAGGGACATGTATGGCAATTCATGATTGCTTCAGATGATTTTGAAAGAATAGTGAATGAGAATCTTGTAGTGCATCATATGTCAGAAGGAGATAAAATCAGGGTTCGTGTTATCTCAGATACCAAACCATGGGAAAACGCTGTTTCAGTGACCCCGAATCTTGAAGATGCTTATTTATGGCTGCTAAGAAGAAAATTGAACAATGGACACAATAACATTGCGTAATTATTTCATACTTTTCCGGAAGATGATAATCTATAACCTGAGGATCATCTTTGCGAACAAGTTCATATGGTTTCTTGCAGGATCGATAGGGTTCTATCTGGGCCTTTCAGTCCTGTATGTTTTTACGAACGATATCTCAAGGATGTCTGATCTTTATGGCGTATTTATCTTTTCAGGGATACTTCTTGTCTTTTATCCTGCTGTATTCGGGATCCAGAATGATCAGGATTCAAGGACTATAGAGATCCTATTCGGCATCCCGAATTACAGGTACAAGGTCTGGCTGATCAGAATTATCCTGATATTCACAATCGCTTACATGATGATGATCCTCTTTACTTTTCTCTCCTCTGTACTCATAGTCAGATTTCAATTTTTAAAGGTAACATCACAGGTAATGATACCCGTGATCTTTCTTGGAATGATGGCATTCATGCTTTCTACTTTCATCAGGAACGGGAATGGAACTGCTGTCGTGATGATCATCTTTGGAATATTCTTCCTTATTCTTCAGGATCCTCTCCGAAAAAGCCAGTGGAATGTGTTCCTGAATCCCTTTTCACCTGCTTATGATGTAAGCGAAACAACCTGGGCTATCATAACCCTGAAGAACAGGATCATTCTAATCACAGGATCTGTAATATTCCTGCTGGCCGCATTACTTAACCTGCAGAAAAGGGAAAAATTCATGTAATGCCGGCATTTTTCCTGAGCTTTCCTAACTGCCATCTGAGAACAATAAATGTCACAAGCGACGAGATGAAATCAGATACAGATCCCGCAAGCCACACTCCGGGCAGCCCGATTAATCGGGGTAAAATAAGAAGGGCAGGGATTAAGAACAGGACCTGACGGGTCAGGGAAAGAAAAATTGATATCCTGGCTTTGCCTATTGACTGGAAAAAACTTGAAGTTACCATTTGAAATCCGACTATAGGGAAGACCAGCAGGAATAATCTCATTCCGCTTATAGTCAGGCTGATGAGCTCCGGGCTTCTTGTAAAGGCACGTGCAATAAGCCCCGGAAGCATTTCGGCAAACAGAAACATCACCGATGTTACCGCTGTCGCAGCAAACACAGTAAGCTTAAAAGCCTTAATAACGCGGTCAGTATTTCTTGCTCCGAAATTATACCCGACTATAGGCTGCATCCCCTGGTTTAATCCAACAACAACCATTCCTGCAAGATTTGCTATACTGTAAATTATGCCAAAAGCCCCGACAGCAAGGTCACCACCATACCTGCCGAGATTTAGATTTATCAGGGATATAACCACACTGCCGGTGATAAGCATCAGGAAGTTGGACATGCCGATCGAGATAATACCATTTATTATCACTTTCTTAAGCTTCATATATCCCGGGAGAAAATGAACAAAACTCTTGCTTTTGGCAAAATGAATGACAGTAGTTATCATACCTGCAATTTGCGAAAGTACTGTAGCAATTGCAGCTCCCTGTATGCCCCACTTGAAAACAAATATGAATAAAGGGTCAAGTATCAGGTTGACCACAACCGTGATTAATGTTGTTACCATTGCTTTTGACGGATAACCTGACGCCCGCATTATATTGTTCATCCCAAGGTAGAGATGAGTGAATACATTCCCCAACAGAATTATTTGCATATATTCTTTTGCGAAGGGAAATGTCTCCTTGCTGGCACCGAGAGCGAACAATATCGGTTCCAGAAAGATAAAAGCAAGTGCCCCTATAACAATCCCAAGAATAATATTAAGCATTACAGCATTGCCAAGTATCTGGGTTGCGCCTTTTCTGTCGTGTTGCCCAAGGCGGATAGATACCATCGCACTGGCACCGACGCCAACCATTGCCCCGAAAGCCGCTGTAATATTCATCAGGGGGAAGGTCAGGGCAAGCCCTGAAATAGCAAGAGGCCCTACTCCCTGCCCGATAAAGATCCTGTCGGTAATGTTATAAAGAGAAGCTGCAGATGTGGCTATAATGGCAGGAAGCGAATAACTTACAAGTAGTTTCCCCAATTTCTCAGCCCTGAGACTTTCTGCTCTCCCCTGCATGATTGCTGCATTTCAGAATAATTTGCAAAAGAAGTATAAATATCATTTGCATGAACTTATTTTTTTCTTTTTGTTTTTGATAACGAGAATCTCTTTTGTATCCGTGTATAAATCAAGCAATATCAGATTAATTATACCCTTATGTTACAGGCCTGACAAATATTAATCCCTATTTTATATATTTACAGATAAATGATATGATCTTTGAACTTATAAACTATACAAATTGGAAATGTTCAATATAGCAATTATCTCCGCCAGTATACGGACTCAGCGAAACAGCCATGCTGTTGCATTGTACTTCAGGCACTATATTGAGGAAAATAAAATGGCTGAAGCGCAGATCCTCGATCTGAAAGAATATAATTTCCCCTTGTTCACTGAACGTTTGAGTCATCTTAAGGATCCTCCCGCTGAGATACTGGAATTTGCAGGCAGGATTGAAAGATCAGATGGTATTATAATTGTCACTCCGGAGTACAATGGCGGATATCCTGCCAGTTTAAAAAATGTTGTTGATCTGCTCTATAAGGAATGGTATATGAAACCTGTGGGGATAGCTACAGTTTCAGACGGAATTTTTGGGGGATCACAGGTAATAACATCTCTACAGTTTGTTCTCTGGAAGATGAAAGCCCATGTTATAACTGAGAGATTTCTTGTTCCAAACGTGAGGAAGAACTTTAATGAAAACGGGCAGCCATCAGATAAGGAAGCAACAGACAAACGGGCATTTGTGTTTATAAAAGAACTCCTCAGGTGCATCGGGGAAAATAAAAAATAACTTCCTTTGCCTTAAATGTTTTCTTATGGGAAGTTATGTAAACAAACATCTGATAAGCAATGAAAATGTAGTTTTTGAAACAAAACTGCACTGGGTTATATTCTTTTCCCTGAAATCAGTTTTTACACTGACTATCTACGCATGGCTCGAAAGATGGCTGTCTGAATATGTGATCACAAACCGGAGAATAATTATTAAAACAGGTTTTATAGCCAGGAACACATTCGAAATGAATCTGTCAAAGATCGAAAGTGTAAATGTTGAACAGTCAATAATGGGACGGATTTTGAATTATGGCTCTATAACAATTATCGGATCCGGCGGAACCAGGGAGACTTTTCATAATATCGCCCATCCTCTTGAATTCAGAAAATCTTTTCAGGAGCTCTGCTAAGGAACTAAAATTAAGTAAGCTGCATATTCCCCGAAGGAAAAAGGTGAAAAAATATTAATAACGATAGTAAGACTAATCCTGAGATTCGGTAAGGGTCCCGTTAAAATTCCCTATCATTGTTCCTCCGCCACATTCATCACCAATAGTCAGATTCATTTCAATATCATATTTATCCCCATCCTTTTCAATTGTAATAGCCCCGGCTGAAAAACAAAGCCCGGTAGTTTTACTTCCTGAATAAGGATAGAAAGCAGCTGTAAATCCTTCAGCACATGGAGAACCCAGAGAAAATGTCCCGACAGGTATCTGTTCTGTATTACTGGATGTGAATATCTCAAACATTAAACCGGCTGACGGCTGAAGTGCAAGTTGAATAAATGTCCTGTACATTGTACCTTCGCATTGCCAGAGGGTCGATGGTATAAATATCCCTTGTTCAGGGATATAATCCTTATTGTATTCTGTCATCGAATTTCCTTCTACAGAAATTATGTTAAGCACATCTTTATCATCTTTTTTACATGCTGTGGTATTCAGGATGATAAGTAAAACTGATAGAATAAAAACGTAAAAGGCTCTTGTCATTTTGAATGAATTGATTAAAAATCTGATCTTCCGGAGGGTTTCTCAGTAAGCTGTCCAAAAAGATGCTGCTAAAGTAACGTAATTTTTTAAGGATCTCAAAAGACATTAACAGATAACTCAGGTAAATATTTCATGTTTAAAAAATTTTCATAGTACTTAATTCATCAATGGGTTATCTTTTCATTTTATAATAACTTTACTGAGACCTTTGTTAACATGCCTCAACTCGGTAAAATATTAATAACTATTGGCATAATTCTTATTATTACAGGATTAATTATCTGCTTTGCAGGTAATAAGATGCATTGGATAGGCAATCTCCCGGGAGATATAAGGATCGAAAAAGAAAATGTAAAATTCTATTTCCCGATTACTACGATGATTTTATTAAGTGTATTATTTACACTGATCATATGGATTTATAAAAAGTTTTTCTGATCGTTTAATATTTCAAAATGATCAACATGGAAAAAATACAGCTTTGCCTCAAAAAGATCATTTTCTGCAGTATGATCATTTCTCTTTTCAATATTGCAGCAAGAAGCCAAGCGCCTTTAAGCCTGAGTGAGTCTATTGCCAGATACCGGAAAGGCGAACTGGTTGTCAAAGCAAAAAAAGGCCAGAAGGTTATCGTTGAGCAGCTGAGCCATGAATTCTGGTTTGGATGTGCAATACCAAACAGTCTGGCCGGAGGTATGAAACCTGATGACCTTAAGAAATTCAAGGAAAAATTCCTTGAGAATTTTAATTCAGCTGTAACTGAAAATGCTTTGAAATGGGCCGTAATGGAGCCCCGGAAAGATCAGGAAAATTATGCAGTAATAGACTCAATATTAAGTTTTACAGAGAAAAACAATATCCCTCTAAGGGGACATAATCTATTCTGGGGAATCTTAAAATCGCCCAACACTGGTCAGACCTACATACAATCATGGGTTACTGAAATGGATGACAACGAATTAAGGCAGAGGATACAGAGCCGGGCTGAAAGGATAACAAAAAGATACAAGGGCCGGTTTGCTGAATACGACCTCAATAATGAGATGATACACGGGAATTATTTTGAAGACAGGCTTGGTCCTGAAATAACAAAACAGATGGCAGAATGGGCACTTAAAGGTGATCCTGATGCAAAACTCTATGTAAATGATTATGATGTTCTTATTACAGATTCTCCCCTCGATATCGGGCTGCCGGAATATATGGCCCATATCCGCAAATTACTTAAACAGGGAATACCTATAGCCGGAATCGGGGCACAAGGACACAGCCACCTGGAAACTTTTGATCGCCAGGTACTCAGGAATGCACTTGATTCACTGGCAACTTTTAAACTCCCGATTCGTGTTACAGAGTTCAACCTGCCGGGAATGCGTTCGGAATTCCGCCGGTCTCAACTGACTCCTGAACAGGAGAAATTAAAAGCAAAAGAAATCGAAGATTATTACAGAATATGCTTTGCCCACCCGGCAGTCGAGGGAATCCTTATGTGGGGTTTCTGGGAAGGTGCCAACTGGATCCCTTCTTCTTCCTTATACAAGCTTGACTGGTCACCCACTCCTGCCCTGGAAGCTTACAAAAACCTTGTGTTTAAGGAATGGTGGACGAAAGAATCAGGAACAGCCGGCAAGAAAGGATTGTTCTCCGTACCGGCTTTTTATGGGAAATACAGAATTACTGTCAATGGTGTCTCAAAAGAAGTGGATTTGACAAAGCAGGAAGGCAGAGTAGTTGCGAATTTCCGTAAATAATATCCAATCCTTTGAAATTCACTGCAGCGTAAATATTTGATAAACAACATTTTGAAATAATAAATAAAAATTGGTACACCATTTGATATTGATAAGATGAAGAGCTGATTCTTCTAATACTTAAAGAAATGAAAAAGTTAATAACCACATCGATTCTCGCAGTCCTGGTCACATTTGCGACCACAGTTTTTGCACAGGATTATCCTGATGAATACCTGGGACTGCCCGGAGACAACCTGAACCTGTATGCAGTTATGAAACTGTTCCAGGAATCAGAGACCCTTGAGGGTTTCGAAAGAGGCCTTAATGACGAAAACAACAGGATCAATAACCTTGATCTGAACGGAGATAACCTTATAGATTATATAACGGTTAGTGATTATGTCGACGGAAATGTTCATACAATAGTATTAAGGGTTGCTCTTGACCGGAATGAGAGTCAGGATGTGGCTGTCTTTACAGTAGAAAAGCTGCGTAACGGCTCTGTAGAGATCCAGCTTATAGGTGATGAAGCATTATATGGCAGAAATTACATCATTGAACCTATATATGATGAAACACCCAATCCAGGCTATATCGGCAACAGGAGAAATGTAACAAATGTTACAATTATAAGAACCACACCTTACGAGGTAGCTGCATGGCCTGTGGTAAGGTTCATATACATGCCAAACTACGTTGTATGGCGCTCTTCATGGTACTGGGGTTATTACCCTCCGGCCTGGAGACCCTGGAGACCATTCTACTGGCACTACTACTACGGATACCATTATAACTTCTACCATCATTACTACGTTCACTATCGCCTGTGGGACCGCCCAAGATACACGAGATATAATGAATACTATTACAGAGGTATACGCGCTCAGTCCCCAAGAGTCTATGCAAGGATTAAAGAAGGAAATTACAGAGAAACATACGCTCGTCCAGAACAGAGAAGGGAAGGTGAAGCTCTCTTTACAAAACTGCATCCCGATCAGCCCAGAAGAACTGCTGAAAATACTCCTGCAGTCAATAACAGAAGTAGTGTATCAAGATCAAGCAGGGACCGGAATAGCGAGGCTACCCGACAGGGTGCTCCTGTCCAGTCAAGAACTACTGAAAGAACCAGGGAGAGAACAACTGACCAGAATACGGGTACTTCCACAAGAACTACATCTACTGTAAGAGAACGTTCAAAAGAAAGAACCACAGGTCAGAATCCAGGAACAACAACCAGGACAACGACAACCACTACTGAACGGACAAAGGACCAGGCTAATGGTCAGAATCAGGGAAACGCAAACAGATCAACCACAACTACTGTTGAACGCAACAGGGGAACATCAGCCGGGCAGGCAAGGACTTCAACAAGGTCGACAACAGTTGCTAAACCTGAAAGAAGCAGCAGTAAGGAAACTCCAAAAGCCTCAAGGCAATCCACACGCACTGAAAGAGCTGCCACCAGACAAAGTGCAAAAGAAAACAGTAAAAGCAATACCGAATCTAAAAAGGCCGAAAAGAACAAAGAATCAAATAACTCAAATAATTCCAGAAGAAGATAAAAGGGTTTTTACCTGAATTGAGAAATGAGCGGTGATTTAATTTCACCGCTCATTTTCTTTTTGCTTCTTCCTGATTTTTACCGTTAAATCCTTTATATTTAAAAATATAGATATTGCCAGAGCTGCCAGAAACGAATAAAGTGTAAACTTATCAATGAATCCCTGACTGAAATCTGCTCCCGTAATCCTGTCAGCGAGATACTTAACATATGAAGACGGGAGATTAGTCCTCCCGAGTCTCTCAAGTATATTAAAATGCCAGTCGGTGAGGGGACAGTAACCTGGAACTCCAACGATCCAGCCCAGTAAAGACCAGGAAGCACCGGTGAGAATCAGTATGGCCAGGTTTATCTTTCGTGTTTTTCTCCATATCCAGCCTGAGAGATTAAACAACAAAAGAAAAGTATGGAAAATAACAAAGAATATATCAAGCAGGTGATACAACATTGGCGTAAATATGTATCTCCGGAGTCAGAATGACTTCTATATTCAACGTCCTGTCTACTGCCCCGGTTCTTCCAGCTTATAAGCTACAACACAATTTTTATAAAATGTCGGAACAATAAGCATATTAAGCTCCGGATCATATGCCAGATCTGCCGTATTGATACCCTTATCAATCGTACTTAGAAGAGATACTTTTGAATAATCCGGATTTATCATGTATATTATGCCATTCCAGTCTGAAACGAAATAATATCCTGTAATCCCCGTAAAAGCAATACCGTCTGCATGATTTATATTTTCTGTCAGGATAATTTTACCTTTTGTTGTCATATCAGCAGATGCATAATCATTACTCCCCTGTGAAGCGATCAGCATTCTCACGCCATCGAACAGAAGCCCGTTCGGACCACTCAATCCCTCAGTCAGCCAATCTCTGACCTTGCCCCCTGAGTAATGATATATTTTATTTGCATCAGTATCGGAGATGTAAAGAGTCCCGTCCGGAGCAGATGTTATATCGTTGATCATTTTCGCTCCCGGAATAGAGATCTTTGTAATTATTTTCCCCGCATTGATATCCATCGCTACTATCTCATCCACGTCTGCTGCAAAAAGGGTATCTCCGAGTATTGCGAGCCCTTTTGGTGAACTCAACCCGTCTATCCAATGAAGATCAAGTATTTTCCCGTTCATATCCAAACGCGAAATGAAGCCATTCCCATCCTTCAGTCTTGGTTCAAGATTCATGTTAGAAACATAAATCACATCACGTGATCTGTCAAATATCACCGATTCCGGAGTCAACAGAAGAGTATCAGTCCTCCATAATTCGGTAATTCTGAATTGTTTCAAATGATCTGAAACATTCCCTTCGGCTTTCCTGGTACCCGTTCTGCATGAAAATGCGACAAGGCTTAAAATGATAACAATCAGGATAGATCTTTTCATGATTGAGAGACTTTTTAATATGCGTAAATCTAACAAAATCTCTCGAATTCTTTTATGTTTCATAAGAAACCTGCTATTCAAACGGATGAGTATTTTTAAAATCCGGCCTGTAATTGAGGTTGCTGTTTAAATCCTGTATCCATCCGTTGCGGAAGCCAAGACTTTTCATTACCTCGATAACTGATTCATATTCTGCTTTATATAAAGTACGATTAAGTATTGTGTGATCTTTAATTTCGGGTATAGGATAATACTGTGACATAAGTGATAAACTTACCCCGGGCGAAAGTTCTTCAGCTATCCTTTTCAATACCCTTTTGCTCTCCTCAGCATGACCGGGAAGGACGAGATGGCGAATCAGTATCCCCTTCTCTGCCCTTCCTTTATCATCGGTATGAAGCACAGAGCCTTTCTGATAATACATTTCCCTGAGAGCAGCCAGGGCGACTTCAGGGTAAGCGGCTGCATCTGAATATTCCTGTGCAATTTCAGGGGTGACATATTTAAGATCGGGGAGATAAACGTCTATCAGTTCTTCATTTTCACTGATCACTTCAGGTTTGTCATAGCTGTTTGTATTATATACTGTTACAGGCCTGAGTCCTCTTTTTCTAATCTCTCTTACTAACGCTCTCACCTGAGGTATCACATGGGATGGAGAAACAAAACCGACTGCTTTGATACCGCCTTCAAGAATAGATGTGATTTTATCCAGGGCTGCTTCAAATGTATAGTTTTCTGAAGAAATCCCGGGCCGGCTGATCTCGAAATTCTGGCAATAAATGCACCTGAGATTACAACCTGAGAAAAAGATATTGCAAATACCATCAGGCCCGCTTATCGGAGGCTCTTCTCCCCGGTGTATACATATTGATGCTATATTAAGCCCTGCATCCGCCCCACAATAACCTTTACCACCGGAAAACCTGTCGACACCGCATTCTCTTGGACAGAGAGTACAATCCGACAACTGTTCAATTTCCTTTTTTGTATATATTTCCCTCATCATAAGCCACAAAGGTCGCAAAATAATATTATTATTTACCTGAATGCTTGCTATTTCCAAAACCTTGATTATCTTTGCATCCGAAAAGAGGGGAATTGAGCCTAGGGGACCAGAGTCCCCTATTTTGTTATCCTTAATTCAGAATGATAGAGAAAAGTAGAATAGAAAATATTGTCAGTGAGTGTATTAAGGGAACTGATATATTTCTGGTCTCTGTTAAGACAGGCGGTCCAGACCGGATATTTGTGACTGTCGATACAGCAGCCGGTATCTCTTTGGATCAGTGTGTGGATCTTCACCGCAGTATTGAGGCCAGCCTTGACCGGAATTCTGAGGATTTTGAATTGCAGGTTTCATCCCCGGGCCTTGACGCTCAGTTTGTTGTAATTGAGCAGTACAGGAAAAACGAAGGGAAAAAAGTTGAGGTCATAAACCTTGAAGGAGAAAAATTCACCGGTATTTTGAAAAATGTTACCAGGGGAGGTTTTGAACTGGAAACTGAAATCCGAATTAAAGGAAAGAAACCCGAAAAGCATGACATTTCCTTTAATTTTGACCAGGTGAAATCAACGAAGGAATTTTATAGTATAAAAACATAAAAGGGATTTAAGCCAGATGGAAAATGTTAATTTGATCGACACCTTTTCAGAATTTAAAGAGCTGAAGAACATTGACCGGCCTACAATGATGAGCGTTCTTGAGGATGTTTTCAGGGGAATGCTCGCAAAGAAGTACGGATCAGCTGATAATTTTGACATAATTGTCAACATTGATAAAGGTGATTTCGAAATTTGGAGGAACAGGGTTGTGGTAGAAGATGACCAGCTTACAGACCCCATAACACAGATACCGCTTTCGCAGGCGAAAGAGATAGACGAGGATTATGAAGTCGGAGAAGAAGTATCAGATGAAGTTAAATTTCTTGATTTCGGAAGAAGAGCCATTCTGTCGCTGAGACAAAACCTTACAGCGCGTATCCTTGATCTTGAGAAGAACAATATTTATGTGAAATACAAGGACAGGATCGGTGAGATTGTAACCGGAGAGGTTTATCAGGTCTGGAAAAGAGAGATCCTGGTACTCGATGACGATGGCAATGAGCTTATTCTTCCAAAAAGCGAACAAATACCTTCCGATCACTTCCGTAAAGGTGATACTATAAGGGCTGTTGTGATAAAAGTCGAAATGAGGAATAATACCCCCTTCATAATACTGAGCCGTACTTCACCGGTATTCCTTGAAAGACTCTTTGAACTTGAAGTCCCCGAGATTTTTGACGGATTGATAACAATTAAAAAGATCGTCAGGGTCCCCGGCGAAAGGGCAAAGGTTGCAGTGGAATCGTATGATGAAAGGATCGATCCTGTAGGTGCATGCGTGGGAATGAAAGGATCAAGAATACACGGAATTGTCAGGGAACTGAGAAATGAGAACATCGATGTTATTAATTATACATCAAATAACCAGCTGTTCATCCAGAGGGCTTTGAGCCCCGCAAAGATAACTTCAATCAAGCTTGTAGAAGAAACAAAGCGGGCTGAGATTTACCTTAAGCCCAACGAAGTATCGCTGGCAATTGGGAAAGGCGGTCTGAATATTAAGCTTGCAAGCCAGTTGACCGGATATGAGATTGATGTTTACAGGGAACCGGGAGGCGAAGACGAAGAAGATGTTAACCTTGAGGAATTCAGCGATGA
This sequence comes from Bacteroidetes bacterium ADurb.Bin145, assembly GCA_002070505.1. Lineage (GTDB taxonomy): Bacteria > Bacteroidota > Bacteroidia > Bacteroidales > VadinHA17 > LD21. Next base: position 26,067 of record MWDJ01000010.1, on the reverse strand, counting down.
AATTGAAGAATGGATAATCGAGGAATTAAAGGCTATTGGATGTGATACTGCAAGAAGTGTCCTAAACCTCTCTATAAGTGACCTCGTAAAGAGAACTGACCTTGAAGAGGAAACAGTAAAAGAAGTGGTGAACATCCTTAAAGCTGAATTTGAATAATAATTGAAATTGGAAATTTCTTTATAAGGATTTATTAAGTCAGAGTATCATTTATGACAGAAGATGTAAAGGCAACGAGATTAAGCAAAGCTGCCCGCGAATTCAATGTGGGGATATCCACTATTGTGGAATTCCTTCATAAGAAAGGGTTTGTGCTTGATCCGAATCCAAATACAAAACTCCCGCATGAGGCTTACCTTTTGCTCGTCAAAGAATACAGCACAGATATAAGTGCTAAAAAGGAGTCTGAAAAACTCATTCTCAAAGACCTTCACAGAAAAAAAGAATCTGTCTCTATAGATGATTTCTCTGAAAAAAGTCCTTCTGAAGATATTGAGCGGGATGAAGAAGTTCTTGTAAAGGACTCTTCAGTGATCAAGAAGGGTGTTGATATAAAAACCGAGATCTCCAAGCCTGACATCAAGCTTGTTGGAAAAATAGACCTGGATAAGGCAACCCGGCCCAAAACAGAAAAACCGGCTTCGCAAAAGGAAGTCCAGGAAGAAAAACCTGCTCCGAAACCGGTTGGACCTGAAAAAGAGAAAACCACACCAAAAAAAGAAGAGAAAAAGGTTCCAATTGACCTTCATATAGTGGGCAAAATTGATCTGGGTACGATAGCAAAAGAAGGGAAGCCTGCTGCTGAAGAAGAATTGACTAAACACCCTATAGAAAAAGCAGTTGAACAAAAGGAAGAGATCGTTGAGAAAGGGCAGAAGAAAAGAGAGCCGATAGAGGAACCAGTTGCCCCTCTTACTGATGAAGAAGTTTTGACTGATGAAATTATTGCCGGTCCTTCTATTGAACCGGAAGAAGAAATAATAGAATTGTTCCGGCCTGATTTCAAGAAGCTGTCAGGTCCTACTGTAATTGGAAAGATTGACCTCCCGGTTGAGGAAAAGAAGAAACAAGCTTCAAATCAACCGGTTAAAATAGATCCTGATTCCGACTTCAGAAGAAAGAAAAGAAGGAAAAGGATAACAAAAGATAAGGATCAGATCTCAGTCGTTAAACCTGACCTTACAAAAGAAAGGGAGAAAGGCGGGAAGCGGGTATTAAAGAAAAGACCGGTAAGAACAGAAGTTGATGAAGAAGAGGTCCAGAAACAGATAAAAGAGACTCTTGCAAGGCTTACAACAAAAGGAAAATCCAAAGGATCAAGGTACCGCCGGGAAAAAAGAGATGCGATAAGCCAGAAACATAAAGAGGCGGAGGATCAGCTCGAACAGAGCAGGAACATCCTGAAAGTGACAGAATTCGTTTCAGCAAATGAGCTTGCTATAATGATGAATGTGCCGGTCACTGAAATTATTTCGACCTGTATGAATCTTGGATTGTTTGTCTCAATTAATCAGAGGCTCGATGCCGAAACAATGGCAGTTCTTGCAGATGAATTCGGTTACAAGGTCGAATTTGTCAGCGCCGAATTACAGGAAGCTGTGAAAGAGGAAGATGATGAGGAAGAAAAGCTTCAGCCTCGTCCTCCGATTGTTACTGTAATGGGACATGTTGATCATGGTAAAACAAAACTGCTTGACTATATAAGAAGAACCAATGTGATTGCCGGGGAAGCCGGTGGTATAACCCAGCACATAGGTGCATACGGAGTAAGACTGGACGACGGACGCCAGATTACCTTTCTTGACACTCCCGGTCATGAGGCATTTACTGCCATGAGGGCCCGCGGGGCTCAGATAACAGATATCGCTATCATCGTCGTAGCTGCTGATGACGGAGTGATGCCCCAGACAGTTGAAGCCATTAACCATGCCTCAGCTGCCGGAGTCCCTATTGTATTTGCCATAAACAAGATAGATAAACCCACTGCAAATCCTGACAAGATAAAAGAAGCTCTTGCCAATATGAATTATCTTGTCGAAGACTGGGGCGGTAAATACCAGTCACAGGAAATATCGGCTAAAACCGGATTGAATATTGATCTTCTGCTTGATAAAGTATTGCTGGAAGCTGAGATGCTGGATCTTAAGGCTAATCCTGAAAAACCCGCTATAGGTACAGTTATTGAATCATCTCTCGATAAAGGAAGAGGTTATACTGCGACCATTTTGGTTAAAGCCGGAACTTTAAGGGTGGGAGATATAATGCTTGCCGGCAGTTGTTACGGTCATATAAAGGCCATGTATAATGAAAGAGGCCATAAAATAACTGAAGCGTTACCGGCAGCTCCGGCTCTGGTACTTGGCCTGAACGGAGCTCCGCAGGCGGGAGATAAGTTCAATGTGATGGAAAGTGACAGGGAAGCCAAGGATATTGCTAATAAAAGAGCCCAGCTTCAGAGGGAACAGGGTTTGCGTACTCAGAAACATATAACCCTCGACGAAATAGGCCGCAGAATAGCAATCGGCAATTTCCAGGAACTTAATATCATCGTTAAAGGCGATGTGGATGGCTCTATAGAGGCTCTCAGCGATTCTCTTATCAAACTCTCGACCCCAGAAATCCAGCTTAACGTCATCCATAAAGCCGTTGGTCAGATTTCAGAGTCAGATATTCTTCTGGCAGCTGCATCCAATGCAATTATTGTCGGATTCCAGGTCCGTCCTTCATTAAATGCCCGTAAGCTTGCTGAAAAAGAAGAGATAGATATACGCCTGTATTCAATTATTTATGATGCTATTGAAGAAATAAAATCAGCAATGGAGGGTATGCTCTCACCTGAAGTAAAGGAAGAGATAGTAGCTACTCTCGAGATACGCGAAATTTTCAAGGTTACCAAAGTTGGAACCGTAGCTGGCTGTTATGTCAAAGAAGGGAAAATAACAAGGAACTCGAAGGTCCGGGTAATAAGGGATGGTATTGTCATATATACCGGGGAACTTGGGTCCCTTAAGCGCTTCAAGGATGATGTCAAGGAAGTTGTGGGCGGTTATGAATGCGGACTTAACATTCAGAACTTCAACGATATAAAGATTGCCGATATAATTGAAGCTTACCAGGAAGTAGAGGTCAAGAAAACACTTTGATCCCCTGTCCCGGGCACCAGTAAGCTTTGAAAATCAATCAGTTGTTCAGGAAATTACTCTCATTAATCAGGCTCCGATAAGAGCTTTATATTGCTCAGGCGTAAGAAGTGAATCTGCTTCAGAAATATCAACGATCCTGATCCTAACCATCCATCCTTTTCCATATGGATCCTTATTTACCTGGTCCGGAGAACTTTCAAGATCAGCATTGACCTCAAGAACCTCACCGGAAACCGGCATGAACAGATCCGAAACAGTTTTTACCGCCTCAATGGTACCAAAGACCTCCCCTTTCTTAAGGGTTTCTCCTGCTGTTTCTATCTCAATAAAAACAATATCTCCCAACTCGCCCTGGGCGAAATCGGTTATGCCTATATAACCAAATTCTCCATCAATCCTGATCCATTCATGATCTTTGGTGTACTTTAGATTGTCCGGAATATTCATATCTTTTTAATTTATTGTAGTTTATTTAGATTTCTTTATCTGTCAGCCAAAAGTAGGGATTTTTTTATTTATTAAAGAAAACAAAATTTTTCTAAACACACTACTTTTTCCCTGGTTATTGGACCAGAGTAAATTTCAGGCTGAAACCTATATTGGTATTTGATGTAGGGTATGTATTTGCAACAAAAGGATCTGTCATCGAATGATCAGCATAGAGCTGAAGATTGAATCTGTCACTTAATACATAATCGGCCGTTAATCCTGCTGTCAGTATCCTTTGTCCGGCGACGGGCTGGTTTACATTCTCTATCAGCTTTCTTGTAAGGGTTTTGTTATCCCTGACAGAAAGGTCAAATCGCAGGTTCAGATCACTCTTGAGAGTTCTCTGCCTTCCCCCGGTCTTTAAAATGATCTGGACATCATCGAACCGGTAACCTGCTCCGACAACAAGTTCGTTAATCCTTGCATCTGAGATCTGATTATTTGAAAAATTAAGCGCAATTGTGCGTGACTTCCTCCATTCTATCCTTGTAGTAAGACTGTTCTTCCAGTTCATGTCAATATTTATCAACGGGCTGAACTGTTCATTTATCATCACAGTGTTTATTTCAAATTGCTGGATAAAATTCTTCTGAAGGTCCCGGACGTTGCTTAATCCGTTAATATCTGCAGCAAATCCAAGGTTTGTTGTATATGATCCGATCTGATAGGTACTCCTGTACTGATGGGTGATATTAATCGATCTGAACACTCTCTGGATAAATTCAAACTTTGACAGTCCGTCAAAAGTAAGTCTCCAGTTAGGCAACATCCTGAGTGCTGAAGGGAAAGTCTCAAGTGAAACTTTATTCGGATCAGTTTTTGTATAGGCGGCAATAAAAGCAGGTATCATAACTTCCCGGGAAGTCTGCCCATAGCCACTTTTATATTCACCTCCTATCTGCTCCCCTGTAGAGGGATCAACATTTGGATCATACCCGGGATCTTTTATTACCCGTTCCGCTGCCCGCCGCGCAGATATGACAGTCAGATTCTTTTTGAATGCTTCAAATGTTTGAGAAACATAATCATTGTTCTTCGATATTTTTTCAAAGGCTGTCCCCCATGAGATCACAGATATCGAAAATGTCCCGTAAATGTTTTTGTTTCGCGTGCTGTCAGGGAAATTACCGTTGCGGTCGGCTATGTAATACATGCTGGCTGTTTCCTGGAAGCGCCTGTCGGCACTTACATCTATTCTCATTCCCGGGAAAGGTTCCACAGTGGCTCTGGCTGAGATATCAAACCTGTTATTATATGACGCCGGAGTATTAAGCATCGTGTCTTTTGTGATCCATCCATTTCTCATTGCCTTGTCAAAGAAATTCTTATCGCTATAACCAAGTACAAACGGCCATCCGGGTGCCATCATATCATTTTCACTCGACATTCCCAGATATTTGGTTCCCGGCAGATAACCGGGCAGGAACTGTCCCTGCGAAGAGGTATAGCTCAGGCTTACAGACCTTACTCCCATTAAAGCCCTCAGAAAATATTCACCGGTTATTGTTACAGGACTTCGCCTGACCGGCACTCTTCCCTCTATAATTATTGTGGTCCCGTCAACCTGTTCTGATGGTATGAAATTGACCCTGTTCTCACTTATTATATCCAGTTTACCTTTCACCTCCTCTCCTGATTTTTTTGTAACCCTGATTTTGACATCTTTTGTCCGCAGGTTATGTACAACTGATCTCACGACATCGGGCCTTAAATTAACATTCTCCCGGGTATAAGTGACTGTCCGTAACTCCGGTTTCATTCTTTGTGTCGCATCCGGCCTTGTATTATTTTCAATTTTCTTAAGGAATTTCGATTTTGAATAAATAGCCGATAGATTTGCCATGGCAGTCAGAGAAAGTTCACTGTGATTCCGAATCGAATTCCCCAGGTTGATATTCATACTGTCAGGGTAAATTGCTCCGGCCAGCCAGGTATAATCTGCGCCATATCTAGCTGTTGAGCTGAGCCATGAGAGAAGGGGAAGCTTATTTATCGGCAGATTATAGTTTACATTAATGAAATGATTATAACTTGTTGTACGCCCGAAGTTCCTCAGGTTTGTCAGAACAGAATCCCGCCATGTCTCAAACTCACTTTTATACCGGTCCCTGTCTACGCCTCCTTCAGGCTCATCAATACGAGCAATATTTGTTGCTGTAAAATCTATTTTCAACTGCCTTGTCAGGTCATATTTCACATCAAAGATCCGGCTCCATTCAAAATCCTTCTTGAAGGTCGGCATTATTCTGAGATTCGGATTATTGATGTTACGCGTTTTGATCTCATTATAATAGCGTGACAGGTCATTCCTGATAGTGATGCTTTTTGGAAAGATATAGAAGTTGAAATCCTTAATTATCCTGAAGACCGGAGCATTGAGGAACTTTACATTTTTAAACGGGGCAATATTTGCAGGAGTACCGTTATAATTATAGTTTAGGCTCGCCTTATGGTTTTTTTCAACATCAATTTCAGTTTTTGTATTACTGTGTGTTACTTCATTATATGCATAGTTGACACTTAAATTTGACACGTCCCAGGGATGTGACTTTTCTCCCTTTTTTGTAAGTCCTGCATTGCTTACCGTTACTGTTTTCCTTCGTGTATAATCTTCTGCAATTGATTTTATTGAATCCTTTTCTGCATTTGTTGCGGCTTCGTCAAGTGCATCAGAAAGAAGTATGTCGGGATCAAGAGGATTATATTGCGGCTTTATTCTGGATTCAGAAAAACCAAGATAGACCGGAAGTCTCACTCCTGTCTTTTCAGGGAAGAACTTACCAAGTTCAAGAGTTGATGACAGGTCATATTGAGTGAATTGCTCTTTACTCCTTTCATTGACACTTTTCTCAATGCTCCCCCACCCGGGAGTACTTGCCTGGCCTACAAGATCGATACTGCCAAGATCTGCCAGCCTTGCCTGTAAATGAGCATTTGCTGCCCATCCTCCATCTTCAATAAAATCACTTAACCTGAGTTCATTGACCCATACTTCACCAGATTTGGGGAAACCGTCATCCTTTCCCGGATCCCGGGTCTTGATAGGATTACGTACCCCTACCATAATGACCTTGACGTTGCTCAGATTGGGATTACCTGATATATAGACCTTGTTGGTTCCGTCAGAAAATGCAAAAACATCAGTCGGACTCAGCGAGGAACCTTCTTCCTGCATTCTGCGGTTTCTTTCTTTCTTGGCCTCCTGGAGTATCGTAAGATCTATATTGAACTGGTTCTCTTCAGGCCAGACAAGAGTACGGGATTCCTCAGAGTTGTTATCATACTCACCGGGAGCGGTAAGCTTTAAAGGCACCTCATATTCATAGAAATTGCTTTTATAATCTGTACCTATCCTGATGAACGCTGTAAGTTCATCATTGTAAAGAGGCTCTCCTATCAATGCTTCGGCATGGACTTCCATTCTGAGGCGCCTGTACTGACGCATGTCAAGATTTACATTCTTATAGGCAGCCCTGGCATCTCCGTCTTCAAGGTCCTGAATCTTCATAACCATCGACTGTTCGTTCAGCTGTCTGAGCTGAGGGTTGGAAGGATCGACTATCCTGTTAAATCCGGGAGGAAGAACGTAATTGACAGGAATTTTACCTGCATTTTCCTCAATGCTTACTGAACTAATTTCGAATGTGCCATCATTTACTTCCGGGATTGTAATCCTTTCTCCCCCCTCCATAAAGGCAATGTTGTATTTCCTCCATTCTGCTCTCACCAGGTTAAGCTCTGCAAAACGCATTATTACCGGCTCATTGAAATTTTTAAGGAAAACCCTCATGAAACGTATTGATTTAAAATCACTTATTGTACCTACGGTTTTCTCGTACTCAGTTATCGGGATCTTGAACTGGAACCATTTCACTTTTGAGGTTACATCGTTGGGAAATGTCACTTCATGCTCAATTTCATCAACAATATAATTTGATCCGACCTTCATGTCTGAAGGCCTTAGACTTACTCTGTACTGATAATAACTTTCGGTTTCATTAAGTGTATTGTCACGGTTCACATCTTCCATATCCGGTATCGTAGACCCTGAAGTGGGGTATGATTCCTGCGACATTTCCGAAGTTGGGGAGTTGCCATCCGGACCGTTATATTTCTTGTATCTCTCAAGAATACTTTTTTGCTCAAAATCGTAATCTGAACCTCTTGAGTAATGAAAATCATCACTTGAGGGATCTTTCAGAATATTCTGATAGGCTTCATTACTTGTTAAAAGAAGTGAACGCTGGAGGTAGTTATTGAAAAATGATTGTTCGTCTACGTTCCCAAGGCCATCGAGACCGACATCCTGGTATTTTCTTGATTCTGAAGCATTGTCAAATGCATTTACAACACTCTGGACAGTTGGCACCCTTCCCCAGGCTGTTGTATCAACGTTAATAACATTTGCAGATCCTGGAAGCCCGTTCTCAAAACTTTTTCTTGAATCCTTTAAAATGTCTTCAGATACATTACCGAGATTAAAATACAGATCTCCCCCCTTATGCCCCGGTTTCTCAACAAACGGGTCCATCATCCAGAATTCTATGTACTGTACATTGGCTGTCTCAAAATCACTTGTCAGTACCTCCCTCATAAAACCTCCCCACCTTGATTCAGGATCATTCAGTTTTCCGTCTGAATTCATCCCTCTTGAATATGGCCCCGGATCAGTATCATAATTGTAAGGACCTTTTTCATCAGGATAATATGCCAGGTTGAGTACTGATATGGTTGTAGGAATTCCGGTCGTACTCTCTTTATTCGGGAAGATCTCATTCTCATATACTTCCCTGACAAAATGGCTTGACTGTTCATTGGGATTTGCCTTGATGTGCTCAGGAGTTGAGGCTCCGTTCCTCAGGAATAGCGGGTCGATGACGTACCATGCCAGCTTTGCCCTGTTAAAACCGCTTGTAATGTTATTATTTAAATTGGCTTCAGGGAATAACATATCCTGGCCGCGGGGAATACTTGAAAGTGTCCAGGAGTTAAATGATTTCAGATCAAGAGGGATCTCACTTGACTCAAAGTCATCGATATACGAGTTCCCTGAATTGGAAATAGCTTTTGAATGTCCCGGAACAAGCTGGGCGAATTCGCCGAAAAATGATATCGCTGAAGGGGTTTTTGTCTCAAGAAGCGGAATTTTATCAATGATATTGGTGAGAACCTGCGACTGGGTCTTGTAAGATGTGTTAAGCCCCCATATTGTATTTGAGATCGGTTCTTCCCCGTAATTGACCTTTTGAGTATAAGGTCGTTCATTAAGATGTAATATCGTACCTCCTATATTAAAATTGTTGGAGAACTTGTAATCGAGATGTGTGCCAAGAAGTGTTTTTGTCTGAAATCCGAAATACTGATTGCTTTCCAGTGATACCTGAATGGCTGTTTCGGATTCAAGTAATGATGAATTGATTATTGTTACTGTTCCAAGATTGTAATCAACAGTATAATCGACATTTTCGGTAAGAGTAACCCCTCCTGCAGTAACCTTAACGGATCCTGCAGGGATATTAGCAGCGTTAAGTCTGATCTCCGAACTCGCTTTGGAGGAATACTGTCCGGACATTTTGAACTTGTTTTTTTCAGCCATTTGTCGTGCTACTGTCCGGGTCGAGTCGTAGAGCTCCTGAAAAACATACTTGTCTGCTATCAGGTCATTCCCGATCTGCTTACGCAAATGATTTCCAAAAGGCTCTATGACAGGGAAGATAATCTTCCCCCTGTCCATGTTAACTGTAACTCCCTCTATAAAATCAAAATAACCATCTGAAACCCAATCTCTTTGTGAATTCAGATTATCCAGCCCCGTTACCTGGAGAAGGATTTTGTCAGCCAGTTTACCTTCCGGGATGTAATTGATTGAATTACCGGTTTTATCATCCTCATAAAGTATATTCAGCTGGAAATTGTTGCTTTCAAGTTTTCCTGATCCGAGCGAGTATATGTTTTTCATCATCAGGTCCCAAGTGGGGAATTTCGGACTGAGGGTAGTGCCTTTCAGAAGCTTGAGAACCAGGGTTTGCGGAGCATCGATACCATCAGAAGAAAATTCTCCCACTTTATAGACCTGACCATTAAGGGTATACTCATAGGCAACAGCCAGAACTTCATCCGTGTTAAGTGCTGTGTTCAGTGAAATATAGCCCAGCTGCCTGTTGACAGTGTATTCACGTTCATTGAGTTTTCTTGCATTTTCGATCTTCTCATAATCCCGGCCTATCTGGAAGGAAGGATACAACGGATTGAAAACATTTGTCACCTGATCGACATTCCTCATTGCTGAATACGTTGACAGGACTTGCCCGTAAAGCTTGTTAGTGTTATTATCAGGATATCTTACAGCACCCGGAGCTGGCTGGAACTCAGGAATAGTATTGAATATATGACTACTGTTTTCAGCCAGATCGGTGAATGCAACAATATTCCTGGCCTGCTCGTAACTGCTGGTTTTATTTGTAATCCAGATTTCGATCCTTTCAATGTTCACACCAGAGCTGATAGTCGGGAGATTTTTTAGTGACCCGTCATAAATGTCCCTGAAAAACTGGGAAAGGAAAAAGTGCCTGTTAGCTTCGTAATCATCTGCATAAATCTCAAATTCAGTCTGCTGAGCTCCTCCAGAGGTATTGATCACTGAAGTCTCGCCTTTTTGTTGTGAGAGCACTGATGTGACTGTCAGCTTTCCGAACTGCATTTCGGTCTTAAGCCCGAAAAGGCTGTAACTGCCCGTTATCAGTGTCCCGGTCAGAGGAAGGGTTACATCACCGGCTTCAACTTTCTTAAGAATCTCATCCTCTTTTCCCGAATATTGAAGCTTTGTTCTGTTTTCAAATTCAAACATGGCATCGGTGTTGTAATTAATGCCCAGTTCCATTTTATCACCGATTGTACCGGTGACATTCATCTGTATCTTTTCCTTAAAATCGAAAGTAGGGATTGTCCTCAGTTTCTCTGACAGAGTCGGGTTTTCTGTCCTTGAGATATTTATGCCAAATATGAGTTCGGCCGAACCCTGGGGTATGATATTGATAATATTGCTGCCAAAGATTTTATCGAATGTCTCACCGCCTATTTCTATCTGAGGGATCAGAGTCGATCTGAAACTGGATTCCTTACCTGCTAACCTTGACTGCCAGTATTCGTCCATTGCCCTCCTGTATTCATATTTACGGAATTCCTCGGGGCTCATATGCACAGGAGTCCGGTAATCAAATGGCCCTACTTTCTGATAAATGATATATTCGTTCTTTTGAGCATCATAAACAGCAGAATACTTGATATTGGAGGGATTATTAAGGAACAATGGAGCTTTTGGAGTTGTCATCCATGGATTTCCTGAGACATCCTGTAATTTTAATATGGATTTCTGGGTTGTGTCGTTAGAAGATTTAGCAGGGACCTGTCCTCTTGCTTCTCCGGGAATTATTAATAAGGAAATGCAAAGTGTAAAAATAAGAATTACCAGAAAACTTCTATTTGATTTCTCTGATCCCAATCCGGCTTATATTCTGTATTACAAGTTCTTAAGCGCTCTCCTGATCATTTCCTCAACGGTCAGGTTTTTTTCCTCCCTGATAATTTTGTCAAGGACTTTCATGACAGCGCTTTTAGCAAACCCAAGCATCACTAATGCTGATAACGCCTCGTCGCGGTTTGTATTGTCTGAAAATGCAAATATTTCACCGGTTCCGGCCTGTTTGCCCAACTTGTCTTTGAGATCAACTATTATCCTTTGTGCACTTTTTAAACCTATCCCCTTCACACTTTTCAGAATATTGACATCTGCCCTGATTATTGCCTGTTCAATTTCAGAAGGTGTGAGAGAAGAAAGCATCATCCTTGCAGTACTTGCTCCAATTCCTGAGACTGAAAGTAGCGATCTGAATATCTCTCTTTCCTCTTTGTCAGCAAAACCGAAAAGCTGATGACTGTCCTCCCTTATTACCTCATGTACAAGAACCTTATACTCTGCCTTTCCATCAAGTTTTGCGAAAGTATTCAGGGAAATATTGATAAAATATCCCACATTTCCGGTTTCAATAATTATAAATGCCGGAGTAATCTGTGTAATTGTGCCCTTAATATAATCAATCATAAATGTTGTTCAGTATTTCCCATGTCAGGGGGTAGTTCATCGATTTTGTCCGAATGAATTTCAATATCCTGATGTTTAAGAGGATTTTTCATTATTTCGGCATGCAACAGTCTGTTCCTGTAAATACTGCAGGCCAGGTATATTGCCTGTCGGAATGAGTTTTCAGATGCTTCACCTTTCCCGGCTATTGAGAACGCAGTACCATGAACTGGTGACGTTCTCACAAAAGGTAATCCGGCAGTGAAATTTACTCCCGAATCAAAAGATAGTGCTTTAAACGGTGCAAGCCCCTGATCGTGATACATTGAAATAATGCCGTCAAATTTTGTAAATGAACCTGCACCAAAAAAACCATCGGAAGGGAAAGGACCGAAGACCATGATCCCCTCCTTCTCAGCCTTACTTATTGCAGGGATTATCACTTCAGTTTCCTCAGCCCCAAGCAGAGTTTCTTCTCCTGCATGAGGATTCAGACCAAGTACTGCTATCTGCGGCTTGCGGATCCCGAAATCAATTATTAGAGACTGGTTCATCAGTCTTATTTTTTTAAGAAGCGAATCAATTGTAATTAATTCCGGAACTTTCCTTAAAGGAACATGATCGGTCACGAAACCTATCCTCATATTCTCACTTATCATGAACATAAGTACTTCATCCACTCCGGTTTTGACTTTAAGATAATCGGTGTGCCCTCTGAAATTGAATTTTTCCGATTGAATATTCTTCTTATCGATCGGAGCAGTTATCAGTACATTGATCTTACCTGCCCGGAGATCTTCCAGAGCTCTCTCAAGGGAAATGAAAGCAGCTTCTCCTCCCTGAGGCGTGGACTTTCCCAGTTCAACTCTTACATTATCATCCAGACAGTTTATCATATTTGCCTTTCTAATGTTGGCTTCATCAGCTGTCCTTATGTTATTGAAACTGAAATTGTTGATATTCAGAGCTTTCCGATGGTAAGCTGCAACCTTTGGTGAACCGTATACTACAGGTACACAGATATCATTCATCAAAGGATCATTAAGAGCTTTAAGAATTACCTCATAACCAATCCCATTGATATCACCTTGTGATATGCCGGCTAATATCGGTTTCCTATCCATATTTTTATTAATTCAATTTATTATAATTTTCTGCATATTTCTTAAGAAAAGCTGCCAGGAGCCTCAGCCCTGATGCGGGACCGTCCTTCAGACGGTAATGATCATCCTTTTTAAGCAGCCCCGTCCCTGCTATATCAAGGTGGATAAGAGGGAAAGCTGTAAATTTTTCCAGGAATTTACCGGCTGTAATGGCACCGGCTTCGCGACCTCCAATATTCCTGACATCAGCAAATTCCGATTTGATCATTTCGGCATAATCATCCCAGAAAGGTAATTCAGCAACTCTTTCATGGACATTGTGCCCACATTCTTCAAGAAGAGAAATATACTTCCTGTCGGCATTTGTCATCATTGCAATTGCCTGATTACTGAAAGTTGAAGCTGCTGAGCCGGTTAATGTGGCTATATTGATTATTAATTCCGGCTTGTACCTTGAAGCATAACTGATTGCATCTGCCAGAATGAGGCGGCCTTCAGCATCTGTATTCCCTATTTCAACGGTCATCCCGTTATGCATTGTTAAAATGTCACCCTGGGTGTAAGCATTTCCGCCGGGGCGATTATCGGTAACCGGCAGAAATCCCATAATATGCAAGGGGATCTTGTTTTTTGCTGCAGTATAGAATACTCCGGTCACTGCAGCAGCTCCGGCCATATCACCTTTCATCAGGGCCATATAATTGTCGGTCTTAATATTTAGCCCGCCTGTATCATAAACAATTCCTTTACCAACCAGCACAATTGGCTTTTTATTAAGCTTGTTCGCCGGGTTCCACTCAAGAATGCAGAATACCGGTGGATCAACGCTTCCTTTATTCACAGCCAGCAACCCGCCCATCTTAAGTGCTTCTATCTTACCTTTTCTGAGAACATCTACTTTAAATCCGCCTTTCCTCCCTATTTTCTCAACTTCAGAAGCAAGAGCCCCGGCATTCAGAACATTTACCGGCTCATTTATCAGGTCACGGGTAAAATATACGGCATCGGTAAGATCAGTAAGCCATTTGACCTCAGCCTTAGTAATTCCATCTAGAAGCAGTAACTTTGAAGGATAAGATTTTTTCTCATCGGCCTTATCAGTTTTTGTTTTGTATTTATCAAAAACGTACATCCCCAGTATCAACCCTTCTGTAAAATCCTCAACTGCTTCTTTATAGGCTTTATATGAGGTAATGACGAGCTCTGAATGATTATTTGACTTTATCAGTTTTTTAAGTCCTGAAGCCGTTTTTCTCAATTCTTCACGTGTTCTGAAATGGCTTTTTTCATCTTTTACCTTTACTATATACGTGCATTTGAAATATGAATTGATGAAAACATATTCCTCGTCAGCTTTAAGCTGGCCTAAAGCATATTCCTTTTCAGTTTTTGTGAGCTTCAGCATTTCAGGGATCTCCGCCTTACCGATTATACACACTACCGACTGGTCAGGAGATATCTGAGTTATTTTAAGTATTTCAGGTTTCATCATTATAAAATGAAATTAAGTCATCAAAGTTAATCAAATTATTTATTGATTTTCCTTCAAAGCATTACCTTTACACACATGGTGCTCAAAACATTTCTATTTATATATTCCTGATTTATTGATATTTGCATGGCTATACCTTCTCAAATATTTGAAAAAGCCTATAACCTGCTTCCGATTGAAACTGAAGAGGGTGAGTACCTGTATAACAATGCACCCCTGGCTGAGCTGATATTCCTGGCTGACAGGATCAGGCAGATACACCGGCCAGGTAATAATGTGGGCTGGATCATTGACAGGAATGTAAATATTACAAACGTGTGTTTTTCACAATGCAGCTTCTGCAACTTTTGCAGGAAGAAAGGATCACCTGATGCGTATATAACCTCGTTTGAAGAATACAGCAGGAAAATCAGGGAGTTATATTCACTTGGAGGCGATCAGCTTCTTTTACAGGGTGGCATGAACCCTGATCTTGATCTCGGTTTTTACATGACACTTTTTAAAACTCTCAAGGAATTATTTCCCTCACTGAAGCTTCATGCCCTGGGACCTCCCGAGATAGTATTCCTTGCAAAAAAAGAAAATAAATCATACCACGACATTCTTACAAGTCTTATATCTGCTGGTCTGGATTCTTTGCCTGGTGCCGGAGCCGAAATACTTTCCGACCGTGTAAGACGCATCCTTTCACCGGCAAAAGCAACAGCCGATGAATGGTCCGAAGTGATGAGAACCGCCCACAAGCTAAATCTGCCTACATCTGCCACAATGATGTACGGGCATATAGAAACCGTGAAGGAAAGAATTGAACATCTAATAAAGATAAGAGATATCCAGAACGAAAGACCTCAGGGGCATTACGGATTCATAACCTTTATACCCTGGCCATTCCAGGATAAGGGTACTGTATTGCGCGAAAAACACAATATTAAAAGCAGCTTCAGCGGACCTGATTACCTCAGATTGATAGCCGTCAGCCGTATCATCCTCAACAACATAAATAATATTCAGTCGTCAGTGCTTACCGTCGGGAAGGAAATTGGAATGCTGTCGCTCCATTCAGGGGCGAATGATGTAGGGTCGGTGATGATTGAAGAGAATGTTGTGAGTGCTGCCGGTTCACAGAACAGATTCGATGCCAATGAGCTGCAGGCGTTGATCAGGGAAGCCGGTTTTATTCCGGTAAGAAGGAATCAGAAATACGAACCTGTTTAATTTTTCATCGACAGATCATTGGGAAGGACATCCTGTTCACCTTCAGGTAGCCGGTACCTTTAAATCCAGGGCATCACCTTTGACTTCAAAAATCAATATATATACCCCTACTCTTTATACACATCTGTTAATTCACTTCTGTAACAGGCTGAAGATTACCTTCGGTGAGCTTTCCCGACAAGTCGGGATGGGTTCCTCTCCCGATGAATCGGGATCGGAATGACACGGTGTTTTTGGTGAATAGGGGGAATGAGGCGGGGCGTTTTGTTGGAAAGTCGTTACAAGAAATTGAATTTGAATCAAAACGCCTCGCCTCATTCCCCCTTATCCCCATGGAGACCGTGTCATCCCGAACGAGTAAATCCTGAGTTTGCGAAGGATTAACGAGTGAGGGATCTCCTCAACAGAAAACAGTGTACTTAAGAATTTCTTTGGGAAGAAAATTAAGAAAGATATGTATAAAGATTAGGGTTGACACCGGAGGTTATTCATATTCAGTCATTTCATGACTGCTTCGTTAAGCCCTTATCAGGTCTTTGTATCAGGGTTAATTACCGTTCACTCAAAGCATAGTGGAAGGTTAGAATAGGGTATGTCCATACAATAACCAGGTATTGAAGAGAGGCCGTCTCAATACGTTATTGAAACGACTTTTTTTCTCGTTACAGTAATTCTAAATCTTTAGAGTGCGCGAGTGCTAACCCGGAAAAGGCGCGAACCGGGTTTTGTTTTTTGGAGGGGGAAATGGCATTGCGCAATTGGCGAAAAACAGACCCGGTTGTCTTTTCCGGCGCCCTTTTTCTTTGGTTCGTTTCTTTTTGGACGAACAAAAAGAAATGAACAATACCAAAAAAAAGAAAAAGGTGTCTTTTTGAGACACCTTCGAATGATTTTCGAAAAAGTTACTATTGCATTTTCTCTTTTTCCTTATCCTCATCAGGATTTAGTTTCGAGGCCTTTTTGAATTCCTTCATCCCCTGTCCTATTCCCTTCATTAATTCAGGTATCTTACGTCCGCCGAAAAGAAGAACGACTACAAGTAAGATCAGTATTATTTCGGTCAATCCTATTTTTCCCATTTTCTTAGATATTTAATTACTGCAAAGTTAATAATACTTTATGTAAAATCAAAAAGTAAATAAAGAGCTACTTTCTCAGCAACCTGAGGATGTCATTCCCGTTAGCGAAGATAAGCAGAGAGAACAATATTATCATCCCTGCAATCTGAGCATATTCCAGGAATTTATCGCTTGGTTTTTTCCCTGTTATCACCTCGAAAAGTAAGAACATAACATGTCCTCCGTCAAGGGCCGGGATAGGGAGTATATTCATTACGGCAAGGATTATGGAAAGGAAAGCAGTCAGGTTCCAGAAAACCTGCCAGTCCCAGACACCCGGGAAAATACTTCCGATAGTAATGAATCCTCCAAGTGATTCATAGGCTTTTGTATGTTTTGAAAAGATCAGTTTGAACTGTTTAAGGTAGTCTCCTATTGTTTTGAAACCCTTTGAAATACCTGCAGGTATTGATTGCAGGATACCATACCTTATTGTTTTAAGTTCAAAAAACTGGCTGTACGACCTGTTACTTACAACCCCGAGAATACCGGCAGCAGTCGTCAGCACCGGGATGCTTAGTTTTTCGTTATTTCTTACGATATTCAGGATTACCGTTTTATTCCTGTTTTGCGCCAGGTATTCCTGAAACTCATCATAATACTCGAAAGTTCTGTCATCCAACCCTTTAAGTTCATCCCCTTCCTTCACTCCTGCAGTTTCTGCAGGCGATTCCTTTCCGAATTTCGAAATTACAAAGGGGCTGAAAGGTGTCCTTGCATCTATTTGTCCCTTACCCTTTAAAAGTTTTGGAACATACTCAGCTGGTATCGGTATATTTAGGATCTCTCCGTTTCTTTCAACCTGTATACTTTTTCGGTTGTTAAGAATTATATCGGGAGTGATCTGCATGAAATTCTCGATATACTGGTTATCGACTGACAGGATTTTATCTCCATTCCTGAGCCCCATTGCGTGTCCGGTTGAGTCTGTTTCAATACCATATTTAACATTTGCTGTCGGAAGATAGGTTTCACCCCAGGCATAAAGCACCAGTACATAGATAAGAAGTGCTAAGATGAAATTGAAGAAAACACCTCCTGTCATTATCATAAGACGCTGCCAGGCTTTTTTAGCCCGGAATTCATATGGCTGAACCGGCTGTTTCAGTTGTTCCTTGTCAAGCGATTCATCAATCATTCCCGAGATCTTAACATAACCGCCGAGGGGCAGCCAGCCGACACCATATTCTGTCTCCCCCTTCCTGAACTTAAAGACAGAGAACCAGGGGTCAAAGAACAGAAAGAATTTCTCAACTCTTGTTTTAAAATACTTTGCCATTACGAAATGGCCCAATTCATGTATAATTACAAGAATTGAAAGGCTTAATATGAATTGCAGTATCCTGATAAGTATTGTCATTTGGGGGTCTGGATTTTCTTAATAAAATTATCTGCTGTCTCCCTTGCTTCTTTGTCTGTCAACTCAAGTGAGGCCAGGTCAGGCGAGGCAATATATACATTATTTCCGAGAGTGTGTTCGACAACATCCGGCATATCGAGGAATCTAATCCTGCCTGAAAGGAAAGCCCTTACTGCTATTTCATTGGCGGCATTCAGTATGCATGGCATATTGCCTCCTTCAGATAAAGCCCTGTAAGCAAGGGAGAGGTTCCGGAACTTGACCAGATCTGGTTTCTGGAAGGTGAATGAAAAATGATCTTTAAAATCAAGGCGCGGCAGTTCTGACCGTAATCTGCGTGGAAAGCCAAGCGCATAAAGTATAGGCAGACGCATGTCAGGCAATCCCAGTTGAGCTTTCACGGATCCGTCAGTAAAATGAACAAAGGAATGTATAATTGACTGCGGGTGGATTACAACGTCGATTTGTTCCGGAGCAAGATCAAAAAGCCACTTCGCTTCAATTACCTCCAGTCCTTTGTTCATCATTGAAGCTGAATCAATAGTTACCTTATCACCCATGTTCCAGTTTGGATGCTTTAGTGCATCACCCGGGCCAACATCTTTCAGTTTCTCAAGCGGGATATTCAGAAATGGCCCTCCGGAAGCAGTGAGTGTTATCTTCTCGACAGATCCGTGCTCTTCGCCGGCCAGGCACTGAAAAATAGCTGAATGTTCGGAATCGACAGGTACTATGTCAGCTCCTGAAACGGAGGCGAGTTTACTGATTATCTCTCCTGCAACGACAAGGGTTTCCTTATTGGCCAGGGCTATCTTCTTCCCTGCCTTAATTGCAGCAATTGCAGGACGCAGACCGGAATAGCCAACAATAGCGGTGAGGACTACATTAGCCGAAGAAAGACTTATGACTTCTTCCATCGCTTCATTTCCGGCATATACTTTTATCCCAGTACCGGCAAGATTATCAATAAGTTGTTTATAATGCTTTTTCTCACTTATGATGACCGAGTCGGGAAGAAACTTTCTTGCCTGGGCTGTCAGCAGGTTTATGTTGCTTGCTGCTGTCAGAATATCGATTTTAAACTCTTCAGGATATCTTGAGACAACATCCAGGGTTTGTGTTCCTATAGAACCTGTTGATCCTAATAGTGCTATTCTCTCAGGCATGCCGGGAATTTATGTATCAGAATAATATATGCTTTTCAGGGTCGAGAGGGCTTCCTTTATACCATATCTCAAAATGGAGATGGGGCCCTGAAGTGTATAGTTCGCCTGAATTGCCAATTATAGAGATTGGCTCGCCGGCTTTTACAAGGTCACCTGTCTCTTTAAGCAGACTTGCATTATGCTTATATATGGAGACTATATTATTTGTATGCTGAATCTGGATCACAAAACCTGTTTCCATTGTCCATCCGGTGAATATTACAGTACCGTCAAGAACAGCTGAAACAGACGATTTCGGTTTTGCAACTATATCTGTTCCGAAGTGTTTTGTGCGCTCATCGAACCTGCCCGAAATGATACCCTTAACAGGAGGGAAGAAATGAAGACCTGCAAGGCTTACAACAGATTCCAGTGAAGAAGGGCCCAGGGTTAGATTATATTTTTCTTCATTCTCCACCCTTGCCCTGAGTGCTGAATCTTCGGGAGTATTTTTAAAGACGATCGACCTGTAATTTCCTGTAGTGTCCTGGACAGAGTAAAAATCAGCCGGTTCCTTTCCTGAGATTATTGCATTCATATTGGCAAAATACTTATCCCTCATCTCAAGTTCTTTATCGAGCGAATCCAGGCGAATTGCGCTCATCAGGATATTACGCCGCATCGTCACATCCGGATAACCCGGGATGAACTCTCTCAGATTTGTAAACGCAATAAGGGAAACAGTGGCTCCTATAATGAACAGGACTAATCCGGTGATGAGCAGGAAGGCATTGTATTGGGTAAGCCTCACCCGCCATACCTCTTCAAAAGTAGTGTCATTGACTATTGAGAACCGGTATTTATCGCGCCAGTTTCTTTTTTTCTTGTCGTTCTTTGCCATTTCAATAAAATAATCGGCCTGCAAAGATAATAAAAAAGACTAAAGGCTGAAGGCAAAAGGAAGAAGGTTTCTTCGCCTTTCATAAAACCAGGATCGGAATATAAATTCAGATCACTTTGACAGCTCTATCCTCACTTTGCCATAAGCCGTGTTTTGTACAGACGGACATTGCCGACAGGTTCATTGATACATCAGGAGCCACGATATAAAAATCGATCTCAACATGTGAGGGAAGAGTACCATAAACACCTGCAGTATATCTGGCTTCTGCCAGCAGTGTCTCCCTGTTCCACAGCTGGATTAAGCTGATGTAATGATCATGATCATCGGGGTGAGGATATTCATCGCCAAGTTTCACCTTGACAGCGAACTTCTCACCTCTTTTCACTTCATCGGGGCATATCACATGGGGCATATGACGGTCGAGATAATCACGTTTTATCTCTTTTTCCTCTTTCTCTATTTCGATTGCTTTAAATACTCGGGGCATGGGTGTAGTTTTAGGCAAAATTACTAAATTATTAAGAAAGTCCGAAGTCGGAAGTCCGAAGTCGGAAGAAAGAGGGTGCATGTTGCATGGTGCTGGGTGCATGGTGCTGGGTGCAGGGAGCAACTTCGGTCTCCGGTCTCCGGACTTCGGTCTCCGGACTTCGGTCTTCCGACTTCCAGCCAAAAAAAACAATTATATTTTGGTATTTGCGCTATAAGTTGTAAATTTGCACCCATATTGCGGGGTGGAGCAGTGGTAGCTCGTTGGGCTCATAACCCAAAGGTCGGGGGTTCGAATCCTCCCTCCGCTACAAGAGGAGACTCCTCATCATTTTTGATGGGGAGTTTTTCTTTTCTATCTCCTGAAGTCTTCATGAATTGGGACTTTGCGAGAAACAATGAATTCACTTTCTTGGTTAGATATGTCCTGCTGGTAGTATCCACGACAATTCCCTCAGGAAAGACAGTTCTTTGAATCTGCTTCCTTATTTCGATATTTCCCAACTGCCAGTGTTTATGAATGTTCTGGGATAGTTCAATGGATTTATCAATGAAATATGACAGGTTAGATATTTCGAGTTCTGTATCATCAAGTTTTTCCCTTACGGCATTTATCTCAGCCAGTTTCTTAGTGCTTAACTTATCGTAAAGCTCGTCATTGATTTTGCCATAACCAAACCTCTCCAATAGTATATCCAACTCACCCTGTAGTACCTCAAGCTGCTTCTCATATGATTTCCTGACCGTAAAAGTTTCAGCCTTCATGCTCTGAAAGGTCTTTTGAAGCTGCATTTTGAAAGGTTGAATGTACTTTTCATCCAATTGGTAAGATGAAAGAAGTGCCAGAAACATTTCATGTGCACCAGTGATTTTTACCTTCGGTGAAGTATCGGCAGCAATTGAAACCCCCTTGCATTTCTGACATTTGTAATAGTGCCTTTTCTTTTTTCTGACTATGTATCCTGTAAGCTTTT
Source organism: Bacteroidetes bacterium ADurb.Bin145 (assembly GCA_002070505.1). Lineage (GTDB taxonomy): Bacteria > Bacteroidota > Bacteroidia > Bacteroidales > VadinHA17 > LD21. The sequence goes on along the minus strand of MWDJ01000010.1, from coordinate 4,560 downwards.
TCCCGCATTTTGGGCAGAATAACGTTCCTACAAGTGGGCGTGATTCATTTTCAGTTTGAATATGATAACCCTGATGATTGCCGTCAAGGATACACTGAACACCCCAAAAAACCTCTTCTGATACTAACGGCTCCCATTTACCTTTGATAGGATTTCCCTCAAGAAAGGCATTGGTTTGTATACCGCAGTAAAAAGCCCGACGCCACATTGAACTAATATTTTGCTTAGTGATTTTAACTCCTAACGCATCAAGTCGTTTTATTATTTCAACATCGTCAAGCCCCTGCAGTTTCCATTCCCATGCCCTTTTCAGTTTTAATCCATCCTCGTTTACGATTATTTTTTGTTCAATCCCCCTTTTGACAGGGTCAACTACACGAGGACCAAAGTGGTCGTAGCCAATAGGTACTTTACCAAGGTAATGACCCGCCCTGACAAATTTTTTCATGCCTGGAATTGTATGTTTTAGTCGCTGCTGGTTCTCTTTTTTAGCTTCAACAAGCTTACCTAATACCGCAACCATTCCTTCCTCGGTTGTGGTGTCAATTCCCGTTGAAACCTCAATTAAATGAACATTCAAATCTTCGACAAGGTTTGATAATATACCTATTGCTTTACCTCCAGAACGAGAAAACCGATTTATCACATAAACCAGAATCCCAAATGGCTTCCTGCGCGTCTTTTTAACCTTACTAATTAGAGCATTAAACTCTTTTCGTGTGTAATCATTTGAAGCTGACTCATTAATATTTCCGAAGGTCTCAGTAATTTGGTATCCTTTTTCTGCCGCAAACTTTTCAGCCTCTTCCTTTTGGCAACCAAGGGAATAATTCTCTTTTTGGTTTTTACTGCTTACGCGCGTATAAAGCCACACCTCCCTTGTGGTTGGTAATTTTCTTTCCTTCCTTTTTGATTTTGAGAACTGGCTATATTTCTGAAGGTCATTCATTTAAAATAGCTTGATAACATAAAGCACTTAACTGGGCAAGTGCCTGAATTATTTCTTCTGCCTGCTCCTGCGATATAATCTCAAAGCCACTGCAGGATCTTAGCTCCTTCAAGGTCATAACATATTGTACTGACCCGTTATTTTCATCTGATACCGTAATGGAAATATCAGTAACCGTCCCACCTGTGCAGGAGGTATTCTCAGGTGTCGGCACAAAGTAAGTTGTACCCGATAAAGCTTTGTATGTGCTATTTTCTTCCAAATGAGATGGTTTTAATAAAATATACAGAAAAAAAACGATAAAAAAAAGTGAAAAGGGGCCAAGATAGATTTTTCTTTAACCTGAAGACCTCAATTGATGCGGATTCTAAATGCGAGGCTGTACTCTTAAAGTATTTTGAGTACTTAAAGAGAGCCTATCCTGCAAATCATAGATAAAGGTAATGCAGGTAGTCCTGAGACAACTATAAAAAACCCTGTCAATGTCTGGCAGGGCTTTTTGTTGTCGGCGGCATCAGTTACCACAATGGATACTGTAAATCATCCCAATACTTCATAAAAAAATTATCATCAATTAGTATGAGTGTTGGAGGCACTTTACCCTGCAGTTTTCCAGGCGTGATCTCTTTGACCCATCTTATAATATCCGTCGCTCCAGACATTACATCGCCATAATCGGGATAACTCCATTCACAGAACATTATTTTCAATTGGCCAAATCGCATACAATCATAGATAATTGATTGTGTTATGGGATTTACTCCACAAATAGCATCATCATAACAGATTTGATAGAAAAAGGAGTTAGGAAACTTATCACGTAATCTGTGATTTATTTCCATTCCTTCACGATACATCAAATCCGCAGTTAATACTGCTTCATTTTCAAACATTGCTTTCGCCTGTTCAAATGTATACCCCGTCTTTATTCCAAGATGCTCAATATACCCATATGGGTACTGATCATCCTTACCTTTAGGAATTTCATCCTTCAGCATTAGATCCAAAATTTCAGCTCTAAACTTTTCAAATTCATTTTCTGAGTTTTTTGTTTTTTTACTCATTTTTTTAAGATTTATTCTTATGCTTTATAATCGAGCCGCGAAGCTGTCATAATTAAAATATAGCATTTTTTCTGAAGAAAAAAAAGGCCTGTGATGAAATTTATTTGATTTCGGCCCAGTATTTCTAGATCATTTGGGACCCTGTCGGAGACAGGATACTTTCAGGAGAAAGCACAGGATACCTTTTATCCATCAAGACCTCTGGAGTTCAGGATGTAAACCATCCGCTGTTCTTTTTGCCAGATGTATTTATAACATCATTTTCCGAATATCCATCACCATTTAGGTATATTAGTATAGACCCATACTAATAGTTTTCATTCGGGCCAGCCTGGAATTAAACTTGATGTCGCCAGTTGTCGGTTAGGCAGAGCTGACACTATTAATAATAACCCCATATTCACGTTATCCTCATTCGTTACTTAAGCTGTTTAAAAGAACCTCTGCTTTTTTTATGGTCGATATAATCACCACGGGTGGAACTGTGTCGAAACCCCCTGTCAGTTATAAATATTCCCTTCATTAGAAAAATGTATCCCATACTTAAAAATTTATCTATTTATGCTGGTTCTAAATAAGGCTCCAAAAGGAAGTATTTAGTCGTAAAGGTTTAAAGTATGGTCTGAAACCATTTTAGTGTAGGATTTAGGGACTTTTTCGGTACATGCTTCGGAATCCATGTTTAAACCCGACTGCAGGTTGAAATCCTTCGTCAGAAGCATCTCTGGAAAATCTATAGCTTGTGACAAATTCAGACAAAAATTAAAAAGAACACCAGAAGAAAAATTTTTACCGATTGTGATACAATTCAGTGTTATTGGATATTTATATGTATGACAAAGCTGAAAAGACAACTCCGAATCAGAATTAGTGAACATCAATTCAATATCCTGACCAGAAAAATGGTAAGAAAGAAGATGAGCCTGTCACAAATAATGCGGCAGCTCATTGAAGAATCAGGTACGGTCGATGGTTCTAATAATAAATTAAATAAGTAATAAACATGGAGAAAGAATACGACGAAATCTGTTACATGGACCTGAAGAGTTTTATAAAAAAGAGACAAGTCTATGACACAGCTTCTCTCGAAGCTGCAAGAGTGTACATCAATAAACTTGGTTTTGACCCTGAGGAAGACACCCTGATACGTACATCATTTGATGTCCAAACTCTGGGGTATCTTATATTAGATATCATCACCGATTATCAAACATGGACTCAGCAGACGAAAATCAACCAGGAAACGGTTTCAAAAAATCAATCGGCAGCATAAGGTATATTTCTTCTGCCGTTTGATATTCAGGTCTCCCATGTCCAAGAATGGGGTGACAACGGTTTGAAAATTAGGATTGGATGTTCTTTGCCGATTGACTTCTGATTCATAGATCGTGATCAGCGCATGCCAGAAGTCTCCGTTGTGGTACTTTATATCTTAATAGAAAGTAAGCCGAAAAATTAAAGAAAAAATGGTCAAAATGTTAGGCAGAAACCTGTTTTTGTCTTATTTTTAATGTGCGATATAAAATAGCACATAAATGAGAATAAAATACAATAGAGTATCTACCCTGCAGCAGAGTGGTGACAGATTTAGTATTGATACCGATAATTACGACCTTGTATTAATGGATAAGGTATCAGGAACCATTTCTTTTAAGGACAGACCAAGTGGTCAAGAACTAACAAAGCTGGTTGAAGAGGGTAAAGTAACAGAATTAATAATAGAAGAGTTCTCAAGATTGGGACGGAATACTGGGGACTGTCTTAAAACCTTGGAGTGGTTGGAAGGAAAGAATGTAAATGTAGTCGTAAGAAACCTTGGAATCCAGTCCCGACCAAATGGGAATAAAAACCCGATATGGAAACTTATGTCGGCTGTAATGTCCAGCATGTATGAGCTTGAACTTGAAAACATCAAGGAGAGAACAATGGTTGGGCGTCAGGTATATGTTCAGAAAGGCGGATTGTTGGGCAGACCAAAGGGTTCACATCAACCTGAATCGGAATTTCTCAAGAAAGGGATGAGCCAGAGTGTGATTAAATCAATTAAAAAGGGTCTTACGGTAAGGGAAACAAGCAAAGTCAATGGCGTCTCTACTCGTACCGTAATGAAAGTCAAAAAGATTGCAGCAAAGCATGGCGTTCTTAGCTGAAACGTTCTGATATATCGGTTCATCCAAATGCATCCTGTATTGCAGTTTGAGTTTTAAATTTTCTATGAATGTACCTTCCTCCCTCCCTGGAGGGGCCGCCCGTAGGTAGGGCCCCGTATCTTTTCTCATAATACATTGAATATCTGTTATATACATGGTCTCAGAGTATCTTAATAAAAATTTCCAGAATTTTTTGATTTTCTGAGACAAATGCCTAGGAAATTCCTAGTGCCAAAGACAGAATGGGCATTCCTATTGCTGTTTTTTGATTCCAGTTAGAAAGAAGATATGATGTGTAATATTTTCCCTTTAAAATATTAGATTAGTTGATCCTTATTAAATCGATTTTTTGTTTATTCTGTAGGATTGGATATTTACCGGGACCAAAATAAATTCC